>JACRET010000015.1 GCA_016218105.1 Deltaproteobacteria bacterium
GTCAATATAGGCCTTGACCTCACGAACGACCATCCCGTCTCGGTGGTCTACAACGCCGGCAGTGTCGCGGGCCTGAGGGCGATAAATACGACGATAAGCGCGATAGACCTGACCTCTGACTTGAATACCTCCGCCACGACCTATGACAACGGGAACCTCACGAAAAACTACTGGGCTGTAAAGGGCTTCGTTTCAGACACGGCGACCATAGCGGATCTCCTCCGTAATAACAGGGTCGAATGCTCTTCATGCCATGACCCGCATTTCAACAACAAGTCCTGGAACGAGATCGACTCAACCTACGCGCTCGGGTCGGCCGACCTGGAATTCGAGTCAAACGGCCTCTTCATGAGGCGAGTTGGCGGAAATACAGGTTCAGGGGTCTGCAGGACCTGCCACGAGAAATAGGCGATTTGATTTAACATCGGAAAGATGGGCCTAATGGTTCGGCCCATCTTTTTTTTTGGCCAGATACCCGGTTGACCGCTCGCCCCGTACCCTTGACAAAACTACCCGTCGGGCATAGATTATAGAAAAGTCTTTAATTTAGCCCTCTTTCAGGAAGGAGAATTGATGAGGCTCGACAAGTTCACGATAAAATCCCAGGAAGCCTTGCAGGAGGCGCAGCAAAGGACCGAGGCCGATGACAGGCAGGAGGTCACCGTTGAACAGCTCCTTCTTGTCCTCATAGACCAGGATGGCGGGATTGCCGGCCCGGTGCTCCAGCGTATCGGCGCGAACCTGAAACTTCTTAAAGGCCAGCTCGAAGACTATATTAATAAGCAGCCCAGGATTTACGGGGCGGCAGGCGGAGAGGCATACGTATCTTCGAGGCTTAAATCCGTGCTCGATTCAGCGATGAAAGAGGCCCGGGACATGAAAGACGAGTTCGCCTCAGTCGAGCACATACTGCTGGCTATCGTCTCCGAAAGGGGCGGCGAGGCCGCGAAGATACTTTCATCCCAGGGCGTAACGCGGGAGACGGTCTTTAAGGCCATTGTGGCAATAAGGGGCTCCCAGAGGGTCATGGATCAGAACCCCGAAGAAAAATACCAGGCAGTGACCAAATATACGCGCGACCTCGTTGAGCTTGCCAGGATGAATAAGCTCGACCCGGTAATAGGAAGGGATGAGGAGATCAGGCGGGTAATACAGGTATTGTCGAGACGCACGAAGAACAATCCCGTATTAATAGGCGAAGCAGGCGTCGGGAAGACCGCTATCGTAGAGGGGCTCGCCCAGAGGATAGTCGGAGGGGACGTGCCGGAGACGTTAAAAAACAAGCGGCTCCTGGCGCTGGACCTGGGCGCGCTTATAGCCGGGACAAAATATAGGGGCGAATTCGAAGACAGGCTGAAGGCGCTGATGCGCGAGATCACCGAGGCAGAGGGCGATATCGTATTATTTATCGACGAACTGCATACCCTTGTCGGCGCGGGCGCCGCCGAGGGAGCGATGGACGCTTCCAACATGCTCAAACCCGCTCTCGCAAGGGGAGAGCTGCGCTGCGTGGGTGCCACCACCCTCGACGAGTACAGAAAACATATAGAAAAAGACGCCGCCCTTGAGCGCAGGTTCCAGCCGATAACGGTCGGCGAGCCGTCCGTGGAGGACACGATCGCGATCTTGAGGGGGCTTAAGGAACGGTACGAGATACATCACGGGGTCAGGATCGCCGACTCGGCGATAGTAGCCGCCGCCATGCTTTCCAACAGGTATATCTCCGACAGGTTCCTTCCCGATAAGGCGATCGACCTGATAGACGAGGCCGCCTCGCGCCTCCGTATCGAGATAGACTCGATGCCGACCGAAATAGATACGATAGAGCGGCGCGTCATACAGCTTGAGATAGAAAAGCAGGCCCTTATCAAGGAGACCGACAAGGCGTCCATTGAAAGACTGGAGAAGATAGAGAAGGATCTGGCGAATTTAAAGGAAGAGAGTTCCACATTGAAGCTCCACTGGCAGAAAGAGAAGGAGATCATAAACCGTATCAGGGAGACGAAAAAGAAGATAGAGGAAGTCAAGACCCAGGGCGCGGAGGCCGAGAGGATGGGCGAGCTCGGCAAGGCCGCTGAACTTAAATACGGCCGCTTGTCGGAGTTGCAGAAGATATTCGAGGGTGATTCCAAAAAGCTTATCGACCTTCAGGTCAGCAACCGGATGCTCAAGGAAGAGGTCGATGGAGAGGATATCGCCCAGATAGTCTCCAGGTGGACCGGGATCCCTGTGACAAGGATGATGGAGGGAGAGAAGGAAAAGCTTCGTAAGATGGAAGACGGGCTTAAAAAGAGGGTGATCGGACAGGACGCGGCCTTGAAGGCGGTGTCCAACGCCGTACGGAGGGCAAGGGCGGGGCTGCAGGATATAAACCGCCCGATAGGCTCATTCATTTTCCTCGGCCCGACGGGCGTTGGCAAGACTGAGACAGCCAGGGCATTGGCGGAGTTCCTCTTTGACGACGAGCGCGCCATGGTCAGGATAGACATGAGCGAATTTATGGAGAAGCACTCGGTCGCCCGTCTGATAGGCGCCCCTCCCGGCTATGTTGGATATGAGGAAGGCGGATACCTCACGGAGGCCGTAAGGAGGAGGCCTTATTCGGTCATCCTTTTCGATGAAATAGAGAAGGCGCACCCCGAGGTCTTCAATCTCCTGCTGCAGATACTCGATGACGGCAGGCTTACCGACGGCCACGGCAGGACAGTGGACTTTAAAAATACGGTTATAATAATGACCTCGAATATCGGGAGCCAGTTTATAACCGAGCTTGGCGAAAAAGAGTACGAAGAGATAAGGAGCAGGGTAACGGAGGTCTTGCGGACAACATTCAAACCCGAGTTCCTCAACAGGATCGACGATACCATCATATTCCACCCGTTGACCAGAGAGCATATGAAGTCCATCGTCGAGATACAGCTCGGGTTACTCACAAGGCTTTTGAAAGAGAGAAACATCGGCATAATCCTAACCGGCAGTGCAAAGGACAGGCTTGCCGAGGCCGGATACGACCCTGTATACGGGGCGAGATCGCTTAAAAGGCTGCTGCAGAAAGAGATACACGACGTTCTCGCGCTTAAGATGCTCGAAGGCGAGTTCGGCGAGGACGACCGCATATTGATAGACGCGGAAGATGGAAAGCTGACATTTAAGAAGGCGGAGCCTGAATAAATTCCGGGTTTTTCAGCAACCTGCTAAACGCCGGACAGAACGAAGCTTTCATCTCCGGTTCGTCTCGCTGTGCGTTTTCAGCTTCAGAAATTGAAAACCGCAAAGAACTGGCCTTGACAAAAGGATGATTATAAAATAAATTAAGAATATATACTGATTGAGGTTTGTAGATGCTTATTTTTAATCGTTTTTTTAAGAATAAGCGAGGAGGTGTTTACCTTGGCCCTCACAAGAAGAGACCCGTTTAAAGACCTGCTTTTCCTGCAGGAAAGGATGAGCCGCATATTCGACGAGGCCCTGCTTAAATACAAAGGGTGCGCGAGTTTGGCCGCCGGGGGGGCGTGGTATCCGCCGGTCGATATCTATGAGACAGAGGATAACGTCATTTTAAAGGCCGAGCTTCCCGGCGTTGAAACAAAAAGCGTAAGCATAGAGGTGAATGAAAATACCCTGATGCTTAAGGGCGAGCGCAAGCTTGAAAAGAATCTGAGCGAGGAAAATTACCACAGGATGGAGCGGTTCTACGGGACCTTTCAAAGGGTTTTCAGCCTTCCGTACACGGTAGACAAGGCAGGGATCACGGCAAATTTCAAGGATGGGGTGCTCCAGATAATGGTGCCCAAGGCAAGAGACTTAAGGCGTGAATCCATAAAGGTTAAAATACAGTAGCCGGGGTTTATCAACCGGCTTTAAACGGCTTTAAAAAGAAAAAAACTGACGCCTCCATCCGCTGAAAGCGGCTTTGAGGCGGCTTGTTTTTAAAGGAAATTACAAATGACAGAAAATGAAAACCTGGCAGCTGAGGAAGAAAAGAAAGAACCCGCAAATGAACTCCCGCAATTGGATTTTTCCACATTCATTCTCTCACTCTCGACTTCGGTGGTAATGAACCTGGGGCTGGTTGAAAACCCTGTCACTAAAAAGACCGAAAAAGAGCCCGCTGTCGCCAAGCAGACAATAGACCTCATAGCGCTCCTTAAAGACAAGACAAAGGGCAATCTGACTGAAGACGAAACGAAGCTCTTGGACGACGTGCTCCATGAGCTTCGCGTTTGGTACTGCAAGGTTGTTGTTTAAATTTTTTGATGTATACTAAAATGAACACCCAGAGGGCGAAAATTCAGGGTTTTCCAACGGGTTTATAATTTCCGCAACCGGGCTTTTCCAAACAACGCTGCTTCCGTCATACGCCGCAAGGCAAAGAACCAACAGGAGTAATAATGGAAGAGAAAAATAAGGGATTTGGAATAAAGACCTTGCTTCTGGTCGCCTTTATTTCCATCGTCTTCGGGGTGGCTGTCACAGCCAAGTTCGACATGACGAACATGACGACGGCCCAGAATTTCTGGAAAGAGCCGTCGCCGGCGCAGGTAAAATCGGAGGCCGTGGTTTCGGTGCCGAAAGATTTCGTGGACCTCGCCAGGAAGCTCTCTCCGATAGTCGTCAATATCTCGACGACGCAGGTCATGAAAGAAAGGCCGATGATGCCGTTCCCGGAGTTCAAGGGGCCTTTCGACGATTTCTTCGGAGATGATCCCAATAAGTTCTTTGACAACCATCCCAATAAGGAATTCAAGAGGCAGAGCCTGGGATCGGGCTTTATCATAAATAAGGAAGGCTACATACTCACCAACTTTCATGTAATAGAGAACGCTACGGAGATTATCGTAACCCTTTCATCGGATAAAAAAGATTATAAGGCAAAGGTCATCGGACAGGATCAGAAGCTCGATATCGCGCTTATAAAGATAAAGGCGGACGGAGACCTGCCGGTCGCCACGATAGGCAATTCGGATGATATCCAGATCGGGGAGTGGGTAGTCGCCATCGGCAACCCGTTCGGCCTCGGCGGTTCCGTAACCGCCGGCATAGTAAGCCAGAAGGGCAGGGTGATCGGCGCGGGCCCCTATGATAACTTCATACAGACGGACGCGTCCATCAATCCCGGCAACTCCGGCGGCCCTCTCTTTAACACAAAGGGCGAGGTGGTGGGCTTGAACACCGCTATAATCGCCGGAGGCCAGGGCATCGGCTTCGCGACCCCTATCAATATGGCCAAGGAAGTCCTTTTACAGTTGAAAGAGCAGGGTAAGGTCACAAGGGGCTGGATCGGCGTAAGCATACAGGAATTGACGCCGGAGCTGGCTAAATCCTTCGGGCTCAAAGACTCGAAAGGCGTTCTCATATCGTCCGTAAATCCGGGCGACCCCGCGGATAAGGCCGGGCTAAAGGCCGGCGATATCGTTACCGCGTTTGACGGCAAGCCTATCGCGGAGATAAGCGATCTCCCGAGGACTGTCGCTTCAACGGCCCCTGGGAAAAGCGTCGAGGTCCGGGTAGTAAGGGACGGGCTTGAAAAGACCTTATTTGTAAAGGTCGGCACAAAGGCCGAAGAAGAGCCGCAGGATAAGACACAGGGCGAGGACAAGGAATCGACTCAGGATAAGAAGCTCGGGCTTTCGGTACAGCCCATAACCCCTGACGTGGCCAAAAGGCTCGGCATCACCGATACGGAAGGCGTCATCGTAAGCTCCGTCAAGCCAGACAGCCCTACCGCAACGGCTGGCATCAGGCGCGGAGACGTGATAAAAGAGATAGACCGTAAGCCCGTAAAGAACGTGCGGGACTACAGCAAGGCCGTAAAAGAAGCTGAAAAGAACGATGTTGCCCTCTTCCTCATAATGAGGGGGAATAATACCATTTACATAGTTGTAAAACTCAAGGGCTCTCAACCCTAGGTTTTCCGGACTGGAGTTTCTTTGGCGGCATATCTTGTAGCCCTGACCGGGGCAAGCGGGGCGGTCTACGGAGTCAGGCTTGTCTCTGAAATTTTAAAGAGAGGGGATGACGTTGAAATTATCATCTCCCCGTCCGGAGTCCTCCTTTTAAAAGAGGAGCTTGGCATAGAGGCAGGGACGGACGCGGCCCCTGCCATCAATGCTTATATCCGGAACAAATGGAAGACCGATTTAAAAGGCGTCCTTAAGAACCTCCCCTACGACGACCTTGCCGCCGGGGCCGCAAGCGGCTCATCCCTTAAAAAGACCATGATCGTAGCCCCGTGCTCAATGGGCACGCTCGCAAGGATTGCCGCGGGGATCTCCGGGAACCTCATTGAAAGGGCCGCGGACTGCGTCCTAAAGGAGAGGGGCACTCTGCTGCTCATTCCCAGGGAAACCCCGCTTAATACCATTCATCTTGAGAATATGTTGAAGCTCTCCAGGATGGGCGCGGTCATCCTTCCGGCGATGCCGGCCTTTTATACACACCCAAAGACAATAGATGAGATGGTCGATTTCGTCGCGGGCAAGGCCCTTGACGTACTCGGAATAGAAAACAGCCTCTATAAAAGGTGGAAAAAATAATTTTTTTCATTTATATTGATTCGCACCCGGCCGATATGCACGGAGGGTTTCGCAAGATAAATACTGGGGTGGTTTTTTTAGATGCTCGACATTAAATATCTAAGAGACAATATCGAGGAAGCCGAAAGAAGGCTGAAGACCAGGGGGAGCGCGGTAGACCTCTCGAGGTTTCGCGCGCTTGACGGGGAGCGGAGGCAGCTTTTAAACGAAGCCGAATCCCTCAAGGCCAGACGCAACTCCGTCTCGGACGAGATAGGCCGGCTTAAGAAGGAAAAGCAGGACGCCTCCCATCTGCTCGCGGAGATGCAGGAAGGTTCCGCGCGCATAAAGGAGCTTGACGGGAAGATAGCGGAGTGCGAGCAGGAGCTCAACGAATTCCTTTTAGTCATCCCGAACATCCCGAACCAATCCGTACCGGTTGGAAAAGACGAGAACGATAATATAGAAGTGCGTAAATGGGGGGCGGCCCCGGCATTCCAGTTTACCCCTCGCGAGCATACGGAGATCGGCGAAAAGCTCGGCATCCTGGATTTCGACAGGGCCGGCAAGCTCTCAGGCGCGAGGTTCTCCCTCCTTAAGGGGTCGGGCGCGCTTCTTGAGCGGGCGCTCATAAACTTCATGCTCGACCTCCACACAAGAGAGCACGGCTACACGGAGGTGCTCCCTCCGTTCATGGTCAAATCAACCGCTCTACAGGGCACGGGCCAGCTCCCTAAATTCGGCGAAGACCTCTTTAAGATAGAGGGGTGGGATCATTACCTCATACCCACGGCTGAAGTCCCGGTAACGAATATCTTCGCGGATGAGATAATCGACGAAGACAAGCTCCCGATATATTACACGGCCTACACCCCCTGCTTCAGGAAAGAGGCTGGTTCGTACGGCAAGGACGTAAAAGGGCTTATAAGGCAGCACCAGTTCAACAAGGTGGAGCTTGTAAAATTCTCCCTCCCCGAGGCTTCTTACGACGAGCTTGAGAAGTTGACGAACAATGCCGAAGAGGTCTTAAAGAAGCTCGGGCTTCATTATAGGGTAGTGGCGCTTTGCACGGGGGACATGGGCTTTTCCTCGGCAAAGACATACGACATCGAGGTATGGCTTCCGGGACAGGGCAAATTCCGGGAGATATCCTCGTGCAGTAATTTTGAGGATTTTCAAGCCCGCAGGGCTGGCATAAGGTACAGGCCGAAGGGCGGAAAACCCCGGTTTCTCCATACGTTGAACGGCTCCGGTTTGGCGGTCGGCAGGACGCTTGTGGCGATACTTGAGAACTACCAGCAGGAGGACGGAAGCGTTATAATCCCGGAGGTGTTGCGCCCCTATATGGGAGGGCTTGAAAAAATAATTAAAAAAGGTTAAAGTACTAAAACTAAATTCGCGGGCTTTGCCCGCAAGAAGTAAAATGTCAGCCTGCGCTGTCAGGCCCGGGGCTTAAATACTCAAATCACCGCCCCTCCCTGATGCCGGGACGCTTAAACGATAGGCCCATCATATTCCCTTTTCCAAAACAACGGAGGGTTAGGCTAATGGTAAGTCACTGGTCTTGAAAACCAGCGGGTTAACGCCCTTGGGGGTTCGAGTCCCTCACCCTCCGCCA
>JACRET010000002.1 GCA_016218105.1 Deltaproteobacteria bacterium
GTTCTGCCAAGGGCAACGCTGGTTAGCTGTGTCCCGAAGGGATTACCGCTGAAAGCATCTAAGCGGGAAGCCCCTCCCAAGATAAGATCTCCCGGGCCATAAGGCTCCTAAAGATCACTTGGAGACTACAAGTTTGATAGGCCGGGTGTGTAAGCCCTGTAAGGGGTTAAGCTAACCGGTACTAATCGATCGTGAGGCTTGACCATTTTACTTATGTGTTCAGTTATTGATTCCCGGCGTCTTAAAAAGAACTTTACTCTATCGGTTGTTGTTTTTGAAAGTCGAATGTCGTTTTCCCGTAGCCATACCGGAGAGGTCACACCCGTTCCCATCCCGAACACGGAAGTTAAGCTCTCCAGGGCCGATGGTACTGCATGGGTGACTGTGTGGGAGAGTAGGACGCCGCGGGATTTAAATTGAAACCCCTGTCTTGAAAGAGACAGGGGTTTTTTTATTCGCACTCACGGGTGAATAAGCATAGCGAGCGCATTCCGCGCAGCTTTACAACAGGCCTTTTTTCGCACTGACGCGCGCCTTCGGGGTAGGGTTCCTGACGCAGTCTGTCTCTCCCATCCGTTCGCTCGCCCCTTCCTCCCTTATGCGTTTGTCAATCTACGCCCTTGTGTTTGAGTAATATAAAAAAATCTAAAACCCGCTGTCATTGCAAGCGGGGCGAACCGTCTCTTTCCAGCCCTGGAGCGAAAGCAGGTTTGTTACGGGGCGGCACCGCCCGAGATCCGGCCGGTTTTAATAAAAATATATAAAAAGATAGAGCCAATTGTCTTTCAGTTTTTCCTGATTTTGCCGAAATACTTAGTATCCATTTGATAGCATTACCGGAGGCACTTACATTATGGAAAATTATTCTCGATGGGAAGACGCAAATAAACCCAATCTGCCTATTCCTCTTGGAGGCGAACTTCTTGCCGAAATATCGACCATGAATCTCCGGCTTAAAGTTTCGCTGGTGGGCATGGAAAAAGGCCAGTTTTTGCTTGCAAAGGCCTTGCCCAACGGCCTTGCCGGGACTTTCAGGAGTGAGAATCTCAAGGAGAGCCGCATCAAGCTCAGCTTCCTGCACGGGGGTACTGTCTACGGGTTCAGCTCGGAGATAATTAATATGGTCACACAGCCTGCAAAGATGTTTTTCATGGCCTACCCGGACAAAATAGAAGAGGTCAATGTACGTCATTCTACCCGCATCGACTGCACCCTTTCAGCCGTGACAATGATAGGCCATGAAATAGTAACACTGATCCTCGTCGATATAAGCGAAGAAGGCTGCCAGGCGGTGATAAAAGTCGAAGGCTCCAATAGCCCGCTTTTCGGGCTTGTACAGATGGACAAGAGAATAGACCTTAAAGTGCAATTTCCCGGCGCGCCGCACAGACACCCTATTACAGGGATTATCAGGAATACAGGCATGGACAGCGACAAGATATTCCTCGGCATAAGCTTCATGGGGCTGAGGCCTGAGGTCAGAGACGAGCTTGAGAAGTATATATCCCAGATATCGAAAAACAAAAAGCATTAGGTAAAAATCTTTGAAAAATATCACTGGCCCCCGGCGCCTCAAGAGGCGGCGGGGGCTTTTGTTTTGAACAGGCTTGAAAACGTATGTGCCGGGGGCTGGTGCGGGCCTTAAGGAAATTGGTTCAAAGAACATAAGTTTTCCTGTATCATTTATTTGTATGGGGCTTCGTAATATGAACACCTCAAAAAAATCCACACTCTTTACCTCCCTCATGGTCGTCTCGATGGTCATCTGGGGCGGGAGCTGGGTATCCGCCAAGTCGATAGCAAATACGCTCCCCTCGGAGACACTCACCTTCTGGAGGTTTTTTGTTAATTTTATCGCCCTTTTTCCCGTGCTACTTCTGGTCAAAGAGCCTTTCAAGGCCGACAGGAAGGCACTGGCCTATACGCTAACGGGATCGCTTTTCATGGGCGGGTACCTGTACCTGTTCTTCAAGGGGCTGAAATACGGTTTCGCCGGGGCCGCTGGCGTACTTGTGACTACGACCGTACCTCTCTTGACCTTTGTTTTATCGGCGGTCTTTTACAGGCATAAGTTCTCCGCAAGGGATTTGACAGGGCTTGTTTTCGGGATACTCGGCGGCTCCATACTCCTCGGGATATGGACGCTCGACATGGATAAGATACTTATCAGCGGAAATCTTTATTTCCTGTTAGCGGCTCTCCTATGGGCGCTGTTGACAATATGCAGCCAGCAGGCGGGAAATACTATTTCGCCGATAGTCTTTAGCTTCCTCGCGAACGCCTTCTGCACCTTGATAGCCTTTTTTGTAGCCCTTCCTTACGGGATCATGGGAGCCTTCGAGCAGGGCGCGCATTTCTGGCTCAATATATTCTACCTTGCCGCAATCTCAAGGCGCCTTTGCCACGACCGTCTACTTTTTCGCCTCAAGCATATTAAGCTCACGGAAGGCAAGCTCATTTGTATTTCTGGTGCCGTTTAGCGCTGTCATCCTGAGCTGGTTTTTTTTGGGGGAAGTGCCGAGGATCAATACGATAGCCGGCGGCTCGCTGGCGATCGGGGCTGTGTATATAATAAATCAAAGATAGTCCGGCAGGCTGCTAAGCCGTTTTTGCTTTTTGTTTTTAAAAAATACCAGTGGTATTGCGTAGGAGGCAAACGACCGGGCTTCAGTTCCATTGGAGGGAGAGAGCCGACAGCGAGCGGAGTCAATACCCGAAAGCGCGGCGGCAGCGCGCAAAAAGGCCTTTGCCAGGCTGGAATGAGTTTTCAAATCCCCGGCCCGTTCTTCGAGCGGGACCTGCACAGAAACCTGTTAGCCCGTGCGAACGGCGGTAAACTTTTCCCTTAATTTTTTACGGAAAACTCCGATTTAAAGAGGGTAAATATTTTTTTATTTCAGTGATTTTCGTCCCTTGAGCGGAGTTTGAAAAGGTCAGAAAAACCTTGACTTTTCAATTGATTAAGAGTAATTTTTAATAGAATTATAAAGGACAGGGGGGCCTAATGGCAAAAAAGATACTTCTGGCGGATGACAGTATAACGATCCAGAAGGTCATATCCATTACTTTCGCTTCTGAGAGCTACGACCTGACGATAGTCGGGGATGGCGATGCGGCGATAAGAAAGGCAAAAGAGCTTAACCCCGACCTTGTAATGGCAGACGTAGCCATGCCGGGCAAAACCGGTTATGAAGTCTGTGAAACTATTAAAAAAGACCCTGCCTTTAAAAATACCCCGGTACTCCTGCTGGCCGGCACCTTCGAGCCCCTTAATAGAGATGAGGCCTTGAGGGTCGGCGCAGACGACAGCATTATAAAGCCTTTTGAATCCCAGGAACTTACAGAAAAGGTAAGAGAGCTTCTTGGTAAGGCTGAGGCGCGCCTTACAATCGAACAGGCGCCGCCTCCTGTTGCGGCAAAGGCACAAGCACAATCCGCGCCATCCGCCCCTGAAGATATATGGCAGGCCAGTGACTTCCTGGGCTTTACCGAGGAGACTGAGAAGAACGAGTTCAAGAGCGACGCTGCGCCTGATCTGGATTTCCTCGACGGCGGTCTCTTTGAGGAGCCGCAGAAAGACCTCTCCTCTTCCGATTTTTCAATCCCGCATGAGAAGGATTTTCTTGATCTTGAGTTCAGGGACGATGAGATAAAATCCGCGGAGCCAGTCGAAGTAAAAGAAAACAAGGATGATGCGTTCGGGGCGGATTTCGAATCGTTCAAGGCCGGGCCGTTCGAGGTCGAGCCTTTTGACATCGAATCCTTCGCTGAGCCTAAAAAAACAGAGGCCAAGCCGGAACCCGTAAAACAGAATATAGACGTCTCCACGGATTTTTCAAGACCTGATTTTGATTTTTCGTCTTTCGATGCCGGGCAGACAAGCTCCTTCGAGTCCATAGATGATTTTGAGCCCGCGCCCGCTGAGGCGGCCAAGCCCTTTTGGGCTGAAAATCTTAAGCAGGATGAGGCGGAACAGGGCGGCCTGGCTGAGCCCGAGCTTATCGAGGTCAACGAGGACGCTGTAGCAGAGGAGACCCCTCAGCCTGGGCCGTTCTTCGAGGAACCGGTGTTCAATGAGCCGGTAAAACCGTTTATTCCGGAGAGACCCATTTCAAAGGCGGAGCCCACGGTACGGCTAGAGGCGGTACAGCCTTTAGAGGTGGCTCCGCCAGCGCCTAAGGCCGCGCCACTGTCCCCCGCGCTTGAGAGGAGCGTTGAAAAGGTTGAGACAAAGGCGAAAGAGGCGATAGGGGATAAATTTGAGGGTTTAGGTATCCCCAGGGAACAGGTCGAGGCGATAGTCGCCAGGGTTGCCAGAGAGGTCATAGAGGAAATAGCCTGGGAGGTCATACCCGAGCTTGCCGAAGAACTTATAAAAGCCGAGATAAGCAAGGCGAAAGAGGCGATCTTAAAACTGAAATAAAAGAAAGCCTTAATCTAACAGGTTGCATGGATTTCTCAGCAGCCTGCTAATTCCCGTCAAGGATACATAGAATTATCCCGACTAAATTCTTAGCATTCCCGTTACATATGATTTCATCGGCTGAACCTCAGGCCGATTTTTTAATTTCGTATTATAATATTTTTTGCTGAGAAAATGCTCCGCCCTGAGGTCGCCGCACGGCGGCTCAAAGCCTCCATGCTCAGAAGTAGCTGTTGGCCGGTCATTGCGTAAAAAAGGTTATTATTTTAAAGAAAAAAATAAAATCAAACGGAATAATATGGACGAAAAAACGCTTGAAAAAACATATGAGCCCGCCTCGGTTGAGGAGAGATGGGTAAACCACTGGATAGATTCAAGGATCGGGACCCCTGACCTCGAATCAAAAAAGCCGTGCTTCTCGATGGTGATACCGCCGCCGAACATAACAGGCGCGCTGCATCTGGGACACGCGCTCAATTCCACCCTGCAGGATATATTGGCGAGGTACAAGAGGCTTAAGGGATTCAACGTCCTCTGGCTTCCAGGCATTGACCACGCGGGTATCGCCACTCAGAACGTCGTTGAAAGGAAGCTCTCCGAAGAGGGCGTGACGAGGCACCAGATCGGTAGAGACGAGTTCATAAGCCGCGTCTGGAAGTGGAAAGAGGAATCTGGCGGCACGATCATAAACCAGCTCAAGAGGCTTGGCGCGTCGTGCGACTGGACAAGGCTCAGGTTTACTATGGACGAGGGGCTCTCCCGCGCCGTCAGGGAGGTCTTCACCAAGCTGTATAAAGAGGGGCTCATCTACAGGGGCGACTACATCATAAACTGGTGCCCGAGGTGCCACACGGCGCTATCCGACCTTGAAGTCCAGTTTGAGGAGACAGGCGGCAGCCTTTACTATATGGAGTATCCGCTTGCGGAGCCAGTGGGGGAGGTAACATCGCTTACGGTGGCAACCACAAGGCCGGAGACGATGCTCGGAGATACGGCAGTCGCGGTAAACCCTGCTGACGAGAGGTATAAGGCGCTCATCGGCAAGAATATAAGGCTCCCGCTTACCGGCAGGGAGATACCGGTTATCGGTGATGATTCCGTGAGCATCGAGTTCGGGACAGGCGCGGTGAAGATAACGCCCGCCCATGATTTTAACGACTTCGAGGTGTCGAAGAGGCACGGCCTTCCGGTATTGAAGATAATGGATGAGAATGCGGTATTGAACGGCAGCGCCGGTGATTTCAAGGGCCAGGACAGGTTCACGGGGCGTAAAAAAGTTATAGAGGGCTTGAAGGGGCTTGGGCTCCTTAAAAAGATAGAAGACTACAAGATAATGCTCGGCGAGTGCTACAGGTGCTCTACCATCGTCGAGCCGACGTTATCCAAACAGTGGTTCGTCAAGGTCGCGCCTTTGGCTGAGCCAGCGATAAAGGCTGTTGAGAATAATGAGACAAAATTCGTCCCCAAGGGATGGGAGAATACCTATTTCGACTGGATGCGAAATATTCGGGACTGGTGCATCTCCCGCCAGATATGGTGGGGGCACAGGATACCGGCATGGCACTGCAAGGACTGCGGCTACGTGACGGTCGCAACCGTTGACCCTTCCAGGTGCGAGGGGTGCGGCGGCGCTAACATTGAGCAGGACAGCGATGTGCTCGACACATGGTTCTCATCGGCCCTCTGGCCGTTCTCGACATTAGGCTGGCCCGATAAGACCAAAGAGCTGGAGCTCTTCTATCCGACCTCGGTTTTGTCAACGAGCTTCGATATAATATTTTTCTGGGTCGCCAGGATGATGATGATGGGCATCAAGTTCATGGGCGACGTGCCGTTTGGGGACGTTTACATCCACGCGCTTATCCGCGACGCGGAGGGGCGGAAGATGAGCAAGAGCAAGGGGAACGTCATCGACCCCCTTATCATGATGGAGAGGTACGGGACGGACGCGTTCAGGTTCACGCTTGCCGCGCTTGCGGCGCAGGGAAGGGACATCAAGCTCGCGGAGGAGAGGGTCGCCGGATACAGGAATTTCTGCAATAAGATCTGGAACCTCGCCCGTTTTACCCTGATGAATATCGGGCCTGATTACTCCGAGGCCTTCGACGAAGCGAAGCTGAACGAGGCCGACAAATGGATACTTTACAGGCTCACGGCCTGCAAGAACGAGGTCTCCGCCGCCATAGACGGAAACGGCGCGGAGGGGTATAAGTTCGATGAGGCGGCGCGCGTCCTCTACAGGTTCGTCTGGAACGAGCTCTGCGACTGGTACGTGGAGCTTATAAAGAAAGACCTTAAGGGCGAGAGGGGAGATGAGCGCAAATCCGCATCAACGGCGGTGCTTGTCAGGGTATTGAAGGATGCCTTGAAAATACTCCATCCTTTCATGCCTTTTATAACCGAGGAGATATACAGTTACCTCCCTGGAGCGGACAAGACCCTGTCAGAGGCGTCTTATCCCGAGGCTGAATACAGGTTCGGGAAGGAAGCCGGGGAGATGGAAGCCGCGATGGACTTCATAGTGAAGGTAAGAAACATCAGGACAGAGCTTAACGTATCGCCCGCGAAGAAGGTCGAGTGCCGCTATTACGCGTCGGGGGATACCATAAGGAAATTATCGGACTATGTTGTCGATCTGGCGAAGATCACCGACTTGAAAGAAGCGCCTCATGGAAGCGAACGCCCGAAGAACTCGGCTTACGCGATATCGGAGGGGAATGAGATATATATCCCCATAGCCGCCCTCATCGATATTGAAGTGGAGGAGAAGCGGCTTAAAAAAGAGATCGACAAGGTGCTTGCGGAATACGAGGGCGTCGAGAAGAAACTGAGTAATGAGGCGTTCACGGGCAAGGCCCCCAAAGAGGTCGTTCTCAAAGAGAGGGAACGGCTTAACGCGCTCTTTGAGAGTAAATCCAGGCTTGAGGCCGGTCTTGAGCGTCTAAGGAGTTTCAAGGGATGAGGGAGAAAGAAAAAAACGCCGAAAAGCTCTATAACCTGCCCGGGCTTTATGAATACGCCGGGCTCCTCGTAAAGGCGGCCCTTGCCGAGGATATCGGCAACGGCGACATTACGACCGGCGCGATAGTGCCGCGCGCGCAAATGGGCGAAGCGCGGTTCATAGCCAAAGAGGGCTTTACCCTGGCCGGGCTATTCATAGCCGAGAAGGTGTTCAAGCAACTTGATAAAAAGGTTTCCTTCAAAACGAAGTACAAGGACGGCGACACTGTAAGGAATGGACAGGTGATAGCCTCTATTTCAGGGAGGCTTCAGACGATACTCGAGGGGGAGCGGGTAGCCCTTAACTTTATGCAGAGGCTCTCCGGCATAGCCACGCTTACATCGGCCTTTATAAAAAACGCAGGCCCCAAGGTCAGGATCCTCGATACCAGGAAGACAACCCCATGCCTGAGGCTTTTGGAAAAATACGCCGTAAGGGCGGGCGGAGGATACAACCACAGGTTCGGGCTTTTCGATTCCGTTCTTATAAAAGACAATCACATAAAGGCGGCGGGGTCGGTCGCCAAGGCCGTCCTCAAGGTAAACAGGAAGTACGGGGACAATATCCTCGTTGAGGTCGAGGTCACTAATTTTAAAGAAGTCAAAGAGGCGCTCTCATCCGGCGCCGATATCATAATGCTTGACAACATGGACCCCGGTAAGATCAAAAAGGCATTGAAGATAATAGATAACAGGGCTCTCGTGGAGGCCTCCGGCGGGATAAACCTCTCTAATGTAAGAGAGTTCGCGTCAACGGGCATTGATTTCATCTCCGTAGGCGCGCTCACGCATTCCGCCAGGGCGGTGGATATCAGCATGGAAGTGGTATCATATGCCGGTAAAAGAGGCCGCTGAGATCGAAATAATAAGGCTTATGAAGGCCGGAAGAGGCGCATACACCTCCGGCCAGTCACTGAGCAGTTCCCTGGGTATTTCAAGAACGGCTGTCTGGAAACACATCAAGACCTTGAAGAAGATGGGTTTCCAGATAGAGGCGAGCCCTTCAAAGGGGTACAGATTGACCGGAGAGCTCCCTTTTAACGGGGTCGAGGTCGCCTCAAGCCTTTCAACGAAGTTTGTCGGAAAGAATATCTTTTTTTACCCCAGGATAGATTCGACAAACATAAAGGCTTTTGAGCTTGGGAGAAGCGGCGAGGGCGAAGGCACGGCCGTAATAGCCGAGGCGCAGGACAAGGGCAAAGGCCGGGTAGGCAGGGTGTGGGAGTCGCCGGCAGGGCTTAACCTGTATACGTCGATAATACTGAGGCCGCCGGTAGCGCCTCAGTTCGCGCACAACCTGACATTCGTTCTGGCGGTGGCCGCGGCAGAGGCTGTCGGCTTGTTTGTAAAACAAAGGCCCACGGTCAAATGGCCGAACGATGTCCTCGTAAACGGCCGTAAACTCGCCGGTATTCTCCTTGAGATGGACTCGGAGCCCGACAGGGTGCATTTTGTGGTCGCGGGCATCGGCGTCAACATCAACATCAGAAGGGAAATGTTCCCGCCGTATATAAAAAATACCGCCACATCCATTGCCGAGGAGAGGGGCGAAGAGGCGGGGAGGGCCGAGTTCGCCCGGTCACTTTATTCGAGCATAGAGCTATGGTATAAGATATACTTGGATAAAGGCTTTTTGCCCATTCTGGAGGCATGGAAAGGGTATTTTGACGCGGAGGGGAAAGAGGTAAGGGTAAGCTCTTTCAACCGCGCCATAACAGGCGTATGTTGCGGGGTTGACGCGGACGGCGCGTTGCTTGTAAAGCTTTCTTCGGGCAAGGTCGAAAGGGTCGTGTCAGGGGATGTTGAGACAGGAAAAACCTAAAATGCTCCTTGCCATAGACATAGGCAATACAAATATAGTCCTCGGATTGTTCGAAGGTGACGGCCTCAAGGCGCACTGGCGGGTCAGCGCCGATAAAAAACGGACGCATGATGAGTACGGCGCGTTGCTGATAAGCCTGATAACCCGTGTCTCCAGGGGCGCAATTAGCGGTTCGATAATATGCTCTGTAGTGCCGGAGCTGACCCCGGTGATCAAAAGCGCTTTAAAAAAACACCTCGGGCTCGAAGGTTTGATCGCCGGTGAGGACATACCTTTTCCCATACCGGTATTGACCGACAACCCGCGCGAGGTCGGCGCTGACAGGATAGTGAACGTTGTTGCGGCCTACAGGGAGCATAAGACTTCACTCATAGTAGTGGATTTCGGCACAGCCGTTACATTCGACTACGTGACCACTAAAGGGGAGTACGGCGGCGGGGTGATAGCTCCGGGCGTTGCGATCTCTGCCGGAGCCCTCTTTGAGAAGACGGCGAAGCTGCCTAAGGTGGACGTCATAAAGCCAGCTTCCGTAATAGGAAAAAATACCGTCTCCGCCATGCAGTCCGGGATATATTGGGGCTTTATAGGGCTGGTGGACGGCATCATAGAGAGGATGATGGCCGAGCTTAAGGATACGCCTGAGATCGCCGCCACGGGCGGGCTGGCGCCCCTTGTAGCCGGCCAATCAAAGTATGTTGCAAGCTCAGACGAATTCCTTACCCTAAAGGGTTTGAAGATCATATACGAAGGGAAGCGATAAATGGAAGGAAGCGCGCGCGAGCAGTTCCTCGCGGGGAAAAGGTTTTTAAGAGAAGACAATATGGACAAGGCCCTGAGAGCGTTCGAGAAGGCCTACAAGGAAGACAGGGAAAACCCGGATTTCATGTCCTATTACGGGATGTGCAAGGCCCTTCGCGGGGGCGAGATCGGCCTTGGGCTGGAGCTTTGCACAAGGGCCATAAAAAAAGAGTTCTTCAAGGCCGAGTTCTATAGGAACCTCGGCAAGGTCTATATGGCGGCCGGGAACAAGAAAGGCGCGATAAAGGTCTTCCTGAAGGGGCTTAAGTTTGACCCGCAGAACGAGGAGCTGAATAAGCTTTTGATCGACCTGGGCTTCAGAAACAAGCCCGTAATACAGGGGCTCGACAGGGGCAATCCGGTAAACAAGTTTTTAGGTATACTGTTCAGAAGGACGATCCCAAACCTGTTTAAAAAAAAGAAAAGCTGACCTGTAACGGAAATATCCGATAAAATCAAAGGGGTGCGGATAAAACACACATAATCAAGGGGATAATCCCGCAATAAAAAAAGGAGGCGGGCTTGGAAATTTCTTTGGATAAAAAAAGGAATATATCAGTTATCGCCCACGGCGGCGCAGGCAAGACCACCCTCTCCGAAGCCATACTCTTTAACGCTAAAGCCACAGACAACCTGGGCAGGGTAGACGACGAATCATCAACCCTTGACTACGAACCTGAAGAGCACAAAAGAAAGATATCCATCTCCGCGGCGCTCCACCATTATGACTGGAAAGGATGCCGCGTCAATATCATAGACACACCTGGTTATTCAAACTTCCTCACAGAGACAAGAGATTCGTTAAGGGTTGCCGGAGGCGCGGTAGTGATACTTAGCGCCATCTCCGGCGTAAAGGTGCAGACCGAGAAGATATGGGAGTTCGCGGACGAATTCGAGGTCTGCAGGGTCGCGTTCGTGAACAAGATGGACCGCGAGCGGGCGAGTTTCTTCCGGGCCGTTGACGACATGGAGAAGGTGCTTAAGGTAAAAGCCATTCCCATGCAGATACCCATAGGGGAGGCGGAGGAGTTCAAGGGCGTCGTAGACCTTCTAACCTTGAAGGCGTTCTACTATATGGACGATTCGTCAGGGCAGTTCGAAGAAAAGGAGATACCGCCGGCTCTTCTGGGCGAGGCCAAAAGGATGCGCGAGTCGATGGTGGCGGCTTTGGCCGAGGCCGATGACGAGCTTACGGAGAAGTACCTTAACGGAGACGAGATAACCGTAGACGAGCTTAAAAGGGGCATGAGGGAAGGCGTCCTTACGAAGAAGTTTATCCCTGTTTTCATGGGGTCGGCCCTGAAGAACATGGGGGTCGATCTGCTCATGGACGCGATAAACATCTCGCTCCCGTCCCCGCTCGACAAGGGAACGATAAGGGGGGTGCTTAAGGGCGTCAACCCAAAGACTGGCTTGGAGGCCGTAAGGGAGCCCGATTATGAGGCCCCGTTCTCCGCGTTCGTTTTCAAGACCATAATAGACCCTTATACGGGGAAGCTGTCTTTGTTCAGGGTCTATTCCGGCGTGCTCCACGCGGACTCGACTGTTTATGATGCGACCCGTGACGTAAAAGAGAAGATAAGCCATCTCTATTTTATGGAAGGTAAAAAACTTAAAGAGGTCACGAAGGCTTCAGCCGGGGACATCGTGGCCGCGGCAAAGCTTAAAGACACTTTTACCGGCGATAC
Organism: Deltaproteobacteria bacterium; assembly: GCA_016218105.1. GTDB lineage: Bacteria > Desulfobacterota > GWC2-55-46 > GWC2-55-46 > GWC2-55-46 > GWB2-55-19. The sequence goes on from JACRET010000002.1 coordinate 11,732, forward strand.
CCTCTGCGACCCGGCGAACCCGGTCGCGTTCCCGCCATTTGAGCCTGTAAGCACGACGCTGGCTTATGCGATACACCCCAGGACCAAGTCGGATGAAGACAAGGTGCCGATCGCCATGGCCAAGCTGATGGAAGAAGACCCTTCGCTTGAGTTTAAAAGGGACGAGCAGACGAACGAATTCCTGTTGTCCGGCGTTGGGCAGGTGCATCTCGAAGTCTCGATAGAGAAGCTTAAGAGGAAATACGGCTGCGACGTCGAGCTCAAGACCCCGAGGGTCCCTTATAAAGAGACGGTACGCTCTCATGTGAAGGTGCAGGGGAAATATAAGAAGCAGTCGGGCGGGAGAGGGCAGTACGGCGACACATGGCTCGACATAAGCCCTCTCCCCAGGGGCAAGGGCTTCGAGTTTGTCGATAACATCACGGGCGGAGTCGTGCCGAGGCAATACATACCGGCCGTAGAGAAGGGCGTTCGCGAGGCGATGCAGAGCGGCATACTCTGCGGCTTTCCCGTGGTGGATATAAGGGTCAGCCTCTACGACGGCTCGTATCATTCGGTGGATTCGTCTGAGATGGCTTTCAAGATAGCGGCCTCAATGGGGTTCAAGAAGGCGATGGAGCAGGCCCACCCGGTAATACTTGAGCCGGTTATGAAGATGGAGATAAACGTGCCTGACGACAAGCTCGGCGACGTTATAGGCGATGTGAACTCAAGGCGGGGCAAGATCCTCGGCGCGGAGCCCAAGGCCGGAAGCCAGACGGTCAAGGCGCTCGTCCCCATGTCCGAGGTGATAACATACGCGACAGACCTTAAGGCGATGACAGGGGACAGGGGGATATTCACGATGGAGTTCTCCCATTACGAGGAGGTCCCGACTTACCTCAGCCAGAAGATAATCTCCGCCGCGAAGACCGACAAGGCAAGCGCGAAATAAAATCGGCCCCGAAGAGGAACCCCAGGCTTTATGAAAGTCCGTCAAGGATTGCAGAAGTTTATTTTTACACAGACCCCTCTGGAACTGAAGCTTAAGGTGGCGGCGAGGGCCTATACGGACGAGACCCTCGCCCCTGAAGACGAAGCGACGCTCCTTTTTATCTACAGCCATGACCGCGACCCGGCGGTGGCGTCATCCGCCAGAAAAAGCTTTGAGGAATATCCGGTCCCCCTCATCCTCGAGGCGCTGGAGAAAAAACTCGATCCGCTGGTAATTAAAAAATTTTTGGAGATCCACAAGGATAACGAGGCCGTTTTCATAATGGCGTACTTAAACCCATGGGTGGATGACGATACGCTTAAAATACTCGCCGAGAGCGGGCCTGAGGAGGTTATCGCCTTCTTGTCCGAGGAGAAGGAAAGGTTTTTCGATAAGCCATTTCTCCTGGAATCGCTCAAAAAAAACCCGCTCGCGCCCTATATCCTTATAAACGGGATAGAGGCTATGCTCAGGGCCGAGAAGGTATTGGATACGAAGGCGTCCGCAGCCAGGGGGCCGAGGTTCAAGGAGAGGGACCCGGAGGCGCTGAAGGTGCCCAAGGAGCTTATAGACGAGCGTAAGGTCGATGAGCAGAACATATTCAAGATAGTCCAGAGCATGTCCATGGCCCAGAAGGTAAAGCTCGCCTTAAGCGGCAATAAATCCGCGAGAGAGCTCCTCATCAAGGACTCGAACAAGATGATAGCGACGGCGGTGCTTAAGAACCCGAGGATAACGGAGGACGAGGTCTTGAGGCTCACGATCACGAGAGGCACTCCGGAAGACCTCTTGAGGCAGGTGGCAAAGAACAAGGAGTGGGTCAAGAACTACAACGTGAAGCTCGGCGTGGTTACAAACCCCAAGACGCCGCTTACCATATCGGTCAAGCTTTTAGACCACCTTTACGAGAAAGACCTGACCAAGCTTTCAAAGAGCAAGAACATACCCAGCGTTCTTGCCTCCACGGCCAGGAGAAAGCTCGAGACCAAGAAAAAATAGATGCCGATCGGGGTGCATACATCGATAGCCGGCGGACTGTACAAGTCCGTTGAAAGGGCCGAGGCGCTCGGGTGCGACGCCATGCAGATCTTCAGCCGCAACCCCAGGGCCTGGGAATTCAAGCCCGTGACCCAGGCTGAGGCGGCCCTCTTTAAGGCCAGGAGAGAGGAGGCGGGGCTCTGGCCCGTCGCAGTACATACTACGTACCTCATAAATCTCTGCGCGCCCGATGAAGCCATCTTTGACAAATCCCTCTTTCTTTTCAAGAAAGAACTCTCGACAGCGGAGCAGATAGGAGCGGATTACATTGTGACGCACCTGGGAAGCCCGCAGGACATGGGGACTGAGTTCGCGCTCCTTCGCATCCTTTCTGCCTTTAAAGACGTTGAAGCGGCCGGTCTTGGCAAAAAGACGCAGGTGCTCCTTGAGAATACCTCCGGAGCGGGATACGGATTCGGGAGCGATCTGGCCGATATCGGCCGGATAATAAGCGGCGCGAGAAAGTTCGGGCTCGATACGGGCCTTTGTTTTGATACGTGCCACGGTTTTGCCGCGGGATACGGGATGGCGGAACCGGGAGATATCGAAACGCTCGTAAGCACGATCGACAAAGAGATAGGCCTGAAAAGATTAAGACTGATCCATCTTAACGATTCCAAGGGCGCGTTCAATTCAGGGTTAGACCGCCACGAGCATATCGGAAAGGGCAGGATCGGGCTGGAGGCGTTCAGGGCCCTCCTTAATCACCCGAAGATAAAACCCGTCCCGCTGATCCTTGAGACCCCCAAAAAGACCGAAGCCGACGACCCGTGGAACCTGAATACCGTAAAAGATATCAGGGGCGGTCGGTAGGGCTATTTTATAACTTGAATTCAAGAGTTGTTATGGTTTAGGATGTCAGCATACTTCGCCGGAGGACTTGTTACGATGTACGACCTTATTATAGTCGGCGGCGGCCCCGCGGGGCTCTCGGCCGGTATCTACGCGCAGCGGGCAAGGCTCAATACCCTATTGATAGAAAAGCAGATGGTCGGAGGCCAGATCGCCGTAAGCGATGTGATAGAAAACTACCCGGGATTCCCGTCGATAAGCGGCGCGGGCTTGATGGAGAAGTTCGAGGAGCACGCAAAAGGGCTTGGCCTTCCGATAAAGTTCATGGATGTTATCAATATAACCCTTGAAGGCAACACCAAGGTCGTGAAGACGAGCGAGGGCGAACTGAAGGCCAAGGCCGTTATTATAGCTACCGGCGCGAAACCGAAAAGGCTCGGCGTTCCCGGAGAGAAGGAGCTTACCGGAAAAGGGGTCTCTTACTGCGCGACCTGCGACGGCCCGTTCTTCAGGAACCTCAGGGTAATGGTCGTAGGCGGCGGAGACACGGCGGTTAAAGAGGCTGTCTACCTGTCAAAGCTTGCCGGAAAGGTGTATCTCGTCCACAGGCGCGATAAGTTCAGGGCTGAAAAAATGCACCAGGAAAAGCTCGAAGGCACGGCTAACGTCGAGATATTAAGAAGCCATGTCCTCAAAGAGATAAAGGCCGAAGGCGGCGTGGTAAAAAGCGCGGTCGTGGAAGACTTGAAGAACTCCGTCATAAAGGAGATCGAACTGGAGGGTGTATTTGTCTTCGTAGGCATAAATCCCACAACCGATTTTGCGGATGTTGAAAAGGACGCGGGCTGTTTCATAAAGACGAATGAAAAAATGGAAACAAGCTCGCCCGGAATATTCGCCGCCGGCGACTGCCGCACCACGCCTCTGCTGCAGGTGGCTACCGCCGTTGGCGACGGAGCCATAGCCGCTACAATGGCCGAGCTTTATATAGAGGAATCCTACTCGTAACCGCTTGACCCCTTGACAGTTTCGGAGGCGTCCGCATGGAGGCAAAGCTCTCCGTAGTTAGAAATCCCGCAGCCGAAAAGGTAATAGTCTCTATCGGCGGGAACGCCATCATAAAAAGAAACGAAAAAGGCACCGCCGAGGAGCAGTTCGAAAACGTAGCAAGGGCTTGTGAGGCCATAGGCCGTCTGGTCAAGTCCGGCAGGTCCGTAATAATCACGCATGGAAACGGCCCGATAGTAGGCAATATTGTTATCAGGAACGAGGCCGCGAAAGACCGTATACCCCCGATGCCGCTCTATATCTGCGACGCCGATTCGGAAGGCGGCATAGGCTTCATGATCCAGCAGACCTTATACAACCAGCTCCATAAAATCCATAACATAAAAGACGTTGTCACGATAGTGACGCAGGTACTGGTAGACCGCTCTGACGAGGCTTTTTCAAACCCCTCAAAGCCGCTGGGCCCGTATTACTCCGAAGAGGAGGCCGGAATACTAAGAGAGAGCAAGGGCTGGATCATAAAAAAGGACTCGAACAGGGGCTACAGGAGGGTCGTGCCCTCGCCAAAGCCCAGGAGGATAATCGAGGCGTCTGTCATAAGGAGGCTCGCGGAATCTGGCGTGATAGTTATAGCCGCGGGCGGCGGAGGGGTGCCCGTCATAGAGGACGAAGAAGGCGTCCTTAGAGGGGTTGAGGCGGTAATAGACAAAGACCTTGCCATGGCGCTTCTCGCGAAGGAAGTGAAGGCCGAGAGGTTCATAAACCTTACCCAGATAGACATGGTCTATGCCAACTTCGGCGGTCCCGGCCAGAGGCCCATCCACGAGATGGATGTCGAAGAGGCGCAGACATATCTTGAAAATGGGGAGTTCGCCCCCGGCTCAATGGGCCCTAAGATCGAGGCGGCCATAGAGTTCCTCTCTTCAGGCGGTAAAGAGGTGATAATAACCTCTCCGGAGCTTATAGACCTGGCGCTTGACGCGAAAGCCGGCACAAGGATATACAGGTGAGGTTTTTAAATGGAATTAACCCGGTTTCATGGTATCTTATCTTTAACAAAGAGTAAGGTTTGACTTATGGCTGACCAGACTATCAAATGCCCGTACTGCTCAAGGGAAATACCGCTTACCGAGACCCTGTCTAACCAGATAAAGGAGGGGGTCAGGAGTGAGTATGAAAGCAAGGCCCGGGAAAAGGAGCTTGAATTCAAGGCTCGCGAAGAGGAAATAAATAAGAAAAACAGGGAGATGGAAGAATCAAAAAAATCCCTGGAAGGTATAATAGCAAACAAACTCGCGCTTGAGCGGACAAAGCTAGTAAAGGAAGCGGAGAAAAGGGCGAAAGACGAGCTTGAGATAAGATTCAAAGACCTTGAGGCGGAAAAAGCCGAAAAGGAACGGCTACTGAGAGACGCCAGGGAGCAGGAACTAATTTTAAGAAAGAAGGCGCGGGAGCTGGAGGAGTCTAAAAAGGCCCTTGATCTTGATATGGCCCGTAAACTCGATGAGGAGAGGGAAAAGATAAGGCAATCCACCCTTGAGATGTTCTCCGAAGATCACAGGCTTAAGGATCTGGAAAAAGATAAAAAAATGAACGATATGCTTAAGACCATCGAAGAGCTTAAGCGTAAGGCCGAGCAGGGGTCTCAGCAGACGCAGGGCGAGATATTGGAGCTCGACCTTGAGGCCCTCCTGAAGGCAAGATTCCCGGCCGATGTTATAGAGCCCGTGCCTAAAGGCATGAGGGGCGCGGATATACTCCAGAAGGTATATACAAAAAACGGGGTCTACTGCGGCGCAATAGCGTGGGAATCGAAGAGGACAAAGGCCTGGAACGACGAATGGCTGACAAAGCTCAAGGAAGACCAGCTGGATGTCAAGGCGGAGCTGGCGGTGTTGATTACCGAGGCCCTTCCAAAGGGGCTCACCAGTTTTACCCTGATGGAAGGCGTATGGGTAAGCTCGATCGTCCTTGCCGGAAGCGTGGCGGAGGCCTTGAGGGCAGGGCTTGTCGAAGTCGCTCAAACGAGGCTTTCCGCGGTCGGTAAAAGCGAAAAGATGGAATCGGTATATAATTATCTCTCCGGCTCGGAGTTCAGGCAGAAGATAGAATCCATCGTGGAGGCCTTCAAATCAATGAGGGAAGATCTAGACCACGAAAAGCGGGCCATGATAAAGATATGGGCCAAAAGGGAGAAGCAGATAGAGAGGGTAGTTGCGAACACACTCCGGATGTACGGCGATATGCAGGGGATAATAGGGGCGTCGCTGCCGGAAATAAAATCACTGGAGCTGGGCTCGGGCGAGAGCCTTGAAGAGGCAGAAAATTAAATGGAATACATGGGAATACCGGTAATATATTTTTTGATAATAGCAGTTGTAACAGGCCTGCTGCCGGCCTATATCGCCAGAAGTCGCGGGTATAATTTCGTAAAGTGGTGGATATACGGTTCTCTGGCCTTTCCGATAGCCTTGCCGCATTCTTTTGTCTTGAAAAGAGATTATGAGGTCAGATGCCCATTCTGCGGATGCAACACATACGTGGGAAAAGGCTACTGCCGTAGATGCGGCCACGAATTCCTACAGAAATGACCGCCCTCCTCTAGCCCGGGTTTTCCAACCTGTTTTATAAAACTCGTTGGCCGTTCGATCTGATATTTGTTTTTGGATTTTGTTTTTTGCCTTATTCACATCCCAGGGGTATTGCGTAGCCGAGCATAAAGGAGGCGAACGACCGGGCTTCAGTTCTATTGGAGGGAGTGCGCCGACAGCGAGCGGAGCCAATACCCCGAGGCGCGCGGCAGCGCGCAAAGGCCTTTATCAGACTGTATTGATTCCCTTATAGTTTCTCGGCCCGTTCGGAGAACGGGCCCTACGTACATTTCGAAGATTACCCTGCTTCAGCGGGGGAGCTTCAATCCCCGCGCCAGCCCCTGTTCAAGCAATAAGACAGCTCTTTCTTTGGGGTGTATAATAAATACATGCCTTTTCAAAGAGGAGATTCCTTATGGCAAAGACCGCTGCATTTGACGAAACGCCGGTAACAGACCACGACAGGCTCGATTACGCCAGGAAGGTAACGATGGTTGTCTACGCGCTTCAGGCTGTCGGGCTTTTCATAGGCATCACCTACATTGCCGCCGTAATAATAAATTATTTAAAGGCCGACGACGTAAAGAACACCTGGCTGGAGTCCCATTTCAGATGGCAGATAAGGACCTTCTGGGCGAGCCTGATCATAGGGGTGATAGGCGTTCTGATGTACCTCTTGCTTGTCGGATATCTGATAATAGTGGCTGACGGGGTATGGGTCGTTTACCGCATAATAAAGGGATTTCTGAGTCTTAAGGATAATAAAGAGATGTACAGGCGCGCCTTTTGAAGAGCAGATTGACCCGTTAGCAGGCTGCTGAAAAAGCTCCATCTGCTTCGTTGTCTTCGACGCTCGTCACTGCGGCGTACAGACAGCGCCTCATTCCTCGCTGTTTTTTAAACAGCCTGTATTAATTTTGGGTTTTTCAGCACCCTGTTAAATCTGTAACGTAAGGCCGTCATAAGCAAGCTCCACGCCTTTTGGAAGGGTTGCGTTGTCTTTACCGTAATCGATATTGTGGCCCAAGTGGGTAAGAACCGTCCTCTTGGGATTTAAAGCGGCGGATGCGTCGATAGCCTGCTGTATGCTGAAGTGCGTGGGGTGGGGCTTGTACCTGAGCGCCCCTATTATAAGGAGCTCGACCCCTTTAAGCTTTTCCAGCGAATGCTCCGGGATGCCGCTGCAATCCGTAAGATAGGCGGCGTTCCCGAACCTGTACCCGAAGATTGTCGCGGGGCCGTGTTGTATCTCGACGGGGGTAACGGTAATCCCGAAGAGTTCGAAGGCCGAGTCGATCACGGCCGTACGGAGATTGGGCTTCCATCCGTCGTTCAGGTCTTCCCTGAAGATATAATCGAACATCACACGGATCCTGTCTATCGTATGCTCTCCGCCGTAGCACGGTATGGCACCGCCCTGGGCAAGGTTAAAAGCCCTCAGGTCGTCTATCCCGTGTATATGGTCGGCGTGAGGGTGCGTAAAGAGGACGGCGTCGATCCGCTCGATGCCGTTGGCAAGGGATTGCGCCCTCAGGTCTGTAGAGGTATCGATAAGGATGTTCTTCCCGTTTTCCTGTATAAGGATGGATGAGCGGGTGCGCTTGTTCCTTGGGTCAGTGGAGGAGCATGTCTGGCAGTGGCAGCCTATTACAGGCACACCGGTAGAGGTGCCGCAGCCGAAGATAGTTAGTCTCATGTGATTTTAACGGATTGCCAAGGTTAATATAAGGGCAAAAAGAGGCAATATAACTTTTGAAAGAGAGCGTCTTGGCGATCCTCTTAAACTTCGAGGAGATAGGAACCCCTTACTGTGAAGGCCGTTTGGAAAACACCGGCTTTCAAGCCTGGCGACGAACAAATGCCCGTAACGAAAACTTTGGTGCCGGCGAGAGGAGACCTATTTCTTATACTCGCCTACCACGGTCAGCTCCGCCATGACCTCGTCGTCATGCGGCGCATCGGCCATGAAATCGGTCAGATCGCATCCTGAGTAGTGTTCGAAGTGCATGCCGTCTATGAACAAAGGGCTGTGGGTGACATCGTACACCTTCCCTTTATAAGCGATATAAATCGGATTCGAGGGGGTGCTTCCATCGTATTTTTTGAGTTCAGCTTCGTCAAATATCTTCATGGCTATACAATATAAAACGGCGTCGGCATGAATGTCAATATAAATACAATTATCGCGGCCGCTGTAACGGCCTTCCTCTTGCCGTCCATCGGGGAGTATTCATCCTCTATCGGCGGGTGCCACATGCCTATGACCGAGATGAGCGCCGCCCATATGAACCACCCTGTCCAGTTGAATATCCCAAGCACGACCAGGATGGCTATCATGGCCATCGAAAAGAGCCTGTGCTTCCTTCCGATAAGTGCGTAGACTATGTGGCCTCCGTCGAGTTGGCCTATCGGGAGAAGGTTCATTGCCGTGACGAACATGCCTATCCAGCCGGCGAACGCCACCGGATGGAGCATCACGTCATATCCCTCCGGCATAGTACCGACCGTAATATATGTGAGGAACTTGAATATCAGGGATGAGCCGAGCGCCAGCACCTCCGTAGAAGGGGTGACAAGCATTACCGTGGAAAGCTCAAGCCCTATGGCGGTCACGATAAGGGCGACGGCAAAACCTGAGAGCGGGCCTGAGGCGCCTATGTCGACCAGGGCGCTCTTCGTGGTTATGGGGGATTTTATCTTTATTACCGCGCCGAAAGTGCCGATCATCGGCGGAAGCGGCGGCCCGGGGATGAACACAGGGAGCGTCGTGGAGACCCCGTGGCGCCTTGAGGCTATGAAGTGGCCCAGCTCATGGGTGCCCAGGATCAGGATCAGGGAGATAGAAAAAGGGATGCCCTTCGCGATATCCCAGGGCGAATGGAGGATGTCGGCGCCTTGATAAAGGGCCCCGGCTGTTACGGTCGTTATTATTGTTATGACGAACAAGACCGACGGCAGAAGTATCTTCGGCCTTTCGAGTTTGTGTCTCATGGGATACGCGCGCTCATCCATTGACCTTCCCCCCTGATTATCACCCCGGCCATGTGTTCCTGTTCTTGATGTATTCATGATAGATCTCGACCATGGCTTGGCCGATGCTTAGAATAAGCGGCCCGGCTATGATGCCGATAAACCCGAAGACGTTGACGGCCCCGAGTATGCTGAAGAGAAGAAGCATCGGGTGAAGGTTTGTCTTGCCGCTTACTATAAAGGGGCGTAGCACGTTGTCGGCAAGCCCTATTACGAAAATACCCCAGAATACAAGGATAGTCCCTTTTATGTAGCTCCCTATCACAAAGAGGTATATGGCGGCGGGCACCCAGATGATCGCGCTCCCGACGGTCGGGAGGAACGAGAAAAGAAACATCACGAAGCTCCAGAGTATCGGGCCGGGAAGCGAGAGGAACCAGAAAGCGATGCCGCCGAGCGCGCCCTGCACAAGGCCCACAAGCACGCCGCCGTTTATGGTCGCGGTGATCACGGCTTTATTTTTTTCTATTATGCGGTCTTTATCCGTCTGGGCTAAAGGTATGACGTCCTTTATTATCGTAAAAAGGCTCTCTCCGTCCTTGAAAAGAAAATACATGGTAAAGAACGCGAGAAAGATGTTGAATACAAATCCGGTAAAGTTCTTTATGAAACCCTTGAGGCCCTCTCCCGCATAAGAGGCGGCGTCCCCGGCGAACCCCGCGAGAATGCCGTGCAGGTCGATGCCGGAGATATCCACATACCTTCCGATCAAACCTTCGAGATAAGTCATCAAACGCGAAGGCGACGGAGGCTGGCCTTCAGAGATCCCCCGTAGATAGCCCTCCGACCATTGGTAGAGGTTGAAAAGCTCGTTTGCGAGCGCGGCCCCTATAAGGGCCAGCGGTATAAGGATGAAGATCGCTATGGTAATGCACGCGATGATCGACGCGAGCGGTCTTCTTTTTGTTACTTTCCTAAGGAGCCATTGATAATAGGGATAAAAAAGTATCGTCAGCACCGCGGCCCAGAATATAGGGATGAAAAAGGGCGCCATCACCAGATACATCAGATAGCCGATCAGGAGCGAGAGGAGGAGAGTTATCAGGTACTCTGATTTCATATGCCTGCTTGAGGCCGAGCCGTTAAAAAAAGGTTTTTTCTACAGGTAGACTGGTTTTTTTTTGCTTTTGCCACTCCTTCTCAGTATAATTATATTTTCTTAAATTACAAGGGTTTTTAAATGACGAGTGAGGTGTTGAAGAGATGATCAGGGCAGTTGCGCTCCTTTCGGGGGGGCTGGACAGTACCCTTGCGGTTAAGATGATAATCGATCAGGGAATAGAGGTGCACGCGCTTAATTTTACGTCTTCGTTCTGCACCTGCAATCACGGCGGCGCCAAGGAGGGCGGCTGCAGGAGCGAGTCAAAGAGGGTCGCCGAGGAATTCGGCATTCCGATAAAGGTGCTGACCAAGGGGCTTGACTACATAGAGATCGTAAGGAACCCCAAGCACGGCTATGGCAAGGGCATAAACCCGTGCGTAGACTGCCGCGTATATATGTTCAGGCAGGCGAAAGAGTACATGAAGGAAATAGGCGCGTCTTTCATAATAACCGGCGAGGTGCTCGGGCAGAGGCCCATGAGCCAGAGGAAGGACGCCTTCAGGGTCATTGAAAGGGAGAGCGGGCTTGAAGGGCTCGTCTTAAGGCCTTTGAGCGCGAAGCAGCTTGAGCCGACCATACCTGAGAAGGAAGGCCTTGTAGACAGGGAAAAGCTCCTCGCGGTTCTTGGGAGGTCAAGGAAAGAGCAGATGGAATTGGCCGAGGAGCTTAATATAAACGATTACCCGTGCCCCTCGGGCGGGTGTCTGCTGACGGACAAGATATTCTCCAAGAAGGTAAGGGACCTCCTTGTCAATAAAAAGGATGTCACGAAGAAAGACCTCGTACTCCTGAAATCCGGGAGGCACTTCAGATATAAGGGCCTTAAGATAATAGTCGGTAGGAACGAGGCCGATAATATAAAGCTTAAGGCCATGCTCCAGGAAGGGGATATTCTCCTGGAGCCGATCGATTTTCCCGGCCCGGTAGCGGTCGTCTGCGGTAACGACAGAGAGGCGATAAGCTATGCCGGAAGCCTCATAATAAAATATGCCCTTGAGAAGGCCGGGGACAAGCGACGCGTCAAGGTAACAACCGCCGGAGGCGTACCTGAAGAGCTGGAGGTATCGGAACCATCGGCGGATACGCTTGTCGAGGAGACACGCGTATGCTAAACGGCGGCAAAGCGGTCTGCTCCAATGAAAATACGGCAGGGCTCCCGAAGGAAGATGCGAACCGCAAGCTTCTGCGGCTGAGGGAGATAATACGCTCGATGGGCTCCCTGCTGGTGGCCTTCTCCGGCGGCGTCGATTCGACATTTTTGCTTAAAGTCGCTTCCGATGTCCTCGGCAAAAAGGCCGCCGCCATCACCGCCACATCCCCCACTTACCCTGAGAGGGAATTTCAGGAGGCGAAGAGGCTCGCCTCTGAAATGGGGGTAAGGCACATAGTAGTCGAATCAAACGAGCTTCTTATCCCCAATTTTTCGGACAATACCGAGAAGAGGTGCTATTACTGCAAGAGCGAACTGTTCAAGATATCCACGGAGGAAGCCAGGGCGCTTGGCTTCAGCCATGTCGCCGACGGATCTAACGCCGACGACCTGAACGATTACCGCCCCGGAAAAACAGCCGCGGGCGAGCTTGGGGTGAGGAGCCCTCTCCAGGAGGCCGGGCTTACAAAGGAAGAGATAAGGCTGTTCAGCAGGGAGATGAACCTCTCCACATGGGATAAACCGAGCTTCGCATGCCTCTCTTCGCGGTTCCCTTACGGGACGCAGATTACCGAGGAGCGGTTAGAGAAGGTCTCGGAAGGCGAAGACCTGCTGCGCGACCTTGGGTTTACCCAGTTCAGGGTCAGGTACCACGGCGAGACCGTAAGGATAGAGGTCGAGGCAAAGTCCATTGCGAGATTCCTCGATGAGGATCTGAGAAAGAAAGTGGTGGAGGGGTTCAAGGAGATCGGGTTTATATATGTGACCCTTGACCTTCAGGGTTACAGGACAGGCTCGATGAACGAGGTGTTTGGGAGCTGAGACGGCGCCTGGGTGTTTGTAATTGTAATGGTAGGCTTGATGTAGGGCCCGTTTAGGCTCATTGGGGAACGGTCCCTGCTGTTTTTCTACTTTTCCTCCGCCGCCTTCGCCTCTTCAAGCCATTTGTGGAAGTGGAATTTTACAAGCAATCTGAAGAATTCGCCCTCGGAGTTTATCATCTCATAAATGACCATCGGGGTGTTAGCCTCAAAGCCCTTAAATACGACCTCGCCGCTTCTGTAGAACGCCTCAATCCGCTCAACCCCTTTTACGGCCTCTATCCCGAACCGGAACTCAAGCGTTGACGATGGAAAGAAGTATTGCTCCTGTATCGCGGGATCAAGCTCCCCGGCATCGACCGTCTTCTTGAAGAAAAACTTCGACCCGCGGGTCTCTTTTATATACGCCTCAAGGGCGTTGATGGAGAGGGCCTGTCCTTTGTTATAGATATCCGTATTGGATGATATGAGCCTTAAGGAGCTGAACGTCTCTCCGGCGACGATCCTTTTAAGGTCGCTGTAGAATTCATTCGCCATTATCTGGGTCAGGGCCTGGGCGTTTTGCGGCTTTGCGTTTGTTATAAGTTTCTCAAAGGCGCTGTCGAGTTCAGGCGGTATCTTTACCGAATACACCCGGTCTATGTAAACGTCAAACGGATATTTTACCTTCTGTCTTTTTTTGTTTTTTTCGTTCTCAAGGAGAACCTCAAGCTTCGCCCTGACCATCGGATTTCTGAACGTGCCGCGTGACGCCTCGTTGATCTTCTCTCCGATGGCGACCTTGACCGTATCGGAGAACCCTTCCCTGGATTCAATTACCGTAGTCTCGGCCTTTGCCCCGTATGAGATGAAAAGCCCCGCCTCAAGCTCGTTTTTGATGGCTGCTTCCAACTCGTCCCTGTATGTGTTCTCAAGCCTGTGCTCTTCTTCACCCAATGCGACGAGTTTCGACTCAACGCCCGGCTCTTTTTTTTCGAGGGCCTTGTTGAGTTCAGCCCTTTTCTGCTTCAGGGCTTCTTTCTTCTCCTCGAATAACGTATGAACCTCTTCGAGTATCTCGTCATCCTTCCTTGGCGGGAGCTTTTGCATCAGCTGGTCCCTGTACCGCCTTATGATGACCTGAATATCCCTTGCGAGGGCGACAAGGTATGTGACCCCCCCGGAAAAGATAGCCGCGTCGCCCGGAAGATTCGTGAGGTTTATGCCGCGCTCATCCGATACCACTCCCATCCCGGCGCTGTACTGGCTGGCGGCGTTAAGGATGGGCCGGTAGAAGTACTCCTTCATGAACTCGGCCATGGCTATCTCCTTTACCTTGAGCGTCTTCCTGGTAAAGTCCTTCATGTCTATGAAGAGCTGGCCTTCTTCTTCGGTAGTGAGGGTCTTGAGTATCGGCCTTTCATCGGTAGAGAACCGGTAGAGCCTGCCTTTGTTATACTCCTCGACGAGCATGTTCTGGTTGTATTCACCGCGCCGGTCGGCAAGGTAAGACCTCATAAGGCCTTCAAACCTTTCTATGCGGTCGTCGAACCGGCAGGCGTAATAACCTTCTATGACCGGTATTATCGACTCAAATTCCTTTTTGGAGCTTTTTAACAGGGAGCCAAACATCGATTTCTTGCCGGTCAAAAGGGACTGCAGGGATGAAATCGCCCCGGACCTTTGCGCGTCCTGAGTGAATTTTCTTTTAATTTCCTCAAGCGCCTTTATAAGCGTCGCGGCGGTCTTATGGTCTGAGAGGACGTTTCTTATCAGTCTGTCTTCATTCAGCAGTTCATAGAGTATCGACTGCGCCTCTGTGCCGGGGATGTCGAACCCGGTCAGATATCTGAGCGCCTCTTCCCTGAACCGCACGATTTCGTACTGGGTTTTGAGCATATCGAGGAGGTCTGACTGGCCCTTTATCGCGTCGGACGCGGAACCGATGAGCTGCTGAGAAGACAGGTCAGGGGCAAGGTCAGGGATGAGTTTTGATAAGGCGTCGTATGTTTCAGTATTGATCCCGTAAGGGTTCAGGGTAAGGGACAGGAGATTTTGAGGTATGGAGAGAAGAGATTTCGGGACGACAGCGGAGGTAAGGAGCGTGTCTATGGAGCTGCTATAGCAGGTTGCCCCCTGGGCCTTGAGATTATCAAGCGTCGACCTTAAGCTCGCCTTGAGGGCCGTGAAGATCGCCATGCCCACGGCAAGGTCTATTTTTTCATAGCTCAAGCCTTTGATCCTCAAGCCCTTGATCTTTTCTTTATTCTTCTTGACCGCGCTGATGATGGATAGGAGCGCAAGATACGATGTCTTCTCTTCGCCTCCGTGCCAGGCCTCATCCTTCAGGGATTTTTCGATTATCCCGGAAGTCCATTTCAAGAACTTCTTCCCGTGGCCGTCGCCTGAAAGCCAGCCTGAAAGCAGGTTGCTGTCAAGATAGGGGGTCGTCTCTATTATCGCCTCAGCCAGCCTCTTCTCGATCGAATCGGATATGAAGATATCCGTCCTGAAGGACTTATCTTTTATGAACGTTGTCGTGAAGAGCACAGGGGCGGCGTCTTTGCGGCCCTCTGCCGAGGGAGGCTCGTAACGCTTTATCATCAGCGCTACAAGGGCCTGGATGGCCTTTTCTATGACGGCTTCGTCATCGGCTCCCATATGGAACGGGATCTTGAGTTCCGGCATCGTCTCGCCGTGCTTGAAACGAAGCGATTTCGGCTCCAGCGTCCAGGGCTTGCCGTTTGGCACGTCAAGGCGCATCTTGATAAGCGCGTCGAGCGCCGAAAGGCGTTCTTTGTTATAGCCGTCAGACATGGGCACCTGCTTTTTTTATGAAAATCATATGGATTTCAGTACTTTTTTAAAGCTTATAATAAATAAGAGGTTAAATCAAGGGCGCAAGTCACAAAGGATAATCCTTGTATGTTCCTTTCAAAATAGTTAAAATAACGTAGTTCTGACGGCAGGTTACAAAATCCTTAAAACTTAGGGACGTCTCTCCGGGCAGAGGGGCTTCTTGATCATACGGTCTATGGCAAAGATACAGTCAAAGAGCATTGAACCTGTTGACATATTTGAGGATTATGGTTTTATTGCGGCCGTACTGCTTATACCGGTCATTTCTTTTGTAATCTACTCCAATACCTTCTCATCACCTTTCCAGTTCGACGATTACCTGTATGTGATCTCCTACAACAAGAATCACCCCTTGAGCAGCTTCTGGCCGCCTACGGGCTCAAGGTATTTCACCTATCTTACTTTCGCGCTCAACTACAGCTTCGGCGGGCTTGGCACCTTCGGGTACCACCTCGTCAACGTCCTGATACACAGTCTTAACGGGATAGGGGTATATCTCCTGGTTCGCGAGACATCCAAAACCCCTCTGCTTGAAGGTTCGGGGATTCCGGCTGGGAGCATCGCCCTGCTGTCATCCGTCATCTTCACGGCGCACCCGGTACAGACGGAGGCGATAACATACGTCACTCAGAGGTTTGCCTCCCTGGCCACCTTGTTTTACATCTTTTCCCTGCTGGCGTTCATACGATGGAGGCGCTCGGCAGAAGGGGCGCCGAAGCGGATCTTATTTTATGCCGCCGCGCTGGTTCTGGCCGTTATAGCTCAGAAGACAAAAGAGATAACGTTCACGCTCCCCTTTATGATGCTCTTTTTTGAACTCGTGTTTTTTAAGGGAGGGTCGATTGGAAAAAGGGTTCTCCGCCTCGTCCCTTTCCTGCTCACCTTGCTGATAATACCGCTTACGATGTACGGCCTTGACGCCTTTCTCTGGGGAGGGGAGGGGGCGATAGGCGATGAGGTGCGCAATCTTCAATTAAGAGACCTCCATAATATTTCGAGGCACGATTATCTTATAACACAGTTCAGGGTAGTCGTGACTTATCTAAGGCTCCTCGTCCTTCCCGTAAACCAGAACCTCGATTACGACTATCCGATGTTCCGGACTTTTTTTGATCCGGAGGTCGTCGCGTCGTTTGTTTTCCTTCTGCTCTTCTTCTCCCTGGGGTCATATCTGATATGGAGGGCTTTGAAAAAAAACGGCGGCTACGGCGCCCTCGCGGGGTTCGGCATAATCTGGTTCTTCGTCACGATATCGATAGAGTCTTCCATAATCCCCATAAAAGACATTATCTTCGAGCACAGGCTCTATCTCCCGAGCCCGGGGATGGCGATAGCGTTCAGCTCTTTTGCCCTTTTTCTTGCGGGCCTGTTCAAGGCGCGCTTCGGGCTTAAGGCCTCCTCCTCTGCGGTTACGATAGCCCTCTTGCTGGTAACGGCCGCGCCGCTTGGGGCGGCGTCATACGTAAGGAACAAGGTTTGGGTGAACGAGATAAGATTGTTCGAGGATATCGTCAGGAAGAGCCCGAAAAAAGAACGTGTCAGGTACAACCTGGCGTGGGTATACCAGGTTAGAGGCAAGAAGGAAAAGGCGATCGAGCAGTACAAGGAAAGCATAAAGCTCGAGCCTAACAAGGACAAGTCGCACTACAATGCCGCGCTCATATACCAATCCATGAACGACAACGTTAACGCGATAGCTCATTTCAAGGAGGCGGTGAGGATAAGCCCGAAGAACGCCGTAGCTTACTACAACATGGCCGCGAGCTATGTTGAGATGGGGGATCGACCCGCGGCGATCGAATGCTACAAGGAGGCGATCCGCATAAACCCCGGATATGAGGACGCGCAGTATAATATCGGTTGGATGTACAAAGAGGCGGGGGATCTGAAGAAGGCTGAAGCCCACTTCCTCGCCGCCTCGGCCTTAAATCCGGCAAACGCCGATGCCCGCTATAACCTGGGGCTTATATACAGGAAGCTTGGGATGAGGGACAGGGCGATCGATGAATTTGCCGCTGTGTTGCGGATAGACCCGGCATACGCCGCGGCAGAAACCGAGCTGAATAAAATAAAGTCAAGGCCAAGATGAGCGCTCACAGGCTGCATACCCTCGGAGCGGCCCTTATAATAGCCGCGGCCGCCTTCGCCGTATACGGGCAGACGCTTAAGAACGGCTTTGTCTATGACGACAACCACATAATCCTCGCCAATATCTGGGTGACTGATTTTAAATACGTACCGGAGATACTTACCTCATCCACGATCTTCGCCGACCCATTAAGGTCGGCCTCCAATACATACAGGCCTTTTCTTTTTATCCTCTTCGCTATAGAGCATTTTCTTTTCGGTTTTAATGCCCTGGGTTTCCATCTTTTAAATGTCATTCTGCATGCGTTAAACGGGATACTGGTGTTTGCCGCCGCGTCGTTTCTTCTTTCCGAAAGTAATGCGAACATAGTGGAGGCAAGGGACAGGCGCTCCTACGCGGTATTCCATAACCTCTTTCCGCCGCTTCTGGCGGGACTGGTATTTGTCCTCCATCCGGTCAATTCCGAGGTCGCGAACTGGGTCTCCGCCACAGCCGAGCTTTCTTTCACGTTCTTGTTCCTCATAGCCTTTTATCTTTATGTCAGGGGCGGACGGGTCAGGCTAGGCCTTTCGATCGCGTGCTTTTTCTCCGCCCTCCTTTTCAAAGAGCCCGCCATAGTGCTGCCGGCCTTGCTTGCGGCCTACGACATTATAAGGAAAGGAAGGGCCGCTGTCAGGTGCATTAAAGCGTATATCCTTTTCGGCGTTGCCGCCTCCATTTACATGGTTATAAGGACTGCGGCGGTCGGCGGCATCGTCCACCAGAAAAAGATAGTGTTTTCGTTTTATGAGACCGTCATCAATATCTTCCCTCTTATAGCGCACTATCTGAGCAAGCTTCTTTACCCGGCGGGGCTGAACGTGCTTTATGAGTTTCACCCCGCGCATGCGATAACAGACCCGAGGGCGCTCGCAGGCATTCTGGCGGCCGCTGTTTTTGCTTATCTGATATTCATATGGCGGGATAAGGTGGTCTCCACCGCCCTTGTATTGGCGGCGCTGCCGATACTGCCTGTGCTTTATATACCGGCGCTGTCTTCCGCGGCCGTGGCTGACAGGTATCTGTATCTTCCGTCCGCGGGGTTCGCGTTGATCATTGCCTATGCGGCGCGTAGGTTTCTTTCGCCTGGCATTGGAAGCAGTGGAGGAGGCTTCAAGGCGGCAGCGGCCCTCTTCATCTCAGCCGCGCTTTTATTTTCCTATTCAGCCGCGGATTTAAAGAGAAGCCTGGCCTGGAGGAGCGATTATACGCTCTGGGCCGATACCCTTGAAAAATCTCCCAGAAACCCGAACGCCCATTATAACTTCGCATGGTCGAGCCAGGGGAGGGGAGATGTAAAAAGCGCGATCGTTCATTATAAGGAGGCTATCAGGCTCGCTCCGGCGGGGGCGGCTGACGCCCATTATAACCTCGGGATAATCTATACCAACCAGTTCATGCTCGACGAGGCCCTGTCAGAATTCCAGGAAACCTTGAGCCTGAACCCGGGGTATGCCGACGCCAAAGAGGGCATGAACAAAGCCCTGATGCTTAAGAATCAGGATTGAAATGATCAGGAAAGAATCTTCGTTCGATAAGTATTCTCTGATAGCCGCGGCATTGGTCTTTTTTATTTCAGCAGGCGTATATCTCATAACGCTGGCAAACGGCTTTGTATATGACGACCATACGCAGGTACTGGGGAACCTGTGGACGACCGGCGTTCAATACATCCCCCGGATATTCACGTCCTCCCTATGGGCCTACGACAACCAGGCCTCAAACACATACAGGCCGATGATGCATCTTATTCTCATGGCGGAGCGCCATATCTTCGGATTGGAGCCGTGGGGATATCATCTGGTAAACGTAGTACTGCATTCCCTGAATGCCGTGCTCGTCTTTATGACAGCGGCCTTGATTTTAAAGGAGACAGACCAGCTCCCCAGGGTCTTCCCCGGCGGGGCGCGGGTGCTGCCTTTCAAACTCGATTCGAAGATGACGGGCAGGATACCCGCGCTCTTTACGGGGCTCCTCTTCGCACTCCATCCGGTAAATACAGAGGCCGTAGCATGGGTCTCCGCCGTGACGGAGCTTTCGTTCACCTGCTTCCTCATCTTGTCGTTTTACCTCTACGCGAAGTACGCTGAGAGTAAAACGAAAGCCGCCTTGCCATACGTCCTTTCGCTGGTATTCTTTGCCGCGGCCTTGCTGAGCAAAGAGACGGCAATAGTACTGCCCGCGGCCATATTAGCGTATGACCTTTCTAAAAACGGTTGGACCGCGGTAAAAGGCCGCTGGAGAGGCTATCTGGGCTTTTTTTTAACCGCATCCGCATACATGGCCGTAAGGACGTTTTCCGTAGGCGGCATTATCCATCATAAGCAGATATCGCTTTCAGGCTATGAGCTTGTAATCAACGTATTCCCGCTGATATTCAAATATTTTCAGAAGCTTGTTTATCCATCGGGGCTTAACGCCCTTTATGAGCTTAAGTACGCGCACTCGGCGTCAGAACCCGCTGTAATGGCCGGCATGATAATCTTATCCGCTTTTCTTGCCGCCTTCATCCTGTTCCGTGGCAATAAGGTCGTCTCTGTAAGCCTCGCCTTTATGGGGCTACCGCTTCTTCCGGTGCTCTATATACCGGCGCTCTCTACCTCCGCCTTCGCTGACAGGTACCTCTATCTGCCATCGATAGGTTTTTCACTGCTCCTTGGATACGCGATAGAGGGCGGGCTTTCCTATGCCAGAAAAAGGGGCGGCTACAGCTGCTGGAGGATGTTTAAAAACAGCACGGGGCCGCTTTGTCTCGTCATAATAACGGCCCCCGCCGTTATCTCCACAGTTTACGCCGCCGGGACTATATCGAGGTCGATGGCCTGGAAAGACGACCTTACGCTCTGGGCCGATACGGTTCAGAAATCCCCTTCAAGCAAATATGCCCATTACAATCTCGCGCTCGCCTACCAGAATAGCGGTGATATCGACAATGCCGTCTCAGAGTTCAAGGAAGCCCTCAGGTTCGATCCATCGTATGAGAGCGCCCATTACAATCTGGCTTGGTGTTACCAATCCAAAAATGATAACATAAGCGCGGTCCTCCATTACAGGGAAGCGCTCAAGATAAATCCCGGTTCAGCCGATACCCATTATAACCTCGGCCTGATATTCAAAAGCGAATTTCTGCGGGAGGATGCGGCAAGAGAGTTCATTGAGGCTTTAAGGATAGAGCCGGACTACAAAGAGGCGAGTGAGATGCTCAAGGAACTCTCGATGTAGGGCACAAGGTAAGATTATGAAGTCTTCCGACGGGAAGCTGTCAGTAATAATGCCCGCTTATAACGAGGGCGAGCACATCCGCAGAAATATCGGCGAGACGTGGAAGACGCTTGAGCGCGTCTGGGGGGACTTTGAGATCATAGTCGTGGATGACGGGAGCCGGGATAACACCTATGAAGAGGCTATGGCCGCCGCGTCTTTGCCTAATGTGGCGGTCATACGCTACGATGTGAACAGGGGCAAGGGTGGGGCCCTGAAGGAGGGTTTTAAGGCCGCCAAGGGCGATTACGTGGCCTTTCTGGACGCTGACCTCGACCTTCATCCCTCTCAGATACCCGCGCTGTTCAAGGCGATGAAAGACAATAAGGCTGAGGCCGTAATAGGCTCCAAACATCATCCCTCGTCAAGCCTCAATTATCCCGTGTTCAGAAGGATAATCAGCAGGGTATACGCGATAGCGCTTAAAATACTTTTCAGGCTCCCGGTCAGGGACACTCAGACAGGGCTTAAAATATTCAGCTACGAGGTTTTGCGCCGGGTATTCCCCAGGATCGTCTGCACAAGGTATGCTTACGACCTTGAGATACTGGCGAACGTAAACCGCCTGGGCTACAGGATAGTCGAGGCGCCGGTCGTGCTTAACTTCCAGAGGGTTAGGAAATGGGGCAGGATCGGGACTAAGGATTTATATCGCGCGGGGGCCGATACCCTGGCGATATTCTACCGTATGTTCATCAAGAGATATTACGACGGCATCTGACCTCTGTATGGATAATACCCACAACTATAATAAATTACGCCTGGCCGGGATAATATTGACCGTCGTGATATCCTTCTCGGTCTACTATAACACCCTCGGGAACGGATTTGTCTATGACGACCACCTCCAGATAGAAAAGAACGAGTGGATAACGTCGGCAAAATACCTGCCCGAGATATTCAAGAACCACGTCTACGGGTTTAAGGCCGATCTGAAGGTCACAAGCTCGTACCGGCCGCTCCTTATGGTCATATACATGGCGGAGTATTTTTTCTTCGGGCTTAAGGAGTGGGGCTGGCATCTCCTGAACATAATCCTCCACTCGGCCAATGGAGTGGCGGTATTTTTTTTGACAGCTTCTCTCCTGAAGAAGGGTTCGGACGGCGCATCCCCGTCCGCGATAATCGCGCCTCTCTTCGCGTCGGCGCTGTTTGCCGCGCACCCGGCCCACTCCGAGCCCGTAGCCTGGATAGCCTGCGTCCCTGAGCTTTCATATACCCTCTTCTATCTGCTCGCGTTTTATTTCTACATTAACACAGGCAGGGGAGGGATTGTTTTATCGGCGGCCTTCTACTTCCTCGCCCTCCTTTGCAAAGAGACCGCGATAACTTTCCCGGCAGTAGCGTTTATTTACGATTATTCGGTAAGAAGGGAGGGGGTTGGCAGGCATTTAAAGCGTTATATCGTTCTGTCAGCCGTTGTCCTCGTTTATTTCGCCATCAGGTTCGCAGTCCTTGGCGGGGTCAAGCCCGGCCCCGGCATGCACCCGTATCTCGATACCATTCTTCTATCTATAAATATTCCGGTTTTCTTTCTGGATTACATATACGCCCTTGTATGGCCCGTAAAATTCTATCCGTTCAGGGTCTTTACCCCTGTACTGTCATTCTTCGAGATAAAGGCCCTCGTATCCGTCTTTTTTATACTCATAACCGCGGGGCTGATATTCAGGTTCAGGAAGGTTTTGAACCCACTGGTTATCTTCACGGTAATTTTCTTCTGTATTACGATACTTCCCGCTCTGTACATCCCGGCTCTCAGCCAGAACCCCTTTGCCGAGAGGCAGGCCTATCTGCCTTCCGCGGGTTTTTTTATTTTAATCGGCGCCGTTGCGTACTATCTCATGAAGAAGGCCCCAAGATGGACGGCAGCGGCCCTTGCGGCGCTTTTGATTGTTACAGCGCTTTATTCGTGGGGGACGGTAAAGAGAAATTTTGAGTGGAGCGATGATCTGAGCATCTGGAGCGCGTCAGCGAGGGCGGAGGAGGGGAATTACCTCGCCATGCACAATATCGGGGTCGAATATGGTATCATGGGCAGGGTCGACGAGGCCGCTCATGAATACAGGGAATCGATAAAGGCTAACAGCCTGAGGAGGTTCCCTGACAAGGTCACGCTCGTCCTTTCTCATATGCATCTGGCCAGGATTTACAGGCAGAAAGGGATGCGAAGCGATGCGGTCAGGGAATTCAAGGAGGCGGCCGTAATAAAGCCTGACTACGCAGAAGCCTATTACAATATCGCCCTCACGTACCAGGAAATGGGTCTCTGCGACGAAGCCCTCGATTTTTATAACCAGGCTTTGAGCTTCCCCTGGAGGCGGCAGGACCTTAAGGATATATACAGCAATATGGGAAGCTGTTTCGCAAGGAAGGGGCTCTATAGCGAGGCCGTCTTAAGTCTTGAAGAGGCGCTTCGGATCGCCCCCGGAGACCCGGCGGTTATCAATAATCTGAGTCTGATAAGAAAGATGGCTGATTGAAGATGTTGAAGGGTTTTAAATACAGACTGGCGTCGATTTTAATATTGGCCGCCGTTACTTTTGCCGTCTATTACGGCAGTCTCGGGAACGGTTTTGTCTATGACGACGCGGAGCAGGTACTGAGGAATAAGTGGATCACGGACATCCGGTATCTCCCCGCAATTTTTACGTCTCACACATTCGCTTTTGCCGAGGGGAGCTATCAGGCGATCTCATACCGCCCGCTCTTTATGGCGTTCTATATGCTGGAATATTCCCTTTTCGGCCTGAACGCGTGGGGCTGGCACCTTGTAAATATCATCCTTCATGCCGTAAACGCGGTTCTTGTCTTTCTTGTCCTCTCACGCCTCCTTGGAAGGGAGAGGGAAGGCTTCGCGGCGTATCTGCCGGCGCTTGCGGGAGCGCTTATATTCGCTGCGCTCCCCGTAAACAGCGAAGTGGTCTCGTGGATCGGATGCGTTCCGGAGCTCCTTTACACCTCGCTGGCCTTGAGCGCGTTTTATCTCTACATAGGGGCAGAGGGTTCTCAAGGGATTTTATCCAGACTCCTTCCGGCCCTGCTCTTCTTTTTAGCCGTATTCACGAAAGAGACCGCCGTCCTGCTGCCGGTATTCCTTTTTGCATACGATTCGGCAAAGGGAACCAAACCGTTTTTAAGCATGGGCAGGCTCATAAGATACCTGCCGTTCGTTATAGCGGGAGCCGTCTATATATGTTTAAAGATGGGCTTGCTGGGGCATGTGGCGGCGCCTGAAAAGCTCCATACGAACCTGAAAGGGACAGACTACCTTATAAACGCCTTTCCGCTCTTTACGGGGTATTTAAAGGCGTTGCTGTTGCCCATAAACGATTATCCGCTCCAGCTCTTCAGGCCTGCGGCGTCATTTGCCGGCGTTGATGTTCTGGTATCTGTATCCATAATATCTGCCCTGGCGATAATCATCTTTCTTGCAAGAAAAAAGCTTGATCCTCTGTTCTTCCTCGGGCTTGCCTTTATCGTAATACCGCTCCTGCCCGCGCTTTACGCGCCCGCCATAAGCAGGACGCCTTTCGCGGACAGGTATCTATACTTCCCTTCGATCGGGCTTGGCCTTATAACCGCGCTCTCCTTCAGGAAGATCCTTTCAGCCAGAGGCGCTCTGATCCCCGCCCTCGTTCTATTGATATTCGCAACCGCTGTCTATTCCGTTTGGGCGCGCCAGAGGTCGTTTTTCTGGAAGGACGACCGGACGCTCTGGGCCAGGGCCCTCGAAGGGTCTTCCTCCAACTATCTTGCTCTCCATTCCATAGGTTACATGGATTTAAAAGAGGGGCGGACGGACGCGGCAGTGACGGGGTTAAGAGAAGCGCTTAGGTTAAACAACGGGAGCTACTATCCTGACCCGACCATGCTCCTCCTTACGAGAAAGGTGCTGGCAGCCGCTTATCACAGAAACGGTTTCCTTAAAGAGGCCGCCTCTGAATACAGCGAGGTTTTGAGGGTTGAGCCTGAGGACGCGGTCGCTGGTTTTAATCTCGGGACTATTTATGAGGGACAAGGGCATACTAACGACGCTATGGAACTTTATTCAAAAGCGATACTCTTCGCTAAAAATCCGGCCCTCTCGCGTGAAATACGCATAAGGCTTGGAGACAATTACTCGCGCATGGGCCAAAAGGCGGAAGCGGCGGCGAATTATGAGGAGGCCCTCAGGCTCTCGCCGGGTGACCCATCGTTAATAAACAGGCTAAAAGTCGTAGGTGGCGGAAATTGAGAAGGAGCTTGCAAAAAGCCATATGTTGCCGTAATCTCTTGGGTTATGGTATAATCCATTCAGGAATGCGGCTCCCAGGTTTAAAAGGATAAAAGAAAGGAATTAGCAGGAAGATGAGCACTGTCCGGGATAAATTGACCAACATGTTTTCGAAGGTCATGGCAGGCACGGTCACCAGGGAAGAAGGCACTATGCTGCTAAACTTCCTGGCCAAGGAAGACCAGGTAGGCACTATAAAGGAACTTGTCCACCTGATCGATAACCCGCCTCAAGGCGTTTTTCCCAAGACGATCCTCCACACGATATCGCTTTCGAGGAACAAGTTGTTTTATAACATAATGGTAGGTAGCCTGGAACACAAGAATGAGGACGTGTCGATATTGGCCGCGCAGGAGCTCGCGAGGCTGAAGACATCGGACGCGAAGAACGTACTTGTCGAGCACCTCAACAGCGAGGCCTACCACGTAAGAAAGGCCTCCGCCATAGCGCTCGTTCAGGGGTTTGGCGAAGGCGTGGAAATAGTAAAAAAGCATCTCATGGAGCATTCCGAGCCTTTCTACAGGTCTACCTCCGCGCAGGCGCTCGCAACGGCCGGGCGCAGGGGCATGGACGCGCTCCTTACTGTGCTTAATTCCGGCGACGCCGCATCGGTGGCATCCGCGGCCGAGTCCATTATGAACGCGGTTTCAAGCCTGGACGGCGCGGATATTCCCAAGATATTCGAGGCGCTCATGTCAGCGGGGGATAAGAAGGATTCAAGGACTATTGTAGAGCTGTTAAAGGTCGCCGCCTCGCTGGGGTCAAGGGCGAAAGGCTTTGAGGGATATGTGCAGGCGTTTTTGGATTATCCTTTCGACCAGGTAAAGCAGGAGGCGAGGGACGCCCTGAGGCAGATCAGGTCCTGACGGTAAGCTATCGCCCCTGTGCCAGCCTTAAATTCTCCGCCGCGTCTTCCAATCCCGGATTTATCTTTAAAGCGCTCTCAAATGCCGCAGCCGCCATTTCCGTCCGTCCCATCCGCAAGTAAGCCTTGCCGAGCCCGTTATAGGCCTCGGCGTAAGCCGGATTGAGGCTCAAGGCGGCGTTAAATCCCTCCAGTGCGGCCGGTATTTCATCCTTCATTAGATAGGCTTCTCCGATCAGATGATAAGCCGGCGCGTAATCAGGCAGGTATGAAAGCGCCTTCCGGTATTCGGTTATCGCCTGGTCCAGCCGGCCCGTGTCCCTGAAGAGGTATCCCAGATTTATATACGTTTTTACATGGGACGGTTTTATCTCCAGGACTGTCATGTACTCCTTAAACGCGCCATCCATGTTGCCTTTCTTGTAATACGCGTATCCGAGATTGTTGTGGGCCTCTACGATGTCGGGTTTGAGCTCTATGGCGATGCGGTATTTCTCTATAGCTTCATCTACCCGGCCCCAGGTATGGAATATAGCCCCTATGTTAAAGTAGGCCTTGCCATAATAAGGGTAGATATCTATGGCCTTGAGGTTCTCCTCAAGCGCTTCATCCAGTTTCCCCTCTCCGGCAAGAACCGTGGCGTAGTTATAATGCGGGCGCGCCTTTCCGGGGGATTTCCTTACTATGTCTCCCCACAGGGATGCCGGTGTCTTCCATGTTTTATTTCTGCTGTAGGTGGCGCCTCCAAGCGCAAGGATGACGGCTGCCAGGAGAAGGATCGCTAGATTTGCCGGGAAGGCGTCTTCATTTTCCATTTTGATATCCGGTTAAAGACGGACTGCGGTTATATTACCATATTCTGACGAAAACCCTTGTAGCCTTGAACAGGATAGAGTTTTCTTTTGTCTCGGTGTTATTGTCATTGGTAAGCGAATACTTCTGTTCGAGCGCGACCAGCCAGCTCCGGAGCGGATAAAGCAAGGAGTTTTGGAAAAGCAACGCGTCCTTTTTGGTGCTGGAGCCCCTCTTTTCCGTCATTTGGAGAGTTGACTGCCATGAAAGGTTGTTGAACTTTCTAGAGTAGCTCGCCAGATATTGCGCGTCTTTTACCAGCTCCGAGCCGCCCTCAAATTCGCTGTCGGTAACGCTGTAAAAGACGGACAGGCTTAAGTTGCCTTTCAGCACAGCTCTGCCATGGCTTGCGGAAACGCCCGCCGAATCCGACTGGCCGAAGCCGCTCTGCGTTGTGAAGGTGTTGGAACGTTCGGCGTATGACTGGAGCGATACGTTCTTGAAATATGTGGACGTAGCATCGAGCCTGTATGTCTCGGTTTTGCTGTCGGTGGAATCCAGGTATGAATCCAGGGAATATTTCTGATAAGAAGCGTTCATTAAAATGTATTTTTTTAATTCCTTGTTAAACGCGCTCGCGCTGTAGGTCTTTGTGGTGGTGTCTATGTTTTCTCCGGAGAAGGTTTTTACCTCACCTCTGGAATAAGCGACAGCGAAGCCGACGAAGCGGTTTACGTCTATGTTGCTCAGCGAACCATTGACGGTCTGCTCAAGACCCTTTCCAGCCGGAAGGTCCTGCGCCTTGTCCTCCACATAGCCAAGGCTGTAACCCGCGCCCAGGAGCGCCCACGATAATGTCTTGTTATATGTGGCCCTCGAGGTCACTCTGAACGTCTTCCGGTCTCCTGTCGTGGTGCTGCTGTCGGTTGAATTGGTCTTATAGTCCGAATAGGAGACCGCTCCAGAGGTCGAGAGGTTCGATGTTACCCTGTAATTCACACCGGCGTTCGCGCCCGTCGTAGCCGTCTCCGAACTTGAAGAGGATGATTCGTTATCCGCGGTGCTTAAGTTGAGGCCTGCATTCGCGTCAGCCCGGTCGTTAAGCCTGTAGAGCATGTCGGCGGAATAGTTTTTGCCGATCTGAGTGTCGGAATCTATTTTGGTCCTGTAAAAAGTGTAGTGGTGATTCTGCGTAAAATCCGTGCTGGGCTTTGAGTTAAGCGTAAGGGTCAATCCCTCAAGGCTGGTATCCGTATCATCAGACTCCGAATTGCTTCTGGTGGCGCCGAGATATAACTGCGTGCTTCTTGAAACTTTTGTGGTGTTGCTGTAATTGATGGTATTCTGGGAAGAATTCGTGCCATCGCTGGAGTCCGAGGTCGAGTATGTGGAAGTAAGCTCGTTTTGCGTAGGCCCCAGGGCCTTTTTCATTATGACCTTGTAATTCCCGGTTTCGGATTCCACGCTGCTCGACTCCGTCAGCGCCCTCTCGGCGTATATGGATGTTTGAGGGAGGGTCCTGAGCTTCAGGAACCAATTGAGCCCGTATGTGGTCTTTGTGGTTATGCTATCGGAGCTGCTGGTGCTGGATTCGGCATGCGTGCCGTAAAGCGTCAGAGGTATGCCTGACTTAGGGAGTATTGTAGTCCTTAAATAGTAATCCTTGGTGTCGGTATTGATGTCGCTGGATGTGGAAGTGTAATTGTTATCGGTGAACGCAAACCCCGCGTCGTAAATCACGAGCCTTCTTGATACGATATTCCCCTTCAGGTCGAGGCTGTACGTCTGCTGGAACCTTGAGGAGTCCGAACTGACGCCGTTCTGCTCGGTCGAGGCTTTTTCGAACTCGAAATAGACCCTTCCCACGAGGGACTTGTATATGTAGGGGTCTTCTTCTACGGCATAGGCTACTTTGGGCGCAAAACAGCCTGCGAGGAAAACCGCTGCCCACAATAACCGTTTGTTGCGGAACATATTGCCTGGTCCTTTCTTTGAGTTGAACCTTGATCAACCCTGCGAGCCTAGTCCTTCTGCCCCGTCCCAACGCGCATTGCCACGGCGTCGTGGCGTTCTTCTTTATGAAAATTGAGATAAGTCTTGAAACTTCCCGGGCGTCTCCCCGGTGAAAACTGAAGCTTTAAGGATGTCCCCTGGGGACAATTGATAAGCTGGAGGCGGCGCAGACGCGCCGCCTCAAAAAAACTACCAGACGCACCTGAAGCCGAGATCGTTGAAGCGGCCTTCAGGAGGCGCTGTATTTCTGAATGGAGCCCTCACGTAGACCTGGAGCGAATAGTGACCCATGCCGCCCCATCCTCCGCCACGGACTACCTTGAATTTTTCTCCATAATCCGGGTCTTTGAACGGGCTGTCGGGGTACGGTTTATACCAGTCCGCCGTCCACTCCTGTGCGTTACCCGACATGTCCGCTGCGCCGTACGGGCTCTGTCCGTCCTTGAGCGTGCCTACCGGAACGGTGCCGCCGTATTCGCCCATGGTATTGACTTTTTTAATGTCGAAATCATTGCCCCACGGGAATGCCCTGCCGTCGGTGCCTCTCGCCGCCTTTTCCCATTCAGCCTCGGTCGGGAGCCTCTTGCCTTTCCATTTGCAATATTCGTCGGCGTCTTTCCAGTTGACGAATACCACCGGATGTTCCGCCAACTCGGCCTGGTAGGCGCCCCCTGTCCAGTGCGGCGGGGCGGGATGCTTGGCCTGATCCACAAATTCCTTGTAGCTCTTGTTCGTTACTTCGGTCCTGTCTATATGGAATGTATTGAGGCTGACCTTTCTCTCAGGCCTTTCATTGGCGTACCAGGGCCTCCTGTCGCCGTATTGCAGGGCCTTTGCCTCCCTGTCGACCTCGTTGCTGCCCATGATGAATTCGCCTTTGGGTATCTTTATCATGTCCTCAGGGGGCGATTTGCAGCCCGTGAGGAGAATGACCACCGCAGGCAGTAGAAAATACTTCGCTTTACCGAAACAGCGCATTACCTTCCCTCCTTGAGAATTGGTGCGTTCGTGCGGAACAATGCCTTTCAAGGCAAAGTTTCCAACCTGAAAATATATCTATAAACAGCCTTGTTTTCAAGTTTTTTAATCGATCACGATGTCGCTGTCGCTGGATCTTATAATGTTGTAACGGAATTTTTCCCTGGCCTTAAGGTCCAGAAAATCTATAGGGTTAAAATCGTCCGTAAAGAGAAAAGTCCCCTTCGCGAGGTTTACCTTCCGGTTCAAGAGATTGTCTATGTCGTCTTTAAAAACCTGGTAAACAGGGGCGTCTTCCTGCTGCTCGGAAATAACAGGTTCCTTCTTTGTGGCGGCGAATATCAAATTAACGACCTTGGGAGAGGAGTTGTCGTACTCTGAGGACGTGAACACATCGACATAAGGGAATACCTCTTTGAGGGTGCGGTAGAGCGATTCGGGGACGACAGCGTCTTCCCTCTGGTTTGTGCCTACGAAATTAATCAGGAGCACCCCGTCGCCCGCAAGCCGCTTCCCTATAAACTCGAACGCCTCAAGGCTTATAAGATGGCTGGGCGGGGTGTCGCCGGAGAATGCGTCAAGGACTATCACATCATAAAGAGAATCGGAGGATTTCAGGAAATATCTGCCGTCCTCCGCGAAGGTCGGGTGCAGGTTCGCGTCGTATGAGAAGTATTTGGATGCGGCCTCGATTACCCCCGGATTTATCTCTACGACATCGGTTTTAATATTGTAGTATTTATCGAACCTGCCAGGCACTATGCCGCTTCCAAGCCCTATGACGAGGGCCCTGCTGGCATCGCTTTTGTAAGCGTGGGCGAGCCTTTCGATATAGTACGTATACTTCGAGATGGAGAGGCCGGAGTTTACGTCGATCCCGCCCTGTATCATGTTCTCAAGCAGGAATTCCCTTAGCCTGGTATCGCCGAAGTTGTAATCGACGACTTTTATCTGTCCGTAGGGGCTGTCCTCATTCACGAGGAGGGCGACTTTTGTACCGTCCGGCCTTGTTATCGACGGAAGCTCTTTTGGGGCAAGGAGCAGGACAACAGGCACTATAGCCAGTATTACAAGGTAAGGCTTTTTATGGAAAAGTATCCAGTACCCGGCGCTTAAGGATATCAGCGCGAGGGACGAAAGATATATTATATTATTTACCCCGAGGTTGGGTATCAGGAGAAATCCGGTGGAAACAGTGCCTATGAAACTTCCGGCTGTTGAAATGGCATAGAGCCAGCCGACTGTTTTACCGACACCGCCGCGCTCATTGCCCATATAGAGCTTGACCGTGTAAGGCGTAACCATTCCAAGAAAAAAAAGAGGCGGGCCGAAAAGGACGGTAGAGCTTAAAAGGGAGCCGGCCCTGAGGCCGAGTGAGAGGGCGCGCTCAATAATGAACCCCTTCGTCAGCGGCACTGCCAGAAGGAAGAGGCCGGCTATGAGTATTATTGAGAACAGGGCGGCGTAACTATCCTTCCTGTCGGCGATCCTGCCGCCGATCCAGTAGCCGAGGGCCAGGGAAACAAGCGTTACGGTAATCAGCGATGTCCAGACAAAGAGGCTTACCCCGAACGGCGGGCCGATGACCCTGGAGCCGATAAGCTCGATGACCATTACGATAGAGCCGCTTATAAAAGTCGTAAATACCAGGTATTTGTCTGCGCCAGCTCCTGTTCTTTTCATTAGCATAGTCCCGGGCGGTAATTTTATTTATCTTTGGCGCACCTGAACCCGAAGTTGTTGTTCTTTGTGCTCGGGTGGAAAAATATCCTGTTGTAGTTCGGAGCGCTTATGCCGCACTTGTATGTGGTGCAATCGTACCAGGAGCCGCCCTTCAAGACCTTATACTTCTCTCCATAATTTTCATCCGAGTGAGTATTGCCGGGATATGGCTTGAACCAGCTGTCCGTCCATTCGAACGCGTTGCCGGCCATGTCGTAGATACCGTACGGGCTCTTGCCGTTCTCGAAACTTCCGACAGGCATGGTGTCTTCGTGCCCAAGCTGGGGCGTGTTGCCTCTGTCTTTTGAAAATTTATCGCCCCAGGGAAATGTCCTCTTGTCTTTTCCCCTGGATGCCTTCTCCCACTCCGCCTCTGAGGGGAGCCTTTTGCCTTCCCACCTGCAAAACGCGTCAGCGTCGGTCCATGTCACGTATACTACGGGGTGATCGCCCTTGCCCTGCGGTATCTTGCCTTCTTTCCAGTGGTCCGGCGCCGGATAACCGGTAGCGTCCACAAAGGCCTTGTACCGCTGGTTGGTCACCTCATATCCGTCGAGATAGAAGGCCTCCACCATCCTCTGGTGCTCAGGCTGGCTTTTCGGCCACCATTCGTTCGAGCCCATCGTGAATTCCCCGGCAGGGATGAGAGCCATGCCTTTAGCGGAGGTTTCTTTTTTCGGAGCCGCTTTCTTTTCATTCGCCGCGACGTATTCGTTGACTTCTTTTGCGCCGTCGGGCGCGCGGAAACGGCCGTCTATCTCCACGTACTTGTCGCTCAAGCCCGGGCCATGGCACTCGGCGCAGGTCTCGTCCCTCGTATAATCAGTGGAGTACCTCCTGTCAGGGGTGTGGCAGTTCGTGCACTTGGGCTCCCCTGAGACAGGGTCGTAATCGTCGGCGGCAGAAAAAGCCGTTCCGTTAAAAAGCATCAGGTTTAACGCGAGGACGCCGAATCCAACGTAATATCTCTTCATTTATCCCTCATCAGATGGTCTACTTCTGAATCTGCTTCCCTTCGCGCTCAAGCTGTCTTATAAAAGACAGGACGTCCCACCTCTCTTTTTCAGAGAGTATCTCCTGCCATCTAGGCATGGACATCGACTCCCCGCCGACCTCCTTGTGTATTCCTTCCGTGATGGATTTGAAGAGCTCGGGATCTGTCTTTGCCATACGCTTCGAATCGTTCACGAAATCGGCGGGATGCGGAGAGAGCGCTATTCCGACGGGTCCGTCCCCCATGCCGCGCTGCCCGTGGCAGAAGTGGCAGTACCTGAAGTATATCTCCTTGCCCGCTTTCGGATCCCCGGGTTTCGCTTCGGATACCGCTTGCGCGCTTTCAGGGGCGGGGGAGGCGGTCTTTGATTTCTCCCCGGAGCATCCTAAAAGCGAGACCGCCAAAAGACCGGCGAAAAGCGGTATGCGGGCCAGTCTGTATATTTTATATCTATGTTCTTTTTCCGCAGGCATAACATTCTCCCGTTCGGGCTTGATCCTGTTTTTTACAGCGGCTGTAGAATCTCGACCTTGGACGTATCATGGAGGCCCTTGAGCCATCCTTCCCAAAGCTTCTTGTATTCCTTGGCCTCAAGTTCCTTCTTAAGCTTTTCCTTGTTCAGCTCTTCAAACTTCTTCTGAACCGGGGGTTTCCTGCCCTCGAGCTTTATTATGTGGTACCCGTATATGGTGGCTACCGGGTCGCTCATCTCTCCAACCTTAAGTTTCGAGGTGGCCTCGTCAATTTCAGCGAGCAGGCTGCCTTTATGCGCCCAGCCCATGTCGCCGCCTTTTTTCGCGAACGGGTCTTCTGAGGTTTTTTCAGCGACCTTCGCGAAATCCTGGCCGCCCTTTATCGACGCCAGCGCGTCTTTAGCCTTCTTGAGTGATTCGTTCCAAACCCTCTGTCCGCCTGACGGGTCTGCCTTTACGAGGATCGTCCTTATATGGATCTGCTCCGGCTCTTTGAACTTGTTCAGGTTTTTCTGATAATAGTCCTTCATGTAGGCTTCGTTGACGTTGCTGTCGGAGAGTTTCCTCAGCTCCTCGCCTTTTTTCCTGGCTATCCTCGCCACTACTATGTCCCTTTTGAAGTCGTCTTTCAGATCCGCCTCTGTCATGTTGCTTCTCTTAAGAACCTTCGCGAGCGTCTCGCCCTTGGGCAATCTTTTCTTGAGCTCCTTTACCTGTTCGTCAATTTCCTTCTGTTTGACCTCGTCCTGCTTGAGGTCTTTTGCCGCCTTATACATGAGCTCGTTATTTATAAGCTTCTCAAGGGCTTTTTTCTCGATATCCTTCATCTTTTCGCCCGAGACGGCGTTATGATATGTCATCAACGGCAGGAGGTTGTTCGTTGCGACATCCAGGTTCTCCTTCGTTATGTTCTTTCCATTAACCCTGGCTATGATTATCTCCGAAGGAGAGGGGTTGGCCGCGGTTGCCTTCGGCGCGTCTTTCGCCGCGGTGGCTGCGAAACCATATGGCGAAAAAAGGGCCAGAAAAGCGGATGTCAAAAGAAGTCTTTTTGAAAACCTGATCATATTTATAACCTCCCGGTTTTATTGATTCGGTATTATAATATAAAGAAAATAAATAATAAATCTAAAATCTTATCTCATGTGGCCCGCCCCGGGGGTAAGTGAAAATGGCGGTATCCCAACCCTGGTGGACGCGCAGGAAGATCACACATATTCTAGTCTTTTTGCTTAAAATAAGGATTAGGCATTTATTAAAACTTTTTAATGGGGTGTAAGGAGGAAGTCGCAGGTCAAAGACGGGGCTATTAAAGGACAAGCGCCTTTTTTATGTTCCCTCTCTGGTATCTGTAGGGCCCGTTCCCCGAACGGGCCGGGTCCCCTCTCCCCTTGTGGGAGAGGTTGGGTGAGGGGGGAGGAGATTGCTTCGCTCTGCTCGTTTGTACATTTTGTCTTTGTATTACCCAACCACAAGGGCGTAGAGTAACAAACTCGTAAGGGAGGAGGGGACAAGCGAGCCGGGGTGCGAGGAGCAAAGTAGGGCCCGTTCGGGGAACGGGCCGTGAATAGAATAAGCCGTCAGGATCAATTCCCGCCGCTTAACGGAGGCCATCCGGTCACTTATTATGGCATGTCCTGCACAGGCCTGAGCCTGTATTCCCGCCGACCCTTCTCATGAACAGGCCGTTTGATTCCCTTTCCTGCTGGCCGGCCACATTTGAAAAAGTGGAATCTATCTCCTGCCATGATTTGTTATTGAAGTGAGGGTCATGGCAGGATGAGCACTCTACCCGCCCGCTTCTCAGTAGATCGGATATCGTCGCTGTATCCGATATGTATCCTTTTATCGCCCAGAGATTTTTTGTGAGATTGCCGTTGTCAAATCCTATCGCGCTCGCGCTCAGTCCCGTTGTCAGGTCTATTTCGCTTATGATCGTGTTCGTCGGCCGGAGGCTTGCGGTAGTCCCGCCGTTATACGCTACCGACATGGGGTGGTCGTTAGACAGGTCCAGCCCGATATTCAGCCTTGAGCTGGTCATGAAATCCGATACCAGGATGCCGGAGAAAAAGAACGAGAAGCCCCTGTCGGAGCCGCCGGACACGACGCCGTCCTTGCCGGGCGCGTTTACGATGTTATCGAATGTCGTTACGCCGTCATGACAGCTCAGGCACGCGAGAGAAACCGAGCCGATATCGGTATTTATGATGGATGTGTTTGCCGTTGTCGAGCCGTATGCAGTGAAGTTGACGTTTGCGACCGCGTACCTGTTCCACATGGGTTTCATGCTGTTTACCGTGTTCGTGTGGTGCGGCGTATGGCAGAATATGCACACCTCGGTCGTGTGCTGGGTGCTTACATGCATACTTAAGCCGCCGAGGTTGTGTCTTGACCCGGATATCCCCGTTGCCGAGTCCCCTGCTAAATAAGTGTCCAGGCCCGCTACAGGGCTTACCGAGATGAAACCGACTGAGACGGCGGAGATAAGGCTTAAAAATAACCGTTTCATATCGCACCCCTTTATTTGTCCGTCAGTTGATATTCGGCATTTTTCAAGCAAAAAATGCCAGTCTACCACCTCCTCCTTTGAAGCCGCGTCTGCGAAAAATTCGCATTGAATATGCATAGTGAGCGGATAGAAGTTATAACATCCTATAGGCAAATTCCCCTGCGGCTTGCCGCGGAGAGTTTCAATTTCACCCTCCCCTCAGTCCCATCCCGTCGAGGGAGGGGAGGTTTTGCTTGCCGCGGGGAGTTTCAGTCCATAGAAATGAGTGTACATCAAAAAGGCACATTGTCGAGGAGGGTTCAAACAGAGATGTGATGGTTGCAGGGGAAAGGTGAGTTGCAGGTATAGCTATATACAAAAAAAAAGGGGCCGATTTCTCGGCCCCTTTTTTGGAACGCTGCAGTCTCGCGACCGCGTCGTGTTTACTTCTCGTGGCAGGTTCTGCAGACGCCTGAACCTGTGTTGCCGCCTACCCTTCTGATGAAGAGGCCGTTTGACTCGCCTTCCTGATCAGCTGTTACGTTTGAGTAGGTGGAATCGATTTCCTGCCAAGACTTGTTGTTGAAGTGGGGATCATGGCAGCTGGAGCACTCAACCTTCGAGGACCTGAGGAGGTCGGCGATGGTGGCTGTGTCGGAAACGAATCCCTTTACGGCCCAGAGGTTCTTGGTCATGTTGCCGTTGTCATAGGTTGTGGCTGAGGTGTTAAGATCTGATGTAAGATCGATCGCGCTGATTACTGTGTTGGTGGCCCTGAGACCAGCTGCTGTGCCGGCGTTGTATGCTACTGATACCGGGTGGTCATTGGAGAGGTTGAGGCCGATGTTCAACCTGCTGGATGTCATAAAGTCAGATACGACTGTGCCGAAGTCGATGAATGTGTAGCCACGGTCTGCACCGCCGCTTGTTACGCCGGATTTACCAGGGGCGTTGACGATGTTGTCGAATGTGGTTACGCCGTCATGGCAGCTCAAGCAGGCAAGTGATGTCGAACCGATGTCGGTGTTGGCGATCGTTGTGCCGGCGATTGTTGTGCCGTAGGCTGTGAAGGATGTCGGAGCTGATGTACCCCTGTTCCACATCGGCCTAAGGTTGTTGGCTGTGTTTGTGTGGTGAGGCGTGTGACAGAATACGCAGACTTCGGTTGTGCCCTGGGCGCCTATGTGCATTGAGAAGCCACCGAGGTTGTGCCTTGAAGAAGCGATACCTGAAGCGGCGTCGCCATTGTTGTATGAGTCAACTGCTGAGGCTGTTCCGGCTGTGAGGAAACCGATTGAGGCTACTGCTACTGCTACCGCGAGAAACCTTTTCATATGAGACTCCTTTCAGTCAATTAAATTTTAGTGGGTTTAAGTACTTTTAATCGTCTTAATTCCCGGCATTTTTTAATCAAAAAAAAATGCCTTTGTTACCACACCTGTCGTCGGTGGAACAAGGCATCCGTCGCCTGAGATCTTGGGGGCCCCTCATGAACCCTTTGATCTGCATTAATTTAGTTTTATTATACTCTTTAATTAAAACCTGTCAAGCGGAAAATTAATTTATTTTTAATGGAATTTTGGTATGGTCAGAATTTGCGTAACTGATTGATTTTATTTGAAAAAAACATAATACGTAAAGAGGGCCGGTGTGCTTAATGGCCAAATACATGCGTGAGTTCCTAATTGTGCAGGGGGAGGTGAGGGGGATTTTTTAACCCCGTATCCTCGCACTCAGTCCCCTAGCGTCGAGAGAGGGGAGGTTTTTGCTTGATGCAAGGTTTCCTTGTACCCGGCCCGTTCGGGGACCGGGCCCTACACAGAAGAAGCCCCTGCCGTGTTAATTTCAAGTGGTGTAAAGAATGCGAGGAAATAAAAAAAGCCCTTAAAGGCCGCAGTAGCGGCCTTTAAGGGCTTGGCTTAGAAGGAGTTACTTTTTAATGGAGGCAGGCACAAGCCTCGACTTGGCCTTGTCCCCGATAAACTCGAATACCTCGACCCTGCGGTTCCAGGAGTCGACGACGTATATATAATCGTCTTTGTCAATCGAAAGGCCGGCAGGGAGTATCATCTGGCCCCTGTCGCTTCCGTAAGAAGCGAAGGCAAGGAGTATCTTGCCTTCCTCGTCAAATATTTGGATGTTATTGAAGGCCGCGTCCACTACATAGATATGCCCTTCGCTGTCCACGCCGATGCCCTTGGGCCTGGCGAACATTCCGGGGGCGTCGCCGAACTGGCCGAAGGCCCTTATGAATTTGCCCTCGCTGTCGAATATCTGAACCCTTCCGTTCATGGTGTCGACGACATAAAGGTTGCCTTTGTTATCGACGGCTATATGGGATGGGAAGTTGAATTCGCCTTCTTCCTTGCCCCTCTTGCCTATCGTAGGCAGCTGCTTGAAGGTTTCGGTCTCAAATACCTTGATGTTGTGGGTATGCGTATCGGCGATATATACCTTTTTGCGCTCGCTGTCGGTGGCTATTCCGCTGGGCTGCTTGAAAGGCACGTCGGGGTTGAGATATGTTACGATCTTTCCTGTGCTGTCCAGAACAGTGACCTTGTCGGTCTGGGAATCAGAGACATATATCTTGCCGCTTGTGTCCGTGGCGACCCCGATAGGCTTGTAGAACAGTTTTGCGCCCATGGCCGCAAGGCTTGTCCCGGTCATGTTCACCGTGTCAAAGACAAAGACATCCGCGTTTGCGGTATCTGTCACGAATATCCTGCCTTTGGTATCGGCGTGGACCCCCATCGGTTTTTTGAGGGCCCCGCCGCCCTCGGCGCCAAGGAGTATGTCAACGGCCGCAGAGCCTTTTTTGAAGTCCGATCCGCCGCGGTAGTCTCTGATATATTTTATGCGCGGCTCATCCGGAGGTTCTGGCCAAAAAAGGTCTGGAAGCGGCGGCGCCGCGCAACCGTATATTATGACAGGCAAAGCGATCGTGAATAGAAGCTTAAAGATTCTTTTCATATCCGTCCCCTTGTGTTCCTTTCTCTGCGGGCCTCAGGGTTTTTAACCTTCCCCGTACAAGGCCCTTTGCCGGTACCCCTCATATCCCAAAAATATTACTATCCGCGTCATATAAAGTCAAGCGCTACATGGCGCGCTGTTATAAAGACGGCTGAAAGGGTATTATTTGTAACTCTCCCTCTCGAGGGACTGGCCCTTCAGGACTATATGGCACCTGACGCAGTTCTCCCTCGGCCAGAACGTGAACGCGACCTTCCCGTGGCACCTGCCGCACCACTGTCCTTTGAATATCTCATCCATAGAGATAGGGTTCGCGCCTGCTTCAGGGATGAATATCTTCGGGTGGCAGTTGTTGCAGCTCAGCCAATAGGTATGTATGGAGTGTGGGAACATCACATTGGCCATCAGCGGGACTTTGGCCTCTATGAAGATATTCAGGTTAAGAGGGAGGTCGTCCTGCGCGGCAGGGTCGAGCGATCCCCTGGGGCTGATATATCCGTTGACGACGGCCGCCGTCCAGTTGACATTGCCGGAAGGGTCCTTGGGCAGGCCGTCCAGTGCCTTTATATCGGATGTGCCCTTTTTGATATGCGACCTTTTAGCGACCTCTTTATAGAACTTCTCGTAATAATCGTCTTCCTGGCCGAAATCGTCGTTTTTCTTCGGCAGATCGGCGTTGATGATATTATTAAGGTCTTCCTGGATACCGCACCCGGCGAGCACAATTACGGCAAAGACCATGAAAAACGTGGCGTAAAATGATTTTATTTTCAAGGAGGCCTTCACCGTTGCACCCGTTGGAGGAGATTAGCAGGTTATATTTTTTACACTTTACGACCTATAGTAATTTGTACTATAAGCTTCCAGTTATTGTCAAGGATTTAAATGCGGCATATCTCCTGAATAATGTTGACAATTTTGTGATAAAAAGTTACTTATACTGCAAATGTCCGAAGAAAAAACCATATGGTCTGTCGGCGGAGGCAAGGGAGGGGTTGGAAAAAGCATTGCGACCGCCAACATAGGGTGCGCGCTCGCCAAGCGGGGCAAAAAAGTAATACTTGTCGACGCGGACCTCGGCGGAGCGAACCTCCATACCTACTTCGGGATCAAGTATCCCAGGCAGGGCCTCGATGATTTTTTAAAGGGGCGCGCGCCTACCCTCGATGAGACGGCTATCGACACGCCAGTTGAGAACTTAAGGCTCATAAGCGGGGCCGGGGAGTTCCTCGGTATCGCCAACCCGGCTTATGGTCAGAAACAGAAATTAATCTCCCACATAAGGCAATTGAAGGCGGACTACATACTCGTAGACCTCGGTGCCGGGTCTACATTCAATATACTCGATTTTTTCGCCGTATCGAACGAGGGGATAGTAGTCCTCGTCCCTGAGCCGGCCGCCATTCAGAACGCTTACATCTTCCTTAAAAGCTTCGTCTACAGGCGATTGTCCCGTCTTTTTTCCGGCAACGAACATATCTCCGGCATGATAAAGGATTCGACGGATTCAAAGAGCCAGAACTCGGCCAAGACCTTTTCCGACCTTTGCGAAAGGATCGCCTCAGAGGACAAGGAGGCCGCGAAGGAAGCGGTCACTGAAATAAAGAGCTTCAGGCCCAAACTCCTCCTGAACATGGCGGCGTCCAGGGACGATCTGAGGGTGGTAGACGCCTTCAAAAGCGCATCCAACACATTCTTGAGCCTTGAGACGGAGTTTCTGGGAGTCCTTTATTCAAGGCCCGCCATTAAGGCCGCCGCACGGAAGATGCGCCCGTTCATGCTAGATGAGGCCGCCATTGACGCGCACCGAGACATGGACGGGATAATAACAAAACTCCTGGGCGCCGCCCCCCTTCAGGCGGAGGCGCATGAGGAAGGCGGAGAGCACGAGGTCTTCGGTTTTAATGACAACGTAAACCACTCGGGCGTCATTTATCACGTCCAAACCGAGGTGCAGGCTGGCGCGAACCCGTCGATCGAGACTATTATCTATCACGGCGGAAGGATATTCTTCTCGAAAAAATCCTTATGGCGCGAGATATCTAAGGATAACGGCAACCTTAACATAAAAGACTTCGCCACACGGCAGCACCGCGCGGCAATGGCCGCGATAAAGATGGACAAAATAACCTTACAGGGCTAGTGGAGATGAGAAATAAGGTTCTGCTGTTCGGTAGTTCAAGGGTATTTAAAGGCCAATTCAGAAAGACCGTGGAAGACTGCGGCTTCGACGCCTCTTCCGAAAAGGATAAGAAGGCGGCATGCGGAGATCTTGAAGACCTGTTTATCTTCGAGGTGAAGAAGAAAGGAGAGGCCAGGGCCCTCAAGGAGAGGAGATCGTCAAACCCGTTTTTCGTGTTTACCGCCATTGACTTGCAGGATGAATTGCCTGCACTTAAAGAGACCGGCCTTATGGGAGTGATCACTAAAGACACTTCTCCTGAAGATATCGCGTTCCACCTGAATAAGGCGCTTTTTTATAATAAGATGCTTAAAAGGAACCCCAGGGTGCCTGTAAATATACCCGTAGAGCTCAGGTTCCAATCGAAGACTATCAGGTCGAATGCCTCGCTCCTAAGCAGGGAGGGGATGTTTATAATCACCCTCAATCCGCTCCCGGTCAATGCCGCCTGCGAGCTCTGCTTCTCTCTGCCGGATATCGAAAAGAGGTTTTCCACCAAAGTAAAGGTGCTCTATAATATAGCCATCAACAAAGACCTGAATATAATCGCCAACCCCAGAGACCCTTTTAAAAGGCTTGTGGCCCACCCGGGCATGGCGGTGTTTTTTTCAGACCTCTCTGACGGGGATAAAGAGCTTATAGACGGCTATATCAGGACTTTAGAGTAGACCTGGAGCCGCGGATCTTCGGATGTAATGTCCTTCCTCTTTGTATCTTATCCCTCATTGGTGAACTCCCTTAAGATGTCCATGACTTCATCGTCTTCCACCTGTTTGAAATCCGCGTAGAGCTGGCTTACCGCGAAGAACAGATGCGGTATCACGGGGCAGACCACCTCGGAGACCTCCGGCATGGCCTTGATGCGGTCTACGGAGTCCTGAGGCCCTCCCGGGACAGCCACTATGATCTTGCCCGCCCGCGACGCCGAGGCGGCCTGTATCGCTGAGATCATCGTCGCGCCCGTCGCGAGCCCGTCGTCAACGATGATCAGCGTCCTCCCCGCGAGAGGTACCTTCTTTTTCACCTTCCTGTAGAGCGCGAGCCGTTCATTTATCGCCGTAAGACGGGCCCTTTTTTCTCTTGTCAGATAATCCTCTTTTATGCGCAGCCCTCTTATGGCAAGCTCGTTCAAATAGACCCTGCCGTCCTCTGCAATAGCGCCTATGGCAAGCTCCGGGTTATACGGCGCCCTGAGCTTTCCCGCTACCAGGACATCGAGCTCGCACTTAAGCTCTCTGGCTATTTCGGCGGCTACGACCACTCCGCCCCTTGGGAGCCCCAGGACGACGGGGCGCTCTCCCGAGTGTCTGGAAAGCCTTTCAGCCAAAGACCTGCCTGCCTCGGCTCTGTCGATATACGGGTCTGGGTTCTGACGCATTATGGGTAGTCCTTTCT
The DNA here is from genome assembly GCA_016218105.1 of Deltaproteobacteria bacterium. Taxonomy (GTDB): domain Bacteria; phylum Desulfobacterota; class GWC2-55-46; order GWC2-55-46; family GWC2-55-46; genus GWB2-55-19. Next base: position 53,612 of record JACRET010000002.1, read on the forward strand.
TGAAATCTTAGCCCGTAAAAGGCTTTTGTCAAGAGAGCCTGTTTTTGAGATATAATTACCCAGGCGGCCTGTTTATGAATATTCTGATCTTATAAGTGACATGATCCCTTGCGTAATACGGCGGATAAGCTATAGTTATCCCAAAGAAAAGGTTTAATGAACGGTATCCGCAAATCCGCAGAGGCGAACGGCTGTGCTACTGGCGTGGACTATCTTAATAATATAAAGCACGAAAGGTTTAAAGCCGCGGGCGGTAGCCTGTTCGGGCTCGCCGCTTGATAAAGAGATGGATAAAAAGACGATAGCTGAAAAGATGGCCGATTACGGCCAGGGGCTTAAGTTCGAACAACTCCCCGGCCCGGTAGTCCATGAGGTCAAGAGGCGCGTTATCGATTCGTTAGCTTGCGTCCTGGGCGCCTATGAGAGCCTTCCCGCAAAGATAGCGAGGGCCTCGGCTCCGTCTATTCAAAACGGATTGATATCGTCCGTTATCGGGGGCGGCGAAACCACGCCGGAGCATGCGGCCTTCGCTAACGGAGTGATGATACGGTATCTTGACTACAACGACACCTACCTTTCAAAAGAGCCGGCGCATCCGTCCGACAACATCGCCGCGGCTTTGGCCTCGGCCGAGGCCTTCGGGAAGAGCGGAGAGGAGTTCATAACAGCGGTCGCGGCCGCCTATGAAGTACAGTGCAGGCTTTGCGACGGGGCGTCGCTCCGCGCGCGCGGATGGGACCATGTCACGTACGGCGCGTTCTCAAGCGCTCTGGCCGCTTCCATGCTGATGGGGCTTACCAGGGACCAGACTGTAAACGCGTTGGGTATCGCCGGTACCGGAGCGCCTGCCTTAAGGCAGACAAGGGCGGGGGAACTTTCCATGTGGAAAGGGTGCGCCTTCGCGCGCGCCGCGAAGGACGCCGTTTTCGCGGCCTTGCTGGCCAGGAACGGGATGACGGGGCCTGCGCCGGTATTTGAAGGCGAGTTCGGGTTTTTCAAGCTCGTATCCGGGCCTTTTGCAATCGCCCCGTTTGCCGCTGGCGACGGGCAGTTCAAGATACTCGATACTTACATAAAGTATTATCCGGCTGAATACCATGCGCAGAGCGCGATTGGCGCGGCGCTTGACCTTTATACGGAAATAGGGGACACGGATGAGATAGAATCGGTAACGATAAACACATTCAGGGCGGCTTATGAGATAATAGGCAGAGGAGACGAGAAGTGGAGGCCGAAGACGAGAGAGACCGCCGACCACAGCCTCCCGTTTTGCGTGGCGGCCGCCTTGATGGACGGGAGCATTACGGCCTTTACCTTTTCAGAGCGGCTAAGCGATGAGCGGATATCAGGGCTGCTCGACAGGACAAAAGTAGTTGTCGACGACGATCTCGACAAGCTCTACCCGGAGGCGATGCCCAACAGGGTCGAGGTTGTCTTGAGATCCGGAAGGTACCTTGTAAAAGAGGTCATATATCCGAAAGGGCATCCTAAAAACCCGCTTTCAGACAGAGAGCTTGAGAAAAAATTCAAGTCCTTGAGCGAATGGTATTTCATGAATAAAGAGTCGGGAAGGGTGCTCGATGCGCTCTGGAATCTTGATAGTATTAAGGATATAAGGGAGCTTATGAAGCTCCTTGGAAGAGGGGATTGAAATGCCGGGGCGGCTGAAGGGGCTTATAAAAGACAAAACAATCGCAGTACCCGGCGCTTTTGACGCGGTATCGGCCATGATGATCGAGAGGGCCGGTTTTCCCGCGCTCTATATATCAGGCGCAGGCCTCTCAAATTCAAGCGGCCTTCCGGATACCGGCTCACTCGGGCTCGATGAGGCCGCGAGATTATCCTCTTATATTATCAGGTCCGTAAACATACCCGCCATAGTCGATTGCGATACCGGTTTTGGCGGCCCTGAAGCCGTAAAAGAGGCGGTAAGGGAATTCGGCTCGCTCGGGGCCGAGGCTGTCCAGCTGGAAGACCAGCGTTTGCCGAAGCGCTGCGGCCACCTGCCCGGCAAAGAGTTGATATCTGCCGATGAGTTCGCCGAAAAAATTGCCGCGGCGGCCTCCTCGCGCAGGGACAAGACATTCCTTATTATAGCGAGGACGGACGGCGCGGCGGTAGAAGGGCTGGGCGGAGCCATAGACAGGGCCAGGAAGTATCTTGACGCGGGCGCGGACATCATCTTTCCGGAGGCCCTCACGTCGAGAGAGGATTTCATGGCGTTTTCGCGCGAGATACGCGCCCCGTTGATAGCCAACATGACCGAGTTCGGCAAGACGCCTTACCTGAGCGTTGATGACTTCAGTGAGATGGGTTATTCAATGGTGCTCTTTCCCATGACCATCTTCAGGGTCGCGATGAAGGCGATCGGTTCGGCGTTAACCGAGTTGAGGGAGAAAGGCACGCAGAAAGGCTTGCTTGATAAGATGCAGACCAGAAAGGAGCTCTACGGCCTCCTTGGATACAAAGGGTTTTGATAAAACAGCGGGCAGAGTTGGCGATGGAAAGAATAGACTGCTTTAAATGCAAACACTACTATGTCACATGGGACGAGTATTTTCCGAGGGGCTGCAAGGCATTGAGTTTCAAGAGCCGCGAGATGCCCTCCGGGGTCGTATATAATTCGTCCGGGCTCGAATGCCAGAGGTTCGAGCCGAAGGTGAAAGACCCGAATCAGAGATGGAAGAAGTAGCTGGACGCCTTCGCGCAAATCTTGACCTCCAATATGCCTGTTGTTATACTCTGCTGATCCCGATTCCAAAAGGAGAGATATGGTTATAGATTCATTCGAACCCTTCAAGGTAATAAAGGCCGCGCTCTCGAAAGGCGGCGAATTCGCCGATATTTATGTCGAGGATACCTTCAATACATCGATAGTATGCGAGGAGAACAGGATAGAGAAGGTAGTTGTGGGGCGTGACAGGGGGTGCGGCATAAGGGTGATCGCGAATTTTAAAACCTACTACGCTTATACCAACGATTTTACGGAGAAGGGCCTCCTTGAGCTGGCGCACACTGTGGCGAACGGGGTGAAAGAGGGCAGGGAAATCGGCGGCATAAGCCTTGCCAAAAAGGAAAAGGCGGCAGGGTTTGACATAAAAAAGCTCCCGATACAGGCCGACCTCAGCCAAAAGGTATCGTTAGTCAACAGGGCCAACAAGACAGCCTGGGCAATGGACAAGAGGATACGACAGGTCAGGGTAATGTACGGGGACGGCTTTAAGAGGGTCTGTATCGTAAATTCTTTGGGCGAATGGGTGGAGGAGGACAGGACCGGCATAATATTCGTATGCAACGCCGTATCAAAGGAGGATGACATAGTCCAGACGGGGTATGAGCCGCTTGGCGGGGCGACCGGGCTGGAGATATTCGAAGAGACCTCTCCCGAAGAGGTCGCGGAGATCGCCTCAAAGAGGGCGCTTGATATGATCAAGGCGAGAAGGGCGCCCGGCGGGAAGATGGGCGTAGTGCTTTCAAGCGAAGCGGGCGGCACGATGATACACGAGGCGGTGGGCCACGGCCTTGAAGCTGACCTCGCCATGCAGAATTTATCCGTCTATTCCGGGAAGATGAACGAAAAGGTCGCTGCCCCGATAATCACGGTTCTCGACGACGCGACGATACCATATAAGAGAGGGTCTTTCTTCTATGACGACGAGGGCAGCCCGGCTGAGAGGACGGTGCTTGTGGAGAACGGGGTTCTCAAGAGCTATATGCACGACAGATTAAGCTCGATGAAGGCTGGCGTCAGATCGACCGGCAACGGCAGGAGGGAGTCCTATCATCACAGGCCCATCCCCAGGATGACGAATACTTTGATAGCGCCGGGTAACACCGACCCCGCCTCCATCATAAGATCACTCGATAAGGGCCTCTTCGTAAAGAAGATGGGCGGCGGGCAGGTAAATACCGTAAACGGAGACTTCGTTTTCGAGGTGACCGAAGGGTATATGATCGAAAAAGGCAAGGTAGGCGAGCTTGTGCGGGGCGCTACCCTTACTGGGAACGGCCCTGAGGTGCTTATGACCATAGACATGGTGGGAACCGACCTGGGCTACGGCATCGGCACATGCGGCAAGGACAGCCAAGGCGTGCCTGTGGCGGACGCTCAGCCGACACTCCGTATCCCCGAAATAGTCGTCGGAGGCGATGTAAAAGGGGCTGGCCTTTCTTAGGGGGATTATAGGAGGCGGCGATGACAAAAGACCCGGTCTGCGGGATGATACTCTCGGAAGAGAAGGCTCCATTTAGATACGATTACAAGGGAAAGGTTTATTTCTTCTGCGGCAAGGGGTGTATGGAGCGGTTCGAGAAAGACCCGGAGAAGTATATAAGCGGGAAGGGCGGAGATTGGGTGAAGGGGTAAGCCCTTGTCACGAAAAGCGCGCGGGGCAGCGCGGGAAAAAACTCTCAAAAAATCGAATTACTTCCCTTCAGCCTGGGGCCTGAATATTTCCGCATGGTTAATCATTTGACACCCCGCATCCATTTACCTTAAAATGTAACATACCTGTTGCTCTCAATATCTCATATGAAGCCCTCTACTATCATACTCGGCATATTATCCGTCATATTCGCCTACTCCTTCGGGGTCGCGGTACGCATTATAAACCCTTCCGAGAGCGTCAACGCCCTCTGGCTGGTGGTATCTTCGGCATGTTTTTTTGTTGTCATCTACAGGGTCTACGGGGCGTTCATCGCCGCGAAGATACTTAGTATAGATGAACGGAGAAAGACCCCGGCATACAAGCATAACGACGGCAAGGACTTTCATCCCACGCATACCCTTGTGCTGTTCGGCCATCACTTCGCCGCGATAGCCGGGGCAGGGCCGCTCATAGGGCCGGTTCTGGCGGCCCAGTTCGGCTACCTGCCGGGATTTCTCTGGATACTTGTCGGCGCGGCCTTTGGCGGAGCGGTACACGACATGGTGATACTCGCGGCCTCCGTAAGGAGGGACGGCTCATCCCTTGCCCAGATAGCGAGGAAAGAAGTCGGGCCTGTGGCCGGGTTTACCGCCGCCCTTGCCATACTCTTTATTATCATAGTCGCCCTCGCTGGCCTTGGGCTTGCGGTAGTTAACGCCCTCTATAAAAGCCCGTGGGGCACGTTTACGATATTCGCCACCATCCCGATAGCGCTCTTTATGGGGCTATATCTCTATAAGATAAGGCCTGGCAGGGTAGCGGAGGTGAGCGTTATAGGGGTTGCGCTGCTTCTGGCCGCGGTAATAGGCGGCAGATACATACCGGGGTCGTTCCTGGGGCCTTACTTCGCCCTGGATAAAACGGTTATCGTGATCATAATGGCGGCGTATGGATTTGTGGCGTCCGTCCTTCCTGTCTGGATGTTGTTGTGCCCGAGGGACTACCTGTCCACCTATCTTAAGATCGGCACTGTCCTTATACTCGCGGCAGGGGTTATTTTTATGGCCCCTGAGATACAGATGCCGGCGGTCACCAAATTTATCGGTGGCGGCGGCCCCGTGATACCGGGGAGCGTTTTCCCGTTCATGTTCATCACGATCGCCTGCGGAGCGATCTCCGGCTTTCATTCGCTGATATCTTCAGGAACCACTCCCAAGATGATAAAAAGCGAGGGCGATATAAAGCTCATCGGCTTCGGGGCGATGCTCGCTGAGGGCTTTGTGGCTGTCATGGCTGTGATAGCCGCCACAGTCCTCATACCCGGGGATTACTTCGCGATAAACACGACGCTTTCATTCGACGCCCTTGCAGCACTGGGTTTTCCGCCCGTCAATATAGCCGAGCTTTCAAATACCGTTGGCGTGAACGTGGCCGGGAGGCCCGGAGGGGCGGTGTCTCTGGCGGTCGGTATGTCTTATATATTTTCCGGGCTTCCTGGCATGAAGGGGCTCATGCCTTACTGGTATAACTTCGCGCTCATGTTCGAGGCCCTGTTTATCCTCACGACCGTCGATACCGGCACAAGGGTCGCAAGGTTCATACTCCAGGAACTGGGCGCTCATGTATACAAGCCGATAGGCAAGACCAATTGGATGCCCGGGGTGGTGCTGACAAGCGCGCTCGTGGTGATATCGTGGGGATATCTGATAAATTCCGGGTCTGTCTCCACAATCTGGCCGATGTTCGGGGTGGCTAACCAGCTTCTTGCCGCGCTCGCCCTGTGCGTGGGCACCACCATAATACTCAAGCAAAAGCCCGGCAAGGCAAGGTACGCCCTTGTAACGCTCGTACCGATGGCATTCATGTTCGTGATGACGATAGTGGCCTCGTGGAAACTATACTGGATGTTCGCCTCGAAGGCCTCTTCTGCCGTAAATCCGGCGAACGCCTTCACCTTCAGGCTCGATTCCATCCTGGTGGCTGTAATGGCCGGGCTCGCTGTGACCGCGGTAGCTGATTCCGTATTCAAGTGGTGGGGGTTGCTGAGTAGTTCGAAGATACTTGCCGATGAAGGTGGATTGGACGAAGTGAATTGATAGTCAGACAGATTGCCCCAGTTTTCAAATCCCGGCATGGCAGAGTGTTTTTCAACGCCATGCTTATCCAAACCGCTTGATCTTCATCTCCGTTCTTTTCTTCCGGATACATCCCGAAAAAATAAAAAATAATGAGAAGAGGCATAATAATATCCCTCGTTCCGCTTATTTGGCTATGCGGGACAATGGCTTTTGGGCGCGCCTTTAAGGAAAGGGCATACCAGAAGGAATGGTGCGTAAAAGCAGGGGGGAAGATGGAATTCACTCTGCCGGACAAGTCGCGCGTCGACTGTCTGACGGAGGAGTACGCTGTGGAGGTCGATTTTGCCAGCAAGTGGGCTGAAGCGCTCGGTCAGGCGCTGTACTATTCGATACAGACCGGGAAAAGGCCGGGGATACTCCTCATACTTGAAGATGATAAGGACAAGAGGTTTTTAGAGCGGGCTAATTCAGTAGCCCAGAGGCTCGGCATCAGGATGTGGACGGCAAGTAAAGCTGAACTTGAGGGCCTTCAAAGGTAAAACGGCCGCGTTAGGTCGCGGGGCAATGCAATCCCGTTTAACAGGCTGCTGAAAAAGCCCATCTGCTTCGTTGTCTTCGTCGCTCGTCACTGCGGCGTACAGATAGAGTACGCCTCATTCCTCGCTTCTCGACGCCTCGCATCCTGAGCTTTTTGAACAGCCTGTACTAATTTAGGGTTTTTCAGCACCTGTTAAATATCTCCCTCACTCAGCCTCTTCACAAATGGGGAGAGGGGTTTTTCGTGTAGGGCCCGTTTCCCGAACGGGCCGGAACTTAGGCTGGTAAAGCCTTTTGCGCGTTGCCACGCGCTTTCGGGGTAGTGGCTCTGCTCGCTGTCGGCTTGCTCCCTTTGATAGAACTGAAGCCCTGTCGTTCGCCTCCTTTATGCGCTGCGCAATACCCCTTGGTATTTTTTGAAGAACAAAATCTAAAAACGAAAGGCTTTGCGCGCGAAGCGACGGAGTCTCGTTTAAAGTCCCCTCTCACCCTCCTCCCTTTCCAGCAAGTGGAGAGGGAACTATGAGGGCGGGAAACTATAAGGAACCCATGCGGCTATGATATCTCGACGTTGATCTTCTTTGGCTGCACTTCCATTGCCTTCGGGATGTGAATGCTTAACAGCCCGTCTTTAAGGGCGGCCCTTATCCTGTCGGGCTGTATCTTGAAAGGTATGTTCACTGACCTTGAGTAATATTTGTAATTCCTTTCTGAATAGGAAAACTCCCCGCCTTTTTCCATCTCGTCCCTGATCTCGCCTTTGATGGTGAGGGTGTTTTCCTGCATGGATACGTCAATATCCTCTTTCACCACCCCTGGCATCTCGGCCCGCACTATCACCTCTTCGTTCCTGTCTAAGATATCTATGGCGGGAGACGCGACCCCGCCCCGTTCTTTCTCAGGCGGCTTCTTCCAGGGGATGTCTACCCTTCTTGGAGTGGAGAATACGTCCTCCCAAATCCTGTCCATTTCCCTCTTCATGACCTCAAGCTCTCTCAGGGGGTTCCATTTCTCAAACGGCATAAAAATCCTCCTTTCGGCTAAAGATGATCGCTGAGATTCCATTTCTTAAAGGATAGGTACCAAAGAGATCGATGTCAAGTAATGGGGTCTGAAAATGGGGCTAGATAATGTTGGAGATGATAAGGAGTATGCCTGTTGACAGGTGTGCGAGTATTATAGATTTAATGGATGGGATAAGGGAGGGGCCGCCCTTATAATTTTTCAGGAGGCCTAAGACCCCGGGGATTACCGCTACAATGGAAAGTATGGCTATCAGCGACCGCAGAGGCAAAAATCCTGAAATAGCGGCGACGATAATGCTCGCGTAGGCCCCTCCTATGATGACTAGTATCCCGTAGCGCCCTTTTTCAACCCCCAGACGTACCACCAGGGTGCGCTTGCCCGCGGTTTTATCCGCCTCATAGTCAGGGAATTCGTTTATGTAAAGGAGCGCGGCAATTAAGAATGACATGGGGATCGAGGAGAAAAACGCGTGCGGCCCAAGCTCATTCGTCTGGACAAGATATGCCCCGAGTACTGTAAGCACGCCGAAACAGAGACCGACGGCAGCCTCCCCAAGCCCTCTGCCGGCAAGGAAGATAGGTGGAGCGGAATAAAAGAATCCGACAAAAAGGCCGATGGACCCGATTATCAAAAGCAGCGGGTTTACGGCATATGAAAGATAAAGGCCCGCAAGGCTGCCGAGGGCGAGAAGGCTCAGTCCGAAGACAAGAGTTTCCCGCGGAGAAATAAGGCCGCTCTGGATAAATCGGGAGCCGCCCGTAAAGGGTGTAAGGGCAGACTGGTTTATATTGTCCGTGCCGTTTTTAAAGTCGAAGTAATCGTTTATGACGTTCATTCCAGCGTGGAAGAGCGTGGCGGCGATGAGCGAAATCAGAAAGTAGGGTATGTGGACCTTCCCGTGCGTATGCCAGGCGGCGGATGCGCCGAGCGCCACCGGTATCATTATGCCGGGGAAGAACTGCGGCCGCGTGGAGAGGAACAGATGCTTGATTTTAGGCATGGGAAATTATACCCCGAAGGAAGCAGTAAAGCAAGGGAGCCCGGCCGTGCGGGATTTACGGTGAGAAGGCAAAAAAAAGGCACCGCCGAAGCGGTGCCTTTTAGTCGTGAATGAAATCAGATTACTTCTTTGCAGGGGCGGCTGCCGGGGCTACTGCTGCGGGAGCGGCTTCAGCCTTTGCGGGGGCGGCTGCTTCTGCCTTCGGGGCGGCCTTCTTCTTTTTGGCTACCTTCTTTACTTCCTTTGTTGCTTCGGCCTTTGCGGGCTCAGCGGTCTTTGCGGCTTCGGCTTTCGCAGGAGCTGCTGTTGTTGCCGCCTTTGCGGGCTCAGCGGCCTTCTCTGAAGCGATTGTCATGGTGCCGAAAGAAACTGTGATCAATAAGGCTGCTGCTGCGATAAATGCTCTCTTCATCTGGGTACTTCCTCCTAATAGGTATTTTTGGTAGAACTGTTAATTAATAAGCATGATTTGTGCCAATCAAAGAATTGCTTATTAAAACAGATACTTGAGTATTTCCATGCCCATCGTATGCTGTTTTTCTACCCCTTTTGGTGCAGACCTTGACCTATTTGGTGTAGGCCTGGGCCGCAAATACGAAAATGACTATGCACACGAATGAGATGTAGAGCACCCCGTTAAGAATAAAGTAAAAAGGAGAAAACTTTTTAACCCTTATAGCCATCAAATAAAGCCATGCGGCGGCGATTATGGTAATGATGCTGCTTGTAAGCACTGTAACATTGAGCGTCCAGGGTGTGAGGAAGATGCCGATTGCAGGCAGCAAGCTCCCCTGAAATACCATCGCCCCGGTTATATTCCCCATTGCCATGGTATCTTTGCCGTTCCTTACCCAGAGTATGCTGTTTATCTTCTCGGGAAGCTCCGTCGCCACGGGCACTATGAGAAGGGACAGCGCTATTATGGGCATATGCAGCACTTCCGCAAGCGTCTCCACGCCGTGAACGAACCCTTTGGCCCCGACGATTATGAGCCCGAGCGCAAAGAGGAGCTGCAGGAGCACGAAGAACATGTGCTCTTTAAAGATAAGCGAAAGATAGAGCCCCTTGGAGTTCTCCGTGGCGTGCCCGCCCTCCACAAGGGCCGCGCTGGCCTTTATCGTCTCAAGTACGTAGTAAAAGTAAGTGAGCACGAGCACGAAAGCGATGAAGATGCGCACAAGCCGGTATTCGTGCGGGGTAAAGGCCACAAGGAAAGCTATTATGAAGCAGAAGAGGAAAAATTCCATGTCGCGCTTAAACCCGCTTCTTTCCGGGGCGATCTCGTTCTTATTTCTCCTTGACCTGAATTGCCATGCCGCCACCCCGAGGAGAAACATCGCGAGGGTAGAGAGCATGAACGGCGCCCCGAGTATCGCGCCGACGCCGACCTCCTCGCTGACTTTCGCGCTGTTGCCGCCGAATATCGCCACAAGCGGTACCATCGTCTCCGGGAGGGCCGTGCCGACAGCGGCGAAGATGCTGCCCGTTACGCCTTCCGAGAACTTAAGCTTCGCGCCCAGTGCCTCTATCGCGTTGGTGAATATCTCACTGGCGGCTATTATTACCAGCAGATAAAAGCAAAGTACCAGGATTTCAAAAAGCAAAACGCCACCTCCGAATTAATTTCCCAAGCCCCTCTGCCGTAAAAGCTCCCCTCTTTCGCCTCTGAAGAAGAGGAGGAGCACCATTCCGGCGACAAGTACGGCTGAACCAGCTATTATAAACCAAATCCCCGGATCTTTGTGTATGGAAAATACTACGTACGGGCTAATTATGTAATCGATAAGCCTGAAGGTCTTCCCGTTGACAGTAACCTCCGTGCCTGATCTGGACAGGTCGAGAAAGGCGGCAGCCCCGTTTTCGGCCGTGACTTCTATGTGCGGGTTACGGAAGTTTGCGGAGCGCGTCATCGGCCTGCCGTCCGCGTCAAGCGCGAAATCAGGATAGATATTTCCGAGTTTGAAAGCGGCCCCGTCGGAGGTCTTGAATGAGTTCTTGAACTCCACGCTCATTTCCTCGGCCCCCGATCTAAGGATGATGCCGGAAGGGGAGGTCCCCTGGTCAAAATGATAGAAGGCCACGCCCTTGTAAATGAGCGGGCCGTTTATCTCAATATCACCGGTCAGTATTTCGCTCTTATCCGCGCTGAGGAGGGTGACATTCGACCTCAAATGCTCTAAATCGCCGTTTGCCCCTTCCTTCATTTCAAGGTCATTCAGCCTTAAAAATAACCCGCTCTCATCAGGCACAGGGATAGAGTCTCCCTTAAAGACGAGGTTCCCTGAACTGCGGAAACCGCCAACGCTCCCCGCCAGATGCCCCAGGAGCGCTATCAGGAAGCCTATATGCACTATATGGGGGAAGAACGACTGCCAGGGCCTTTTATTCTTTAGGATAGCGTAGACCTTGTCAATCGTGCAGACGGCGGTATTGACCGTAAAGAGGAATACCAGGAAGACCAGCAGGTACATCCAGAAGGTAAGGGTTATATATGAAAAGCCCTCGCTGAAAAGCCACGGGAACAGGATCATCTGATCCAGCGCCCTGTAGAATTGAGGGTGCTTCATCGAAAGGAGCGAACCCCACGCGGCCACAAGGCAGGTGATAAAGGCGAGGATTATCGTAAGCCGGAGCGATGAAAAGAAACGCCAGATCTTCATTTACCCGGAATTACTCCTTAAACCACCTGATAATATTATCGGCGAGTTTTTTATTGTCCGCTTCTCCTATGAACTGATTGGCAAACGGCGCGTCATCGGCTACGACGACCACCTTGCCTTTTCCGTATTCATTCGCGGCGATGACCCCGAACGACTGCGTGGGCTCATCCTTGTCAAACTCCCTGTTGCGGTTCATGTCCGCCCAGGCCTTGTCTGAAGTGCCGGCAAGCACCTCGGCATTCACTTCCGCCATGAGGCCCCATGTGCCGTATACCGCTATCTTATTGAGCCCTGCCGTTACCGGGTGCCTGGCGAACGAGGTCACATAAAAATCCTGGGATTTATTGTTGATATTACCCGCCACGTCCGATATCACGAAGTTGGAAACGACAATGCCGAACTCTACCGAAAGCGGGGCGACCGGCCCTGAGATATGGAGTAGAAGTAAGAGATTGCCGCCGTTATTGACAAAGTTTCTGAGGGTCTCGATCTCGTCTTTGGTTATAGGCTGCGCGGGCCCGGCTATTATGTAAGTCTTTACCCTTTCAAGGGCCTTCGGTGTGATGGGTTTCTTGTTCAAAGAGACCTCGGAGCCCGACTTCCTGATATTGTCGTAGAACTGCGTGTAATGCAGAGGCCCCTTCTTTACGGGAGAGAATATCTCCGAGTGGGAAAGGTCGAATACCACCTTTCCTGAAGCGGACTTGCCGGCCGTTAAATCCTGCCCGGCGGAGGGCTTTTTGGCGTTCGCCGGGGTCGATGAGGCGGTGCCTGCTGAAAATACAAAGGAAGCTATAAAAATAAACGAGGCTAATCGTGACTTCAGGCCGATTTTCATAGATACTCCTTGACTGGTTTAGCCCGGATTGGCGGGCACTGTTCAGGATATCTGCTACGGCCTGGGAAAGTCAAGGGATAAGCGATATCGCTAAAACAAATTAATGAAAAAGAAATGCCGAAATCATTTCCCTTGATTTCGTATAAAGCAGATGTGATACACTAATAAGATGTACGAACTGACGGTTGAAACCAGTTTTTCATCTGCCCACAATTTGAGGGGATACGAAGGCGCCTGTGAAAACCTGCACGGCCATAACTGGAAGGTAGAGGCGCACCTGACCGCTTCCAGGCTCAACGATATAGGGATGGTCGTAGACTTCAAGCTCATAAAGAACGAGCTTAAGAAAATTATCGAAAAGCTTGATCATAAGTACCTGAACGAGGTGCCGCCTTTCGACAAGGACAATACCACTGCCGAGAACATTGCAAGGTTCATCTTCAGGGAGCTCTCATCCGCCTTTGAAGACGGCAACGTAAGGCTCTCAAAGGTCCGGGTGTGGGAATCCGAGAACTCCGCCGCCGCGTATTCTGAATGATTACCCTGAGTCAAGCCCAGGGCTGAAAACAACCGGCTTTATAAAATCCAAATGACAAAGAAAATACTAAGAGACGTTCAGGGCGAGCCTGATTTAAGGCGCATAAATATCGACAAGGTCGGGGTCAAGGACATCCGCTACCCGATAATCGTGCTGGATAAGAAGAATAAATTCCAGCATACCATCGCCTCCATAAACATGTATGTCGACCTGCCCCATCAATTCAAGGGCACTCACATGAGCAGGTTCATAGAGATACTTAACGAGCACAGGGGAGAGATAACCGTAAAGAGCTTCCCCGAGATACTCGAAAAGATGAAAAAGAGGTTCAGCGCGTCTACGGCCCACCTTAAGGTCGAATTCCCCTATTTTATCGAAAAGGCCGCGCCTGTATCAAAGTCGAAAGGGCTTATGGAGTACAGGTGCATATACTCAGGCACGCTTGGCGCGAAGAGGGATATCGTAGTCGAGGTGATGGTGCCGGTTCTGACCTTATGCCCATGCTCAAAAGAGATAAGCGAGCGTGGGGCGCATAATCAGAGGGGTGTGGTAAATGTGGCCGTGCGCTTTGACGGGTTTGTCTGGATCGAGGATATAGTGAGAACGGTCGAGAAGTCAGCCAGCAGCCCCGTCTATTCGCTCCTCAAGCGCGTGGACGAGAAATACGTTACGGAGAAGGCCTACGATAACCCCATGTTCGTGGAAGACGTGGTGAGGGAGGTAGCGTTGAACCTGTCCAGGATAAGGAAGCTCACCTGGTACCGGGTCGAGGCCGAGAACTGGGAGTCGATTCACAACCATAGCGCTTACGCGTTTCTTGAAAGGGATATAAAGGGGGAGGGTAAAAAATGACCCTGGCTTGAAAGCCGGGGGTTTAATCGGGTGCCCGGCGGAATCCTGCCCTTTTAAGGGCGGGTCAAAGCCGGGCTATATAAAAGAACAGGTACCTTGCCGACAATCCCTGCCATTTATGGCAGGGGAATTGAATTCGGCTTTATAAGGCTCAGTCCTTGTACATTACCTCTTTTATCTTAAGCTTGAGTTCTTCCGCCCAGAACGGGTTTCCTTTCTGAATAAATCCTTTAACATGCAGGTCAAACCACTTAGGGTCGAGGACCATATCGTCGATTATATCCTTGCCTGTGGTGATTATAGCCGGGATATTCAATCCAGACGCGAGTATCCTCTTGAGGAGGTCTTCACCGTCGATCAGCGATTCGGGGTCAGCGGGGTTCTTTAAGTAAAGGTCGGTCACTATCAGGCTAACCTTTTCGGTGCGGAGCGCCTTGAGGGCCTCGGAGGCGTTTTTTGCCTGTACTAGCTTTACGCCGATATCTTTAAGCGTATGCTGTACCATTTCCCTGGCAAGCTTGTCATCCTCGATAAGGAGTATGACCTCCCTGGCGGGTGTGGGCTCGGCGGTCTCCGCTTCCGCCGCATGCGGCCTTACCGCCTTCTCTTCCATATGCTCCGGCCTCAATAAAAAAGACTCAAGCCCGCCCGGCCCCTTTCTTACAATATGCCTGGCGCCGCACCTGACGCAGCTTATCCGCGCCCCTCTTTCCCATTCCTTGATATTTTCCAGAGGTATCCAGAGCCTGAAGGTAGACCTGCATTCAGAGCAGTGTATCTCAAGAGGTTCTTTTTTTTCAGCCATATTTCTTCTTTGCGTTATGCTGCCCGCCGTATATTCCATCGGTATTCTTCAATAAAAACGCTTTTTTAGGCAGAATAAGTTTAACTTAATAAGAGAGTGGTGTCAATCGATTCCATCCCTCGTTAATACTCGAACCCGGCTATCTTTCCGATGCCCTTCAGGTTGAAGACGACATAGATTACCCTGTCCTCCGGTCTTTCACTGTACGTAAGGGCCGAGGACCAGCACTGCTCCTTGTACTCAAGCGCGTAGGAGGCCTCAAGAGACGTGTTCTCGACGAAAGAGTACCTTTGGAAATACGTGAAATCCAGCGGTTCGTTCAGATGCACCCTTAGCGAAGCCTCAAGGTAATCGGTCGAATCTTTTATGAACCTGTAGGTGAGATTGAATTTATCCCCCCTCTTGTCGGACGTGGACAGTGAGGTATCGAAGCTGTTGAAGAGCGAATCGTAGAGGTCGTATTTGCCTTTTAAGGAGAAGCTTGTAACGTTGTCGGGCTTTAGGATAAGCTCTCCCGTAAGCTCCTTAAAGGGACGCCTCCTGTCTTCATCCGAAGTCCTCAGCCTCGTTGCCTCGTTGATATCATAGGTCTGGCTTAGGTCGAAGGTGAGGAACGTATGGTAGCTTTTCGCCCCGCCGTCAAAAAACTTGCCCGTAAGCGTAGAGTTCAGGGAGTAGGTGACGGCGTTTGTCTTTGTTATCGCGTCGACTGAGTCGAAGCTCGGCAGTTCGTTCTGATCGACATCAGGTATGTAGGTGTATGAAAGCTTGGGCCTGATAGAGTGTCTGAGCGCCTTAAGCCGTTCCATATCGGTCTGGTATACCCTGATAAAGGTCGTCGTAAGGTCGGCCTTGATGTCGTAGAGATATCTATCAAGGTAATGGCCTTCCGGATGTTCCTCGACAAGGTAGAAGGTCGCCCGCGGGGCTATTGAAGGCGTGAAATCGAACCATCCGCCCGGATTCAAGGGGAGGGAGACCCTCGGCTGGATATCGAGCCGCTGCCCCTTCGCCCCTTCCTCCCGCAGGAAACTTATGAGGGAGGACGAGGATGACAGATAAAACGGGGTGCTGAGTATCTTCTTGTCCGCGCCGGTAAGGGTTATCTCAGGGACCCTCTGGAGGGTTTCAGCGTCGTCCTCATCAAGGAGGTTGTTAAAGAGTCTCAGCTGCCCGACCAGGCTGTAGCTCCCCCAGTTCTTGCTTATCGAGATATTGCTCTCGATAGATTCCAGCGACCTTTCGTTCCCACCCCGTCCAAAGTCGAGGAAGTATTCGTCATCGCTCACGAGGTTTATATTAGCCTTTATATTCAAGGTGCCGCTTAAAATCTCCGTATGCTTGAGCTTCAACCTCCATCTGTCGTTCGAGGCGTCCTCCGGCCTGGACAGATTGTCGAGGTTATCCCTGAAATCCCTTACCCGCTCAATATCCTTTTCTTTATAGTGGTAAAAAAGGGCCTCTCCGTAGCTTGTCCGCGTCCTTATGTATCTGTACTCCGCGCCTTTCCCGAGGCCCCTGTTCGTTTCGAGGTCCAGATAAAATGTAGCGTCGGTATTCCCCGAAATAGCCCAGAAAAATGAGTTGTCGAATATAAAACCGCGGAGGTTGGAGAACCCGACAGTGGGTTGCAGAAACCCGGTCTCTCTTTCTGTTTTAATCGGTATGGAGATGTACGGCAGGTAAAATACAGGGACGCTTTTGATGTTGAAACGCGCGTTCCATCCCGTGAGAAACTCTCCGAGAGTGACCTTCGCGGAAGTGGCCCTGAAACTCCAGGCGGGCTCCGTGCCTTCCTCGCAGTCGCAGGACGTGTAAGTCATCTTTTTAGCGGCGTAAGATTCAGGGCCGGTCTTTACTATCGGGTCTCCTGTGATATATATGTTCTCTTCAGCGTAGTATATCCTCGCGTTGGGGACGATGGCGGTCTTCGCCTTGAGATCCATCTGGAGGGTATCGCCCGTAAGGGTGCTGCCGCCCTCATCTACCACAAGGACGCCGCCTTTTGCGGTAGCTGTGCCGGAGGCCGTGTCAAGGAGCGCCTCTTCCGTTCTGAGCATTACCTTTCCCTGGACGATTACGACGTCGCCTCTGGCATGATAGGTGTCCGTCTCCTTGTCATATGAGATGAAATCAGCGGTTATGTCTATAGGCGCGTCGCCGCTTAATAGATCGCTCTTCTGCTCCTCTGAAAATACGGCCGAGGGGGCGAGGATGAGGAGGAGCAGCATTATCAGACGCAGATATTTCAATATGGTCACTGTCAGCAAACTTAAGAAAGAGGAATTTGCACGCCTGTTCAAAAAAAGGTGAGCCAAAAAATTAGCACACAAGACTCTTTTTTACAAGCGTTTGAGAAGGAATCCGTGAGGATAGATTATTAAAACCGGGAAGAATTTGAATATGCATAGCGAGCGCATTCCCCGCAGTCTTCTGCGGGGTCAAGCGAGCGAATAGAAATTGTTTCCTTACATATCGAAGTTTCCCCGCGGATTCCGCGGGGAGATTCAAAGGTATTTCCTGGCTTCGCCTACGGTGAAGATAGAGCCGGTGACGCAGACCGCGCCCATTACGCCCGCAAGACCGATAGCCGTCCTGCAGGCTTCTTTTACGGAGCGTGTTTCCACTGTCTTTTTACGGTACCGCGCCGCCATCTTAGTGAGGAGGGTGGTTTCCGCGGCCCTGACCGTAGCGGGTCTTGTCATGACTATGCAGTCGGCAAGCGGCGCGAGAGGGCGTAATATGCCGTTAATGTCCTTATCGGCCATGATCCCCAGGACGAGTATCAGGCGTTTGAACCGCAGCCCCTTTATCGCTTCTCTTAACGTGAGCGCCCCATCCGGGTTGTGGGCCGAGTCGAGTATGACGAGGGGCCGCCTGCCGGCGACCTCGATCCTTCCAGGCCATGAGACCTTGCCGAGACCCTTTCTTACGGAGGCGACAGGGATATGGAGGCCGTAGCGGCGGAGTATTTCCATTGCGGCCAACGCGCAGGCGGCATTCTTCTGCTGATGCCTTCCGGCAAGGGGCAAACCAAGGCCTTTGATCTCCCGTTCAATCCCTGAATAATCGATCTTGCTGCTGAAAGGGGAGTACGAAGCCTCTTTTGCGCTGAAATCCATGTCCAGCCTGACGAGAGGCGAGCCAAGCTCCCGCGCCCTTTTTGAGATGACCTTTAAAGCGGCCCCTGTCGCGCCTGTTATTACGGGGACGCCTTTTTTTATTATGCCGGCCTTCTCAAAGGCGATATCGGCTATTTTTTCTCCCAGATACCCGGTATGGTCCAGCCCGACATTGGTGATGACCGAGGCGATGGGGACGACAACGTTTGTCGCGTCCCACCTGCCCCCCATGCCGGTTTCGACGACTGCTATGTCCGCCTTTTTATCTCTGAAATAAAGAAACGCCATCGCTGTCGTGAATTCAAAGAAAGAGAAGTCTTCCTTTATCCCTTTCACCGCCTTTTTGACGGTCGAAGCGGCTTTTATCATTTCAGGGGTGGTTATGTGCCTGTTATTTACGCGGATCCGCTCATTGAATCTTATGAGGTGAGGGGAGGTATAGAGGCCCGCCGAGTAGCCGGCCTCCTTTAGTATCGAGGCGAGCATCGCTGAAGTGGAGCCTTTGCCGTTGGTGCCCGCCACATGCACCGTGGGGTAATCTTTATGCGGGTCTCCGAGGCGGTTGAGAAGCCTTTCTATCCGGCCGAGGCCCGGCTTGATGCCGTGTCTCTCAAGATTGTAGAGGTATTCGAGTATCCCGGCATCTGTAGAGGGCATCTGAGTGCTCAAGGGGAGGGCGTAAGCATCGACAGGAGCCTGGACAAGGTGTCTTTCATCATCTTCCTTTCCACTATCATATCTATCATCCCGTGCTCCAGGAGGTATTCGGCCCGCTGGAAGCCTTCGGGGAGCTTCTGCCTTATCGTTTCCGCTATGACCCTGGGGCCCGCAAACCCCACAAGGGCCCTTGGCTCGGCTATTATCACGTCGCCCAGCATGGCGAAGCTTGCCGTAACGCCGCCCATAGTCGGGTCCGTAACGACCGATATGTAGGGGAGGCCCGCTTCACGGAGTTTCGCAAGCGCGGCCGAGGTCTTCGCCATCTGCATGAGCGAGAGTATCGACTCCTGCATCCTGGCCCCGCCTGACGATGAGAATATGACTACCCCGCACCTCGCGTCGATCGCGCTCTCTACTATCCTGGCGATCTTCTCTCCGACAACGGAGCCCATCGAGCCGCCCATGAACGCGAACTCGAATACGGCCGCCATCGTCCGCTGCCCGTTTATGAGCCCTTCGCCGGAGATGAGCGAGTCCTTAAGGCCGGTGTCCTTCTGGGAGGCCTTTATCCGCTCCTTGTACTTCTTAAGGTCTTTGAAATCAAGGGCGTCTACAGGCTCCATTGAGGGGTCGTGCTCCTTGAAGGTGCCCTCGTCCATTACGATATTGAGCCTCGACGTGGCTGAGATGCGGAAGTGGTAATTGCATTTCGGGCAGACGTCGAGGTTACGCTCGACCTCTTTTTTGTATATTATCTCGCCGCAGTGCTCGCATTTGACCCAGAGGCCGACGGGCACTTTGACGCTTTTGCTTTCCTCTCCGTTGGAGAGGATGTCCTTTTTAAACCAGATCATAGCTCCTCATGGCTGGGCAGAGGCTCGGCCAGCTTTTCCGAAGAATAGTGCTTTGAGACCCCTTCAACGTCTCCGTTATGGAAGGCCTTGATAAAGGCCTCCACCACGGTCTTATCGAACTGGAGCCCGGCGCATTTCTTAAGCTCCGAAATGGCGGCCTCCGGCGGTAGCCCCTTCCTGTAGGGCCTCGTGGTAGTCATCGCGTCGTATGTGTCCGCTACTGCTATTATCCTCGCTATAAGAGGTATCTGCTCTTCCTTGAAGCCATTGGGGTACCCCTTGCCGTCTATCCTCTCATGGTGGTAGAGCATGCCGGGAATGATATCCTTGAGCTGAGGGACGTGCTTGAGTATCTCAGCCCCGAACTGGGGGTGCATCCTCATGGACCGGGCCTCGTCAGCGTCAAGCGGCGCGTTCTTTCTCAATATACTGTCCTCTATGCCGATCTTGCCTATATCGTGGAGAACGGCTGAGAGCTTCAAGACCTCAAGGGACTTAAGCGGCAGGTCGAGATATTTCGCTATGGACAGGCAGTACTCAAAGACCCTCTTCGTGTGGCCGCCGGTGTATGGGTCTCTTTTTTCTATAGCCTCGGCAAGCGCCTCTGAGGTGGCGTGGAAGGTCTCCCTGATCTCTTCATAGAGCCTCGCGTTATCGAGCGCTATGGCAACCTGGTTCGAGAAGAGTTGAAATAATTTCATGTCCTCTTTCGTGAACGTGCCGCCGATCCTGTTTATCGCCTGCAGCACCCCGATTATCCTGCCCTTCACCTTTACCGGGACGCAGACCATGTCCCTCGTTATGAACTTGCTTTTCTTGTCGACATTGCCCTGGAACCTATAGTCCTTCGTCACGTCATGAATGACAAGGGGCTTGCCGTATTTTGCGACCCATCCGGCGATGCCCTCGCCTATATTCAGCCGCACCTCTTTTAATTCTTTTCCCTTCTCGCCCAGCGCCACCTCGAAATAAAGCTGGCCCCTTGCCTCATCGACAAGCAGGAGGGAGCCTGTCTCGGCTTGCATGATCTGCGTGATGGCCTCCATGGCCCTGTGACGGACTACGGACTCATCCAGGGTGGAATTAAGGAGGCTTCCCACGTCCTGCAAGGTCGAGAACTGCTTGACCCTGCCGTCCAGCTCCGCGAAGAGATCGGCGCGTTCCATTATTATGGAGAAATGGTTGGCAAGGGACTTCAGTATCTTCAGGTCAGACGTGGAGAACGGCTTTGAATCGACCTTGTTTATTACCTCTATGACCCCGATGACCTTCTTTTTTCTGAAAAGCGGGACGGCCATCATGTTGCTGTGCTCATGAGAGGTCTTGATGCCGATCCAGTATCTGTCTTTTGCTATGTTGGAGCTTATATAAGGCTTGCCTGTCTTGGCGACATGCCCGGCGATCCCCGCCTCCGCGCGCATGCGAAGCCCCTTGAGCTTTTTCGCGAGAGGGCCCTTTACCACCTCGAATGAGAGCTCTTTCGTCGACTCGTCGATCAGGTATAAAGTCCCGGAGCGGGTCTCGATAGCCTTCAGGGTGAAGTCCATCAAGCGGTTAAGGATGGTCGAACGGGAGGCCCCTTTTACCGCAAGGCCGCCCAGCTCCCTGTATATCTCAAGCTCGATGTCCATTATCCCGAGCTTCTTTTTACAGGCGAGCAGGTTTTCCCCTTCTTTTAACCTGGCCGGGCGGATTGTCTTCTTTTTTTCTGCTGCCATCTCTTGTCCGTATAAAACCTGCTAGCGTGAAATCGCGTTCTTCAGCCCCGCGGTGAAAGAGCTGACTTCTTTTAACAGGCCCTTTGACCCGGAGTTTTTAGCTATGATATTGACGAGGGCGCTTCCGACGATCACACCGTCGGCGTACCCGCTTACTTCTCTAGCCTGTTCCGGCGTTGAAATCCCGAAACCTACGCCGACCGGAAGGTCAGTGTGCGGCCTGACTGCATTGACATAGGCCTTTACCTTGCCTGACACGGCCTTTCTCGCCCCTGTAACGCCCGTTACGCTTACAAAATAGAGAAACCCGGATGCCTTCCCGGAGATGAGCTTTATCCTGTCCGCGGTGCTTGTGGGGGTAAGGAGGAATATTATGTCTATGGCTTCTTTATCGAGTTCGCGCTTAAGCTCGTCCGACTCTTCCGCCGGGAGGTCTACGATTAACACGCCGTCAGCTCCGGCGGCCTTCGCGTCTCTGGCGAATTTTCTGAGGCCGTAGTTTAAAACTGGGTTGTAATAGCCGAAGAGGACTATGGGGATTTCGCTCTTTTTACGGACATCTTTAACCAACTGGAGGACATCGTTGAGCCTCGTGCCTTTTTTCACCGCCCGTTCGGAGGATGCCTGGATCGTCGGGCCGTCAGCCATCGGGTCCGAGAAGGGCACGCCCAGCTCGATTATATCGGCCCCAGCCTTCTCAAGGGCGAAGATAATGTCTTTTGTCGTCGGGATGTCCGGGTCTCCGGCCGTTATGAAGGTGATGAGCGCCTTGCCGCCGCTGCCTCCGAGCCTTTCGAAAGTCTCTTCTATTCTGCCTTTTATTTTGGTCTTCATCTTCCGCTCTATCATAATTCGAAATTGAACGCCTTGGAAACCGTATTTAAGTCCTTATCGCCCCGTCCTGAAAGGCTTACTATTATGACAGAGTCTTTTGAAAGCTCCTTTGCGGCCTTCATGGCGTACGCGACCGCGTGAGAGCTTTCGAGCGCGGGTATTATGCCTTCGGACAATGTAAGGGCCTTGAACCCGTCGAGAGCCTCTTTATCCTTGATGGTGGTGTAATCGACCCTGCCGGTATCGTGTAAATACGCGTGCTCGGGGCCGACACCGGGGTAATCAAGCCCCGCTGAGATGGAATGGGTGTCTATTATCTGGCCGAATTTGTCCTGAAGGAGATAGGTTTTGTTGCCGTGGAGCACGCCCACCCTGCCGCCGTTTATGGAGGCGGAATGCTTACCCGTGGAAAGCCCCAGCCCTCCGGCCTCGACACCTGTCATCTTTACGTCCTTGTCATTGATGAAGGGATAGAAGAGCCCCATCGCGTTAGAGCCGCCGCCCACGCAGGCTATCAGCAGATCGGGGAGCCTGCCCGTCAAATCCTTTACCTGTCTGCGCGCCTCAACGCCTATTATGGACTGAAAGTCGCGGACCAGCATGGGGTAGGGGTGCGGCCCCGCGACGGTTCCGATGATGTAAAATGTATTGTAGACGTTCGTGACCCAGTCGCGCAAGGCTTCGTTCATGGCGTCTTTGAGGGTCTTGCTGCCCGATGTCACGGGGGTGACCTTCGCCCCCAGGAGCTTCATCCTGAAAACGTTCGGCGACTGACGCCTGATATCGTCCTCTCCCATATATATCTCGCACCCAAGGCCGAACATCGCCGCTACCGTGGCCGTAGCCACGCCGTGCTGACCGGCGCCTGTTTCCGCGATGACCCGTTTTTTCCCCATCCGTTTTGCCAGGAGTATCTGTCCGATGGTGTTATTTATCTTGTGCGCGCCGGTATGGCAGAGGTCTTCCCTCTTGAGATAGATCCTGGCCCCGCCGGCCTTTTTTGTGAGCCTTTCGGCGAAATACAGCGGGGTCGGCCTTCCGACATATTCCCTCAGGTAGTAGCCGAATTCATTTTTGAACTCAGGGTGGTCCCGCCACTTTGCGTAAGCCTCTTCGAGCTCCATTACGGCTGGCATCAGCGTCTCGGAGATATATCTTCCGCCGTAGACCCCGAAGTGCCCAAGCTTATCCGGCATTCTCTTCATATCCTCTTACCTGCTTGATGAATTTAATTACTTTGGCCGGGTCTTTTCTCCCCGGCCTTGCTTCAACACCCGAGCTGACGTCTACCGCGTATGGCCTGACCCGATCTATCGCCTCGCGGACATTCCCGGGATTGAGCCCGCCAGACAATATTATACGCCCTCTGAATTTTGCTTCAACAGCTATTTCCCAATTAAATTGCTCTCCCGTCCCGCCCGGCACGCCTTCCTTATATGTGTCGAGGAGGTAAGCGGAGGCTTTATAGTCGCCGAGCCCCTTTATGTCGTCGATCCCTCTTATCCTGAAGGCCTTGATGATGACCGCGCCGCCGAGGGACGCGCAAAAGGCCGGGGTCTCGGAGCCGTGGAGCTGTATGGCGTTTATGCCAGTTAATGCCTTTATCCTTGCGATGTCCTCCGCCGTTTCATCTACAAAGACGCCTACCGCCGTTATAAACGGCGGTAGTTTTTGTATTATAGCGGCGGCGGCTTCAGGCTCGATGTATCTAGGGCTTTTTTTGTAAAATATGAACCCGAGCGCGTCGGCCCCGTATTCAACCGAGAGCGCCGCGTCATCGGGGTTTGTAATGCCGCATATCTTGATTCGGGCGGTCACGGCCTTGGCGCTATGCCTCTCAGCGCCCTTAGTTTTCTCGCTATCTCATGCTCTTTCACGAGGGCCTCTCCTATGAGGAAAGCGCTTACGCCGGCGTCTTTAAGGTTAAGTATATCCTCGTAGGAGTTTATCCCGCTCTCGCTTACGATCAGGCACCCCTCGGGCACCAGCGGCGCAAGCTTGAATGTAGTCTCGATGTCGGTTTCGAAGGTCTGGAGGTTCCGGTTATTTATGCCGATTATCCTGGCGCCCGCGTCGACCGCTTTTTTTATCTCGGCCTCATTGTGGACTTCCACAAGGCTGTCCATGCCCAGGCGCGCGGTGAGGTCGATAAGCTCCTTAAGCCTCTGCGTGTCGAGTATGGATGCTATGAGGAGTAAGGCATCGGCCCCGGCCGCCCTTGATTCATATATCTGGAAATCGTCGAAGATGAAGTCCTTCCTGAGAACCGGGAGTTTTAGATTGTTCTTTATGGGCGTGAGGTAATCGAGCTTGCCTTTGAAGTACTTGGATTCCGTCAGCACGGAAATGGCCGCCGCGCCGCCCGATTCATAGCAGCGCGCTATGTCGTAAGGGACGAATTCAGCCCTTAAAACGCCCTTTGACGGAGACGCCTTCTTTACCTCGGCTATAATCCTTATGGAATGCGGGGCAGGCTTTACCGTGATGGCGTTTGCAAAGCTCCTGATAGCCTTTGTGTTCTGTATGGTTTTCTCGAAGTCGGAGATTCTTGTGTATTTTTTAATATGTTCCAGCTCTTCCCGTTTATCCCTGACTATATCATCGAGTATCATCTGTTGGTAATCCCCTTAAGTTTTTGAAGCCTTTCGAGCGCCGCGCCGGAATCTATAGAGCCCCTGGCGACAGCGATCCCTTCTTCCAGGGTCTTTGAGACGCCCCCGGCTGTGATGGCGGCGGCGCTGTTCAAGAGCACCACGTCGCGCGCGGGGCCTTGTTTGCCGTTGAGCACATCCATGATGATAGCGGCGTTTACCTCAGGGTCTCCGCCTTTAAGGTCTCCCGAGGGGCAGCTCTTGAAGCCGAAGTCCTCCGGTTTGATGTGATATGTCTTTATCGAGCCGTCCTTAAGCTCCGTAACCCTCGTTGGGCCTGTAAGGGTTATCTCGTCGAGCCCGTCCTCTCCGCGAACGATAAAGGCGTGCACAGAGCCCAGATTGAACAGCACCTTGGCCAGCAGGTCCGTAAGCGCCGGGTCGTATACGCCGATTATCTGTCGCCTGGCCCCGGCCGGGTTCGTAAGCGGCCCGAGGATATTGAATATCGAGCGTATGCCGATCTCCCTTCTGACAGGCGCCGCGTATTTCATTGCGCCGTGGAGCATCGGGGCGAAGAGGAAGCCGATCCCGGCGTCTTTTATGCACTCCTCGACCCTTGAGACCTCCGCTTCTATGTTCACTCCCAGGGAGCGGAGCACGTCGGCTGACCCGCTCCTTGAAGATACCGACCTGTTGCCGTGTTTCGCGACCGTCAGTCCCGCTCCGGCGCTTACTATGGCGGCGGCCGTTGAGATATTGAAGGTCATAGATTCGTCTCCGCCGGTGCCGCATGTGTCTATCACGCCGGGAGAGGCGTATACCTTTGTGGCCTTTTCTCTCATCACGCGGGCGGCCCCGGTTATCTCGGGGACGGTCTCGCCCTTCATCCTTAACGCCGTTATGAACGAACCGATCTGGGCGGGGCTTGCGCCTCCCGTCATGACCTCGTTCATCACTTCGATCATCTCCGCCTCGGAGAGGTCTGTCCCTTTGACAATCTTTGATATCGCGTCTTTTATCATTTTCGTAATTGTCCGTCTCCCTTAAGGAGCGGGTTTATTTATATCTCGTCAGAAAATTTTTCAGTATATCCTTGCCTGCGCGCGTAAGTATGGACTCGGGGTGGAACTGTACGCCCTCTATCGGCAGTGTTTTGTGCCGGAGCCCCATTATCTCGTCCATGTCAGTCCAGGCGCTCACCTCAAGGCAGGAAGGCAGGGTCTCTTTTTTTACTATCAGGGAATGGTACCGGTTCGCCTCGAAAGGATTCGGGATCCCTTCGAAGATCGTGTTGGAATCGTGGTAGACCATCGAGGTCTTGCCGTGCATGAGCCTCGGAGCCTTGACCACCTCCGCTCCGAACGCGTAGCCGATGGACTGGTGTCCGAGGCAAACCCCGAGTATCGGCAATTTTCCGGCAAAATGCCTGATAGCCTCCACTGAAATGCCCGCCTTTTGAGGGTCGCAAGGGCCCGGTGAGATGACAAGCTTTTTCGGCCCGAGCTTTTCTATCCCCTCAACCGTTATCGCGTCGTTCCGGTAGACCTCGACATTCTCCCCAAGCTCAAGGAAATACTGGGCGAGGTTGAACGTGAACGAGTCGTAATTGTCGATCATCAAAAGCATTTTAAATCCTTTATGTGAGGCCTTCTCTGGCCATGAACACGGCCTTCAGCATGCCTCTGGCCTTATTCTCCGTCTCTTCGTATTCCTTTTCCGGTACTGAATCAGCGACGATGCCAGCCCCGGCCTGAATATATATGAGGCCGTCTTTTATTACGAGCGTCCTTATCGTTATGCACATGTCCATGTTGCCCGAATAGGCAAAGTAGCCGACAGCCCCTCCGTAGACGCCGCGTTTGCAGGGCTCAAGCTCTTCGATGATCTCCATCGCCCGCACCTTCGGCGCTCCGGTGAGCGTTCCGGCCGGAAAGCATGACCTGAACGCGTCAAATGAATTGAGGTCTTTCTTGAGGAGCCCTTTTACGTTCGAGACGATGTGCATGACGTGGGAATATCTCTCTATCGTCATCAGTTCGTCGACCTCGACGGTGCCTGTGCGGGCGACCCGGCCGATGTCGTTGCGCCCGAGGTCGACGAGCATTATATGCTCGGCCCTTTCCTTCGGGTCTGCCAGCAGTTCTTTTTCAAGGGCCAGGTCTTCTTCTTCATCCCTGCCCCTTTTCCTAGTTCCCGCGATGGGTTTCAGGTTTATGTCGTCGCCTTCCACCCTTACGAGTATCTCAGGGGATGAGCCCGCGAGGGCCAAATCCCCGAGCCTTAAAAAGAACATGTAAGGGGAGGGGTTCACGACCCTCAAGGCCCTGTATATGTCGAACGGCTCCACATCCAGAGGGGTTGAGAACCTCTGCGATATTACGGCTTGTATGATATCACCTTCGAGGATGTATTTCTTCGTTTTATCGACGGCCTGCTTGAAGTCCTCTTTTTTAAAATTTGACGTGACCTGCGGATGCTCTCCGGCGGCCCTGTCAGCCCTTACGGGCAGATGGTTGTTCCTTAAGCTTTCCACGAGAGCGTCTATCTTCCTTATCGCGCCCATGTATGCTTCTTCCGGGCCGTCGCCTTCGCCTATAAAGGCGTTGGCGATGACTTTTATCTTGTGCTCGACGTTGTCGAATACGAGAAGGGTCTCGGTAAAAATAAAAAAGAGGTCATAGAGGTCCAGGTCTTTATCCGCCAGGTCAGGGAGCTTCTCTATGTGCCTTATTACGTCGTAGCCCATGTACCCTATGGCGCCGCCGCAAAACCTCGGCGCGCCCTCGACCTCGGCGGCCCTGTATACGGACATCAGGCGATTAAGGATATCGATGGGATTACCGTCTTCTTTTGTTATAGAATCACCCTTGATTATCTCGACGCCGTTCCCTTTGCTCCGAACGGTCATCATGGGAGAGGCGCCAAGGAGGCTTAAACGCCCCCACTTTTCCCCGCCCTCCACGCTCTCAAGGAGAAACGCGTCCCCGCCTGTATCTATCTTCATGAATGCGGATACGGGAGTATCGGTATCGGCGAGGATGTCCCTGAATACCGGGACGATATTATGGGATTTCGCCTTCTCTTTGAAAACCTCTAAGGAGGGGAAATAATTAGCCTTTTTCATAAGCAATTTAGAATATCACACAGCCCTTGATGTAGTCAAGGCATGCGTGACCGGTTAGAAGTTAAAATTACCAGGCTGCTGAAAAAGTCCATCTGCTTCGTTGTCATTGTCGCTCGTCACTGCGGCGTACA
>JACRET010000019.1 GCA_016218105.1 Deltaproteobacteria bacterium
CTGCCGTTATGGATGACCCTGCACGACGCCCGTACAAAATAATTGCCGTATATCGCCGAGAGCATCGCGTTTGTTGGCGCAACTATCATGTCTGCGGACCAGAGCCCCCTGGCGACTTCTTCCCTGTATCTTTCCCAGGATGGCGGTGCAGTGCCTCCCTTGACAGCCGCCCACCATGAAAGCACGCATGAATGGGCCGTTATTAAGACAGGGGCCTTGAAAGCTGACGCGCCGTGGCAGTATCCGTTAAGGTGAACGATATCCGGACAAAGCTCCGCCTCCAGCAACAACAGCCATTCTCCGGATTTTTCAACATCCGCCCAGGGGTCTTCCATCCATTCCAGCTTGAACGACGACTCGAACAGTTTGATATTGCCTGCGGCCTTTGCCTCTTTTCTTTGCGCCTCAGAGGGCGCCTCCCCCATTGTGGCGAGATAAACGGTTATACCGGAAGCGGACAGCGCGCGCGCGAGCTCGATCGAATATGTCCATACCCCGCCAATGGTGTCCGCGGTCATTAGAATGCTTTTTATTGGAGCCCTCGGCCTTCTCAGTCGGCGCATTCAAGCTCCTTGAGCGGCTTCGGCGAATTTTCCTGGATATCGCTGAAGGCACCGTAGGCCGCGAGATAATATTCGTGCGCCCTCTCCCAGGCATATGCGTCAGGGAATCCCCATCTCTTTTTGTATTCCTCAGAGCCCGGATACGGAAAGAGCGGCACGGGCCTGTTGGCCCATATCCCGAAGCCCTGTACGCAGGCGCGCCATCTTTCGACCATATCAGGGTCGTCTACGCCCGAATCGAGCAGGGTTGCCTGTACAAAGGGGACGTTTTTCCGCGCGATTATCAGAAGGTTTACAAGCTCGTCCGTCGTGGCTTCGCATCTCTTGCCGAGAAGCCCCCTGCCTTTCTCGCTTATGGACTCGATCCCGGCTTCTATCGAGACGCACCCGGCCCTGCCGAGAAGCTCCAGTGTTCCGATCCCCCAAAGGTCTATGCGGGTCTGTATGCCGAATTTAATGCCGCGCTCCGATATCGCTTCAAGAAGCTTCTTCTCAGGCATGAATATCTCATCCACGAAATATATGTATCTGGCCCCGCTTGAGATGAGACCGTCAAGTTCCTTAAGGACGACCGACATGGGGCGCTTGCGGAATTTATTCCTGAAATCACCCTTCGCGCAGAAGGTGCAGCTGTAAGGGCAGCCCCTTGAAGACTCCATCTCTGCACCTGGGCCCTCTGTCTCCGTGCCGAACCTGTGATGATTATGATTGTGCCTTGAGAGGTACTCAGGGTCCCACGAAAGGGGCGGCAGCAGGCTCATGTCGGACTCGAACGGCCGTCCCTGTATATGAACAGAGCCGTCAGTCCTGTAGCATATGGAGGGGATCCCCTTCAGATCCGGATTGTCAGCAAGCTTCGGGAGTATCTCCTCGCACTCCCCCATGATTACTATGTCCACCCCGAGTTTCTTCAGCACAGGCACAGGGGTCGTAGAGCCGTGGGGCCCTACGGCCGCGAGCGTACCGCAGGAGCCATGAAGCGACCTGACAAGCTCTTTTGGCGCCTTCACTTCAGGCGGTGGGCAGCGCCAGAACAGATAGCTCGGCGCGGTAGCGATAACGGTCATGTCAGGACTAAAGCGGCTTACGCGGTCTTTTATTTCATCATTCGAGAGATTGTCCAAATGACCGTCAACGAGCTCTACCTCGTGGCCCTCTCTTTCAAGAAGGGCCCGGGAGTACCCGAACTCGATCGGCAGATGGGGCTCCCTGCATCCGAAATATACGGAACCGTCGAATTTCCAGTTAGGGTTTACCAGAGCGTATTTCATTCTTGCCTTTTATCGGTTTGCTGAAAATCCGGAAACGGACTTTTTCAGAAAACCGTTATATCGTAAGCCCGCGGCCGGTCAGCTCCGCGCTAGCCTCAGCGAACCTGTCGTGAGAGATCCTGCCCTCCAGCCACCTGCTCAGCTCGGCGAGCCCGTCCTCAAGCGAAATAGTGGGCTCGTATTTCAGTATATTCCTTGCGAGCCCGATATCCGCGAAGCAGTGCCGAATATCCCCCATACGGTATTTACCGGGTAATTCGGGCGGTATCGCCACTTCAAAGATTTCCGAGATCTTGTTTGAGACTTCCAAGATTGTATATTGACGGCCGCTGCCGACATTAAAGACATTGTCCCGCGCCTCGTCTACTTCAAGCGCAAGCCTGCACGCCCTTGCAATGTCGTAGACGCTTACGAAATCCCTCATCTGCCCGCCGTCCTCATAGATGACAGGGGGTTTTCCGTTAAGGAGGCGTGCCGCGAATATGGCTAAGACCCCGGTATATGGATTTGAGGACGCCTGGCGCGTCCCGAATACGTTAAAGAACCGGAGGGCCACCGTGGGTATCCCATAGGCCCTGCCCGTTATCATACATATCCGCTCCTGATCATATTTGGTGAGGGCGTAAACAGATGACAGCGCCGGTGACTTTGACTCCGGCGTCTGCATCGGCATCAGGGGCTCTCCTGTATCATTCCTGAGCTCCCAATCGCCTTTCTTCAGGCGGGCCAGATCCCTTGAAGCGTTGGCATGGAGGCCTCCGTTACCGTCCCCGTACAAGCCTTCCCCATAAATGCTCATGCTCGACGCAACGATCAGCCTTTCTACCGGTCTTTTTATGATCTCCTCAAGGAGAACCGCCGTGCCTCTTGTGTTTACATCCGCATACTTCTCAATCTCATACATCGATTGGCCGACGCCTACCGAGGCCGCGAAATGATAAACCGCGTCAATCCCCGTGAGCGCGCGCTCTACCGTCCCGGGGTCTCTCACATCCCCTACGACAAGCTCCACGTCAGGGTCAAGATAGTCGGGCCTCTTACGCCCAGGGCCATGCACCTGTTCGGAGAGATTATCCAGCGCGCGCACCCGGCAGCCCGCCCTTAACAGTTCATCCGCAAGATGAGAACCTATGAAACCGGCGCCGCCGGTGATCAAGACATGTTTTCCAGTATGACTCGCCACTTTGACCTCCTTGAGCACGAATAGAGGCTCAACCCATGCGGCTATAATGTCCCTTTAACCAGCGTGCGGCAAAAGGGCGTCCGCAGCGCCTTGTAATAGATAAAGGCGTAAGGGTTTGTTAAGGCTTAAACTTTAGTCAGGTTGGGTCTTTGCCTTTGCAGTGTGCCGAAATGCGGCACTAAAGGTCTTTATGGCCGGATTCCCCCGGTACCTGCGTCATGAGAATTGAGGAACTGAGTACCCCTTTTCTAAACTTATATCAGGATTTGAGTTTGTCAAGGTTCAGCCTTCCCTTAAGCCTGCGATAACGGCGGCAAGACCATTCGCCGCAAGGAAGATGCTCACCTCGTGGCGCGCCCCTTGAAATACCTGTAAACCGCCGGGATGAAGATGAAGGATGAAAGGATTGTAAACGCCGTGATTATTTCAAGCGACAGCAAGTCCTCGCCCATAACCACAAGCTGTAGCCTGCTGCCAGCGTAGTTATATACCACCGCCCCCGGGAACGTGCCCAGAAAGGTCGTCCAGAAAAAAACCCTGTAAGGAACCCTGGTAAACCCGGCGAAAAAATTGACCATAAACGAAGGGAAGACGGGAAACATCCTCAATGTCAGCAAGTATATATAGCCGTCCCGCTCGAACCTCTCGTTGAATTTTTTCAGCTGACGGCTGTAAGTCCGCTGCACCAGGTTTCCAGCAAGATTCCTGGCTGAAAAAAAGGCGAGTGTCGCCCCGCTTATAGAGCCGAGGAGCGTATACAAAGTGCCAAAGACCGTGCCGAAAAGAAAGCCTCCTGCGATAGTAAGGGCGATGGTGCCGGGCATTATGAAACCAACCGATATATAGAGCGCGAGGTAAACGGCGACAGTCGCCTGGTAATTATTCCTGGCATAAAATCTGAGCAACTCACTGTTCTCTTTTACGTTTTCTAAGGTTATGTAATCAGCGAGGATCGAGTACCTGACCCACAGCAAGATCATCAACAGAAGGACAAGGATGATTACCCGGCTTTTCATTATTCTCCAGAGTTAGGGTTTTTTCACCAATTAGAGGTTAGCACTTTTTTATTTTTCCGCAAAAAAATCACTCTTGTTTACTTGTGATTCAGCCCTCTTAGCGTGTATAATATGTATATTGATCGTTAAAGAGATGTATCCTACGGCAAAGCTTCGCATAATGACCTATAACGTACACAGCTGCATCGGCAGCGACGGAATAGTGTCGCCTTACAGGATAGCGGACATAATCGCCCACTATGAGCCTGACGTCGTGGCCCTGCAGGAGCTTGACGCCAACAAATCCCGGACGAACCATATCCACCAAGCCAGGGAAATAGCCGATTACCTT
Source organism: Deltaproteobacteria bacterium (assembly GCA_016218105.1). Classification (GTDB taxonomy): domain Bacteria; phylum Desulfobacterota; class GWC2-55-46; order GWC2-55-46; family GWC2-55-46; genus GWB2-55-19. The sequence continues at coordinate 4,365 of JACRET010000019.1, forward strand.
GAGATGAACTTCCATTTCCATCCCTCGATGGAAGTGGAGGACGAGAAGTACGGGATAGCGGTCTTGAGCAGGTATCCGCTGAAACTGATGCGGGCTGGCGCCCTTCCGACATTCAAGTGGATGCGGTACCTGGAGGCAAGGGGCGCGTTATGGGCGTGCGTAGATTTTAACGGCAGGGCTATTCAGATAATAAACACTCATCTGGGGCTGCACTGGAGGGAGAAAAGGCTGCAGGTATCGGCGCTCCTGGGGTCTGAATGGACGGCTCACGCGAATTGCCGCCCCCCTGTCATAATGTGCGGGGACATGAACGCGCTGCCCTGTTCATCCGGCTATAGAAGAATAACAAAATTCCTGCGCGATGCGCAGGTCGCATTAAAAGGAACCAAACCGCTTTCGACTTTTCCCAGCCGCTACCCCATAGCGCGTATAGACCACATATTCACAAGCCCGGAGTTCAAGGTAAGGAGCGTTGACGTGCCGCGCACTCACCTTACCTCCGCCGCCTCAGACCACCTGCCGCTTATCGCCGAGGTTAGCATCATCTAACAGGTTGCTGAAAAATCCATAATTTGTTCAGGCTGCTCAAAAAGATTGCAGCTGCGAGGCGTCGAGAAGCGAGGAATGAGGCGTACTTTGTCTGTACGCCGCAGCGACGAGCGTCGAAGACAACAAAGCAGATGGACTTTTTCAGCAGCCTGCTAACAGTAAATCTGCTCCGTTGGCATCAAAGCCATTCGCTGCGTAGTACAGTCAAAAGCACGCCTTTATTAAGCAGCCTGCCAAAAGCCGTGCCCTTAGGGAGGGTACATGATGAAACGGATTCTCAGGCCCGGACTCAATTGCCGCGGCATAGAGCCGATAAAAGAGGCTGGCCTTATCATTGACGGGGAGATCTACTACCGGTCTTTCTACCATGCCGCCAGACAAGCGCAAGAATATATACTCATCTCCGGATGGCAGTTCGACAGCGAAGTGACGCTGCTCCGGGGAGAGGATGCCGGGAGAGAAGGAGGCCCCTATCCTTTCCTAAAGTTCCTTAACGGCCTTTGCACCGCTAATAAGCGGCTTAAGATATATATCCTTGCATGGGATTTCAGCATCATATTCATGCTCGAGCGCGAATGGATACAGGAGTGGGTATTCAACTGGGCGACAAACGAGCGGCTCTTCTTCCGCTTCGACAACCGCCACGCGATCGGAGGCAGCCAGCACCAGAAGTTCGCCGTTATAGACGGCTCCATGGCATTCATAGGCGGAATGGACATATGTGCGGGCCGCTGGGACGACCGCTTTCATAACGCGGAAAACCCTTCCAGGAGAAATCCCGACGGAAGGACATACGAGCCGTACCATGACGTACAGCTATACTTTACCGGCCCCCTGGTAAAAAGCCTTACGGGTCTCTTCGCCAAGCGGTGGAAGGACTCTACCGGCAGCGAACTCGAATTAAACCCGGTCGAGAGCAGAATACTCCTTCCTGACGATTCCAAAGGGATGCCGGTAGACGCACGGCTGGCGGCTTTTAGCCTGACCCAGCCCCAGACGATAAACGCCGAGCCTGGCCCTGTAAGGGAAATACGCAGGCTCCATATAGATGCCGTAAGGGCGGCGGAGAGACTCGTCTACCTTGAGAACCAGTATTTCAGCTCTTATGCCGTATTTAAAGCGCTCATTGAAAGGATGGAGGATAAAGGCAAGCCCGGGCTGGAGATAATCATTATATTGCCGGACCGTCCTCACGGGATGGTGGAGGAGATATCCCTGGGGATCGCACAGACGAGGCTTCTTGCCTCATTAAAGGTATCCGCGGAGAAAAACGGGCATCGCCTGGGGGTATATTATCCGGCGGCATCAAAAGACGGCGAAAATACCCCGGTATACATACATTCAAAACTTCTGATAGTCGATGACTGTTTTATGACCGTAGGCTCGGCCAATACGACAAACAGGTCCATGGGGCTTGATAATGAACTCAACATATCCTTTGAAGCCGGGTCCAAACATGATTATGCCCTGATAAGTTCCTTAAAGAGGATACGCGCTGACCTGTTGTGGGAACACATGGGCTTTGAGAACCGCTTTGATTACGGCAGGCTCTATAACGGAGGCGGGCTTGTGGAATATCTGGAGAGGATGACAGTCGCCGGTTCGTGCAGGCTCCGCCATCACGCCTTTAAGACATACTTTGACGACACAGGCTTCTCTAAAATCCTTGAGTATGTGCCCCTTGACCCGGAGAAGGCTATCATCGAAGAAAACATCTTTGAGTTGATCTCCCCTGACATAGGCATGTTGTTTACCGAAGGCATCACCTTCTTTAAGAACTGGTTTTTAAAGCGGGTTGGGTAGCAGGTTGAAAAAGCCCGGCAAAGAGATCGCTTCGCTTCGCTCGCAATGACAGGCATCGTTTATACCGTCACTCCCTTTCAACCTTGCAGAGGAGCCCCCTCAATTGACATGAGCCGAAGCCCGGGTCATATGGAGGCTTGTTGCTCGTAAGCACATTCGCGTTCGATTCAAACACGCCGAAAAGAGGCCCCTTCTTCTCAGGGAACCACCACCCGTGCTCCACGCTTACGACCTTCGGGTGTATGTCTTCCGTCACCCTGGCCCTCATCCTTATGAAACCTCTTGGAGATGAGATACGTATCCAGTCCCCGTCACTGATGCCATTCTCTTTCGCCGCCTCCGGGTGAAGCTCGGCCTGCGGATCGGGACGGAGCTCCCTTAAGGAGCTGACCTGCCTGTGTTCGCTGTGAAAGAACTCGGATCTCCTCGCGCCTGTTATGAGGATGTAAGGAAATTCTTTTGTAACTTCCGGCATTGAAACCGGACTTTCAGGCGGCTCTTTGAACTCCGGCAACCCGCTGTACCCTATCCGCTCCAGATTTTTACAGACCAGTTCGACCTTTCTTGAAGGCGTCCTGAAACCGTTCTTCTCATATCTCCTGTACTCATGGGGAGGAAATTTGCATACCGTATTTTTAAGATCTTCATACTTAAGCCCAAGCGGCTCCAGCTGATAATCCATCACCTCATCAAGCCCCTCTTCAGCCCCGGGCAGGCCGAGCTTCCTTGCGAGCTCATCCATTATCCACTCGTCCTGCCTGCACTCGCCGGTCTGGGTTATCCTGGGCTGCGCCATCACCATATTCTCAACCACCAATGGATAACCGATCACCTGCTTTGTCTCTGTCCAGAAGGCCGCAGGAAGAACATAATCCGCCAATGCCGCCGTGGGGGTCATAAAAAGATCTGTTACAACCAGTAATTCAAGCTCCTTAAGGCTCTCGTAAACTTCTTTTGAATTGGCGACCGTCGCAAGGGGATTATTCCCGAAGATAAGGAGACCCCTTATCTTATAAGGGTCGCCTGTCCTCATGGCCTTGAAGAGGGCCGGGATGTGCGCCGACGGCATGAACGCCCTCCAGCCGCCGAGGAGCTTGAACTCCTCAGCCCCGAGCCTTTTCTTGCCCATGCCTTCGGGGAGCTTGTCCTTGAGGGTCGGGTAGCTCCTTATTATGTTCATCCCGATTATGTCGCCGCCTGGGACGTCGATATTGCCTGTAATGGCGCGAAGGATCGCTATCGCCCTAACCGTCTGGAGGGAATTGTGGTTCTGCTCTATTCCCAGACCCCATTCAAGTATGGCGGGCTTGTTCGTGGCGTAAGTCCTTGCGGCCTCTATTATATCCTTTACCGGGATAGTGGTGATCCCTGAAGCCCACTCGGGAGTAAAGGCCTCCACGTGCGCCTTTAATTCGTTAAAACCCACAGTCCACTTCTCAACGAATTCCTTATCATAAATACCTTCGTTTATGATCACGTTGATCATGGCAAGGGCCAATGCGGCGTCGGTTCCCGGGCGTATCGCGAGCCACTGCCCGCATCTCTTTGCCGTCTCGGTCTTCCGTGGGTCGACGGCTATCGCCTTGCAGCCCTTATCGAGCGCGCGCTTGACGGCGGGCGCGAGCTCTCCGTCAGGGCCCGAGACGAGCGGGTTGTGAGCCCAGAAGAGTATGCACTTGGGAGGGACTTCCCCGTAGTAATCCCCTACTACAAATCCGCCGTACGTAATGTTACTTACGGTTATCCTCGGTATAAAGCACTGCGCGAGGCCCGGCTCATACCAGTTTGGAGTGCCAAGCTGGTTGGCGAACCTGACCACGTGCATGTAATGGTGTCTGCCTGTGCCCTGCCCTAAAGCGATTGATTCCGGGCCTGTCTCCTGTCTGATAGAGGAGACCTTCGAAGCGATCTCCGTGAGAGCCTCGTCCCACGATATGCGCTCCCACTCGCCGCTCCCCCTTTCGCCTTTTCTCCTTAAAGGATATTGAAGCCTGTCCGGGTGGTTGGCGATATCAGGGGACTTTACCCCCTTTACGCACATCCAGCCCTGGTTCATCGGCGAATCCGGGTCTCCCTTTACCTTTATGACCTTCCCGTCCTTTACATGGACGAATACCCCGCAGCCGCCGTGGCATACCCTGCATACGCTTTTTGTTATCTCTACGCTATCAGGCATAGATCATCTCTTTATGACCCCCCATATGGCCCCTGTACCGATAGAGGCGGCGCGCATAAAGAGCAGCGCCGGGACAAGGATTGTTATAGCCGGATCTCTTTTTAAGGAAAGCTTCAGAAAAGGCATTGACGTGGCCAGAAAAAACAGGGCAAAAAGTCCCAAGGCGCAAGCGCCCCAGGGCCTGATCACAAAAGCGGCTGGAACAGAGGCGGCCATCAGAAGGAGAAAGAGTATCTGAAACTTAAGCGTCTGGGGGGTGTACGTGTCTTTGAGCATCTTGTCGGGAAATCTCTTATATACGACCATCCTCCAGTAACCCCTCCAGAATTTTATCTTTGAATATCTCCTTACGGAGGCGGGATGGTTCAAGTGGCTTACGATGGCTTGCGGGTTAAAGACCATCCTGTAGCCGAGGCCGGACATCCTGTAAGAGAGTTCCGTATCTTCGTTATTGGCTACCGGGAAGCTCGTATCGAACCCTCCCATCTTTGTGAATATCTCTTTCCTGAAACCGGCAGAGTAGGTATCGACCATGTCTATCGAGGCGGCTTTTTTAAGCATCTCGAACCTCTCCTCGAATTCAAGCTGTGAAAACCTGGCGACGACCCCCTTCTGCTCCGTCCTGTAGGCGCCCTTTACCGCCGCGACACCCTTATCCTCAAACGGCCTGACCATCTCCCTTATCCAGCCCCTGTCAGGTACGCAATCGGAGTCCGTAAAGAGGACTATATCGCCCGCGGCCTTCTCAACACCCTTGTTCCTGGCTGTCGCGGGGCCTTTATTTACCTGCCAGAGGTAATGGACGCGGTAGCGCTTGATAACGTCAGCCGACCCGTCCTTTGAGCCGTCATCGACCGCGATTATCTCATAGAGGTCTTTGGGGTAGTCCTGTTGAAGCAGGGATTCAAGACACCTGGAGACCGTCTTTTCACAATTATACGCAGGTATGATAACTGAAACTCTCGGCAATAAACTCATCTCACCCGTTCTTTTAACTAGACGCGATAAAAGCGACCTGCGGCCTTTTCCGCCGTCCCCTGTGTGACCTGACGCATGGTCTTTTTCCGCAACCGCTAAAGCGCCGCCTTTTTAACGTCAGTGCCCTTAAGAAGGTATTTCAGGAAGGTACGCCCGGCCTTTACCGTCCTCTTTATCTCCCTGGGTTTGGTTATAAGCTGCACAAGCTTGTAGAGTATATAACGGGGCCTAAGGTAAAACTCCCTCCTCGCGTCGTCGCAGAATTTAACGAGGTCTTCCGCCGAGAGGTCCTCAGTCCTTATCACCGTATTATGAAGCCCCTCGGGGGTGATCCATTTTGAAAAATCCGAACTGCGGATAAGGTTACGCTGGCTGTACCAGTCATAGGCTTCCGTCCCGGGATATACCATGACCGGGTAGAACTGAACCGTATCAGGGCTCAAGTCCTTGGCAAGCTGGAGCGTTTCCTTAAGGGTCTCCTTCGTATCGCCGGGAAGCCCCGCCATGAAGCAGCCGTGGATGATAATGTCCGCCTTTTTAGCGCACCTCATGAATTCCTTCATCTCATCGAGCTTGGTCTTCTTCTTCATGTTGTCGAGTATCTTCTGGCTGCCGCTCTCAAAGCCGACGCAAAGAGACCTGCACCCCGCTTCTCTCATCGCGCGCATCGTATCATAGTCTATGCCTATCCTTGAGTTTGCGCTCCAGGAGATCCTGACGCCTTTTTTTATGATAAGCTCGGACAATGCCTTGCATCTTTTCTTATCTACCGTCATCGTATCGTCTTCAAAGAATATTGCCTTGGCCTCGGGGAAGTTCTTTACTATGTACTCCATCTCGGCCACCACGTTTTCCACGGTGCGGAGCCTGAAACCTCTTCCCATAAGGGTCTGCGGATAGACGCAGAACGTGCACGGGAACGGACACCCCCTGCTGCTCGTGATGGTGACCATCGGAAAGAGCGCGTTGGGGTTGAAATAATTTTCGATCTTTAAAAACTTCTTGTAGACCTTGCTTACGAACGGGATGCTGTCGAGGTCTTCTATATAAGGACGCCTTTCGTTATGGACGATCTTGCCGCCATCCCTGTAGCTGATGCCTTTTACGTCTTTAAGCCCGCCGTTTTTACTGATAGTCTCCGCCAGATCGAGTATGGTGAAATCGTACTCATACCTCGCCACCGCGCCGATCCTCTTGTCCATCTTGAGGACGTCTTCCGGCAGGGCCGATACGTGCGTGCCAACGAGGGCGATAAAGGCGGACGGGCAGATGTCTTTCAGCCGCCCGCCTATGGCCACGTCGTTATTGATGGACGGGGTCGACGTGTCCATTACGATGAGGGCTGGGTTGAAGCTCTTAACCCTCGCCTCCACATCTTCCTGAGAGATCCCATCAGCGGGCGCGTCTATGAAATCTATCTCGAAGCCCTTGTCCATCACGACAGCCGCCGCGTAAGCAAGCCACATCGGGAAGTAGAGCGTTCCGCTTTTTGTTACTGCCGGGCTCCTCTGCGGACGTGAAAACTTCTTGAGGAACGGCGGGTTCAGAAAGAGTACTTTCATGCTATTTCCTTTGTTATTTTTTCGTATTGCCTTAATTGCTCGGACATAAACCCGAGCTTGCCTTTAAATCCTATCGCGCCCGTCGGACACACGAGGAAGCAGTACTGGCAGCCGATACAGCCGTTATTCTTCGCCTCGATATCCCTTGGGAGGCTCAAGCCTACGGGGCAGTAGTCGGCGCACTTGGTGCATCCTGCTTTGCACAGCTCCTTTTTAAACGAAAACCCCTCGAACTTCATCTCCTCTTTTATGAAGTTGTCCTGCCGGAGCCCCGTCTTAAAGAGGATGCTGCCGAAGAATTTAGTGGAGCAGAGGCGGTTAAAGAGAGCGGTATTGCGGACGGCAAGAAAATACTTCTGCCTCTTGGGGCTGTGGATGAACGACGCGAAGGAGTTGGCTATCGGCTCCTTGAACTTCCTCTTCGTGCCTTTAAGGTCGATGGAGTCGGCAAACCTCTTATGGTCTTTCGTAAGTAGCCCCCGCTCCTCGGCGGCATTCAGCGTCCTTACCTTCTTGTAGTCGAATTCCGCTATCCTGCTGCATACGTAGTCGATCAGATACGGGTCTGTCCCTATGATGACGACACCCGTCCTTACCGGAGTGCCGCGCGTGGGCCCGAGGCCTTCCATCGCGATAAGCGCGTCGACTATATGGAGATCCGGCTTGAGCCTTTTATTTATGTTGAGGATGTTCCTGGCGAGGTTCAGATGCGTCTTCTTCTTGTTCTCCTGTCCTACGAGGCAGCCCATCAGGTTTTTAAGGCATACGCTCATGCCCGCCTCGAAGTGCGTCTTGAGCTTCGGCATATTTATGAAAAAATCCGCTTCAACGCATTCCTTCGCAACACTTGCCTTAACCCCGTTCTCGAAATCGATATCGACTTTTTTGGAATAATTGAGGTCAACGACCTTGACCCCGTAATGCTTGCCGAGCGCGTCGTAAGCGAGCCTTGAGATGACGCTTATGCCAGACCTGTAAAAGCCGCTGTTCGTCCCCTCACAGATGGTAATATCCCTATAGCCGCCGTCCTTAAGGAACTTGACTACCGCGCCCACGAGCCTTAGATCCGTAGTATTGCCCGTCAGCGCGTTCATGTTGCTGTTCATGTTCGGCTTGATGACTATTTTCGCGGACTTGGAGGCCGGCAGCAGATCGGCATACCTCTTTAACGCCTCGCTTATGCGTAAGCTTATCTCAGCGTTTGAATAAGCCTTTACTATATCAAGCTTCACTGGCATACCTTGTCAGCCTCTATCTCTCCGATGACCCGGGACGCCGCATTAAACACGTCGTCTACCGTAATGCTGTCCATGCACTCATTGAAGTTTCTGAAATTACAGACATCCTCGTCGCAGGTGTATCTGCACGGATAGTCCTTCTCCACCACCCTGTTCAAATTTCCATAAGGCCCCGTCTCGATGCTTTTTGAAGGGCCGAAAATGGCGACCGTAGGCGTTTTCATGGCCGAAGCAAGATGGAGCGGGGCGCTGTCGTTGGTAATAAAGAGGTCGAGCCTTTTTATTACAGCCATGCCAACCCTCAATCCCCCTTTGCCCGCCAGGTTTACGGCCTTGTTTCTCATTTTTTTCTGTATCCCGTCTATAAGTTCTTTTTCATCGGGGGAGCCGCTGAAGTATACACTCGCGCCCAGTTCCGTTATAAGGCGGTCGGCCAGGGACGCGAACCGCTCGGGAGCCCAGCTCTTCAGGGCCTTTCTGCCGCCGGGGTGGATGCCTATTTTAAGCGCCGTCAACCCGCCTCCGCCCAGAAGCCCGTCGGCTTTCAGAAGCTCTTCTTTTGCAGGCACAAGCCCCCACTCTATGAAGTCAATTTTTGCCCCAAGGTGCCTTACCAGGTCTAAATGATACTCGACCTTATGTTTGACGCCCGGATAGGGCGCGGTATGGGTGAGCAGGAACCCGCCGCCGCCGACGTTATAGCTGAGCCTGTACCTGGCCTTAGCCGCGTAGGCAAGAAACATAATATCCCTCACGTCCGCGCGCGCTTCAATGACCAGATCGTAACGCTTCGACCTTAATTCCTTTAAAAATTCAGCGAAACCCTTTGAGCCCGGATAAAACCAGAACACATCGTGAGAAAGCACCGCGTCCACATAGGGATTTCCTTTCAAAAGCTCCCTTGCCCCGCCGCAGGTAAGAAAAGTAATCCTGCTCTCGGGGTACAGCTCTTTCAAGGGCTTAAGCACAGGCATCGTCATAACGACATCGCCTATGTAAGCCGTCCTGATAACCAGTATCTCTTTTATTTCGCGTGGGTTAAGAGGTTTTCTTGCAAGGAGGTTTACCGGGGCCCATATAGAATATCCCAAAAGGTCGGCTACGCGGGTTGCCACCCTCTTTTTCCTGTTTATTATTTTATAGAACACCTTATCCCCGGCTAAAATACTCCAGCACCCGTTAACCTTTACATGGGAACGGCAGGGAGCCATGTTCCAATATCATAAGATATTTCATCGAAAAAAGGTAGCAGTTTATGGGGCGGATCAATAGATGGGATTTAAGCCCTGTTGACGATAGTCCTGTATGTCTCAAGCGTCTCTCTCGCCGTCCTCTCCCAGGAAAACTGTCTGGCCCTTTTAAAACCAGCGTCCCTGAGCCGCTCCCTTTCACTGTCATCGCCGAGCACCCTGTGTATTGCGTTTGAAAGCCCGTCTATATCGAGCGGGTCTACAAGCAACCCGGCGTCGCCGACGACTTCAGGTATGGATGAGCAGTTGGAAGCTATCACAGGACAGCCGCAGGCAAAAGCCTCAAGCGGAGGGAGGCCGAACCCTTCGTAAAGGGACGGATAAGCGAACAGGTCGGCAAGCGTATACATGGCGGGGAGGTCTTCATCAGGCACATAACCGGTAAATATGATATCGCCCTTGACGCCGCTCTCGTTTACGGACTTCTCTAACCTTTCGTACTCATTAAGCCATCCTTTTGCGCCGCATATAACGAGTTTCTGCTGAATCGCCCCCTTTCGCTTGAGGGCCGAATACGCCTGTATGAGACTGGTTATGTTTTTTCTGGGCTCTATCGAGCCTACGGAAAGGATGAACCTCTCATTTAAATTATATTTCTTTCTTATGGTATCGCACACCGCCCTGCCTACGGGCTTGAATATCCCCCTCGGGGCCTCAGGGATCACATGAAGGAGCTCCGGGCGGACGTTCAAGAGCCCGATAAGCTCTGATTTCACCGTCCTTGACGGTACGATAATGCCGTGGGCCGAGTTGACGGCAAAGCGGGTCATGAACCTGCTGTAAACGGCGAAAGGTTTGGGCTGGGTCTGGGGAGACCTGAAGGATACCAGGTCATGGATGGTAACGACCTTTTTAAATCCGCTGAACAGGAACGGAATATGGAAGGTCGGAGAGTGCACTATGTCTATCTTCTTGTCCCGGAGATATACCGGGAGGTAGAACTGCTCCCATATATCGCCAAGGGGGTGGTCCTCGATGCTTACCCTGGTAGTGACAGATTTGAAGTTTTTATTGCTGAACTTAAAGCTGTCGTGTGAGAATATCTTATAAATGCTGGACTTGTCTATACTGGTAAGGGCGTTCAAGAGACTGTCGGCATAGACGCCTACCCCGCATTTCCTGCCTCTTATTACCCTGCCGTCAAAAGCTATTCTCAATTGTACTCCTGACAGGCTGCTAAAAAAGTACATCTGCTTCGTTGTCTTTGTCGCTCGTCACTGCGGCGTACAGACAAAGTACGCCTCATTCCTCGCTTCTCGACGCCTCGCAGCTGAACCTTTTTGAGCAGCCTGAACAAGCTTCGGGTTTTTCAGCCGCGCTGCTAAATGTCATCCCTGAAAAAGTCCGCAAATTTTTAAACAATAATGGATCTTTTGACCTTTTCTCTCCAGAAATCAAGAAGGCTTTCGAGCCCGTCAGCAAGGTCATGCTCAGCGCGCCAGCCCAGGGCTTTAAGCCTGCCTGCGTCGCCATAAAGCGCTTTTACATCCGAAGGGCGTTTTTTACCGGGATCCTGGAATATCTCTATCTTCTCGTTTGAGAGGGATATCAAGGTGTCTATTATCTCGCGTATCTTTATGGCTTTTCCCGAGCATATGTTATAGACGCTGCCCATCTCTCCTTTTTCCACCAGTATCTCATAGGCGGAGACCACGTCCCTGACTTCCAGAAAGTCCTTTGACGCCTCAAGATTTCCGACTTTAATGACCTTTTCAGGCCTTATTCCGGCCTCGATCTCGGCTATCTGTTTCGCGAACTCGGATGATACGAATATTTCAGACTGCCTGGGGCCGTAATGGTTGAACGGGCGGCAGCGGACGGTCTTGAGCCCCTTGCTCTTCCAGTACTGGAAAGCCAGGAGGTACTGAGTGACCTTGCTGACCGCGTATGGGTTAAGGGGCCTTAGTTCGGCTGTTTCATTTACAGGCAGGTCTTTGTCTTCGACTTCGCCGTACTCATCTCCGGAGCCGACATTGAGCACCACGCTCTCAGGCGAGGATTCCATAACGGCCTCGAAGATATTCAACGTCGAGAATATATTGACCTTTAAGGTCTCGCCCGGATTTTTGAAGGATAGGGACGGCGCGGATTGGGCGGCCAGATGAAAGATGCTCTCCGGCTTTATCCTGCCGATCGCGTCCATTACTGCCTGACGGTCAAGGAGGTCGCACTGGATCAGGTTAAGCCCTTCCATGCCCTCGATGTTGCCGAGCTTGTCATCGAGCAAGGTACCCCATACCTCCGCACCCTTGTCACGGAGACGCTCAGCCAGATGAGAGCCGACGAACCCGGCAATGCCTGTTATAAGAACCTTACGCAATGAATACCTCTCTTATCTCAAAAAAACCAACTCTATATAGTATACTCTAAAAAATCGTTTAAGACCCCTTAAGCGCCTTTATATCGCCTTCGACCATCATCTGGATAAGCTCTCTGAAGCTTACCCGCGGCTCCCATCCGAGCTTCTCTTTCGCCTTCTTCGGGTCTCCGATGAGCAGCTCCACCTCCGCTGGCCTTATGAAC
>JACRET010000016.1 GCA_016218105.1 Deltaproteobacteria bacterium
CCACCTCGTAAAAGACAAGAAGCATATACGGGTGCACCCAAAGTATTTTCACGAGCTACAGGATAGCGGGAAACTCGTAAAGGTCGGCGAGACTTCAAGAGGCAGGAAGGCAAGTATCTATAAACTAAAGGAGGAAGTATGTCAGACGCAATAGTTTTGCAGGAAGTACAACCCTTAACAGCAGTAGAGATGAGGGCGCAGGTCAATAGGATTCAGGAAGTGATGAAAAGCGTCATGCAGAAAGGGCAGCATTATGGAACCGTCCCCGGGTGCGGCGATAAGCCGACCCTTTTAAAGCCCGGCGCGGAAAAGCTGATGATGACTTTCAGGCTTGCTGCCGATCCGCAGGTACAGGAGATACCCACGGACGACGGTATCACTTTCCGCGTGACCTGCCGGATACTCAGTCAGGCCACGGGTGTTTTTCTCGGGGCTGGTGTTGGCGAGTGTTCCAGCAAGGAGGATAAGTACAACTGGCGGGCTTCGGTCTCGGATAAGGAATGGACCGCAGTCGGGGAAGATAGGAAGCGCATAAAGTACACACGCAATGGGGAGATAAAGCAGGTCCGCACAAATCCGGCTGATGTGGCTAACACCGTTTTAAAGATGGCTAAGAAACGTGCCCTTGTGGATGGCATTTTGACCGTAACCGGGGCCAGTGATATCTTTACCCAGGACATCGAGGATATGCCGGAAGAAGTAGTTGGGACAAAGGGAACGCCTGCATCGGCAGCCACAAAGACCTCTACCGTGCAGCCTTCATCGGCTCACAACACAAACGGCGGGGCCGTTATTACCGAAAAACAAGGCAAGCTTGTATATGCCCGGCTCAAGAGCAAGGGGCTTTCGGACACTGATTTAAAGACATTCTTCGGGCTGGCGCACCTTAAAGACATTCCTGCCTCAAAGCTCAACAATGTCCTCGCTTGGATAGATAACCCGTTGAAACCCCACGAGACACCGGCAGGTGAACCCACCAACTGCACGCATGATGCTATTTCGTGCGAGGTCGTCATGTGGGATGTGGCTGGCAAGCCCCTCTGCAACGGCAAGCCCTGTCCCTATTACAAGGAGCCGGAGAGCTTCTGATGTTGACCTTCGAGGAGCAGAACCATATCTATAGGTGGAACGGCAAGGTCGTGCCGTCTGTTACCCAGGCACTCAGGGAATGGGTAAAGCTCGGCAACGGTCGCGGCTATGTCCATACCGTCTACGGGACCTATATAGATACTCCTACATTCGAGAATGCCGGGGACTTCGGTACGGCGGTGCACATGGGAGCGAAGCTCATCATGACCGCAAGCCTTGATTGGGACGCTCTTGACCCGGCCCTCGTCCCACCGCTCAAGGAGTTTACAAGGTGGATGGATGACTACAAGGTGAAGCCTCAGTATGTAGAGGAGCCCATGTATTCGGAAAAGCACAGAGTAGCCGGCACGCCTGACATAATTGGCACGATTCAAGGATTCAGGCATTTAGATATAACGGACATAAAGACGGGGCTTATGAATGAAATGACCGGACCCCAGATAGGCGGTTACGAGATTATCTTCCGGGATCAGGAGAAGTACCGCAAGCCCATAGTAAGACATGAGCTCATTCTTCCCCGCGACGGTAGTCCTTATAAATTTAAACTCTTAACCAAGTCAACAGACGGAGCCTTTTTTCTATCAAGACTCTTTCAATGGCAATGTCTCAATTCCAAATAGGAGGTTTTTATGGAAGCGTCAGTAGCTTTAAACAACCCTGAAATCCTGACCATCGAAAAGAAGTCCTCGGACATCATGGCCCAGGCAGGCGCGCTTGCGGTCATGAATCACGAACAGGAACAGGCCGGGATCGAGTTCATCAAAGGGATAAAGGTGCTCAAGAAAGAAATCGAGGTTACCTTCGGCCCCATAAAAAAGAAGACCCACGAAGCATGGAAAGAGTCCGTGGCACAGGAGAAGAAGCACCTCGACCCGCTTGATGCCGCCGAGAAGATGGTCCGGGGCAAGGTCATAGGGTATCAGGACGAGCAGGAAAGGCTCCGCAGGGCCGAAGAAGCCCGGTTGCAGGAGATAGCCCGGAAGGAGCAGCAGAAGCACATAGACGCGGCCACAAAGAAGGTTAATAGCCTCCTTGAGAAGTCCGGGGATGTGAACGAACAGATAAAAACGTTTGAAGCGGAAAGACAGGTTGAGGGACTTACCGATGAGGACATCGCCGCCATAGATCACAGGCTTAATATGCTTCGGGTCAAGAGGGACAACATTGAAAGAGCCGTTCTCGATAAACAGGCTGAGGTCGAACAGGCGCAGTATGTAGCACCGGTCCCGACGGTGGCCCCGGCCGCGCCGAAGCCCCAGGGAGCCTCAAGCCGGGTAAAGAAGAAGGCTCAGGTTACGAACCCTATGGTGCTTATAAAGACCGTGGCTGCCGGAACCGTACCAATAGGAGTAATCACCTTCGACATGAGCGCCCTTGACAAGCTAATGAATGCAGGGGCCATAATCCCCGGCGTGAGCTTCACAGAGGACCGCAAGTTGACGGTGAGATGATGATACCTCGGCGGTTCAAAAAAGTTCTTTTCTACGCCTTTCTTTTCTCCCTGCCTTTTTGGGTGATGCTCTTGGGGCTTTTGGGATTCTACTTCAAATAACGCGGGGTGGTGGTACGGGCAGCCATCAAGAACCGGGGAGCCTGGGAGGGGACGCTCTTAACGAACCCCGGCCCCGCGTGAAAATTAAAAGGAGGTCTTTAAGATGGACCGGATTGAAGAATCCCACAGGGAAGGGCTACGGTCATGGTAAGACCGGGTATGCACGGGTTGTTTGGATAGGTAGCCGCTCACCGGAGCCAGCCTTTATCGGCGGAGAGAGTGCCGCCGACCGAACGCTTCCCACTATAAAGTGAAGTACCGCAGGGAACTCGCCAAGAAGAATCAGGACAAGGCCGATGCAGAACAGTCCAAGCGGGCCGTCATGGCCGACTACAAGGACAGGATAGAGACCTTTACCACAGATATCGGCCTGCTTTCTCGTAAGGTCTCAAACGGCTA
>JACRET010000017.1 GCA_016218105.1 Deltaproteobacteria bacterium
GGCGTATTGCTCGAGCTCCTCATTTGACCTGGCGAGCTCTTTTGCCTGCCTTCCGGCAAGTTCTTCGGCCTTTTTCCGTTTCGTTATGTCGGTTGAAAAACCGCATACGGCGTAAGGAATCGCTTTAGAGTCCAGCAGGGGGAACTTGATGGTTATGTAGGTATGGGCGCCGTCGCTCTGGAGTATCGTCTCTTCGAACTCCTCGGATGTCCCTGGCTCAATGGCCTTAACGTCATTTCCCCTGAGGGCGGCGGCGATCTCCTTCGGGAAAAGATCATGGTCGGTTTTTCCTGAGACGAATCCGTTGGTAGTGTTGAAGATAACTTCATATCTATGGTTAACCAGGATGTATTTGCCTTCCAGGTCTTTAAGGTAGATTACGGCAGTGGAATTATTCATGATCGACCTTAATCGGGACTCGCTCTCGGTCAGGGCGCCTTCCATCCTCTTTCTCTCGGCGATCTCATCTCCAAGTTTCTGGTTTACCGCGTCCGTTGCCTTCTCGCGGTCTATCGCGGTCTGGCCGAAATAGAAGGCAAGCGGAAGGAGCACTGCGATGATGGCGCCTGCGCCTAATATGGCAACCGGAAGGCTCGATCTCATGCCTCTTAGCGTCTCGGCCCTTGGCCAGGCCGTTACCCGCCAGAGGCTATCCGAGATGCTGAACCCGGAATCGACCGCCCATGCGTCCCGCCCCTGGTCGTTAGACCTGTATATCTCCTCATTATTGTTCCGGACAGCTACCGCGTATCCGCCCTCGAACTCATGGAGGAGTATGGAGTCCATCAATTCCTGGATATTGAAAACACCCGCTATAACACCTTCAAATCTGCCCTTTGCATAAACAGGGACGGTTATCATGATGACACTGCCGCCGTCAGGCAACGCGACCTTGGGAGAGATCGACGCATCCAGCCCGTTCTTCGCCTTGATTAACGCGCTTTGCCGCGTTTCTTTCAGGCTGAAGTCTTTATCATGCTCCCCGGATACAGGCACAGACCATTCCACGAAGCCTCTGTCGTTTATCCATCCGATGGCCCTGTAACCGGCGTAATGGCTTATGTAGAGATTGGCGTCAGCTTCCCATTCGTTTCTCCCGGGCCGGCCCTTCTTCTCCCACCTTTTCGCCATTCGTTCAAGAGACAGTACGCGTTCCTCTATATTGTCCTGTACGTGGCTGGTGATCTCGTTGGATTTTAGTTTGACCGTCCGCTCTATATATGAAAGTTCCTGAGTCGAGGATGTCTTCCAGAAAATGACCGTCCCGGAAAATATCACGCCCCCTATTATGAAAGGCAGTAATACGCGCATCCTCCTTGTGCTTGAGCAGCTTAAGCCTAAAACAGATAAAAAGACGGAAAGGAAGATTAACTGAGCCGAAATAGGGTTTTGTTCCGGATTGAGAGAGACGGCCGAAGCCCCGGCAGGGCTAAAAAGAAATAACTGAAGAATAAAGCCAAAAAGCATCCTGTAAACAGTTGAAAGAATGTGCCTATTTTTGGATAAGCAGCTGGAATTCATAAGCTTTTTGGTGGTTTAAAGTTTAGTGTTCTTAAACCAGACATTGAGTGGAGGTTTCAGGATTATAGATTTTTGAGGAGGTGGTTGTCAATTGCTAAATCATGGCAGGTTTTTTAGCAGGCTGCTGAAAAAGTCCATCTGCTTCGTTGGCATCAAATCGTCCTGCGGCATTTATGGAGGGAAAAGACACTGAGTGAGATGATCTTAATGGCCTCCCTTTATGGGAGGCCATTAAATAAGGTCACGCGTTTTCGAATTCCTCGGCGATTTCCGAAGGCATATCGTATTCAAGCTCTGTTAGCGTGTCTTCCCCGACAGCTTTTTTTGTGTTGTGGAAAATGGTGTCGACCAGCTCTCTGGCCTCATCGTCGTTTAGGCCGAACTGCGTGCCGATCTCCGCCACATATTCGTCTATTGAGATGTCGAGCAGGCGCGCCTGATGTCCGACAAGTCTGTCATAAGTGAGAGGCTCCGGGAGTTTTTCGGTGAGTTTTCTGGCCTGGGGTTCTTCCATTGAGCTTGCGAGTATCCCCAAGACCGCCTTTATGGCGGCATCCGCGGTATCCGGGTCTTTTATAAAACCAAGGTTTTCCACATCGTTTACGAATTTCTGGTATTCCATATAAAACCTCCTTTTGTATTCGTGTCTTAACAGGCTGCTGAAAAAGTCCATCTGCTTCGTTGTCTTCGTCACTCGTCACTGCGGCATACAGACAGAGTACGCCGCATTCCTCGCTTCTCGACGCCTCGCATCCGGAGCTTTTTGAACAGCCTGTATTAATTTCTGGTTTTTCAGCACCCTGTTAAAGGGCTTTGTCTCCCAGGAGCATGAAAGGTAAAAAGGAGTTTTCGGACAGGAGACTGCGGCTGTTAAAGGGGAAGAGGGCCGTTTAAACCTCTTTTAATTAAAACACAGAAGGTCTTTTTGTCAATCGGGCGCGAAAATCCCGGCATCCTCCTTGTATTGACTTGACAGCTGTTCTTATGATACGGATTGTCTTGCAGACGTAAATTTATAATGAAAGGTTTTTCGCCAAATCCATGAAAGAACTCTCGATTAAACCGGAAAGGTTTCAGCAAAGCATGGTAGAGGCCTTTGGGGCGGTCTCCCGGACAGAAGCCGATGAGCTTTACGGGAACCTTATCGCTCGTTCCCTTAAGACAGGGTTCACTTACCAGAGGGCCGGGGGAAAGGTCGAGGCGATCCATCTCATGCTTGTGCCGGCATTTTTTACGGCTGAGCAGGTTTCTTACCTTTCAGCGCTGGCGCATGCCGTGAAGCGAGGGGTAGAGGCGGCATACAGGGCGTGGTTTGATGACAGCGAGATCGCGGCCTTGCTTCCTTTCGAGGAGGATGAAGAAAAGTGGATAAGGGCGGCACGGAGCGGGTCCAAAGCAGCCGAGCCTCTCTGGTACAGGCTTGATTCGCACTTCAATATGAAGGAGAAGGCCTGGAAGGACAGCATCTCTATCTTCGAGATAAATGGATGCGCCGTAGGGGGCATCCACTACGGCCCTGCCGCGGAGCATCTGTTCTTCGATACCGTAATGCCCTTGATAAGTAAATACCTGCCTGAACTGCCTCTGATTGGAAAAAGCCCTGATCTGAGAGAGCTGCTCTATCTTTACGCGGCGCGGCAAGCCAAATTAATAGGGCGAAACAGATTAAATTTTATTTTTTGCGAGGATAACACAGCTGACGAAGGCATAACCGAGGGGCCGTATATTGTGGAATTCTTAAAAGGCATCGGTTGTAACGCAGAGCTTGCCGACCCCAGGGAGCTTCACATAAAAAAAGACGAGGTCTGGTTCAAGGATACGCCCGTCGACATCATATACAGGAATTTCGAGTTAAGGGATATACTGGAGATGGAGAGGGAGGGCGGCAGTATGGAGGCGTTGCGGCTGGCATTCTTTAAAAACCAGGCGATCTCCTCGCTTTGCGGCGACTTTGACCATAAATCCATGTGGGAGGTCTTGACCTCGGGCAGGTTTGATAAATACTTTAATGAGGAAGACGCGAAGCTGTTTAAAAAACATCTCCTCTGGACAAGGACATTAAAAGAAGGCATGACTACAGGGCCGTGCGGCGAGCCTGTAGACCTTATGCCATATACAGCAAGGAACAAAGATGGGCTGGTGCTCAAACCCAACCGTCTTTGCGGCGGATATGGCGTAACCATCGGAAGGACAAGCTCGGAAGCTGACTGGGAGGCCTCCGTAAGCTCGGCCTTAAAAGGGGGCGAGGCGTGGGTTGTGCAGAGATTCAGCGAACCCGAGGGATTCAAGTTCCCTCTCTTCGAGGACGGCAGTCTCGCCTTTGAAGATCACAATATAGTGTACGGCCTCTCCGCCACGCCGGACGGCACAGGCATACTCGGAAGGGCTTCGAGGCAGAACGTGGTAAATGTGGCGCAGCAGGGCGGGCTCATGCCGGTACTAAGGCTTGCGGAGGGCGGGGGAGGGCTTAACATGCCGATAAAAGAACGACTGAAGGCTTAAGCGGCCGCCTTAGACGAAAGCCAGGGATTTTTTAACCGTATAATTATTCGGAGCTATATTGAAACCCCTTTTGAAATCCACCATAGAATACCTGAGAAAGAAAGGGGTAGACTATGGAGACATAAGGTTCGAGCGCGTAAAGAGCGAATCTATCCAGGTCAAGGACGGAGCGGTAGAGGGGTTTTCAAGGGACTCGTCCCTCGGCATCGGCATAAGGGTGCTCTATAAGGGCGCCTGGGGGTTTGCGGCTACAAATATGCTGACCGATGCGGGGGTAAAGAGGGCGGCTGACGAGGCCTTCATGATAGCCGCGGCCTTCGCCTCTGTAAACGTAAAAAAAACCGTCCTGACCGAAGCAGTGCCACATATCGACAGCTACACAGCCCCGTTCAAGATAGACCCGTTCAGCATCCCGCCGGAAGAGAAGATAGAGACGCTGCTGGACCTCACCGAAACGGCGATGAGGGCCAAAGGCATCGCTATCGCTGAGGCGTTCATGGAGTTCTCTAAATCCGACAAGGAATTCTTAAGCACCGAGGGCGCTCACATATCGCAATCGATTATCACGAGCGGCGGCGGATACCATGTGATAGCCGAAGACAAGAACGACGCCCAGAAGAGGTCCTATCCTGACGGCCATCACGGCCTCTTTGCCACCAAGGGCTACGAACTCATCGGTGAGCTGGATATGAAGGGGAGCCTGGAACGCGTCACGCGCGAAGCCAGAGAGCTCCTTAAGGCAAAAGAGTGCCCCGCCGGGGTGACTGATATTATCATCGACGGCTCCCAGCTCGCGCTCCAGCTCCATGAGTCGTGCGGACATCCCGCTGAGCTTGACAGGGTGCTGGGTTCAGAGGTCGGCTTCGCTGGCGGGAGCTTCCTGAGCCTGGAGAAGCGCGGGAGCTTCAGATACGGCTCAAAGGACGTGAACATCTACGCCGACCCGAACCATTCGGGCGGGGCGGGAAGTTACAGATATGACGACGAAGGGGTAAGGGTAGAGAGGGTCGATATCGTAAAAGACGGCGTTTTTCTTAACTACCTCACGTCAAGGGAGAGCGCCGCCGCTCTTGGCGGGCGCTCTAACGGCTCCATGAGGGCGGAGAGATGGAGCGGGATGCCGCTTATAAGGATGAGTAACGTCTGCATGGAGCCTGGGAACGCCTCGCTCTCCGATCTAATAGCGGATACGAAGGACGGGCTCTTTCTTTCCACCAACAGGAGCTGGTCGATAGATGATCTGAGGCTGAACTTCCAGTTTGGCACTGAAATAGCTTACGAGATAAAAAACGGCAGGATCGGGCAGGTATTCAAAAATCCCGTATACTACGGCATTACTCCGAAGTTCTGGGCCTCATGCGACGGGGTCTGCAATAAAGACGAGTGGCGGATATGGGGGCTCAACAGCTGCGCCAAAGGCGAGCCGATGCAGGTGGCGCACGTGGGGCACGGCGCCTCTCCCGCAAGGTTCAGGTCCGTCTCCGTCGGCGTATCGAGGGATTAGATGCTTAAAGACAAGATACTGGGCGAATCGGAATACATAGTCAATTCCCGCGCCGCCGACTCTATAGAGGTCGTAACGCACCGCGAGGACGCCTCCACTATCCGCTTCGCCAACTCGGCATTTCATCAGGGCGCGGTGGAGTCAGGCTCTACGGTATACATCAGGGTGATCATCGGAAGGAAGGTCGGCATAGCCTCTGTCAACACGCTGGAGCGAGGAGCGCTTAAGGAATGCCTGCATGAGGCGTTGAGCATAGCGGGAAACATGAAGGAAGAGCCTTTCGAGGTTCGGTTCACGAGGCCTGCCCCGTACAATGACATAAGATCGTATTTTGAAGAAACCGCGAAAGCCTCCTCAGCCGAGTTGGTCTCGCTCGTCTCATCCGGCTTCAGGAAGGCGTCTTCTTCGGGGATACTGCAGGCGGGCTCGCTTACAACCGCGGCAGGCGAGATCGCCGTAGTCAATACGAACGGCGTCAGGGCTTACCACCCGTATACTTCCGCTTTCCTGAGTTCCGTAAGCTCAAAAGGCGAGGCGACCGGGTTTAAGTGCGCGACCTCAAAAAATATCTCGGAGATCGACATCGGCCGCGTCATGGGCGCTTCCGCCGAAAGCTGCCTCCTGGCGCAGTCCCCGCGTGATCTGAAGGCCGGCTCCTATCGGGTTATGCTTGAGCCTCCGGCCGTAAGCGAACTCCTCCACTGGCTGTCGTACATTGGGTTCGGCGCCAAAAATTACCAGGAGGGCACGAGCTTTTTAAGCGGAAGGCTTGGAGAGAAGGTAACCGGCGGGAATGTCACCATATACGACGACGCTTTGAGCCCCCTCGGCATGGCGGCCCCTTTTGATATGGAGGGTGCGCCCAAAAGAAGGATCGCTTTTATTGAAAAAGGTATCGCCAGGGCCGTAGCGTACGACTCATTTACCGCTTCTTCGGAAGGAACGGAGTCAACAGGTCACGGCGCCTTTCCCGGGGAGAATGAAGGGCCGCTGCCCGACCATATATTCATGGAATGCGGGGATAAAACATATGGTGAGATGCTGGAATCTCTCGGCACCGGCCTGCTCATAAAATCGTTCCATTACGTAAACGGGCTTTTAAGCCCCAGGGAGACACTGATGACGGGCATGACCCGGCACGGGACTTTTTACGTGAAGGATGGAAAGATAGAATATCCTGTAAGGCCGTTAAGGTTCATGGAAAATATCATAAAGGCCTTTAACAGGATAGAGCTTGTTTCAAAGGATGCCCAGGTATTCCCGAACCACGGTTTTCCGTTGAGCTCCGTAACGGCCCCGTGCCTCCTTATAAACGGCTTTAGATTCACCGGCTGATTTCACGCCGCGGCATTGAAACTCTGATATACTTCTTATAGAGAATGCAATTAGGGGCTAAGTACTATGGCGTCAAAATCCAAGAGAATACTGGTGGTAGATGATGACGAATTCATAAGGGAGTGCTGTTTTGAACTGCTCGCTCTGAAGGGCTATGAGGTCGATCTGGCTTCAAACGGGATAGAAGCTATATCAAAGATCGGCTCTTCAAATTATGACCTCGTTATTACAGACGTGAATATGCCCAGGCTTGACGGCATCGGGCTCTATCTGGCCGTGCTCAGAGATTACCCTTTTTTGAAGGATAGCTTTGTCTTCATCTCCGGGAACGTAACGGTTGAAAACGAGGCCGGGGCCATCCTTAAAAAAATGTCTCAAAGAGTGCTTAAAAAACCCTTCAGAGTGGATGAGCTGCTTGAGAGTGTCTCGCAGATCGTCAATAGGCCGGACAATGGCGGCGGCCGCGGCGCCAAGAGGAGGGAAGAGAGATTTTCCCTTCCGGCTGATTGCGAATTAATGCTTAATGGCCGCGCGCTTACGGCAAGGATACTCGACATCTCAATATCAGGCCTCAAGCTCAGGTACCGGGGCGAGCCGCTGGATATAGATGCCGGCGCGGGCGTATACATCGAATGCCCGGAGTTCAGGAGAAGAGGCCACATAAAATGGTCCAAGTCAGACGACGGATCGGCTATATCCGGCGTACAGCTTACAGAGCCGCTCCCGGTCACCGAGGTGATGGAGTTGGCTTCAGGGCGGATTTGTTGAAAAACGGAACCCAAACCCCTTCGTTTGCGCTCCTTCAAGACGACTACGCAAGACCCCGGCACTCGTACTTCTCAAACAAACAATAACTTCAGAGGCCGCAAAGCCCTGCAAGAGGTTTATTTTATCTACCCCCCCCGCATCCCCCTTTTTCTCAACTCATTGTTTTTTTTAAAAAATCCTTCTACATAGCTCCTGAATTTGATAGAATGCTGCCAGACTGAAAATGCATGGCAAGCGCATTACCTCATCTGCTGAGGGGGATCAATCGCAACTGTTCTCCTTACGGGGTTTTATGTCAATAAGCATCAGGACCAAGATATTATTCAGCTTCGCGGTCATCTCCGTTCTCCTCTCTTTTCTGGGCGGCCTTTCTATATATAACCGGAACCTTCTTTTTAGGGGCATGCTCGAATTCGAGCAGAGCACAGGCGAGCTCAAGGCCATTTCCGACATGAAGCTCGCCCTTGACATGGTAGTAATGCCCCCGAACGATTATCTTATCACCGCTGACCCTTCTGAAAAGCAAAGATTCGACCAGCTTGCGGAGCAGGCGGAAGTGGCGTTTTCGGCCCTCGATGAGATCGGTATCGGCAAAGAGTATCCTGAGGTAGAAGAGGCGCGCGCTAAATTCGGAACGCTCAAGTCGAAGGCGATATCGATATTCAATATCAAAGAGCCGATAGGCAGCAGGGTGGGCGCCCGGCTTATGGAGGAGATAGACGCCATCTCCTCGGATATAATTTTAAAACATCTGGACACGGTATACGTTCTTAAGAGAGAGGGGATAAAGGCCAGGATAGGGTCTGCCTCGGCGCTCCGCTCCAGGGTGGATATGGCGCTCCTTCTGGGCAGTATGCTGTCCGTGCTTACCCTTCTCCTGCTTGCCTTTTATCTTTTCCGCGCGATTTTAAACCCCTTGAAGGAGTTCAAGGATAGCGCCCATATCATAGGTAACGGCAATTTAGACCACAGGATATCCATAAGGGACGGAACAGAGATAAATTTACTCGCCGATGAGTTCAACAGGATGGCGGGGAGGCTGGGGGATTCTTACGCCGACCTTGAGAGGAAGATACAGGAGAGGACAATGGAGCTTGCCGAATCGAACAAGATGCTCAAGGAGCTTTCCATAACGGACGGGCTAACCGGGTTGTTCAACCACAGATACCTGTATGAGAAGCTTGAAGACGAGGTCAAGAGGGCCCTGCGGTACGGCAAAAAGCTCTCTCTCATAATGATCGATATAGATTTTTTCAAGCATTATAATGACGTAAACGGACACCCCGAAGGCGACAAGGTATTGAAAGAGATCGCGTACCGCATATCCAGGGGCGTCAGGGCTCATGACCTGGTCGCGAGATACGGGGGGGAGGAATTCTCGATAATACTCCCGGAGACCGGAAAAGAGGAGGCTCTGGCCCTTGCGGAAAGGATCAGGCGGGATGTCCAGGAAAAGGTATTCCCTTTCGAGGAGAAACAGCCTGAAGGAGATTTGACTATAAGCCTCGGCCTTGCCTCCTACCCTGAGGACGCAAAAGAGGCTGGCAGCCTTCTTAAAAAAGCGGACGACGCCCTCTACAGGGCAAAGGAGCTTGGAAAAAACAGGGTTGAACTGGCCTGAGGTGGTACACTTTTCATTTAAATACTGGCGTCCATTTTTCAAAAGAAAGTTGGATAGGGGTTTGTGGAGTCAAATCATACTTGACTAAAATAACCCATTAAGATATTAATGTAATGGTATAATAAAACAGGTTTTTTCAGGAAAGGCCCTGACGGCGGGGCCTCTGTCTGAGTCCAAAGATGGATGAAAGAAAATTACAGTTGTTCATGGAGCCGGTCTCTGAAAGACCCGGCCTCGGTACACGCGCGCAGTCTCCCCCTGGATATGTCCGTGCCAGGACTAATCCCGCGATTTCTCCTCCACGAAAGATTATTCCCGGTTCCTTTATTGAAGCCTCCAGCGGCTTGCATGATTTAGCGAGCGAACATGAAATAAAAATTTCATTCTCTCTTAGGGTAAATACCCTGCGGTTTGCCGCATCATTTAAATCTCCTCCCCCTTGACGGGGGAGGCAGGGTGGGGGTGCAAAAAATCACCCTCCCCTCAGTCTCCTCCCGTCGAGGGAGGGGATGTTCAAGGTGATGCTCCGTAGCTTGCTGCGGAGTAGATCATTTAATAAGCCATATTGTCCCGGTCTCTTAAGAGGGGAAAGAAACATGACTGTCAATGAGAACGCAAACAAAGGCGATAAGGCGATCCTGATCATAGAGGGGCCCGAAATCAAGGCGTTGAACCTGAAAAACCTCCTTTCAGATGGCGGGCATACGGTACAAGCCGTGACGAGCGGCGCCGACGGCCTGCTGTGGGCGCGGAAGAATAAGCCAGCTCTCATCATAAGCGATGTCGCAACCCCGGGCATTAACGGTTATCAGTTATCGATGGAGATAAAGAGCGATGAGGCGCTTAAAGACACGCCGGTAATGCTCCTGGACGGCATGACAGGCCCGGGAGACATGATAAATGTGCTGAACTCTTTGGCTGACAGCTATATTACCATGCCTTTTGATACTGATTACCTTCTTAACAAAATAAAATCTCTCATGGAAGATCCGGTTATTTACGAGAATAACCGGGCTGATAAATGCATTGAGCTCAACTACTCAGGCAAGCGTTATGCTGTCCGCTCCGGGCGCGGACAGATGATAAATCTGCTCCTTGCCAGCTACGAGCACGCGGTATTTCAGAACAAGGAATTAAACCGGGCGCACGAGGAATTGAAGCTGCTGAATGAAAGATTGGAATCGAGGATCAGGGAGGGTACCGCCGCCTTAAGCGCCGAAGTCTCCGAGAGGCGTCGCGCTGAGGATGCGTTGAGGGAAAGCGAGGAGAGGCTCAGGGCCATCGTCGAGACGGCAAGCGACGCCATAATCTGCCTCGATTCCAGAGGGTTCATATATTTATGGAACCGGAAAGCCGAGGAGATGTTCGGGCATCCGGCCGTCGAAGCTGTTGGTTTTGATATGCACGACCTGATCGTACCGGAGAGGTACAGGGAGAGGGCAAGGGCAGGGCTTGAACTTTTCTGGAAGACCGGCTCCGGCCCGGTAGTAGGCACAACGCTTGAGATCATAGGCCTCCGGAAAGACGGCTCCGAGTTCCCGGTTGAGCTTTCGATCTCAGCCATGCAGATTCGGGGCGGCTGGCATTCAACGGGGATAATAAGGGATATTACGGCCCGCAAGGCGGAGAAGGAAAAGCTCCAGCAAAGGATGGAGGAGCTTGAGAGATTCAAAAAGGCGACCATAGAGCGGGAGCTCCGGATGAAGGAGCTCCGGGTCAGGCTTGAGAAGCTGGAGAAGGGGAGATAAGCGGCCTATGAGTTCCAGGATAAGGACAAAGCTCTTAAGGGCGTTCATGATGATGCTCATCCCGCTGGCGGCGCTTATCATTATAAGCCTCTATAACCAGAAGACTATTCACAGGGCGTCTTATATCCGGAACATCATTGTGGAAGAATTAACCGTTGTCGGGAGTCTGCAGCTCGCGCTTGCATAGGCCCTGTTGCCGACCAACGACTATATCATTACGGGGAATAAGGCGTATCTGGAAGATTTCAAGACCCACTCCGCTGAAGTGGAAAGCTATATCTCCGACGCCGAGGCGATCCTTGGCCGGATTAAGGCCGAAGGGGTCTCCGCGAATATAGCCGAGGAGATGGCGATACTTAACGAAGTAAAAGAGTCATGGGCACATATGAAACATATGAGCACCAAGATATTCGCCTCAGGTAATCCTGTCGGGAACCGCGGCGTTGCCAGGCTTATGGAGGAGATGGATTACAGGTGGGGTGAACTCGTCGTTGAAAGGCTGTCAATATGGTATGAGCTTGACAGGCAGGAGCATGAGGCCGCTTTGGAAGCCTCCGATTCGGCGTGGATGAGGTCATGGATAATCATGTCCGGAGGCATAGCTGTAATAGCAGCCTTCGGCGTATACTTCGCTTTCTATTATTCAGGGCTGTTTGTCGGCCCCATTGAGGCGATGAGGCAGCAGGCCGAGTCGATCTCCAAGGGAGATTTCAAGGCAAAGGTAGAGACCCATACGGGTGACGAGCTTGAGAGCCTCGCGGATTCCATGAATTCCATGTCCGGGCAGCTAGATACCCTTTATTCGAAGATGGAGCAGATAGTGGACGACAGGACAAGGGAGCTGAATGAGGCCAACTCCAATCTGAGAGAGAGCGAGGAAAGATATCGCAGGGTCGTGGAATTCCTGCCTGATGCCATTTTAGTCCATATGAACGGAGAGGTTATCTACGCGAATAAGGAGGCTATACGGGTATTTGCCGCGCGGGATGCCGGAGATCTCGCGGGAAGGCAGATATTTGATTTTTTGGATAACGATTATCATCAGGCATCCGAAGGAAGGGATATCCCGGAAGGCGGCGGTGAAGCTCCTTTGATGGAAAGCAGGGTAAAACGCATTGACGGCGTGACAATAGACGCGGAGGTCTCATCGGTTCAGATAAAATACGGGGACAGGCCGGTATTCATAACCGCCCTCCGGGACATCACCGGACGCAAGAGAATGGAGAGGGAGCTTAAAGAAAATGAAGAGCGTTACAAGATACTCTTTAACGGGATCAACGACGCTGTCTTTGTTCATGGGATCCCTTCCGGCAAGGACTCTTCTTCCTTCAGGTTCACGGACGTAAATGATGTGGCCTGCAGGAGGCTCGGATACGCAAGGGAAGAGCTCCTTAATATGTCCCCGGTCTCCATAGACGCTCCGGGCATGGACTCTCTGCGCGATGCCGCCACGAAAGAATCGAGCGGCAAGGGGCAGTTGATTTTTGAGATGGTGCATATGGCCAAAGACGGCAGGAGGATACCGGTAGAGATAAATGCACGCAGATTCGAGATAAACGGCAGGGCGATGATCATGTCCGTGGCGCGTGACATAACGGAGCGGAAAAAGGCTGAAGAGGTTCTACGGCAGAGCGAGGAGAAGTACAGGCAGATAGTGGAGACAGGAACCGAAGGCATCTGGGTGATCGATACCGATAATAAAACCTCTTTTGTAAACAAAAAGATGGCCGATGACCTGGGTTACACGGTGGAAGAGATGATGGGTAAGGCCTTATTTGATTTTATGGACGGCGAGGGCAGAGCCATCGCCGAGTTTTATATAGAGCGCCATCGCCTGGGAATAAAGGAGCAGCACGACTTCAAATTCAGGAGAAATGACGGCTCGGACTTCTGGGCCCTTGTATCGACAGCCCCGCTCATCGACAAGGACAATAAGTATATGGGCGCGCTCGAGATGGTAAGCGATATTAACGACCGGAAGAAGGCTGAGGAGACGCTCAAAGAGCGCATAGGCGAGCTTGAGATGTTCAGAAAACTGACCCTTAAGCGGGAGATCAGGCTTCGTGAATTAAAAGACAAGGTTGAAGAGTTGGAGAAGGAACTGAAGGGCGTGAAGGCGTCCTGAGGGAAATTATACGAGGGATTTTATGCCGGCGGATAAAGAAGTTCTGGATATGCGTGATAGCGAAATCCTCAAACTCAAGACCGAGCTTGCGAAAAAGGAATCCGAGATACTTTTCCTTAAAGGCGAGCTTAAAAAAAACGAGGGGCGCGAATCAGAGGTTGAAGACGAGCGCAGGGCCATCATTTACATGCTCGAGGACATAAACGAATCCACCTCCAGGATAGAGTTGGCCCGGAAGGAGTGGGAGGCGACATTTGACGCGATAGCCGCTCCGATCCTTCTGCACGATGAAAAGATGAGGATCATCAGGGTGAATTCCGCTTATCAGAAATACGCCGGGATTCCTTTCGCAGAGATCATAGGAAAGCCATACTACACCGTCTTCCCAAAGCTTGACCGTCCGTTCGACATATGCCTGAACCCTGACCTTGACGAAGGGGAAGAGGATATCGCGATCCCCTCCATGGGGAAGACTTTTAAAATAAAGTTATATAGAATAAAAGCCGGGGATAGGGAGAAGTCCTATTCCATCCATATAATGGAGGACATAACAGAGGCGAAGAGGAACGTGGAGATAATAAAGGAGGAAATGGAAGTAACGGCGCACCTCCTTATGATAGCCGAAGCCACCACCCATACCACCGACATTGACAGGCTCGTTGAGGACGTTATCCACTGCAACTGTAAGATAATGAGGTCCGACGTCTGCCTTTCATACCTCTGGGACGAGACGGCCGGGATGTTTCGCCCGGCCCATGAGTGCGGCATGGGAAAGAGCCTCATTCCGTTTTTCAGGACAGAGACTATCGGCAAGGACGCCGTGGTTATAAGGCAGGTTTTAGAAGCGAACGAGCCCAGGGTCTTTCATGCTCCTTTCCCGGAAGCCGAGTTTAAGGCTGAGTACGGCCTCCCGCCTGAATGGTTTGGCGAAGTCAAGGCCATTACGATAACCCCGCTTGCAAGCATGGGGCAGAAACTCGGGCTGATCATCTGCATGTTCAGGAATTTAAGGGAGATTACGGACAGAGATAAGAGGGTGATGAAGGGGGTCGCGCACCAGTTCTCGACCGCTCTTGGCCAGGCAAAGCTCTACAGGTACTCTGTAGACAAGGCGATGGAGCTGTCGCACAAGATCGAGACCATACAGGTGATGCATGAGATAGACCGATCGATCCTCTCGACACTTGAGCCGCAGGAGATACTGGAGAACTCCGTAATGATGATCACCAGGCTGATTACCGCCGACCGGGTTACGGTCGCCCTGGTGGATGAGGAAAAACAGGGGTTTATCTTTTCATCAGGGTTCGGGGTAACGTCGATTCCAAAAGGCAGTTTTATCCCTTTTAGTGAAACGTCCGGGACTGAGGTGATATATTCAGGCCGCCCGCAATACATATCGGATATGGGGGAAATGAAAAGCCCCTTCCCGCTTGAGAGAAAGTTCTTAAAGGAGGGGTTCCTGTCACACATAAGGGTCCCCCTTGTCGTAAAGGGCGAGGTGATAGGCGTACTTACCGTCGGATCGAAGCGCAAGTCGGCTTATACGCCGGAAGACCTCCAGACCCTTGAGAAGATAGCATCCCAGATAAGCGTCGCCCTTGAGAACTCAAGGCTCGTAGCAGACCTTCAGGAGCTTTTCCTGGGTACGGTCAAATCGCTCTCATCCGCCATAGACACAAAATCCCCATGGACGGCAGGCCACTCCGAGCGTGTCACCAGATACGCCATCTCTATCGGAAAAGAGCTTGGGTTTTCTGAAAAGGAGCTGAAGGAACTTGAACTGGCGGGGCTACTTCACGACATAGGCAAGATCGGCACCTATGAAGCGATACTCGACAAGCCGGGAAAGCTCACGGACGATGAGACGAAGATAATGCGGGAGCACCCCGCGAAGGGCGCCGAGATACTTGCGCCAATAAAGCTACTGAAGAATATAAGGCCCGCGATAAAATACCACCATGAGTTCTATAACGGAGGGGGATATCCCGAGGGGCTTAAGGGAGAGGGCATCCCGCTGTTCGCCAGGGTTTTGACCGTAGCCGATACCGTTGACGCGATGGCCGCAGACAGGCCCTACAGAAAAGGTTTGGCGATGACTGAGATAATCGCCGAGCTTCAAAGGTGCTCAGGCACTCAATTCGACCCTAAAATAGTCAAGGCATTCCTTCTTGTGTTAAACGGGCCCCAGGTTCCAGCGAAGGTTTAACAGGCTGCTCAAAAAGTCCATCTGCTTTGTTGTCTTCGACGCTCGTCACTGCGGCGTACAGACAAAGTACGCCGCATTCCTCGCTTCTCGACGCCTCGCAGCTGAATATGCACAGCGAGCATTCCCCGCAGTCTTTTGCGGGGTCAAGCGAGCGAATAGAAATCGTTTCCTTACATATTGAAGATTCCCCGCGGTTTACCGCGGGGAATCTTCAATATCACCCTCCCTCAGTCCCCTCCCGTCGAGGGAGGGGAGGTTTGCTTCTTGGGTTCCCCTTGATCCCGGCCCTTTCAGAGAACGGGCCTCTTTAGCCCCGTTGCAGGCTCGTATCCACCCGTCCGCCAAAACCACTTGCTGTTGACATTTGCCTGCCTTTCGTGTAATCTTAATAGCCTTAGAAATAGAGTTGAAAAGTGTAACCCCTTGTTTTTAATGGAATATAAAAGGGGCTTTGAGTTATAATATCGAAGTAAAAAACAACATTTCCATACCCTATAAGGAGGATCGAAAGTGGGAAAGAACGTCGCACAGAAGCTAATCGACAGCCATCTTGTGTCCGGAGATGCTCAGCAAGGTAAAGAGGTAAATATCAGGATAGATCAGACCTTAACGCAGGACGCGACAGGCACAATGGCGTACCTTCAGTTCGAAGCCATGGGAGTGCCGAAGGTCAGGACAAAGCTGTCTGTAAGTTACGTAGACCATAATACGCTTCAGTACGGCGGTTTTGAGAACGCGGACGACCACAGGTTCCTTCAGACCCTCGCTTCAAAATACGGCATCTACTTCTCAAGGCCCGGTAACGGCATATGCCACCAGGTTCACCTTGAAAGGTTCGGCGTTCCCGGACAGACGCTTCTTGGCTCTGACAGCCATACGCCGACGAGCGGCGGCATCGGCATGCTCGCCATAGGAGCCGGCGGGCTTGACGTGGCGGTAGCGATGGGCGGAGGGGCCTTCAGCCTCACCTATCCGAAAGTGGTGCTGGTCAATTTAAAAGGTAAGTTAAAGCCCTGGGTTTCCGCCAAGGACGTTATCCTCGAAATATTAAGAAGGCTCACGGTAAAGGGCGGCGTGGGAAAGGTGATCGAGTACGGCGGTGAGGGCGTAAAGAGCCTAAGCGTGCCGGAGCGCGCCACCATAACCAACATGGGCGCGGAGCTTGGCGCGACCACATCGGTCTTCCCGAGCGACGACATAACAAAGGAATTTCTCGCGGCCCAGGGCAGGGAAACAGACTGGACAGAGCTTAAGGCGGATGACGGCGCGAAATACGACGAGACCATCGACCTCGATTTGAGCAAGCTTGAGCCGATGATCGCAAGGCCCCATATGCCTGACGCCGTTTGCAAGGTATCGGAGATCGAGGGGATGAAGGTAGACCAGGTCTGCGTTGGAAGCTGCACCAATTCTTCCTACAGGGACCTTATGCTCGTATCCGAGACGTTCAAGAAGGGCGGCTTCAAGGTGCACCCGGAAGTCTCGATGACGATATCCCCCGGCTCAAAGCAGGTGCTCGATATGATATCCCTGAACAAGGGCCTCTCGCACATGATCGAGGCGGGAGCGAGGATACTTGAGGCGACATGCGGCCCCTGCATCGGCAACGGCCAGTCGCCCCCGTCAGCCGGCGTCTCACTCAGGACTTTCAACAGGAACTTCGAAGGACGCAGCGGCACCAAGGACGGCAAGGTTTTCCTCTGCAGCCCGGAAACAGCCGTGGCGGCGGCGATCTACGGGGTCATCACCGACCCGAGGAAGCTCGGCAAGTACCCGAAGGTAAAGGCGCCTGCAAAGTTTCTCGTGGACGATTCGATGGTCGTGCCTCCCGCGAAAGACCCTTCAAAGGTCTCTATCGCGCGCGGCCCCAACATCAAGGAACTCCCAAAGCAGGGCGCGCTCCCGGAGAGCTTGAAGGGCAAGGTTCTTATAAAGCTCGGCGACAACATCACAACAGACCATATAACCCCCGCGGGCACATGGCTTAAATACCGCTCAAACGTGCCAAAGTACTCGGAGTCGGTATTCTCGGCCATTGACGCCAAGTTCCATGAGAAGGCGAAGGCCATTGGCGGCGGTTTTGTCCTCGGCGGAGAGAACTACGGCCAGGGTTCTTCACGCGAGCACGCGGCCCTTTGCCCGATGTATCTGGGCGTAAAGGCGATAATAGCCAAGAGCTTCGCGAGGATTCACAAGGATAACCTCGTAAACTTCGGCATCCTTCCGCTGACCTTCGAGAACGCGGCGGATTACGACGGCATCGAGGACGGGGATGAGCTGGAGCTTGTAAATCTCAAGAACGGCCTTACCTCAGGCGACACGGTAACCCTTAAGAACATCACCAGGGGCAGGGATATAAACCTTAAGCACGGGTATTCGCCGAGGCAGGTAGAGACTATACTTGCGGGTGGAACGCTCAACTACACGACCGCTAAGGCGAAGTAACAGACGGGCTTTTTTCAGCAGCCTGCTAAAGGAAAGCCCTCAAGAGGCCCTCGATAGATTCGGGGGCCTCTTTTTTTGCGTCCGTAAAAGGGATCTCAGCGAGGCAGGCAACCCCTGTAAGCCTCTCAAGCTCGGCCTTGTGGAAGATAACGCTCTGGTCGCCGTCCTGAGGCTTTGGAGCGTTGAGGATGACGCCTTTTATCTCGATCCCTTTCATTTTCGCGGACTCTATGGTCAAAAGCGTGTGGTTCAAGACGCCGAGCCTGGATGCGGCGACTATAACAAGAGGGATACCCAAAAAGAGCACCAGGTCAGCGATAGTTTCGGTCTCCGTAAGAGGCACCAGCAAGCCGCCCGCGCCTTCTACAAACATTATGTCATGGAGTCTTTGCAGTTCCCTGAAGTGGGCGTCTATTTTTGAAAAATCGATCTCAACGCCTTCAAGCCTCGCCGCTATGTTAGGGGAGATAGGTGGAGGAAATCTGTAGGGGTTTATGGCGTCGAGCTGGTCAAGGCATCCGGCGGCGTCTTTTAAGGCAAGCGCGTCATGAGGGATAAGCCGCCCGTCCTTTATTTCGCAGCCTGTCTCAACAGGCTTCATCACGCCGACGCTGTGCCCTTTGGCCCGGAGCCCCTTCGCCAGAGAGGCTGTCACAAAGGTCTTCCCGACATTCGTATCCGTGCCGGTTATAAAGTACGCCTGTCTCAAATTATCCGGTTATCTCCCTGATGCTGTCGTACACGATTTTACAGATCCTCTTCAGTTCAGCCTCTTTAATGCTTAATGGAGGCATGATGACGAGGACGTCTCCGAGGGGCCTTATCAACAGCCCGCTTTCCCGTGCGTCGGTCGAGACGAGCGAGCCTATCCGGTCCTTCGGCGCAAAAGGTTCCTTCGATGCCTTGTCCTTTACAAGCTCTATCCCGGCTATAAGCCCCAGCTGCCGTACTTCGCCGACATGGTTTAGAGACTCAAAATCCTTTAGGAGCTTTTTAAAGAGCGCGATCCTGGGCTTTAGATTCTTAATGACCTCCTCTTTCTCGAATATATCGAGATTGGCGATCGCGGCGGCGCACCCGAGCGGGTTCCCGGTATAGGTATGCCCGTGAAAAAAAGCCTTATACTCCGCGTATTCCCCCAGGAAAGTCCTGTAGATCTTTTCCGTAGTCAATGTCGCGGCCAATGGCATGTATCCGCCCGTGATGCCCTTGGCAAGACAGAGGAAGTCGGGCGTGACCCCTTCGGCGTCGCACGCGAACATATGGCCCGTCCTGCCGAACCCCACGGCGACCTCATCGGCGATAAGAAGCACATTATATTTTTTTGTAAGCCGCCTTACCTCTTTCAAAAATCCTGGAGGCGAGGTGATCATCCCGGCCGCGCCCTGCACAAGGGGCTCTATCACGCAGGCCGCAAGCTCGTGCGAATGCTTTTTAAGCGTTTCTTCGAATACCTCCAGGCAGGCGGTCTTGCAGTCTTTTCTGTCTTTTTCTACCGGGCACCTGTAGCAGTAGGGGTAAGGCGCCCTTAAGGTGCTGAAAAGGAGCGGCCTGTATTTCTTTACGAAGATATCTATCTCTCCGACGCTCATCGAGCCGAACGTATCCCCGTGGTACGCGCCTGTAAAGGCGATGAACTTCTTTTTTTCAAAATTATCATGGGCCTGTTCCCAGTACTGGAAGGCCATCTTAAGGGCGATCTCCACCGCCGTGGAGCCGTTATCCGAGTAGAAGACCTTTTTAAGCCCCCTGGGCGCGATATCAACAAGTTTTTTGGCGAGCTCTATCGAAGGGACGTTCGCAAGGCCCAGAAGCGTGGAATGCGCTATTCTGTCAAGCTGTCTCTTTATAGCCGTGTCGATACGCCTCTTTCCGTGGCCGTGGACATTGACCCAAAGGGACGAAACACCGTCGAGATACCTCTTGCCGTTCATGTCTATGAGGTAGTTGCCGCGCCCCTTCTCTATAATAAGAGGGTCTGATTTTTCCCATTCGCTCATCTGCGTGAACGGGTGCCAGACGTGGAGCTTGTCAAGCTCCTGAAGCCCCTTTTCCCTGCCGGTTTTTTTTTCTGTTTTTTTCATTTCAGATCTTTCTTGCGGCGGCTAGTATGACTTCATAGGTGGCGGTTATGTAACCGTCCCGGCCGAATCTTTCCGAGTAGAGCCTTGAGGCCTCTTTAAGGAGCGCGCCTTTCGACAGGCAGTTGTCATGGACATCGACCGGAGGCGCCGCGCCTATGTTTTTGAGGTTTCTTATAAGTCCCCATATGTCATTATACTCTTTTACTATAATGTGGGTCTCCAAAGCGGATAGCTCAAAGCCGGCATTTTTAAGGAGAGCCAATACAGCGCACCTATCCCTGAATCCGATATCCATCGGCGATCTCAGGCAAGCCCTCAGTTCATTCAGGGTGGCGGGGCCGAGCGTGGAAAAGGCGAAAAGCCCGCCATCTTTAAGCACCCTTGACGCCTCTTTAAACGCGACGGAAATATCAGCCCACTGGTAGGTAAGGCTTGAGGCCGCGACATCGAAAGAGGCATCACGGAACGGCAGATACTCGCAGTCCGCCGCGGCGGGATTAAAGCCTTTTCCCAATTTTGTCCGGGCCCTTAAAAGCATCGGAAAGGCGATGTCGCACCCGAAGAAGACAGACCTTGAAAAGGTCTTTCCGGCCTCTTCCATAAGGCTTCCCGTGCCGCAGCCGATATCGAGGATGAGTTCTTTATCGGGATAAAGCGCGCCGTCCGGCTGAATATGGACCCCATGGCACACAGGCTCGCCTCTCAGGGCCTCGATAAAGCTCACGAGTTTTACGACCACCTCTTTCTGGAGGGTGGCGCTTGTATCGTATGTCAGAGCGGCTTTTGAGAACGATTTTTTTACGATGCCCTTGTCTATCATAGTATGTCGAGGAAATTCCTTAAGATCTTTTGAAATCTTTCGGCCTCCGTAATGAAAGGCGCGTGGCCGGCGTTTTCGAATATTTCAATGACCGCTCCCTTCATCCTTGAGGCCAGATATTTACCCGCGTCTACCGGGCATACGGTATCAAGCCCGCCGTGGACGAGTAGTATCGGTAGGCTCAGTTTCAGATTGGGGCGAAGGTCGGTATTAAACAGCGCCTCCAGCGCCGCGGTTAGTCCTTTATAATTAAAGATCGGGAAACACCCCGGCGCCTCTCCAGAGCAATTTACCGGCCCGGGATAGCTGTACCTGTTTATGAAGCCTTCAGCTGCCTTTGAATTCAGTTCGTTCGCGGTGAAATTAAGCGGGTAAAACCTGTTTACCGCCCCGGCCGGTTCCTTTTTCATGTCGAGGATCATCCGCTTTACAAGCGCCCTCGGTTGCCCCCAGGGGAAATCTTCCTTTTCAAGAAAACAGGGCGTGGCCCCCACGAGCACGAGCGCCTTGTACCTTTTTTGATCTTCGAGGGCCGACGCAAGGAGAGCCTCGGCCCCGAGCGACCAGCCTATGCCTATCACGCTCTTTTCATTCAGCCCGGAGATGTTTTTTGATATTTCAGCGAGAGCCGGAGCCAATGTAGGCTCGTCCCATCCATACCCTCCGCCGTGTCCGGGGAGGTTTATGTTTTTGCAGTTCGCGGCACCGATAGCACGAACCGTGTCTTCCCAGACCCAGCTGTCCGTCGCCCATCCGTGCACGAAGATAAGGTTATCGCCGCTATCCATTAAATCAAGACCTCTTTGATGGCTTTAACGGCCTTGTAGAGATCGTCTTTCGCGTGCGTTGCCATGACCGTTATACGGAGGCGTGACGCGCCTTCAGGGACTGTAGGCGGCCGGATGCCCTGTATGAAGACCCCCTTGTCCATAAGGGCTTTGCTTGCCTCCATCGTCCTTTTAGCGTCGCCTGTAAGCACGGGTATTATCTGGGTAGCGCTATCAAGGGTGTCAAGGCCCGCGCTACCGAGCTCGCGCCTCACATAATCAGAGTTCTCCTGAAGGGCTTTACGCAACCCCGGCTCCCTTTCGATTATGTCAAAAGCCTTTATGGAAGCGGCGCATATTGCCGGCGGCAGGGCCGTAGTGTATATAAAGGGCCTTGCCCTTGAGATGAGGAGGTCTATCAGCTCCGCCCTTCCGGCTATAAAAGCGCCGAAAGAGCCGAGAGCCTTGCCCAGTGTGCCCATCTGGATTATCGAGGGATGGCTCACCCCCAGATGCTCAAGAGTCCCTCTGCCGCTTTTCCCAAGCACGCCTGTAGAGTGCGCGTCGTCTACGATAAGCGTAGCCCCGTACCTGTCGAGCAACGGGACTATTTCCCCCAGCGGCGCTATTGTTCCGTCCATGCTGAAAACTCCGTCCGTCACGATAAGCTTCTTTTTCGCGGCAGATCTTTTAAGGAGCCCCTCAAGCGATTCGACGTCCCTGTTCGGGTATCTCTTTACGTTGGCCCTGCTCAGGATGCAGGCGTCAACTATGGAGGCATGGTTGAGCTTGTCCGAAAATATGTCCGTAGAGCGGTCGGAGAGCGCCGATATGCAGCCGATGTTGGCGTTATAACCGGAATTGAAGAGAAGCGCGGCTTCCGTGCCCTTGAATCTCTTGATCCTCTCCTCCAGCATTATATGCGGCTCCATATTGCCGGAAACTAGGCGAGAGGCCCCGGCGCCGACGCCGTATGTCTCTATCGCCCTTACGGCGGCCGTCTTTACCTCAGGGTGATTGGCAAGCCCCAGGTAATCATTCGAGCAGAGGAGTATTACCTCTTGTCCGTTTATATGTACCTTCGGCCCTTGCGGCCCCTCCACGAGCTTAAGCGTCCTTTTAAGCCCTGAGGCGGTAAGTTTCGAGAGTTCTTCTAGGATGTGAGTGTGATCCATAATATGAGCTATAAAATGATATTATGAGCCTTTAGCAGGCTGCTGAAAAATGCCATCTGCCATGTTGTCTTTGCCGGATATTCCTGCATGAGGCGTTATGCGCGCCCATACTGACAGGGCAGGGTGTTTTCAACACCCTGCTAGTGCCCCCTTGGTATAAGACCAAGGTCATCAAGCATTTTAAGGTCGTCCTTCGGGTCCCGCCCGGGTGTTGTGAGATAATTCCCCACCATCATGCCGTTGGCTCCCGCCGCGAAGATAAGCGGCTGCAGATCCCTCAGATTCACCTGTCTGCCGCCGCATACGACGATATCCTTTGCCGGAAGCATCAGCCTGAACAACGCGATTATCTTGAGGCACTCGAAAGGCGTAAGGTTATGCGATTTTTCCAGCGGCGTGCCGGGCCTCGGGTTCAGGAAGTTTACGGGGATGGAATCGACGTCAAGCTCCTTTAAGGTGGAGGCAAGCTCGATACGGTCCTTCCATGTCTCCCCAAGCCCGAATATCCCGCCGGAGCATACGAAAAAACCGGTCTCTTTGGCGGCTTTCACAGCCTCGACATCCTCGTCATATCCGTGGGTGGTGCAGATGTTCGGGAAAAAACTCCGGCTCGTCTCCAGATTGTGATGGTAGCTCTCCAGACCGCTGTCTTTGAGTTTTTTTAAGGTCTCGCGCGCCAGTATGCCAAGCGAGGCGCAACGCTCCATGCCGACGGAGCCCTTCATCGCGGAAAGGGTGTCTATAAGGATTGAAACGTCTTTGTCCTTCTCTATCTTTGTGCCGCTGGTGACTATTGAGAACTCACGCGCCCCGTAACCCTCAGCCTCTCTGGCGGCCTCGACCAGGGTTGAGGCCGGCTTCATCGGGTATTCGTTTATCCCGGTCGAGTATTTAACGGATTGGGAGCAGAAGGCACAGTCTTCCTTGCAAAGCCCGCTTTTAGCGTTGACGATGGCGCATAGATTGACCTCAACGCCTTTATGGCGGCGCCTTACCTGTTCCGATATTGAGAGTATAACGTATATCTGATCATCAGGAATGGATGTCAGCTCGATTGCCTCGGTGGCAGAGAGCCCAACGCCCTTTAGTCCCTTTTCAAGCGCTGTCTTAAGTATCTCCGTGGTCATAGTCCTTTTCCTTAAGTAAAGTGTGTACCACATTGAATAACATAGATAAAAGGTGCTTGTCAACTGTAAGCCTTGAAAGGTTGACAAATGGGGTGAAAGGGGGGAAACTCCCGAAGCTTATGCGGGCTGGTTCAGAGTGGTTTTTTCAGATAGCCAGGGGTTGGTAGGCCACCAAGGGAGTCAATCCGCCAGGGCAGGATAGAGCCGGCCGGCTCTTGAGATCACTTCTTTTTCCTGTCCTTGAGCCTCTCGGATATTTCCTTCTCATATCCCCTGTCCGATGGTTTGTAAAAACTCCTGCCTTTCAGCTTGTCAGGCAGGTAATCCTGCTCGACAAGAGCGCCCCTGTAGCTATGGGGATATTTGTAGCCCTTTCCGTAACCCAGATCTTTCATCAGGCTTGTGGGCGCGTTCCTTATATGAAGCGGCACCGGGAGCGCGCCGTTCTTTTTGATATCCGCGAGGACTTCCAGATAGGCCATGTAAGATGCGTTGCTCTTGGGCGCCATAGCGAGATAGGTCACGCCCTGAGCAAGGGGTATCCATCCCTCAGGCATCCCGACAAAGTGGACGGCATCCTTTACCGCGAGGGCGACGTTTAACGCCCTCGGGTCGGCATTCCCGATGTCTTCCGAGGCGAATATGACCATCCTCCTTGCGATAAAGAGCGGGTCTTCCCCGGCCTCGACCATCCTTGCGAGCCAATACAGCGCCGCGTCAGGGTCGCTCCCGCGCATAGATTTGATAAACGCGGAGATGACGTTATAGTGCTCCTCTCCAGCCTTGTCATAAAGGAGCGCCTTCCTCTGCATCGCCTCCGTAGCCACTTCCATTGTGATGTGTCTTACACCGTCCGTATCCGGCCCGGTGATCATATAAGCGGTCTCAAGCGCGTTAAGCGCCGACCTGGCGTCACCCTGAGAGCCTTCGGCAATAAAATCAACGACACCTTCGTCTATCTTCGCTGGAGTTTTTCCAAGCCCGCGCTCTCTGTCCTCTGTGGCGCGCCTGAGTATCTCCTTGATGGAATCCGTTAAAAGGGCCTCTAAAACAAGGACCTTACACCTTGAAAGCAGGGGAGCGTTCACCTCGAAGGATGGGTTTTCGGTAGTCGCGCCTATCAGGGTGATCGTGCCGTCCTCGACGCTATGGAGGAAGGCGTCCTGCTGCGCCTTATTGAACCTGTGTATCTCGTCCACAAAGAGGACGGTCTTTTTACCACGCCTCAGGTTATCCTGGGCCTCTTTTACGACCTCCCTGATCTCTTTTACACCTGATAGGACTGCGGAGAACTCGACGAATTCAGCCTTTGACGCCTCGGCGATAATGCGCGCAAGGGTCGTCTTCCCCGTTCCCGGAGGGCCCCAGAGTATAAGGGAGGGGAGCTCTCCCCTTTTGATGACCCTGTTCAGGAATTTGCCTTCTCCGATCAGATGGGCCTGCCCCATGAACTCTTCCAGGGTTTTAGGCCTCATCCTGCCGGCGAGCGGGGCTCCGGGGTTTGATTTTTTTTCCGATTCAAAGAGTTCCATATAAAGAGTTTACTATAATCGGTTGCCAATTGGAAGCAGGGGGCTTTGCGGGGCTTGCAGATTGAAGCTCCCCGCGGCAAGCTACGGGGAAATGTAAGGAAACAATTTCTATTCGCTCGCTTGACCCCGCAGCAAGCTGCGGGGAATGCGCTCGCTATGCATATTCAATTACCCTGCCATAAATGGCAGGGATTGTCGGCAAGGTACTTGTTTCTTTTATATAGCCCGGCTTTGACCCGCCCTTAAAAGGGCGGGAATTCCGCCGGGCACCCGATTAAAACCGTTGACACCCTTTTTTTAATCAGTTAGCATGGTTGTCCAATTTTCTTAAGAGGAAGGCGTAATGCGGAAAGCTATTTTTGGAGGGACGTTCAACCCTATCCACTACGGGCATTTAAGGATAGCCGAAGAGGCGAGGGAGGCCTTGAGCCTCGACAGGGTCATATTCATACCGACCTCTATTACCCCTCATAAGGCCGGTGAAATCCTCACAAGCCCTGAAGACCGTCTGGAGATGGTCAATATATCCATAAAGGATAATCCGGGGTTTGAGGTCTCCGATATTGAGATAAGGCGGGGCGGAAGGTCTTATACCATAGACACGGTAACGGAACTTAAGGAGCAGGGAGGGGCTGAACTCAGGTTAAGCCTGATAATTGGCAATGATTCTTTTAACGACATTACCACCTGGTGCGAATTCGAGAAGCTCTTCACGCTCGCCGACTTTATTATAGTGCCAAGACCCGGCTACCCGGTCAAAAAGCCCGGAGAGGTGCTGCCTGTTGAATTGGCAAGGAAGTTCTGGTATGATCCTAAAACAGGCGCCTTCCAGAATTCTTATGGAAATACTCTTACTTACCTGAATACGACTCTTATGGACATATCCTCATCAGATATACGGAGTGGAATAAAAGAAGGCCGCTCGGTCAGATACCTTCTGCCGGATGCGGCCACAGGATACATCAATAAAAAGGGGCTCTACAGGTCTTAATAACACCGACAAGACGCGCAGGTTTTTTTAGAGAAAAACTTGTGCCGGCTTTAAAACGCTGATTACAGGAGAAATAAACTGGAACCGAAGAAGAAAGCGCTCGAGATAGCCAGGCTGGCTCTCGAGAAACAGGCGGAAAAGGTCATAATACTTAATATCAAGAAGCTCTCGTCTTTCGCTGATTACCTGCTCATATGCAGCGCTGGATCTGAGAGGCAGGTGCAGGCCATAGCTGATTCCATTGAGGGAGGCCTTAGAGAACTCGGGGAGCGGCCGCTTGGCAGCGAAGGCAAAGTGGAAGGCCGGTGGGCGCTGCTTGATTATAATGACGTAGTGGCCCATATATTCCTGGAACCGGTGAGGGTCTTCTACGACCTTGAAGGGCTCTGGGCGGAAGCCCCCACGCTCGTGGTAAAGGATAAGGCTAAACCAAAAACCAAGGCTACGAAGGCTCCCCGCAAAGGCAAGGGCGGGAAAGAATAATTGCTTTCGCAATTTTAATTTGAAGATAACCTTTATCTCTGTCGGCCAGGTCAAAAAGCGATATGTAAAAGAAGGCGTGGATGAATACCTTAAGAGGATAAAGAAGCATTCGCCGGTAGACGTCATCGACATAAAAGAGGAGTCCGCCTCCATAAAGATGCCCGTCATGGAAGTCCTTAAAAGGGAAGGGGAGCGGATACTCTATAAGATAAGGCCCGGGGAATACATTGTGGCGCTTTCGGACAATGGCAAGAACTTAAGCTCCTTGGAATTCGCGGAGTTTATAGGTAATATCCTCTCCGGCGGCACTGGGAGCAGAAAAGGCATAACTTTCATAATAGGCGGGCCCTTCGGCCTCCATAAAGACGTAACAGGCGCGGCGCATTTCAAGCTGGCGCTATCCAAGATGACTTTCCCGCACGACCTGGCGAGGCTTGTATTGGCGGAGCAGGTCTACAGGGCCTTTACGATACTCAGGAATGAGCCTTACTCGCATTAGACAGGCATATGTATACTAAAATCCTACTAGTAGTAGTCATAGTCATATTAAGCTCCTTCTTCTACCTGCATACCCAGAACCCGGGTACGGTCACCTTCGTGGTTTCAAGCGAGCACACCTATGTGCTTCCGGCAACCCTTCTTTTATTCGCGGGCTTTTTCGCAGGGGTAGTGCTGGCGGTGCTCAATTCCTTATTGGTCGATGCCAAGAGGGCCATAAAGGATATGAGCGCGAGGCGTGACAAAAAGATAATCACTCAAGCCGATGATAATTACCGCAAGGGAACCGAGCTTCTTGTGAAGGGAGACACCGCCGGGGCGAGGGAGCTTATCGAGAAGGCGCTCAAGGCCAAACCTTCCGATACAGGGATGACCATAAGCCTTTCAGAGACCTATATCCGCGAGAATAAGCCCAAAGAGGCGTTGAGCATCCTTGAGAGCGGACAGCTTAATAACCCCGCCTCGATAGGCGTTTTGATAGCCCTGGCAAAGTGCGCCAACGATTCGGGAGATACCTTCAGGGCCTCCAAGGCGTATGAAGAAGTCTTGAAGATAGACTCCAAAAATCCGTACGCGCTGAGGAAGCTCAGGGATTTCAGGATAAAAGAGGGAAGGTGGTCTGAAGCCGCGTCCCTTCAAAAGGCCGTAGTTGAATCGGATTTCGATTCGGCGCAGGCCGCTAACGATAAGAAGCTCCTGACAGGCCTTTTATTCGAGGCGGCGAGCCAGTCCGTGCTTGAAGGAAAGCTGAATGAATCCATCTCTAAAATAAAAGAGATATTGAAAAATGACGACTCATTTATGCCCGCGCATATCCTCCTTGGGGAGGTTATGTCAAGGCAGGGCAATGTGGGGAGCGCGATAAAGGTCTGGGAGAAGGCGTTATACAAGTACCCTGATTCCGAGCCCCTGATGCTTAAGCTTGAGGACATATACATAAAGGAATCCGCCCCGGACAGGATACTCGAGAAATACCAGAAAGAGATAATAGCGCGGCCGAACGACGTGAATTTACGGCTGCTTCTTTCACGGCTGTATCTGAGGCTTGAGATGGTGGATAACGCCATAGAAGAGCTTGAGAGGCTCCAGCTTGAGGGAGAGGACACCTTCTATCCGCAGATATTGCTCGGTGAGGCATGCCTCCGTAGAAAGCAGAACGGCAAGGCGGCCCACCTCTTTCAGAAGGCGCTTGGACTTAACAGGGAATTCCTTCCTCCCTTTTTCTGCTCGCATTGCAGCCATGACGCCAAGACATGGACCCCCAGATGTCCTTCCTGCGGAGAGTGGAATACGCTTTCGATGAGCAGCTCGCTTTCCGCCCATAAGGCGACCCAGACAAAAGCCAGATAGCATAAATCCTGATAGAATAATCTGATAGGAGGCGAATTCGTGAAACCCGTTTGCCTTATAGTTATGGACGGCTGGGGCATAAACCCCGATAAAAAAGGGAACGCCACAAGGCTCGCCGATCTGCCGAACCTCACGAGGCTCTATCAGGAGTATCCCGGAACCGCCCTCGACACCTCCGGCCTCGCCGTGGGTCTGCCTCCGGGCCAG
Source organism: Deltaproteobacteria bacterium (assembly GCA_016218105.1). GTDB lineage: Bacteria > Desulfobacterota > GWC2-55-46 > GWC2-55-46 > GWC2-55-46 > GWB2-55-19. The sequence continues at coordinate 28,810 of JACRET010000017.1, forward strand.
ATGGGCAACTCTGAAGTCGGGCAGTTGACTATGGGGGCGGGCCGGGTTATTTATCAGGAGCTTACGAGGATCGGGAAAGCGATCGAGGACGGCGAGTTCCATGAGAACGCTATGCTCGATGAGCTCTTTTCCTATCTTAAGGATAAGGACAAGGCACTCCATGTAATGGGCCTTCTTTCTGACGGAGGGGTTCACAGCCACATCTGCCATTTATACGCGATCCTCGACGCGGCGAAGAAAAAGGGCCTTTCAAAGGTATATATACATGCCTTTCTTGACGGAAGGGACACCCCGCCGGCAAGCGGAGCGGGGTATATGGAAGAGCTTGTATCATACATGAACAAAAACGGCGTCGGAAGGGTCGCTTCAGTATCCGGGCGCTACTACGCGATGGACAGGGACAACAGATGGGAACGGGTGGAGAAGGCGTATAACGCGATAGCTAAAGGCGAGGGCAGGAAGGCCGCCGACCCTGTCGCCGCGATAAAAGAATCATACGGGAAAGGCGAAACAGACGAGTTCTTTACGCCTACGGTCATGGAAGGCGGCGGCGGCCCGGTAAATGTCTCTGACAACGACGCGGTCTTTTTCTTTAATTTCAGGGCCGACAGGGCTCGCGAGATAACAAAGCCGTTCGTGCTCGATGATTTTGACGGGTTCAAGAGGGGAGAGAGGCCCCGCATCGTCCAGTTCATCTGCATGACCGAATACGAACAGAAGCTCAATCTGCCCGTGCTTTTCAAGCCGCAGGATATAAAAAATATCCTCGGCGAGGTTTTAAGCAAGGCGGGCATAAAACAGTTCAGGGTAAGCGAAACCGAGAAGTACGCCCATGTGACCTTCTTTTTTAACGGAGGCAAGGAAGCGCCTTTTCCGGGAGAGGACAGGGTGCTTATACCTTCCGTAAAAGATGTGCCAACGTATGATCTGAGCCCTGAGATGCGCGCGTTGGAGATCGCCGGTACGGCCGTTGAGAAGATTGAAAAAGGCGGCTACGGGTTTATGCTCATGAACTTCGCCAACGGCGATATGGTGGGGCACACGGGAGTGTTGGATGCCGCGATAAAGGCCTGCGGGACGGTCGATAAGGCTATCGGCATCGTCGTGGGCGCGGCGCTTAAGATGGGCTGGGCCTGCATAATCACTTCAGACCACGGCAACGCCGAGCAGATGGTTGATCCGGAAACCAACGAGCCTTTTACCGCGCATACGACGAACCGCGTCCCGTTTATCCTTGTCGATGGCGGCAAAAAAGACGTTAAGCTTAAGTCCGGGGGGCTGCAGGATGTGGCCCCTACGGTACTGAAGCTCCTTGAGATAGAGTCCCCCGAAGAGATGAAGGGCGAGCCGCTTTTTTAAAACTGAAGGTCTAAAGAAGGATTTTTATACCCTTCTTACCCCTGCGTGATAGCAGCAGCAGAGGCTTTCAAGATTATTGTCGAACGTCTTGTTCCCGCCGTATTTGAATTCGACCCGCACTATGCTTATTCCGCCGGGGATGGTAGAGTTCATCTCCTCGACCACTTTGCCTACACCCCATTCAGGGTGCCTCAAGTGGATCACCGCCTCACCTGCCGTGAGATAAAGTTTTCTTATCTCGCTGTTCATCAAATGCCTCTAATCAATTGTGCTGCTTTTATCAATTGTCGTCAAGTACAAAACACCTTCCCGGATACACTGCCGTTTCCCTTTTTGCGTCAGGTCTTCTTGACAAAAAAAAGCTAAAGTTGGATAATTGAAATGAATGGCGAAGATTTCTGCGGCTTGCCGCAGCGAACTAATTGAATATGCATAATATGCATAGCGAGCGCATTCCCCGCATCTTGCCGCGGGGGGCTTCAATCGCAGTTCCTCCGAAAACGCTCAATTCAATAAGGAGGCGCGTATGCAAGAGGATAGAATAGGGACGATCAGCCATTATTACTCGCACCTCGGTGTAGCGGCGATAAGCCTTGACGGAGAGCTTAGGGTAGGCGACATGATACACATCAAAGGCCATACGTCAGATTTTGTCCAGAACGTGGATTCTATCGAGGTGGCTCACCATCAGGTCGAAACAGCCGGTAAGGGCGATAAGATAGGGATAAGGGTCAAAGAGCACACCAGGGTGCACGATACCGTTTACAGGGTCACAGGGGAGAGAGATGCCGCTTAAAGAATCTTACAGTTACCTGACATGTCCGATGTGTGACGTGGAAGTGCCTATGTCCGGGGATGAAAAGGTAGGGGAGCAGGTATTCTGTCCCTATTGCCAGGCCCCGCTGGCCCTTCGTAAAAAGAAGACGGATGAATTGTACCTCGAAGAGGATTATTGAGGCTCCATTAAGCTGATGGTGATTTGGTTTTCAGGATGAGGGCGGCAAATTTTTTGCCGCCCTCATCCTTTTTAGTTTTAAGGGTCTCTTAATCAGGGATGTCTATAATAGGAGTTGTAATAGGAGTTGTAATAGGAGTTGTAAGGCCGATCCATAGGCCTTCTTCAGGAGGTGATAAAAATGGAAAGAGAAAAAAAGATAGCCAACGCGGTATATGCAGCGGTTGTGGCGTTCCTTACGGTGATAATGCTCCTCGAGGGCTTGAACCCGTTATTCCCGAACTCGCTTTAAAGGTACGCTAAGGCAAGGGGAGGCGATTTTGCCTCCTCTTGCCTTTTTTATCCTTTAACGCAGACCAGCGGCCGCATCTTCGCCACCTTCCTGTTGACCCCCGCCTTATGCATGATATCAACGACCCTGTCGATGTCCTTGTACGCGCCAGGGGCCTCTTCCGCGACCCCCGATTTTGAACCCGACCTTATTATAATGCCTCTATCGGCAAGCTCCTTTATAAGCTCCGTACCGTGCCATTGCCTTTTGGACTGAACCCTCGAAAGAGACCTGCCCGCGCCGTGAACGGTGCTGCCGAAGCAATCCGACATCCCTTTATCGGTACCCCTTAATATGTACGACGCCGTACCCATAGAGCCGCCGACAAGGAGGGGGTGTCCCACCGACCGGTATGCCTCGGGCATCTCCTGCCTTCCGGGCCCGAACGCCCGTGTGGCCCCTTTTCTGTGCACCAGAAGCTTTTTTTCGACCCCGTTAACGGTGTGGGTCTCTACCTTGCAGGTATTGTGCGCGACGTCGTATAAGAGCTGGAGCGATTCAGGCCTTACGCCCATAACCCTCGCGAACGCGCCCCTCGTTAAATGGGATATGGTCTGCCTGTTGGCGAAGGCGCAATTGATGCCGGAGTTTACGGCACTCAAATACTTCTGACCCTCGGGGCTTTTTACAGGCGCGCACACGAGTTCCCTGTCCCTTATGGGGATCCCGTATTTACGGCTCGCCGCCTCAAGTATCTTCAGATAGTCGGTCCCGATCTGGTGGCCTAGCGCCCGGCTGCCGCAGTGAATGGAAATGAGCACCTGGTCTTTATATAAGCCGTAGGCCGAGGCCGCCTCCGTGTCGTAGATCTCTTCGATGTACTGGACTTCGAGATAGTGGTTCCCGCTTCCGAGCGTGCCGACCTGCTTGAATTGCCGCTCTTTGGCCCTCGTGCTTACATTCCTCGGGTCTGCGCCTGCCACAGCCCCGCCTTCCTCGGTGTATTCAAGGTCTTCAGGCAGCCCATAGCCCTTCTCTATCACAAAGCGCGAGCCTTTTACCAGGAGTTCGTCTACCTCGCTCTCCCTTAGCCTGATCTCGCCCGTTGAGCCGACCCCGGAGGGCACATCCCTGAAGAGCTGGTTCGCAAGAGGTACTTTATGGGGTTCGATGTCGCTACGGCTTAAGTGGGATTTAAGCACCCTCACTCCGCAATTTATATCGAATCCGACGCCTGCCACGCATACTATCCCGCTGTCGACGTCAAACGCCGCCACCCCTCCGATGGCGAACCCGTAACCCGGGTGTATATCCGCCATCGCGAGCGAGGCCTTCTGTATGCCCGGCAGAGCGGCTACATTGGCCACCTGTTCAAGCGCAGGCGTGAGCCCCCCGGCCTTTCTGCCCTCCAATTCCTTGATAAGAGGGGCGATCGTATGCTCATCGGCATAGATCCTGCCGGGCACAAGCATATCGCCTATCCTGGGTATCTCCCAGATGTAGTCCGAAACTTTTTTTACCTCTATCTTCACTTAAACCCCCGTTAAACTCCGGGCACAGGCCGAGGGGATGCCGCGGTGACTGCGCTTTCAGACGTCAAGTATGCATTCAAGCTCAAAGACCCCGCCTCTGCCTCCGTTATACCGAAGCCCGGAGTAGGTCGCGCCTTTTACTTCCGTCTTGACCCCATGCTTCTCGCGGTCGAATTTTTCTCCGAAAGCCGTTCCCCTGAATAGATATCTGTTCTCCTCTCTCCTTATCTCATCGGCCTTTGTCCGCTTCAGCGCCAGCTCGTTCAGGCCCTGGACCGAGAGCACCTCGTTTAACACCTCTACGAAGAGCGTTTCTATATCTCCGGCTTCCGCGCTTATCACGAAGCCCTCGCGCTCATCGATGGTATCGAGCTCGAACATGATATCGAGCATGGCCGCCACTCCCTCTTCGAAAGCGGATTTGAGGTCAGGGCCGCTGGCCTTAATACCTATGTCTGATATATGTTCGGAGTAGCTGTAAGGCATAATTTTGATTCTACCATCCGAAGCCGGTCAGTCAAGGGATTTGACAACACCGCTGGCGGGATTAAAATTAATATATGAAAACTTAAGCACACGCAATTCGCTTAAGTTAAGGAGGTGTTTAATATGATAAAGAGAAAAGGACTCTTCCTGGTTATCCTTTCGGTGGCATTGGCCGCGTTGTTTACGGCGGCACAGGCCTCGGTAGAGAACTTCGAGCTAAAGCCCATTTCCGGAGCGGAGAAGGCCGCCGGCGATGTGATCGTAACCGACGTGTTTGACAGCGGCTATAACCAGAAGGAAATAGCGGTTGAGGCAAGCGGGCTTGAGCCGTATTCCATGTACACAGTGTGGCTGGCAAGGAAAGGACCTTCAGCGGACATAAGAGGCGTTGGCGTTGAAGACTATGCCTTTAAGACCGACGGGGAAGGCAAAGGCCGTTTCGTAGCAACGATCTCGGAGTTTGACTATCAGAAGTGGGATGTGATTGAGATAGCACGCCATCCCGATAATAACCCTAAAAATCTGGATAACGCTGAGATAGCGCTTACAGGCGATTTAGGGTAGTTATAACATCAAAGGTCAGTAATAAAATGGTATGTATGATTAAGAAGGGGCCGTCAAAGGCCCCTTCTTGCTTAAAGCTTATAAAAGCCGGTCGAAAAACCGGGGCTTTCCAGAGAGAGATGGACGTAACGGGCGGTCATTTAGAGAAGTACAAACCGTAGTTTATTTCGAATCAATCCAATCCAGTAAAAACCAGGAGGTGCCAAATGGTGAAGCAAAGGATGTTTTTTGCCGTTCTATTTTTTTTCGCGTTGATCTTGGCGGGTTCATCCGCATTGGCTATTGAGGAAGGCACCATAGACCTTAAGGGAAGGCTATGGGAAAACGTAAAGGGCACGGCTTCAATCAGCGATGCGGGCGAGAACCAAAAGCAGATCGCCATAAACGCTTCAGGGCTCCAGCCGAATTCGACATACACGGTCTGGTTTATAAATGAAAAGGCCGGAAAGGACATGTCGGGAGTGGGCGCGGGAGATTACTCCTTCAAGACCGACTCTCAGGGGAACGGCAGGTATACGGCGTTAGTATCCGAAGACCAGTTTACAGGCTGGGATGCCATCGAGGTCGCGTTTCACCCGGACGGCAATGCCAAGAATATGGAGAACATCAAGACAGCCCTTAAAGGCGACCTCGAAAAGATTACGTCTGATGAATCCAGGGCAGGGTCTCCTGAGTCAGGCAAATCCGGGACAAAGGAGAGAGGTTCAGAGCGCGGCGGCACGTCAGGCGGCGCTTCAGGGTACTAGCAGGCTTACAGGATACGGAGACCGGCCAGCCGGTCTCCGTATTATATAATGTGCGGGGAGCTTCAATTTAACTGATTTCTTGACCCTATCAGCCTTATATGTTAGTTTTACGAAATGAAAATAATTGTGACAGGCGGCGCGGGGTTTATCGGCTCCCATTTGACCGAAAGTCTGCTTAAAAGAGGGGAAAGGGTTGTTATTATAGACGATTTTAATGACTTCTATGATCCCTCCCTTAAGAGAGAGAACGTCAAGCCGTTCGAAACCAACCCGAATTTCAAGCTTTACGAAGCAGACATAAGGAACAGGGCAAAGATAGCCGAGGTCTTCAAAAAAGAGGTCCCGGACGCGGTATGCCACCTCGCGGCCAGGGCTGGCGTGAGGCCGTCCATACAGGATCCGCTTCTTTATGAGGAGACAAACTGCGTCGGAACCCTGAATCTGCTCGAATCCGCCAGAGAATTGAAGGTTAAAAACTTCGTATTCGCATCATCATCTTCCGTGTACGGAATCAACAGCAAGATCCCGTTTTCCGAAGAAGACCCCATTACCTGTCCGATTTCTCCTTACGCCACCACAAAGAGGGCGGGTGAGCTCATGTGTTTCACCTACTCCCACCTGTATGATATGAACTTCACATGCCTTCGCTTTTTTACCGTCTATGGCGAGCGGGGCAGGCCGGATATGGCCGTGGCGAAATTTACGAAGCTTATCCATGAAGGCCGGGGTATACAGGTGTACGGGGACGGAAGCGCCAAAAGGGATTTCACTTACGTCGCCGACATAGTCCAGGGGGTCATGAATTCCATCTACAACCCTTCAAAGTACGAGATAGTGAATATAGGCGGGGCGAATATGATCGATGTCAACGGGCTCATTTCCCTTATCGAAAAAAACCTGGGGAAAAAGGCCGATATAAAATATTCGGAAGTCGCGCCAGGTGACGTGCCTGTCACTTACGCGGATGTGACCAAGGCGAAGAGGCTGTTGGGGTTTGACCCCAAGGTGCGCATTGACGAAGGCATCGCCCGCTATGTCAAGTGGTTCCTTGAAAGGGAAGCCGGAGGCGCGGCAATCTGAGGGGTTTTGTTCGGCAGGGCGCGGGAAAAAACAGGCGGCGTTTCGTCAGCCTTTTAACGGAGTAAAATGAAGAAGACCTTCGTAAAAGATATCAGGGAAAAAGACCACGTGACCGGCCCCTTCCTTATAACCAAAAAAGAGGCTGGCATAAGCAAGTCGGGAAAACCTTATCTTAATTTAAGGATAATGGATTCGACCGGCGAGCTTGAGGCCCGCGTATGGGAATCCGCCGAGGAGATCGGGAAGAATTTCCAGAAAAACGACGTTGTCTCGATAAAAGGCTTCGCCGTGGCCTATCAGGGAGGAGTTCAGGTCAATATAAGTTCCGCCGCCCCGGTCTCGGAGTCAGAGTATTCTATCAGGGATTTTTTGCCGTGCTCCCCCAAAGACCCTGTAAAGATGATGGCGGAAGTGGAATCCATAATATCGCGGGTCGAGGACAGGCATCTAAAGGGGCTGCTCTCTTCCATCTTTAACGACGCTGAGGTGCGGGAACGCTTTATCATAGCCCCTGCCGCCAAATCCATGCACCATCCGTACCTGAGCGGGCTTCTTGAACACGTGCTGTCTATCTGCGGACTTGCCGAAAAGGTCGTAGACCATTATAAGACGGGGATAAATAAAGACCTCCTTATGACCGGAGCGCTGCTGCATGATATCGGAAAGATATACGAGCTCTCTTATAAAAGATCTTTTGAGTATACGGACGAGGGAAGGCTCCTGGGGCATATAACCATAGGTGTAGAGCTTATCGAGGAAAAGATAAGGCTTCAGAAGGATTTTCCGAGGGAGCTGGCGGTGCTCCTTAAGCATATGCTCTTAAGCCATCATGGGCATCTGGAATTCGGCTCGCCTAAGAGGCCCAAGACGATAGAGGCGATAATGCTCTATTACCTCGATGACATGGACGCCAAGATAAACACCGTGCAGTCCCTTGTAAATAACAATGAAGACGGCGCCAGCTGGACAGCGTACCAGCGTATTTTCGAAAGATATATCTACAAGGGCAGTTTTAAAAAAGAGGAAGAAAAGCCCGAAGAACAAAAGGCCGACGGCAAAAAGAACGGAATGCCGAGCCTTTTCTGAGTTCAAATCGCCTGCCCGGAATCAACCCCTTTGAGATGTCTGAAGAGAAAAGTAAACTTGATAAACTGAGAGACGGCTTGCTTAAGGCCATGAGGGGGCGCGCTGATTATAAATACTCCCTCCCTGTCTTTGGCGAGGGGCCGTCTCCGTGCGCCCTGATGGTAATTGGCGAGGCACCCGGCAGGGAAGAGACCAGGCTCGGCAAACCCTTCGTGGGGCGGGCGGGTAAATTCTTCATCGCAATACTTGAAGAGGTTTTAGGGGTAAAGAGGGACGCCGTCTATATAACAAACGTCTTGAAGATATGGCCGAATATAGAGACAAAGCGTCTTAAAACAAGAAAACCTCATAAGCATGAGGAAGATTTTTTCATACCATATCTGAAAGAGGAGATTAAGGCGGTCAAGCCTTATGCCATCCTCGCGGTAGGGAAAACCGCATACTTTGCCGTGGCGCCGGATATGCCTTTTACGCCTGGCAAGTGGATTGAAGCAGGCGGGATAAAGATCATGCCCATATACCACCCGTCTTATATTTTAAGGCGGCAGAAAAGACTTGAAGAGAGCACAAGAGAACTTAAAAGAGCTTTGGAGGAAGTCAAAAAGGAGCTTGACAGCATTCCGTAGGCGGCTACTCCTTATCTGTTACAGGCTCTACAGGCCCGCAGACAGGGCAGTATTGCTCTCCACCGTCGAGCAGGCAGGCATGGCCGCACTCGGGACAGCAGACGCATTCGTCGGTACGGTTGCCGCAAACGGCACAGAATTTTTCTTTCGTGGTCTCCGGGGGCTCGACCGGTCTTTTTACCATAATATGCCTCTTATTTCAGTATAGCCAAGCTTCTTTATTCTGTAAATATAGAGGGGCAGGCAGAGAGACATGGATCCCTTGTCTGATTTTCTCTCAATGGTTGCCTTTTCGGGCTTTATACATATAATCAACGGGTAGATGCTTTTTCAAAGAGGATACCTGCCCATGTTACAGCTGAAAGGTTTTTTCAGGAACTGGCGTACGCTCTCTATCTCAACGGCACTTTCGTGGCTTATGAAGTCGCTGATGGTGGCGCTCATCCCTTATGAGATATACAAAGGGGAGTACCTTTTTTCCGTGGCGGCCATAATGGCCGTAGTTATCTCTCTTGTGCCTTCCATTGTTCAGCGTAATTACCGCATAACGCTCCCTTTTGAGCTGGATTTTCTTATCACGCTATCTTTATTCCTTCATACCTTCATGGGTGAGGGAATGGATTTCTATCAAAGGTTTGAGATATGGGACCAGCTCCTCCACCTTTACGGCGGCGGTGTCGTCGCGCTGCTCGGGTTTGTAATTGTGTATACGCTTCATTATACCAGGAAGGTGCGTCTTTCAATACCCTTGATAGGCTTCTTTACCATCATATTCGCGATGGGTGTCGGCGGTTTGTGGGAGATCGGCGAATACAGCGTTGACGTGATCTTCAAAAAACGGACGCAGGACGGGCTCGATGACACAATGATGGACATGATAGACGACCTCATCGGCGGGCTGGTAGTCTCGGTTTTAGGAATGCTTTATGTCAAGTACTCAAGCCCGGACACCAGGGTAAGGCTCGCCAAGCCTCTGGGCGAGATCTTTGGCATCGGCAAAAAGATTGACCTCCTGATGAAGAGGATAATAAAGTCAGAGAACAGGTTCAAAAAAGCCAAAGACGACAGGCAATGACAGAAATACGGGGCCGTCTCATCGGACTTGCCGCGCGCTAGCCGGGGGATTCGGCCCGTAATAATTCTTAAACTCAAAAACAGATAAAAACACGGAGGCAGCATGGAAACATATTACAATCCCGAAGACCTCGCAAAATTTTCTTCTTTATCGGAAGGCGCGCCTGAGCTCTGGAAAAAATTCAGCGAATGGTACGGCGCTGTTTTCGCCGAAGGCGCCTTGAC
>JACRET010000020.1 GCA_016218105.1 Deltaproteobacteria bacterium
GATCTTTTATAAGGATATCTGAATGAACGACAACAGAAAGCCTAAATTTTCAGTCTGCATACCGACTTACGGCAGGGCAAAGGTATTGCCGAAGGTCGTGGGGTCCGTGCTTTCGCAAACCTTTAAGGATTTCGAGCTTTTCATTTCAGATGACGCATCCCCTGACAATACCCGTGAGGTCGTTAAAAGCTTTAACGACCCGAGGATCCGTTATCACAGGAATGACAAAAATCTCGGGGTGCTCGATAACTGGAATTTTGTAATAAGCAACGCGAGAGGCGAGTACGTTTTCAAGCTCGACGACGATGATTATATCGACCCGCGTTATCTTGAGCGGACAGCCGCTATTCTGGATAAATACCCCGAGGCCGGTTCTGTCTACACAGGGTTCTGCTACGCGAAGGATTACGACGGTGCGTACATAGAAAAGGTCGTGGACGACAGGCTCTTTACCTCGGACAAGATCAGAGGCATAGATTATGTGATGGCGTATCTCATGCGCACTTCCGTCCCCGGGCTTCATCCGAGTTCGGCTGTTTTCAGGTACAGCCTGGCTAAGGATATCGGCTTTTACGACAAGGTGAAAAACGACCTGATGTTCTCGCTCGCACTTGCCTCGAAGGCTGATGTAGGCTACGTGCATGAGCCGCTGTTCTACTATGTCCAGCATGAAAGCGCAAGGGCGAGCTACGCCGAAGGCAAGATGGCCCAGCTCTATGATTTTGAACCGACGAGGATTATAGAGGATTTTTTCGCCATAGACTTCATAAAGGAAAATCCCGAACTCATGAGGGCCAGGGAAGGCATTATTGAGAGGGAGCGTATCGTAAGGTCGATAATGCACCTCATCATGTGCAGAAAAAATTTCAAGCTGGGGACTTATTTCGATATAGCTTCGAAGATGATAAAGAGAGACAGGAAGCTCCTGCGCTCGCCGCTTTTCGCCATTGCCTTTACGGGCCTTATCTTCGTGCCAAAGGGCCTCGTAGAGAGCGCAAGCTATATGTTCAAGAGCAGGAAGTTCTTCTCAAGCCTGGCCGGGACGCTCTTCGGGAAGGGAGGGGGTAAAAAGGAACAAACGAGCAGATGAAAAAGGTAAGCGTCCTTATACTCAGCTATAACCTGGAGAAGTATATCAGAGAGGCCGTGCTGAGCGCCCTGAACCAGAATGGCGTCTCTCATGACGAGCTTGAGATCGTAATAGTAGAGGACGGCTCCGCCGACAATTCCAGAGGCGTAATAAAGGGCCTTATCCGGGAATATCCTGGCGCAGTCAAGCTGATAGACCTTGGTAGGAACACAGGCATCATGCCAGCCGCCATGGAGGGGCTCAAACATTTAACGGGCAAGTACGTTTGCCTGCTTGACGCTGACGACGTATGGCATGAAGACAAGTTGTCAGAGGTCATCCCCTGCCTTGATGCGGGGTATGATCTGGTTCTCCATGAGGGAGAATTTGTCGATAGCTCAGGCAATTTTTTGAGATCAGCCGGATGCCGTGTGCGCGATGAGGACATCGCCGGCAGGATCAGGACTTTCAACGGCGGAGCGCCTCTTGGAAGCTGTGTGTCTTTCAGGAAGTCAAGCCTTGATATGGGTCTCCTTTCGGCAGTTTACGATAAATTCAAGGCAAAGGGCATTGAGCGCAACCTTCATCAGGACTTCTCGATGGTGCATAACCTGCTCTCGCGAAAGGGCATCAGGGTGAAATGCGTAAGGAAAAACCTTTACAAGTATAGAATACATGAGGGAAACACCTCTCAACACTCGGATTTCGAGGATGCCGGAAAGTTGAGGAAGACATATGATGACTGGATGGCAGGCATACAATTCGCCATCGAGACCTATAGATTAACAGGCATCTTCAATGAAGATAAGTCCATTGATATAGGGTTCCGGAAGTTCCTGTACCATAAGAACCTGACTTTCAGGGAAAAGCCGCTCATTAAACTCTGGAGCGATTATATATTTCTTTTAAGGAACCGGGCCTTCTCAAGCTCAAATGAAAAGCTCAGGGAAGCCCTGTATCCGTTTTTTTACAGGCTCTCCCCCAAGCTGAGGGGTTTCATAAGACGGCGGGCGCAGCTTTGACAGTTTTTTTTACACAGTCGGCCGGAATATTATTTAAGGGGAAACAATATCTCCAGGATGAAGAAGACAAGCGTAATTATACCTGTTTACAATATGGAACGGTTTATAAAAGAGGCGATACTGAGCGCTTTGACCCAGCGCGGCATCTCTTTGGACAGCCTTGAGATTATCGCCATAAACGATGGATCGAAAGACGGCAGCAAGAGAGTGATCGAGGAACTGGCCCGCGAATTCTGTAATATTCGCATGATAGACCTTAAAGAAAACTCAGGCGTACTTACAGCCGTGATCGAAGGGTTAAAGGCCGCGAAAGGCGATTATATCTGCCTGCTGGATGCCGATGACCTGTGGATGCCGGGCAAATTATCTGAAGTGATCGGCTGTTTTGAAGCTGGGTATCATCTGGTCTTTCATGAGGGCGAATTTGTCGATGCGGCGGGAAATCCACTCCATAAAGAGACCAAATGCACGGTAGATGATAATAACATCGCCTATAATATAAAGACTTTTAACGGCGGTATCCCGCTGGGCAGCAATATCAGCTTCGTAAGAAATAAATTGGATATGGATCTGCTCATATCGGTTTATAATAGATTCAAGGATAAAAAATTGGAGAGATTGGTCCACCAGGACACTTCCATACTCCATGCCCTGGTGACTCAAGATGATCTTAAAATAAAGTGCATAAGAAAAAAATTATACAGCTACAGGATTCACGGCGGTAATAATTCCCAGCACTCGGATTTCGAAGATCTGGAAAGATTGAGGAATACATACGAAGGCTGGATGACAAGCATACAATTCGCAATCGAGATTTACAAAATATCAGGCCTTTTCTACAGGGATAAGTCGATCGAGCTCGGGTTCCAGAAGTTTCTGTATCACAAGAACCTGACTTTCAAGGAAAAGCCTCTCATGAAACTCTGGAGCGATTATATATTTCTTTTAAGGAACCGGGCTTTCTCAAGCTCAAATGAAAAGCTCAGGGAAGCTCTGTATCCTTTTTTTTACAGGCTCTCCCCCAGACTGAGGGGTTTCGTAAGGCGGCGGGTGCAGCTTTGATATCTTGTTTTGGATTAAACAGGCAGGGAGTTCAGTGAAGCGGTTTCTGATACCGGCGATAGATCTCGGGCTAAGGATATCCGTTGCGGCGGCGAACTTTCTCTTCCGCCTGCTGGGGTGGCGTTTCATCTGCGTCGCGGGGAAGTGCCTTGGAGACGCGTTCTACCGCTTAAGGAGCGATAAGAAGCGGATAGTGGAAGAGGAGATAAGGCTGCTTTTCGGGCCGAGATTCGGCGCGAGAGAAGCAGCGGCTATCGCGAAGAATAGCTTTGAGAACCACTATATGCGCCACATTGAGACGGTTTTTTTCGGGAGGCTTGATAAAGCCATGCTGGACAAGGTCATGCGCGTGGATGGTATCGGGCACATAGACGCGGCGCTTAAGAAGGGAAAGGGCGTCATACTGCTCCTTTCTCACTTCGGCTCTTTTCTCCTTCCGCTGCCGTTCCTGGGATACAGGGGATACAAAGTCAATCAGATAACGGGAAAACAGGAGCACAGGTCCGTAATAGGCGAGCGGATATGGCTGTGGAGAAAGAGTGAGGCCGACTGGCTGCCGGTCAAATATATCCAGGTCGGGAAATTTTTAAGGCCTCTCTACGAGGCGCTTGAGGCGAATGAGATAGTAGCGGTAGCCTTTGACGGAAGGAACGGGACCAAATGGGCGGAGGCGGATTTTTTCGAGAGGAAGGCGATATTCTCAACAGGCCCTTTCGAGCTTGCCAGAAGAACTGGCGCCGCGATAATCCCGACCTTTACCGTAAGGGGCAAGGACAATGTGCACAGGCTTTATATTGAGCCTGAGTTCAGGCTCTCGGACGACCCCGATACCGAGAAGGCGCTTAAAGACGACATAAAGAGGTTTACCTCGATTTTCGCAGGGTACATAGAAAGGCACCCCGCTCACTTCGGGATGGTCTTATATACAGTTAAAAGGGATTTTGAAACAGGGGCGGGCAAGCCCCTGTTCGTGGAGAACGTCAATTGAAGATAGCACTCATCGCGCCGACGCCGCCGGATATTAACGCCTTCGGCATACGGACGATATCATCGGTTCTGAAGAAAGAAGGTTATTCCACCAAGATAATCTTTTTGCCGGGCGGCATCGAACACCTGCGTTTCGACGGCAGTTATGTCTACCACTACGGGGAGAAGGCGCTTGGGCAGATATCAGACCTCTGCAGGGACGCCGACCTCATCGGCTTTTCCTTCATGAGCCAGTACTTCGACAGGGCCGTTCAGGTCACCGATCACCTCAAAAAGGATTTCAAGGACAAGCCCGTCATATGGGGTGGCACTCACCCAACCTGCAGGCCTGAGGAGTCGTTGGCTCACTGCGATATCGTCTGCAACGGAGAAGGCGAGCACGCCGTCACGGAGCTTGTTGAAAAGATGGCGCGAGGCGAGGATTTTACGGATACGAAAGGGTGCTGGTTCAAGACCCCGGCCGGGATAAAAAAAAACGGGCCCAATAGATTGGTCGAAGACCTCGACAGCCTGCCTTTCGTTGATTACGATCTTGAAAACCATTATGTGTATCATTGGAGGAGCGAGGACATTATCCCCGTTGACAGGGAGATAATGGAAAGGCAGTTTCCGAAGCTATTATATTTTAAAAACAGGTATCTCGTCTCCTACAGGACGATGACGTCGAGGGGATGCCCCCACCGCTGCTCTTACTGCGCTTCAAGCTCGATGATGAAGCTCAGGAGAAGGAGCGTAGCCAACGTCATTGAAGAGCTTGAGGCCGCGCTCAGGAAGTTCCCGGCCATAGAGCAGATAAGCTTTTTTGACGACACGTATTTCGCGGCGCCCGCCGAGTATTTCGAAGAGTTCCGGGACAAGTATAAAAAGAGGATAGGGCTTCCGTTTCATGCCCAGTGCAGCCCCACTACTATAACAGAGAGAAAGATGGAGCTGCTGGTCGACGCCGGGCTGGTCTATACCGAGATGGGCATACAAACAGGGAGCGAGCGCATCAAGAAGATGTACAGGCGAGTGGTGTCTAATGAGAGGATGATAGAGGCCGCCGCGCTTATAACGAAGTATAAGGACAGGATGCTCATGCCCGATTACCATGTAATACTCGATAATCCCTGGGAGACCAAAGAGGATGTGCTTGATACGCTTAAACTCCTTTTAAAGCTCCCTGGCAAATACAACCTCCAGATCTCCTCCCTGATATTTTTCCCGGGGACGGAGCTTAACGACAGGGCGCGGGCTGAAGGGATACTCAAGGACGAACTCAACGAGGTGTGCAGGAAACCGTTTACGTTCCCCAAAGCCACTTACTTGAACTATCTTATCGCGCTTTCGGGGTTTCCCGCCGTGCCGAGGCGGCTTCTGGGGATCCTCGGCAGCAAGCCTTTCGTGTCGATATTTGAGAGCGGCAAGCCGAGCAGGTTCTACGAGATCCTTTTCGCGCTCACCGGAAAAGTAAGGATTTTGGGCAAGGGAGTGGCGGCGCTCCTTAGGGGAGATTTCAAGAGGATAGTAAACTTCTTCAGGCTCCCGAGGTAAGGTATAATGGGGATCAAAAACCTGGCCATGTTCGCGGCCTCATACAGGTTAAGGAAGATAAGGCTCGGCTACAAGCCCTTCTTTATATGGATAGAGCCCACGAGCTTCTGTAACCTTAAATGCGTGACCTGCCCGCAGTCCATGGGGCGTCCGATTGAGCGGGGCTACATGCGTCTTGACCTCTATAAGAAGGCGCTCTCCGAGGTCTCGGGGTTTAAGCCGATGATGGTCTCGCTCCACCTTGGAGGAGAGCCCCTCATGCATAAGGAGATAGCGGAGATGATCAGGCTCGCGAAGACCGCGGGACTTGAGGTGACACTTGCTTCTAACGCGGCCCTCCTTACAAAAGACAAGGCGCAGGAGATAATAAACGCGGGGCTTGACGGCATCACCGTGAACTTCTCAGCCGACAAGGCTTCCTTCGAGAAGAACTATAAAGGCGCGAAATGGGATATTGTATACAACCATATGCGCGAGTTTCTTGAGATCAAGAAGGCGAGGGGTTCAGTAAAGCCGATATTCTCGATACAGCTCCTGGTGAACGAAAATGAGGCTGCTTCGGCGGGAAAAAATATCGAAGAGCTTAAACGGCTTTTTAACGGACTGCCGGTGGATTCCATAATAGACGTAAAGATGCACAATTGGTCAGGCGATTACGCGGACAAGTCTGGCAAGAAAGCCTGGGGAAAAGGGACGCCGTGCTCCCATCTCTGGTCGAGCATGGTAATAAGGTGGAACGGAGATGTCGTTCCGTGCTGCAGGGACCTTGAAGGCGACATGGTCCTCGGCAACATCAATAATGAGCCTCTCTCCGAGGTCTGGAACAACAGGAACAGCGTTGATATGAGGAAGAAGCACAAGGAAGGCAGATTTAAAGAGATACCCATATGCAGAAATTGCTCGAAGCTGTGGGAAGGGACTACGCTTGGAAGCCTTGTAGCGCGGCAGATATCAAAGCTCCCTTTAATGATAGGCGCGCGCCTTAGCCGTAAATGAAACTATCTGAGAGGCTCTGTGGTATCCGAAGAGAGCCTCGGGGAATTTGAATCCTCCTGTGAGGGACTTAAAAAAGAGAAATCTATGAAGATAACGCTCATCTCACCATATCCTGACATAACCGCCTTCGGGCTCCGGACTATTTCGGCGCACCTTAAGGCCCACGGCCACACCACCCAGCTTATATTTCTTCCCGATCCTTACGGAGATAATCTGGTCTTCGGGGTCAAGAGGTACGATGACCATGTGCTCGACTCCCTCATACCGCTTTGCGCGGACTCGGGCCTCATAGGCATAACCTTGATGACGAATTTCTATGAGGGCGCCGTCCAGATAACAAAAAAACTGAAGTCGGCTCTTAAAGCACCCGTTATCTGGGGCGGGATACACCCTACGATCAGGCCTGAGGAGTCGCTTGAGCACGCCGACATAGTCTGCATCGGAGACGGCGAGGAAGCGATCCTGGAGCTTGTCCAGAAGCTTGAGAAGGGAGAGGCGTACACGAAGGTCAAAAACCTCTGCGTGATGGAGAAAGGCCGTTTCGTAAAGAACCCGCCCAGGAATCTCCCCCATGACCTCGACGTCTACCCAAGGCCCGACTACAGCTACGACGATACCCACATTATGTACGAGGGTAGGATACAGCCCCTTACGTACGAGCTAACGAAGACGTACCTTGAGAACGGCACCGTATCCCAGTACATCAAAAAGACCGGCTACCAGACCATGACCGGCAGGGGCTGCCCGCACAAGTGCACATACTGCATAAACGACACCCTTAAGACGATGTATAATAACGATAATTACCTGAGGTGGCGGTCGACCGCGCATGTGATAGACGAGCTGCAGTGGGTCAAAAAGAACATGCCCTATATCGGGTTCATATGGATATCGGATGACGCGTTTTTCGCGAGGAATAAGAAGAGCCTTGAGGAGTTCTGCGCCGAGTACAAGGCAAAGATAAACCTGCCTTTTACCTGCCTCGCAAGCCCCATGACCATATCGGAAGAGAAGATGGAGCTCCTGGTGGACGCCGGGCTTATGTATCTGCAGATGGGGGTTGAGAGCGGGAGCGCCAAAGTGCAGGAGCTGTTCAACCGCAAGCAGATGAATAACGAGAAGCTCCGGAAGGCGTTCAATATCATAAATCGGTATAAAAACAAGATGTATCCGCCGAGCTACGATTTCATACTAGACGTGCCGTATGAGACTGACGCGGACAAGATAGACAGCTTGAAGCTGATAGCCGAGATTCCAAAGCCGTTCCAGCTGCAGCCTTTTTCCCTGATCCTTTATCCCGGCACAAAGCTCTATGAGATGGCGAAGGCCGACGGCATGATACAGGACGAAAAAAAGCAGATTTACGAGAAGAGCTATACCATGAGGGCGCCAAGCTACCTGAACCTCCTTATAACCCTCTCCAAGAACGGAAAATTCCCAAGCCCCGTGCTTAAGCTCCTGGTGAGCGCTCCGGTTGTGGATATATTGAACAGCAAGCCCATGAGGCCTGTCTTCAAATCCCTGTTCATAGGGCTTAAGGCAACCTACAGGATGGCGAAGAGACTGACGGGCAGGGGCCGCGCATGAGGGTTTTACTGGTACAGTCATATCTCGGCGGGGCAGAGCCGCCGGTATACCCCATAGGGTTGGCATCCGTAAGGGCATCTTTGAATGATCACGAGGTACGCGCCCTGGATACTAACCTCTCCAAAGACCCCTTCGGAGAGCTTAAGGCGGTATTGAAGGAGTTCGTCCCGGAGGTAATCGGCATATCTCTCCGTAATATAGACTCGACCAATAAGAGAAAGGTAGTCTTTTATTATAAATACCTGAAGGAAATAATCGACGTTATAAGGCCGGTTTCATCCGCCAAAATAGCCGTAGGCGGATCCGGGTTCTCCATGTTCGCCAAAGAGATCATGGACGACGAGCAAAGGATTGATTACGGGGTCTTCCTTGAGGGTGAAAATACATTCCCAGCCCTTTTAAATAACCTCGGCTCCCCTGAAAAGGTAAAGAGCGTTTATTACAGGGAGAACGGAAAGGTGCGGTTTACCGGGCTGGGGGAGCAGGTGAACCTGAACAAGGTAAACCCTCCGGACAGGGGTTTATTCGATCTCTCGCGTTATAACGGCGTTCCGGATTCCATCGGCATAGAGACCAAGCGCGGGTGCATGCTTAAGTGCATCTACTGCATCTACGGCTTTCTAAACGGCAAGGACCTGAGGATGCGCGAGCCCGGGCTGGTGGTCGATGAGATCGAAAATATTCTAAAGAAGGGCGGCAAGAGCTTTACCTTCGTGGACGCTGTCTTTAATATCCCCCTTTCTCACGCCGAGGCGATATGCAGGGAGATAATCAAGAGAGGGATCAAGGTATCGTGGTCGGCCTGGTTCCATGAAGAGGCCCTTAAAGAGGACTTCGTCAAGCTCTGCAAGGAGGCCGGGTGCACTAAATTCATCCTGTCTCCGGACGGGTTCTCGGACAGGATACTGGAAACACTCGGTAAAAACCTCCGCAAAAAGCATATCGTAAAGACGCTGGATACTTTCGGGAATGTGCCGGGCGTCGAGGTCTGCTACAACTTTTTCAAAAACCCCCCGGGACAGGACATGGCGGCGTTCCTGAACCTTGTCGGTTTTTTCGTAAAGACAAAGAGGAGGCTTGGCAACAGGGCGCACTTTGAATTCAATTCGATCAGGATAGAGCCGCACACAAGCTTATATAACATAGCTCTGAATGAGGGGTTCGTTAAGAGGAGCGATACGCTGCTGTTTCCGAAGTATTACACCAACCCCAAAACTTTTTATATTGAAAAATTATTCAATATGATATTAAGATTAAAGGGGAAGTGAGCCTGTCATGAAGGTTCTCATAAAGAGAATTTTGATCTTTTTCATGTGGTATCCCTTAAGGATTTTTATAAGGGTGCTCCCCCTTGATATCATCTATCTCCTGGGAATAGCCGGAGGCCGCCTTTTACGCCTCATTTCAAAAGAAAAGACCAGGGTCATGGCCGGGGAGCTCAAGGCCATTTTTCCTCAAAAAAGCCCGTCGGAGATAGAGACTATCATACGCGGCAGTTTCGAGAATTACTGCTTGTCTGAGATGGAAGTCCTCTTGTATCCCTGTCTCAATAAAAGCTTTATCGAAAAAATGGTCGTGATAGAGGGGCGGGAACACCTTGACGCGGCTTTGAAAAAGGGCAAGGGAGTGGCTTTATTCCAGGCCCACTTCGGGGCGTTCCAGATGACCATGCCCGCTATAGGCTACAGCGGCTACACGATGAGCCAGATAAGCGCCTCGGCAGCCCTTTGGAAAGACGGCAATCCCGCTTCGATACAGGCCAGGTCTTTTGACATCAAGGCCCGTTACGAATATACGCTGCCTGTCAAGCATATCTCGATCCAGTCGAGCCTGAGGCCGGCTTTCAGGGCGCTTGAAAACAACGAGGTTCTGGGCATAACGGTTGACGGCGGCGGCGGCAGGAAAGTCGTCCCCATAAGGTTCCTGGGGAGGATCGCCAACTTCCAGCAGGGCGGGGCGGACATGGCGATAAGGACGGGAGCGGAGATAGTCCCGGCCTTTATCATAACGGAGAAAGGGCTTAAGCACAGGCTCATAATATCTCCGCCGATAAAGATAGACGAAAAGCTGGGCGGCGATGAGAATATAAAAAATATCATGAAGGAGTTCGCGGGCCTTCTTGAGGGTTATGTGAACAGGTTCCCTTCACATTACGGTTATTCGCTTTATTTAAGAAAAGAGCGCTCCAAAATAGATCCGTATCCGTTCTTCGCGGATCACGGAGACGGCAAAGAGCTACACGGCAGGAAAGGGATGAATTATGCATAAACGGAACAAGTCGTTGTCTTGGGCTGTAAACCAGTTCAAGAACAGGAGCCTTCAGGGGCTCTCCTATAAGCTGGACAGGGGCATCTCCAAGCCCACCCGCGTCATCTTCTGCATGACGCTACGGTGCAACATAAAATGCCAGCAGTGCGCCATATGGAGGCTTCCGTATGAGGAAGAGCTTACGACCGAGCAGTGGAAAAAAGTAATATACGACCTTCGCAAATGGCTCGGCCCCTACAGGGTGCAGCTCGCCGGAGGCGAGATATTCGTAAGGAAAGACATACCGGAGATAATCAAGTTCGCCACCGATAACGACGTCCTTACCGGCCTTGTAAGCAACGGGACGATGATAACGAAGAAGCTCGCGGACGATATCGTTAAATCGGGCCTCGGCTATATCCACATCTCCGTCGACGGCATAAAGGCTGAAACGCACGACCACATAAGGGGCATACCGGGCCTCCATAAAAAGACGACGGCGGGTATCGATTATCTCCTCGACGCCGCCAAGGGAAGCGGGATGTCTATTTGCGTGGCTACGGTCATAATGAAGCCGAATATGCACGAACTGGTCGATCTCGTCAACTGGGTCGAGAAGAAGGGGATAAACGGCATTATCTTCAATCCACTTGGCCCTACTATAGACAGCGACCCGGATTGGTATAAAAAGACGCCTCTTTTCTTCGACGACCTGAAGGAGATAAACAGGATACTGGATCAGCTGATAGAGCTCAAGAGGAAGTCCGGAAAGATTTTAAACCCGCCGGAGCAGTTTGAGGAGATGAAGAAGTATTTTGAAAAGCCTCAGCTCCTTATGCGTGATAAATGCATGGTCGGCATAACCAACTTGAGTATAACCTGTAACGGCGATATCCATACCTGTTTTAAGATGCCGCCTTTGGGCAACCTTAAGGAAACGACGGTAGAGGCTGTATGGGATTCGGAAAAAGCCAGGGATTTAAGAAAGAAGATAAAGAACTGCACGATACACTGCAGTCCGGGAAACTTCGTGTATCGGAGAAATCTCTTGAGTGAAGTCTTAAGGTACATTAAATACGGCTAGGTAATCCATACACGGGGGTATCTCATGAGGAAATTTACGGCTCTTTTACTGCTCTTTACAGTAGTATCCCTTGCTTCCATCGCCTCGGCTCAGGATTGGCCCCCGCCCCCGCAGGGCGGTTTTTCAGGCGGGCCTCCGCCGATGGGGTTTACGGGAGACTCCGGGTCAGCTGTCTCTGTCTTAAGCCCGGACTCGAAGTATATATACGTCCTGAGCAAAGGCGTTATCCATCAGTACAGTGATGACCTGAAGCCCCTAAAGACCGCCTCTATCGAGACGGCTCAAACACCGCAGCAGGACTATATGATGAGGCCCCCGATGCCGGGTCCGATGGGGGGGAATGGCGGGCCTTCGATGCATATAAGCCAGAACGGAAAGCGTCTGTATGTCATTTCTGGCAGATCGATGTATCTATTCGATGCGCTTGAGCTTAAAATGATAAACAAGACCGATTTTTAACTGGCGAACCCGATTGAATATGAAGAGCGAGCGCATTCCTCGCAGTCTTCTGCGGGATTAGCTAGCGAATAGAAAATGCCACATTATTACATATCGAAGATCCCCCGCGGCGGGCCCCGGGGAGCTTCAATCGGGTGCGCGGCGGAAATCCCGCCCTTTTAAGGGCGGATCAAAGCCGAGCCATATAAAAGACAAGTACCTTGCCGACAATCCCTGCCATTTATGGCAGGGTAATTGAATTCTATGGCCTTTCAAAGAGAGGATCGTGTTTAAACAGGAATGGTTGTAAAAGAGAGCATATCGCGCGATCTCCTTCGCCTGTTCGTATGGTACCCGGTAAGATGGTTGATCCTTATCCTCCCCGCACCCGCGGGTATCGCGATACTGCGCGCAATGGGGGATATACACTCAGCGCTTTCAAAAGGTAAAAAAGAGGTACTTGGAGCCAACCTCAAGAGGATAGACCCCGCAGTAACGCCGGAAAAAACCCGCTACGTGATAAAAGAATACTTCAGGAACCATTATATAGACAGGCTCCTCATTTTTATATGTCCGGGATTCCAAAAGGGCGAAGTAAAAAGCCTTTTAAGCATAAAAGGCATTGAGCGCCTGGACAGCGCCATAAAAAAAGGCAAGGGCGTCATCCTTGTGCATGGTCACTTCGGGCCGGTACATATACCCCTCGTGGCGCTTTCAAGGCTCGGCTACAGGATGAAGCAGATAGGATTGCCATCGGACGAGGGTTTAAGCTGGATAGGCAGGAATGTCGCATTCAGGCTCAGGCTTAAATACGAGTCGATGATGCCAGCCGAGATCATCAAGGCTGACGGTTTCCTAAGGGGCGCGTTCAGGTGGCTTGGCGAGAACGGCGTCATCATGATAACCGGGGACGGGAGCGGGACTGAAAAGAAAGTCGGAAAGCACCAGACCTTTCAATACTGCGGCAATTCCGTGGATTTCCCGGTCGGGCCCGCGCTCCTGGCCGCCAAGACAGGCGCTGAGATACTGCCGATGTTCATCACGCCCGGTGAAGGGTCTTTCCTCTACAATATTATCATAGAGGAGGCCATTACGAATGCCGGTGAGCCTTTGGACATTACCGGAAAGTTCGTGGGACGGCTTGAGTCATATGTGCGGAAATACCCCTGGTACATGCATTTCCTCGACAAATTCACACCCGGCCTGATAATCAACAGACAATAGACTGCTCTGCATACAATGAAGTCCGCTACTTATGAAAAAAGGCGTATCTCAAAAGAGATACGCCTTTTTGATTTATAAAGCCGGTTGTCCATCCAGGGCTAGATGGCTGCCTTACCCCTTTTTAAAAGAGGGCTGAAAGCGCCAATGCGGCCTTGAATTCCTTGGGGATGTCGTTCCCGTCTACTGATGTGGTCTCAGGAGAAAGGGACGCGCCAAAGTCGACGTTCACAGCCCAGAGGTTCACTCCGAGTCCCGCGGTGTATACGAGGCCGATATCGCTCTCAGCGATATTCTTGTAAGCGCCGGCGCGGAGCTGGACTATCCTTAAAACATTAAGCTCGACACCTCCGGCGATGTTCCTTGATTTATAGCTGTCGGATATGGTGGTGTCGTTTTCCGTGACGTCATAGTCGAGCGCGAGCGTGACGAAGTTTAAAGGCTTGTATGCTATGCCGGCCCTTACCTGCATCTTCTCCTCTATATTGTCCTCGTCGCCCGGGAGGAGCTGGTTCATGTCGAATTTCGGCGAGTTTATGTTCCTGCCGACAATGCCTACGCGGAGATTGTCTCCGAAACGGTAAAGCGCGCCGACGTCAACGCCGAAGTTGGAGCTGTCTACGTAATCATCCTTAGCCGCGCTCAGGGCATCGCCGAAATCGGTGTCAAATATCGTAACAGCGGTATTATAGACGCGGGCCTTCATATACTTAAGGCTTGCGCCGACTGCGAAGTCGTCTGTTACCGGGTGGCCGTATGTGATCGGGAATTCGCCCAGGGCGATTCCTTTAAAAAGAAGCCTGGATGTGTTGTTAGCGAGCGACCCGCCTGTCTCAGCGTCGCTTGCGACCTGGGCAACGCTTGTTGTAAGGTCCGCGACATCAGACGGGATTGTGGCTCCGCTCGCCTCGGCCTGGGAAAGGCCATAGTCGACCGCCTGCACGAAGTTCGTAGCTGTCGTGGTATCCCATCCTGACATGCTTGATATCTCGCTGATCAGGCTCTGCTTTTCAGTGGAGGAGAAATAATAATCGCCTGACGGAACGGACGAGCCGCTATTGAAGTTGCTGGTAGAAGCAAACTGCCCGATTACGTCCACGCCTGATTCCGATACGCTCACGGGAGCGACGTTTACGAGGTCAAGATCTCCCCTGGCTGAGATGTCGCTGAAGGCGTAGCCGCCGATACCGAAACGGCCGAACTGCGTCCTCATCCCTCCGTGCATGGAAATCGTAAGGGCCCTGTTCTCGTTTGAATCAAATGATTTCAGGTCGTTGATAAGCTCCAGGAAGCTTGAGACATCCTGTGCGGCTATCTGTCCGGTATTAAGGTTGTCGAAGTCTATCTGGAAGATCTTGTCCAATTCGTCTCCGAGATCCTCGTGAACCTGAACCCCGATACCTCCGTCCAGCACCGCGCTCCACTTCCTTTTACCGTAATCGCCGCCGTCCTTGTTTTTAAAGAAACCGAACGCCGCCGGGTTCCAGTAGCTTGCGGTCGCGTCATTCGCCACCGCAACACCCGCGCCGCCCATGCCAAGCGCCCTTGGGCCCACTATCGTCCATTCCCGCGCCTCCGCAAGCGAAGCGGAAAGCAACACTATGCACAGGTACAGGAACGGCTTCATAAATTTTTGAAACATAGATGACCTCCGTGTTTTTACTTGTTGGCTTTCCTAATTAAGCGGGTTTGATTCTTTTTTGGTTTCCGGAGCGGCCGGGGCCGGAGCCGCATTTATTTTTTCCGCCGCAGGTACGGCCTTGCGGTTTTTTAAGGCCTCTGTTTTTGTCAGCGGGATCTCTTTTAGCATCTTTGAAAGGAGTTTTTCGGAAAGCTTGGCGAGATCCGGCTTTAACATCATGTAATCCTCGGTAAGTTCGTGGTTTGCCTTCCACACTACCGCGCCTGTGGACGAGTTGACGAGCTTGATGCCCAGGCCTACGCGGGCGATTTTATTGCCTTCCTGCCTTCCATATCCCCATGCGGTCACATAAGTAAGGAAAAACGCGTCAGCGTGAACGGCGTCTTTCAATCTGGCCGCTACCGCAGCGTCGGAAATTCCAAGCGTGTTAAGGCGCTGAATATAGCCTTCCATGCTGGAGGCGAGGTCGGTTGAGTCTGCAAGTTGTGTTTTTATGGCCGAGCTGTCGACGACATTTTCAAAAAGTCCAGTTTCGGCAAGCCTCTTTGAGACTACGCCGTCAACTATGTTCCGGCTTGCTTCGTATTCGCCTACCGTGGCGGGAAGGACAGCTATGGTCTGCGGGCTGAAGCCTTTAGCGTCCGGGCTCACCTCGTTGAAGTTGATGCCTCCGCAGCCGGTGACGAGTGTCATGCTGATAAACAAAAGCGCCAAGAGAATTTTTTTCATATGACCTCTTTCTTTTTTTTGTACGCTCTTAATTTTTTCGGCTGAAATATAAAATTCTTGAGTGAAAATTATGAGAATTCGCAGGTAGCGATAAAGGATGGCCAGGGTGATTTGCAGCCGCTAAAGACAGTTTTTCAAACTGGGGATCAGGTAAAAAAGAAGGCCTCAGGAAAGATGAGTAAAGACGACGATGTTGATGACGAAACAATATCGTGCATAGATACCCTTTGATTGTCTAAATATTAGTTTATCAAAGGTGAAATTGCAATAGATATTTTCGTGGCGTAAAAAACCTAAAAAACCCTTTTAAAAGAGAGCGAAAACGAAAAATCCGGCGCCCCTGAAACGCCAGGATCCTCTGTGAACGTAAATTCATAAAGGCCTGCTCCTGCGCCATACCTTCCTCCAAGCGAAAGGAGCACACCGTTTCTGTCTAACTCCGCTATCCCGGTAGAAGGGTAGGGGGATGTCTCTAAATACAGCTGGCCGATAAGAGACAATTCTTTATAGAGCGCCGCCTCTATCGCGGCGCCGAGGAATATATACTCCTTCAGTTCGATCGTATTTTCTCCTTTAAGGTCTCCGGGGAAAAAGATGCCGGCATTCCCGTAAAGAGTGAAGCGCTCTCCTAATCTTTTATCGAGCAGTACCAAGGCCCCGGCATCTAAAGACCCGTTACCATAGCCTTCCCCGGCATCCCCCGACGGAAGCTCTATCGTTGCCATAAGGCTTACGGCCGGGTCTTCTGAGATGGCCCTTTTAATGGTAAGCCTTAAGTCCCCGGGGCCGACCCCGCCCCCTTTGCCGCTTATTATGGCAGTCCCGTTCTTTTTTACGCTATAGAGAAAATCGTTGTCAGGACGGTTGGACCTTCCGTAATCAGGAAATCCAAACGCGCTGTGATAAGCATCCAGAGGGGCGTCGAGGAAACCGGAGTTTAAGCTCAGGAAAGGGAGTTCGGCCCCAAGCTCCAGGTTGCCCGAAACCTTTTTCCTGTACCGTAGCGACAGCTCCGTAACCTCCATATCCAGCCCTATCGACCACTCTGCCGATTCTTTAACAAGATAGACGCTCGAGTGTGAAAGCGTAGCGCTAAAGGAGGTCTCAAGCGCTGCCTTTTCAAAGTAAGGGGTGTTTAGATGGGTAAATAAAGGGAATTGGTTTTTATACAGGAGAGGGCCGCCCGAAGACTCAGCAAACGCAGTCGTCGAACATAGTATGAAAAGGGCCAGGAGGAGTTTTTTTATCAATTTATATATCCAAGGGAAAATTGAAGCTCCCCGCGGCAAGCCGCGGGGAATCTTCGATATGTAATGAAACAATTTCCATTCGCTCGCTTGACCCCGCAGCAAGCTGCGGCTGCGCAGGGAATGCGCTCGCTATGCATATTCAGGCCGTCAACTTGAGCGTTTTAATACAGTACAGGAAAAAAATACTTGTATAAAGGGAAAATTGTGCCCAGGCAATATTGGATAGGGCGATACGGCAGGTCTCTAGCGTATTTCATAAGTTGTTGTTTTTATTTGTTAATTTTCAAATATTGCATGTTGGCATGCATATTGCTAAATCACTTGGGCAGGTGATTGTAACCAAATCCAGGATGGTAGAAGATGGAAATCTCATTTTTTGAAGCAGTCCCGGTCGAAGTACAAAGGACAGAGGAGTCTACGAAACCCCCTGTAGAGGCAGGGACAGGGGAGTCATTTTCAGAGGTTCTGGAATCAGTCTCTGTAAAGGAAACGGCAGAGGATAAGGTTTCCGCGGCAGATGAGAAAAAGGTCGTAGTTTCCGGCAAGCCTGAGATCAAAGTCGAAAAACTGCCGGAGGAGGAAACTGCGGAAACTGCCGTTTCCTTTATGCCGGTTCCGTACGCGCCCAGTATGGATTTGAATCGGGTAAGTTTTGAGGATGCCGGCGCTGATGCCGGGATATCATTCAAAGACGCGGATGTAAACGTTTCGGGCATCGAGGATTTTGATGTCACGGAGAATACCCTTGCGAATGCCGGAGCGTCAGAGGTTCCTGACTCCCTGGCCTATGGCAGCGCAGAGGAGAGCGGTTCACTGGAAACCGGGTTGGAATTGGAAATACCAGCGCATGAAATAGTCAATACAATACCGGAAAAAGACGGAATAGATACGGATTCTGAAGGCGGCAGAGAGTCTTTTTATAAGGATTTTGCCCCGTCTTTATATAGTAACGGTAATCTGCATTTTTCGTCTTTTATGCCGACCCGGACTGAAACAGGCGGGATTGAAATAGGCGAGGCGGTCGATTCGGATACGGCAGAGAAAAGCCTCTTTACCGGCACGACCGGTCTAAACAGCGTCTCAAATGATATGCCTGGCTTGAAGCCCGGGGTATCCGGAGAAGAAACCTTAGAGAGAAATGACCTCCCCTCATCGTCATCAAAGGCCCATAACATTCATACGTTCATCCCTGAGCTTGAAGGCCAGGGGGCTTCCAACCGGCTTGATAACGCCGCGGAGGCATCTGAAATCTCTTCTGTGAACTCCGGGGCTGATGTGGATGATTTTGATGCTGCACAGTCCGCGAGTATGAATAACGTTACGGACAAAACACCGGCGGCCCCTCAACTGACCGTTTTTGAAAATCCCATTAAACCTGCCTCGAATCTTCAACAGACCCCTGCCGGGATCACTGCCGCGGGTGAAAATAATGCCAGGGTCCCTGATGCGGATGAAAATAATATTGATATGTCTGTGGCAAAAGATGGACTTACAGGCTACGCCGGAAGAGCGGAAGGGTCAAGGAAACTTGATGGCTCTTTGGAATTTAATGGAGGGGAGCAGAAAACCGATACAGCCGATCCTGAAATATCCATGGCTAAGGGATCAGAGGCTCCGGGATATCGTAATGATTTCATGGGTGATGAAGGCGGAACTGGTGAGTTCGACATGAAAAAGACAGAGGCGGCGCTGGACGCCAGGTTCGGGCTTACCGGGGCTGTTAACGAGAACAAAAACCCGTTTGAAGCGGTTCTGGAAGCGAAGATCGCGCCTGTTGAATCAGGCGACCTTTATGAGAAATTGGATCAAGGCGTAAAGATGACCATCAGGGACGGTGGTGAGGTCAGGCTTAAGCTCAATCCTGAACATTTAGGCGAACTCAATATAAAGCTCAACGTGGCGGAGGGCAGGGTATCGGCTGATGTGCTCGTGGACAGCGCCGATGTAAAGGCCATGCTTGATGCCGATTCAGGAAGGCTCAAAGAGATATTCAGCTCAAACGGGCTTACGCTTGAGAAGTATACCGTAGAGGTAAATACGGGGGGGACTGATTTAAACGATGCCAGGCATTCCGGCAGCGGCTCATGGGACAATCGTGGCGCATCCGAGGGCAGGGGGGGCGAACGCCTGTCCTTCAATAATATCGAATCGCGAGTTGAGCCGAAGGCGGAGCCGCTTTACAAGCGCGCCTATGAGAGCCGCGGCGGCAACGGCGGCGTAGATGTATTTATATAGATTATAATTTGAAAGGGCGAGAATAAAGGAGGCTATATGATAGACGCCGTAAGTTCCTCAACCACAAGCAGTACAACCAGTTCCACCACCAGCGCCACAAGCTCAACGGAAGTGCTCGGTAAGGAGGACTTCCTGAAGCTTCTTGTGACCCAGCTGGAGAACCAGGACCCGCTAGAACCGACAGACAATACCGAGTTCGTGGCGCAGCTGGCGCAGTTCAGCACGCTTGAGGGCATCACGAACCTCAATGACACGATGGACACTGTATCGACCAACATATCATCCATGCAGAAGTGGAGCCTCTCTGATCTGATAGACAAGAGCGTGAAATACGAGGGCAATAAATTCAGCTACTCAGGCTCAAGCGTAGACCTTGGCTATACGCTCGATTCCGACGCATCGACCGTAACGGTATCCATCTACGACAGCAGCGGAAATCTCGTGAAGAAGGTAGACCAGGGCGCCGAGGAGGCCGGGACATACGAGATAAGCTGGGACGGCACTGACGATAGCGGCAACGCTTCAGAGAGCGGCACATACAAGATATCGATATCCGCCGCTGACGCTAACGGAGATTCGGTAGGCACCACGACATATGTGACGGGCAAGGTGTCGAGCGTGACATACGGCTCGGATGAGACAGCGATTTCTGTAGGCAGCTCAACAATAACCCAGGACGAGATCCTTGAGATCTACTAAAAGGAGGGAATAAAAATGCAGTCAGCATTATACACAGGCGTAAGCGGCTTAAACGCGAATATGTCGGAGCTTTCCGTAATAGGAAATAACATCTCTAACGTGAATACGGTAGGATTCAAGTCCAGCAGGGTCAACTTCGAGGACATCCTCAGCCAGACACTCACAGGGTCGAGCAACCAGATAGGCGTAGGCGTGACCGTGAGCAGCATCCAGAAGATGTTCACTCAGGGCGATTTTGAAACGACAAGCAACGAACTTGACATGGCCATAAGCGGAGACGGGTTTTTCGTGGTGGAAGACCCTGTTCTCGGCACTACATACTATTCAAGGGCCGGACAGTTCGAACTGGACAAGGACGGATATATCGTAAACCAGGACGGTCTGAGGCTTCAGGGATACGTGGCTGATACATCGGGCGAACTTACAAATACCCTTACTGACCTCCAGCTTACGACAAAGACTATCGACCCCAGCGCCACTACAAGCACGGACCTTACGGCGAACCTCGATTCAAATTCCTCCATAACAGGTTTCGTATTCACATCAGGGACTGACGATGTGATACGCTTCAGCATAGACGGCGGCACCACTTATCTTACGGCAAGCCTTGTGACGGATGGCGGGCTTTCATCAGGCTCGGCATACACGGGCGAGGAAGTAGCCGCCGCGGTACAGGCCGCTCTAGAGGCCGCAAACGGCGCTGCCGATACATACACGGTCACTTATGACGACCAGACCGGGTACTTTACGGTCACAAACGACACAGGCAACGCCAATTCGCTCCTCCTTGACTGGGGCAACGCCGCCTCGACGGCATCGTCACTTCTGGGCTACAGCACCTCGACCGCGGCCCTCGCAGCCGGTTCAACCAGCACCAGCGCAGCGGCGGCCGGCGCGTTCTCGCTCTCCCAGGCCGGGGATACATCAAACTTCTCCACCCCGATAACCGTATACGACTCACTCGGCAACTCCCATGTCGTAACGATGTATTTCAGGAAATCGTCTCTTGATTCCACCGGCAATACATGGGAGTGGTACGCCGTAGTCGACGAGGCCGACTCTACGAGCGGCACTACCGAGATACAGGCGCAGGGTACCGTGTCATTTGACAGCAGCGGAGCCTTATATTCCGAATCAGCCGTTACTTATGCCACAGGCGGGTTCGATTTCACCGGCGGCGCGGCTCAGAACCAGTCCATATCATTCGACTTCGGCACAAGTACGGTTGAGGGCGGCACCGGCACTGACGGCACGACCCAATACGCCACGTCATCCGGCGTTTCGTCCCTTACGCAGGACGGTTATTCATCCGGTTCGCTTGAGTCCATAAGCATAGACCAGGACGGCGTCATCACCGGGACGTTCTCGAACGGCAAGGAGCTTACGCTTGCGCAGGTGGTCCTTGCAAGCTTCTCTAACTCGGGAGGCCTCGCGAGCGCGGGAAGCAACTTATACACAGAGACTTACGAGTCCGGACAGGCCCTCTACGGCGAGGCTGGAAGCTCGGGCAGGGGCACCGTGCAGTCAAGCACCCTGGAGCTTTCGAACGTGGACATAGCCGAGGAGTTCGTCAACATGATAACCGCCCAGAGGGGGTTCCAGGCGAATTCGAAGGTCATTACGACCACGGACGAAGTGCTTGCCGAAATAGTCAATCTGAAACGTTAGTAGAACAGGTTATAAACCAGGACGGGGCATGCTTCGGCACGCCCCGTCTTTTTTAGCTGAAAATCCGCGCGCGAGAGGTTCTTTCCCCAGATAGCCCCCTGTTTGTCTCTTAAGCCTTTTTGCATCCTGATATTCAAAAAAATCCCGTTTTTCCCTTTTAAAAGAAATCTTTTTAGTTTGAATTGCAGGATGTTTTCTGTTATTGTCTAAAATTAGTGTTTCAAGCCTCTGTTCAATTCCTAAGTACCTGAAAATAAAACTTAAATGACAAGGGTAATATAATCTCATGGAAAGCTCAAAGCGCTCGAAAAGGACAAGGAAATCCGGAGGTGTATACGCGGCTATACTTGCCGGCGGCATAGGCAGCCGGTTCTGGCCTTTAAGCAGGGAAACCACGCCAAAGCAGCTCTTGAAGGTGGTGGGCGACGAGAGCCTGCTTAAGTCCACGATAAGACGGCTGAGCCCTCTTGTCCCTTCCGACAGAGTCCTTATAGTCACTAACGCGAGGCAGGCCGAGATCATAAGGCTCCATTTATCTTACGGCGGCGATGGCAAGGCTTTAAAACCAGGATACATTGTCGAGCCGCTGGGTAAAAATACCGCCGCGGCCATAGCCCTTGCCGCGTTCGATATTTACAGAAAAGATCCCGAGGGCATAATGGCGATACTGCCCGCGGACCATATAATCAAAGACGGCAAATCCTTCAGGGCCACTGTCAAGGCCGCGATAGAAGCGGCAAGGGAAGGGCACCTCGTTACTTTCGGCATAGTCCCTACCTCCCCTGAAACGGGTTACGGCTATATAAAGGCAGGCGCAAAGGCCGTAAGCAGGATAAACGGCTACAGCGTTAAGCCGGTGGAAAGGTTTGTCGAGAAGCCAGACATAAAGAGGGCGAGGAAATATCTCGCCAGCGGCGGATACTTCTGGAACAGCGGCATCTTCCTCTGGAAGGCCGCCAGGATACTGGACGAGATAAAGACCTATCTGCCTGAGGTCTACAATGGTCTGGACTCCGCCAACAGCCCGGCTGAGACCGCGGAGGCTTACAAGGGCTTTAAGGATATTTCCATAGACCACGCTATCCTGGAGAAGGCGAAAGACGTGGTCGTGATCCCCGCTGATTTTCCCTGGTCTGACATGGGCACATGGAGTTCATTCGGGGAGATACTGGAGCCGGATGAGAACGGAAATATAGTAAAAGGCCGTGTCGTCGACATCGGATCGGAGAATTCGATAATAATAGGCTGCGACAGGGCTGTGGCCACGATAGGGCTTAAGGACTTTATACTCGTGGATACGCCGGATGCGACCCTTGTATGCCCGAAGGAAAGGGCGCAAGAGGTAAAGGAAGTAGTAAATATACTTAAGAAAAAGAAGTATATCGAGCACGAGGTGCACAAGACCGTCGAGAGGCCCTGGGGCTCTTTTACCTTACTTGAGCATGGCGAAGGATATAAGATAAAGAAGATCCGCGTTGAGCCCGGACGCAGGCTGAGCCTTCAGCTCCACAAGTACCGCAGCGAGCACTGGGTCGTTATTACAGGCGTGGCCAGGGTGCAAAGGGGCGAGGAGACAGTGGATATCGCCATAAACCAGTCTACATATATACCAAGGGGGGTCAAGCACAGGCTTGAGAATCCGGGGGAGACACCGCTTGAGATAATAGAGGTGCAGAACGGAGAGTACGTCGAAGAAGGGGACATAGTGCGGTTCGACGACGATTTCGAGAGAAAGTAGGCGCCCGAAAGAACACAGATGCAGAATATAAAATCCATCGTCAAGGACTTCTCGAGAATATTTCAATACAAAAGCCTCATATGGATGCTGGTCGCGAAGGAGCTCAAGGCTCGTTACAGGGGGACATTTTTCGGCTTCCTGTGGTCTTTTCTGAACCCTCTGCTGGCCATGCTTACGTATGTGCTCGTCTTCTCCATCTATATGAAGGTACAGATGGAGAACTACAGCGTATTCCTCTTAAGCGGGCTGCTTCCCTGGTTCTGGTTCTCCTCCGCCGTAAACGAAGCGTCAAATTCGATCATAGCCAACGGGGGCCTCATCAAGAAGATATCGATGCCGATGGAGATATTTCCACTCGTCTATGTTGCTTCGAATCTGCTTAATTTTATCCTTAGCATC
Organism: Deltaproteobacteria bacterium; assembly: GCA_016218105.1. Taxonomy (GTDB): domain Bacteria; phylum Desulfobacterota; class GWC2-55-46; order GWC2-55-46; family GWC2-55-46; genus GWB2-55-19. Next base: position 23,607 of record JACRET010000020.1, read on the forward strand.
CCCGTCCTCCTCGCGCTTCTATTTATCATGAAGGTGCATGTGGGGCCGGCCCTCTTGGTCTTTCCGGTGCTCGTATTTATCCAGTTTATCTTCACGTTCGGATTTGCCCTGATCGTATCTTCCGTAACGGTCAAGTTCAGGGATTTTCTTTACCTGATACCAAACGTCATACAGATATGGTATTTCCTTACTCCCATAATGTATCCGGCCACGGTCATCCCCGAGAAGTACGCATTCTTCCTGAAGCTCAATCCGTTCGCGCAGTTCGCCGTGGCGTATCAGGATATATTCCTTCATAACAGGTTCCCATCGTTCTCATGCCTGCTGAACTCTGCCGCGTTCTCCTGCTTTTTCATGATAATCGGAATATTTATTTTCCAGGGCTTCAAACAATCATTCCCTGAAGAGGTCTGATGCATACGGCTATAAAAATAGAAGGGGTCTCAAAAAAGTTTCGCAGGAGCAACACGACCACGATCAAGGGCTACCTTCTTCGCGAACTGTGGAAAAAGGGCGAGAAAGAGAAGTCCGGGCTCGTATGGGCCTTGAAGGACGTAAGCTTAAGGGTCAAGCGCGGCGCGACCTACGGGATAATCGGACAGAACGGCTCAGGCAAGAGCACCCTCCTTAAGATAATGGCGGGCATACTTAAGCCGGATGCAGGAGAAGTGTCGATAGACGGCAAGCTAGGCGCCCTGATAGAGCTTGGGGCCGGGTTCCATCCCGATTTTACCGGGCGCGAGAATATTTACATAAACGGCATGCTCCTCGGGCTCACAAAAAAAGAGATAAGAAAAAAAATAGACGGAATAATCGAATTCGCCGGCCTTGAGGACTTCATAGACGAGCCGGTCAGGACCTATTCATCAGGCATGTATTCCAAACTCGGCTTTTCTGTCGCCGTGAACGTAGACCCGGATATACTGCTCATCGACGAGGTCTTCGCGGTAGGGGACGAGGAGTTTGTCCATAAATGCAAAGGCAAGATGGACGAGTTCAAAAGAAGGGGCAAGACTATCCTCTTTGTGACCCACAGCCTGGATACCGTCGAGCAGTGGTGCGACGAGGCGATGTGGATTGAGTACGGAGTGACGAGGGATGCGGGAAAATCGATGGACGTGACGAACGCGTACAAGCGTGAGATATTTGAGATCGAGAGCCGCGTCCTCACGAAACGGACCGAGGCCGCCAACGAGAGTCTGGACAATGAAACCGGAGAAGGCAGAGGCGAATCCGGTACCGAAGCAGAGGTGGAGAGGGCATTTGCAGGCAGTCGGTGGGGGAGCCGCGAGGTCGAGATAACGTCGGTCAAGCTCTTCGATTCGAACGGTTCGGAAAGATACGCCTATCGTACCGGTGAGAGCATGAAAGTCCGCATCCATTACAAATCGCAGGGGTGCGTCGATAAGCCTGTCTTTGGTTTTGCCATCGTCCGCAGCGACGGGGTCAGATGCTATGGTTCAAATACGATGATCGAGAGGATACCCATAGCGGCGGTAGAAGGAGAGGGTTTCGTGAGCATCGCGATAGACAGGATAAGCCTTCTCGGAGGCCAGTATTTTATGGATGCCGCCGTCCATACAGCCGAGCGTTTCGTCTATGACTGTCACAATAACATGCACCAGTTCATAATCATGTCCGACAAGGACGATATCGGCATCGCCAGGCTCACGCACAGATGGGAGTTTTCAGGGCAGGCCGGGGTGTTTGGTAAAGCGCCTGTCGATTTGGAGGTTTGAAATGAAAGTGATGACGGCCAGCTGGAGCGATATTAACTTCTATACCGTCGCCTTTACCGTAAGATCCGGCAGCAATCTCCTGTGCGACTATCTTAGCGCCAACGGCATGGGGTTGCCATCCGAATACTTTCAGTACCCGTTTGGCGCTGTCAATAAATACTGGTACGACCTGCTCGGGGTTCCAAAGGACGAATTCATGCCGTTCCTTGACAGGCTGGTCAATTCCATGTCCCCGAACCGCTTATTCGGCGCCAAATTGGCCTGGGACCACAAGAACGCGCTGGTCGAAGAGGTAAGGAAATACACGGATGCGGTCGAAGACCTGGACGATCTTTTTCCGGGAAACAGTTGGGCGTATGTATGCCGGAACGACAAGATCGGGCAGGCTGTGTCGCTGTGGCGCGCCAAAAAGACCAACCTCTGGTTTGTTAAGGCAGACGAAGATATCCATGAGCCGGAGTATGACTTTTTCGAGATATTCAACTGCTTTTCTTACATTGTGACAGAGGATTACCTCTGGAAGGACTATTTCGACAGGAAAAACATCAAGCCCTTCATAGTCGTTTATGAGGATTTCTTAAAAGACCCGGTATCCACCGTCTACGGGCTGCATTGCCACGTCCGGCCTGAAGGGGCGCTGAAAATAGAGGAAGTCAAGATAGCTAGCGACCTCAAGGTACAGCGGAACATGCATTCAAAAAAAGTGAAAGAGCGGTTCAGAGAGGACCTTTATCGCATTGGCGAAAGCAAACACTGGCAATCGCGTGGGGACCAGCTTAAGAGCTGGCTCGGGTTCTATCAAAATTACGCGGAGTGGAAGAAGCTTTTTTGAGTCTTAAATCCCTTATAAAAAGAAACAGGATGAAAAGGGGCGCTAATTTTATATTTTCGCGCCCATGTCTTTACGGCAAGGAGTCTTAGATGCAACTACCAACGGAAGTCGAGATAAGCTCGCATAGGGCGGGGATCGGCAAGTACATAGTAAAGTACAAGAAGCTGGTGCGTAAGCTCGTCGGACCTTATCTAAGGAACGTATTCGAGAAAGAGCACGCGATGCTCGAAGAGAGATTCTCTCAAATAGACCATAGGGCCGAAGAGAGGCATTCCCGCACCGAGCGGTGGTTTGCGGGGATGGAGCACTCAGCCACACTGGCGGAGCGCTACTCAAAAATAGAGGCGCGGCTTGACGCCATAGAGCAGCATTTGCCGACGCTCCTTAATTATATATCCTCATTTACAAACGCCACCCGGCAGATAAAGAGGCAGGAGGGGGACTCGGCTACGAGCATAAAGGCGCTCCAGGAAGGGCTGGAGTACCTGACAGGAAGGGTCGAGTTCGTAAGGAACGAGATGCTCTTTGAATTCAAATACGGTGAAAATAAAGCGGCTGTAAAGGACGGCATCGCTGATATAAAGGTTCTGAACGAATCAAAGCTCGTGTCCATGCAGGACAATATACGCGTAAACGTTGGCTGCGGCCATATACCGATGGAAGGCTATTTGAATGTAGACATGCGGGAATTGCCGGGGGTGGATATTACGGCCCCGGCGGACAAACTCCCTTTTGAAGAGAATAGCCTCAGCGAAATATTTTCCTCGCACCTTATAGAGCATTTTCCGCAGGAAGAGCTTAAAAGAAAGATACTTCCGCACTGGCACGGCCTGCTTAAAAAAAACGGGATATTGAGGGCGGTGCTCCCCGATGCCGAGGCGATGATAGAGAATTATACGAAAGGCGATTACCCGTTCGAGAAGCTGAGGAACGTCACCTTCGGGGCGCAGGAATATGACGGGGACTTCCACTTCAACATGTTTTCGAGGCAATCGATAAAAGGGCTTCTTGAGGAGGCCGGCTTCAGGGATGTGTCTTATGCGGCCGCAGGCCGTGTGAACGGGGATTGCTATGAGATGGAGATCGCTGCCGTAAAATAGGATATGGCAGGCGTTAATGCAGAGGGCGGGTACTGGTTGATACAGGATTGATTCTTAAACGGGAGCAGGGCTTAAATGCCGCCTAAAGTATCTATCGTCATAAATACATATAACAGGGCAAAGAGCCTTGAGAACACCCTTCAATCGCTCTCATATCTCGACTACCGGGATTTTGAGGTAATAGTCGTAAACGGCCCTTCCACCGACTCTACATCCGAGGTCATTAGAAAATTCGGCGACCGGATAAAATCCGGTGTTTGCCCGGCCGCGAACCTCTCGATGTCGCGCAATATCGGGATATGCATGGCGGCCGGAGACATTGTGGCCTTCATAGACGACGACGCGATACCTGAGCCTGAGTGGCTCTCCGAGATCGTCGAGGGTTACGACTCGGGCGAGGTCGGCGCCGTAGGCGGGCTCGTCTACGATCACACCGGATATACCCTTCAGTATAAATACTCGACCTGCGACAGGCTGGGCAACGCGAGCTTCGATCACCGCGAACCTGCAGTCCTTTACAACTTCCCGTTATCGAAAAGAATCCCGTACCTGCAGGGCACCAACTGCTCGTTCAGGCGGGACGTGCTCCTGGAGATCGGCGGGTTCGACGAGGAATATGAGTTCTACCTTGATGAGACCGACGTCTGCCTGAGGATAGTCGACAGAGGGTACGCCGTAAGGCAGCTGAACAAGGCGCGGATACACCATAAGTTCGCGCCGAGCCACATAAGGAACGAGCACCGGGTGACGGCCAACAAGTACCCTGTGATGAAAAACAAGATTTATTTCTCGATAAAGAACACTAAAGACTGCGAGGATATAAGCTTTAACGCTATAGTCAAGGACGCGTCCGATTTTATCGGAAGGCTCGCGGAGGATACGAACTTCCATTTCAGGAATATGCGGCTCCAGGCCTCCGACCTCTCGAAGTTCTGGCTGGATGTGGACAGGGCATGGAAGACCGGAATAATGGACGGCCTCACAAAAGAGAGGGAGCTTATTACCGGGGCGAAGCTTCAGAAGTACGCCAGTCCTTACAAACGCTTCACGGAGACAACGGGCGCGAATGACAAGCTCTGCGTATGCTATCTCTCACAGGACTTTCCGCCTGCTCACAACGGCGGCATAGCCAGGTTCACGCACGATCTGGCCAGAGGGGTGGCAAGGCTCGGCCATCAGGTCCATGTCATAACGAAGGGAAAGGACCACAATACGGTTGATTTCGAGGACGGCGTATGGGTGCACAGGATCTTGCCGGGAGACCATGACCTGAAGGACGTCCCGGAGCATCTGCCTACATACAGGAAGAATCTGAATTATGCCTTTTCGGTATATGATGAAGTGCTCAGGATAAACGGGTGCCGGAAGGTGGACGTCATCGAGGCGCCGATATGGGATGCCGAAGGGCTTAGATGCATGGAGGACGAGAGATTCTCAACGGTTATAAGTCTGGAGACGACCGTAAAGATAGCCGCTGAAAGCTACAGCGATTGGGACAAGAGCCCTGATATACAGAGGCTCATGGAAATAGAAGAGAACATATTCAGGAACGCCGAGGCGTTTCATGCCATAAGCAGAGGGATAATAAGGACTATAGAGGATAAGTACGGACTTAAGCTCCCGGAAGACCGCATCGGGCTTGTCCCCCTCGGCGTCAAGGACGAAAGCCTGAACTATACGAAAAAACGGACGGACGATTCGACAACCGTCCTCTTCGTGGGCAGGCTGGAGAAACGCAAAGGCATCGACGTGCTCCTGGAATGCGTGCCTTATGTCTGCGAAAAATTCCCGGAAGTAAGGTTCGTCATAGCTGGAGACAACTCCATACCTAACGAAAGAGGGAAGACGTTCAAAGATGAATTCATCGAAAACAACTCAGGGAAAGATTTCCTCGGCAGGGTCGAGTTCGCCGGCAGGATATCTGATGAGGAGCTTTATCAGTTATACGCTGACACAGACATCTTCGCGGCCCCTTCGAGGTATGAGTCTTTCGGGCTCATCTTCCTTGAGGCTATGGCGTTCGGAAAGCCTGTAATAGGCTGCGACGCCGGAGGGATGGTAGAGATAATCCGCAAGGATGAGAACGGGCTTTTAGCGAAGCCAGGCGACGCGGAGACGCTTAAAGGCGCGCTTTTAGAGCTTATATCCGATAAAGGCAAGCGCGAGAGGTTCGGCAAAAGGTCGAGGGAGATATTCGAGGCGTCCTTTACGGATGAGCGCATGTCCGCCAGCATGGTGGAGTTTTATAAAAAGGTAATTTCCAGAAAAGCCGCCGGAGCCGGCAAAATATCAGATAAAGCGTTATGCCAATGATGGATATAAACAAGATACTGACCCTCATCTGCTGCCCGGAATGCCTTGCCCCGCTCGACGTGGTCCCGACTGAATTTTTTATGGGAGACATAAAGGGAGGGCTGCTGAAATGCTCGAAGACTGGCAGGCTTGCCGGGGTTATCGAGAATTATAAGGTCGATTTCCTGCACTTTGACAAGACTATCGATTTAATGGCGGTTGAGGGGCGGATTTCAAAAGGCGAGCTTCCGATCGAAAGGGACTGGGAGTTCGAGGTGGAGAATATACCCTTTAACGACCCCAGGATAAGATATACAGGCCAGTGGAAGCCGCTTGAGGGCAAGTACTATTATTCGGAAGGCGGGAATAACGACAGGGCTTCTATTGAGATAGAATGCTCGAACTTCCATGTATCCATGTTTAACCACAATTGGAGCGGCAAGGCGGTTATCAGGATCGATAACAGGCTTGAGCGCGAGTTCGACCTGTACAGCCCTGATAAATTCTGCTTATCCAGCTATACGGTAGACGAGGAACTGCCTTTCGGAAAGCACCTTATAGAGATCATACCCCTGGGCAGGAAGAACAGCGAAGCCGCCTCGACACAGGTAATACTCGGCGGTATCGAGGTCACTACAGGCAGGGTCGTAAGGGATAGATACAAGAGGAAGGTGGAAAATAAGGGGAACCCCTATCCCGCGGACTTTCTTGAGATAGCGGGGAAGCTGCCGGAAGACGCACTTATACTCGACTGCAGCGGCGGCAACAGGCAGTTAGGGGATGACAGGTATCTGAACTTCGAGTATATGAAGTTCGAGCTTTCGGATGTCTACGGCGACGGGCACACGCTTCCTTTCAAGGACAACACCTTCGACCTCGTGCTCAGCCAGGCCGTAATGGAGCACCTGTATAACCCGTTCAAAGGCGCTGACGAGATATACAGGGTAACGAAGCCGGGCGGGATCCTCTGGGCCGAGATAGCTTTCATGCAGCCGCTCCACGCGGTTCCGTACCACTTCTTCAACTCCACCATCTGGGGCATAGAGGAGCTCTTCAAAAAATTCAGGAAGGTCGATTCCGGATGTTTCGGCAACCTCTCGGGGACTTTCGACTGGATGATGAGGACGACCAGCATAATCAAGAATGTCGGCGAGGAAAGATATTTAAAGCTGATGGAGACGCTCAGGGAGTTTGACGGCTATGTCTCGGAGGACGAGCTTAAGAATATCGCGTCCGGCGTAAAATTCCACGGTATAAAAGACCCATCCTAAAAGCGGAATAACCAAATGAGGGTATCCTTCATAAACGGGATAATTGTTTCAGGAGACGCTATCTCTAATTCCGTAAAGGATAAGGTGCGCGCTCTGACCGAATATTCTCTTGAGTCGAATATAGAGCTTGAGTCACGTATATATCTCTATGGGACGGATTCTCACGGAGACGGGAGGGTAAAGATAGTCAGGGGGGTCAATGAGGTCCTAAATGACAGTCATTTCCTGTCTTCTGACATTATAATATATGACTTCGGGATATATTACGAACTGTTCAACTCGATCTTTCTGGCGCCGCGGCAGGCAAAGAAGATCGTCCATTTCCATAACATAACCCCGGCCGAACTGGTGACTGAAAAGGAGCGTGAGACGATAGAGAAATCCTACTCTCAGCTCGCCAACGTATTCGCGGCAGACCGCATCATAGCGGGGTCGCCTTACAACAGGGACACGCTTCTTGAATTCGGGGTAAGCGGAGACAGGATTACAGTCCTCGATTATTCAATAGACTTCCCCGCCGCATCTCCTGAACACATGCTTAAGGATAATAGCGGGCTGGTCAACCTTTTATACCTCGGCAGGTTCGTGCCGTCGAAAGGCGTGCTCGACCTCCTTATGGCCGTAAAGATGGCGGCCGATAAGGGGTTATCGAATTTCCGGCTCGATCTTATAGGCAACGAGACATTTTCCGACAAAAGCTATATGGAGGAGCTTAAGGCTTTTATCTCTGAAAGGGGGCTTGGGGCTTTTGTAAACTTCAAGGGCACCGTTACAGATGCGGAGCGGGCGGGGTATTACCAACGGGCGCACGCCCTTGTCATGCCCTCTTACCATGAGGGTTTTTGCGTTCCCGTGATAGAGGCGTACAACCACGGCTGTTTCGTCATCTCATACGACGCCGGGAACCTGCCGAACCTTGTCAGGTTCGGCAGGTTGGTAAAGACCGGCGACATGGCAGCGCTTTCAGATAAGATCATTGAGTTCTGTTCAAGGGAAAGGGGAAGGGTGGCCACGGACGCGGGCGTCATGGAGGACGCGGAGTTCTCCAGGAAGTCAGTGGAGTTCTCGAATACATTCTCATTTGAACGGTTTAAAGAGAGGTTTTTGCGGATACTCGATATGAAGACCGATCTAACAATATAAACCCCGGACTCAAATAAAATTATAAATAGAGTGTTCACGGAAAATTCCGGAATGAACTTCATAAAGAAAAATATCTCCTACATAATAATCTGCTCTGTCTTATTCTTGATATTCGCCTCGCAGAACAGGTTCTATGGGCCTTCCAGGGTAGAGATTTCGGGAAGGTACAGCTCTCCATCGCAAGTGCGCCTCTCATGGAGGACAGGTGAGGAGCGGCTTGGAAATGTTTCCGTTAAGCTCGGCTCCCGCCCTGATGGCGCTGAGTACCGGGCTACGGATTCACTGGACGTGCCCCAGCTGAAGCTCAGGGAGGTAACGATAGAAGAAGCGGGGGGTACTCCTTTCGAGATAGAATCGATCAGGGTATTCTCAGGGGGCGAACTCCTCTATGATGTCCCTGACAGGTACTTACCCATCCGCATACATCAATACTATAGGCATACGAGGTCTTTCCATCCGGTCCTTGTCTCGGTGCAGATCGCGCTTTCGATAATAATTACTTATATCCTTTACCTGGCAAAGAGATACATCAGCGGCGGGGTGAGAAAGAGGCTCTTTGAGGAAAAGGGATATGTCTTTCTCATACTCTTTTTATTTTTCGCGGCCTCGTTCTCTTTCTGGCTCGTCGGGCAGTGGCCGGGAGCTTCCAACATGGACTCTTTCGATGTCCTCAGGCAGGTGAGGACGTTTAATTTCCACCGTTGGCACACGCTCGTATATCCGCTCTACGTCCTGGCGCTCTCGCAGTTCAGCCCTTCCCCGGCTTCGGTGTCGATATTTCAGATACTCGCGAGCTCCATGCTCGGGGCGTATATACTCTTCAGGTGCTGGAGGCAGGGGCTCAATATCATTGTCGTAGCCGTGTTCGCGGTACTCTTCGCGGCATCCGTCCCGATCGGCCTGTACAACATATACCTCATGAAGGACGTGCCGTTCGCGCTCCTCGCGGTGCTGCTTGCCTCGCTTACCTTCTTCCTGTTCTACAGGAAGACATACCTCAATGAGAAGACGGATTGGTCTCTTGCAAGGCTTCTGGGGCTTTCGGCGATACTCGTCGCCCTTGCGTCAGTAAGGCACAACGGCGTAGTGTACATGGCGGCCCTCCCTCCGCTTTTTTATTTCGGAAAGATAATGGAGATGAGAAAGGCTGTTTTATTCGTAGCCGTCTCCGTTGTCATGTACGCCTTCGTCCAGCTGGCCCTTCCCCGCCTGATGATAAATAAAGAGGTGGCCTTCCCGAGGATAGAGGCGGTCAACATGACCCTCCAGGTCAACCCGCTGACCTCTATCATGAAGTCCCCCTGGTACTATACCGAAGACACTGATAAGGACAGGAAGATAATCGGAAAGCTGATGGACTTCGAGAAACTCAGGCAAACTTACGTCCCGCACAGCGCGGACTTCATACTCTTTAACCCCGATTTCAAAGGATGGTATCTTTCGAAAGAGGATTACTCCGAGGTACAGGACCTTTATTTCAGGCTCACGCTTAATAACCTCCCGCTTTTCATCTCTGAGCGCGCCTATGTCTTCATGGCTGCGCTCGGGCTTCCGGTGTCACAGTGGACAGAGGGGCTCTACCACAATAACTGGGAGGACATGGACAGGTATGGTTCCGCGTTCACGATCCTGAGCGATATCGCCTTTTCGCCCATTTCAAAAGGCATCTACGGCCTTCAGGTGAAGATGCTCAAAAAAACAGGCGTGATGTACAGGCTGAACGGCAAGGAATTCTGGCTTGGGCTAAGGCTCCTCGTATGGAACGGCCTGATACCTCTTTTTGTACTGGTCTGTATCGCCGTAGCTTACAAATTCGTCCCGTGCAGCGCTCTTGCGTCCCTGGTAGTACTCATACAGGCGCCTTTTCTCTTCTTCCTCATCGCCGGGAGCCCCTTCAGATTCATTTATTTTATTTACTATTTCGGGTATTTTATTATACCATTACTCCTGCTCGAAATAGCCGGAAAACGGCGCGTTCGAGATGGCCTTAAATAGCTGATCGCATAATAAATTTCAAGGATTACGTTCATTCAGGGGTTTTAGATGCGGTTGCCGACAGATATAACTATAACTTCCCACCGCGCGGGCATTGGCAAGGTAATAGTCGCCTATAAAAAGCTCGTTCAGAAGCTCATTTCTCCATACCTTAAGAACGTGTTTGAAAATGAGCACCGTATCCTTGAGGAGAGGTTCCATGACCTTGAGCACAAGAGGATAGCCTCTCATGAGGCGATGGACTCAAGGCTCACCCAGGAAGAGGCGTTTACGAACGACCTTATAAAGAAAGTGGACATAGTGGCGAGGCTCCTCCACAAAAGACAGGAGGATATAAATTGCCAGTACGAAGGGATATACAATAAATTAGAGACGCTGAGGCTCAGGTTTGAGGACCATCTTGATAATGCGCCGTCTAAGGTCGATCCGGAAAAGATATCGGCTGCATACGCGCCGTTGCTTGCCTGTATTCCCGCGGATGAGCGCGTCTTTGTCGCCGGCAGCGGCTTAAGTACTGTGCTTGAATCTATTAAACAGAAACCCGTAGCTTTAGAGGGAGCATCCGGAATTGACGCCGAGGCGGCTTTAATCCAGCGCTTGCAGGGCTTTGAAGACGGCTCTCTCGGGGCCATATTTATTTCACACCTGGAGATCGGGCCTGATCCATGCGCGATTATCGCGGGGCTCGGCTTGAGGAAACTCAAGCACGGCGGTTTTATGGTCTTCAGGGCCGCCAACCGATCCAAAAAACTCCATTCCGGGCTGACAAGGCATATATTCGAAGGCGCGGGGTTTAAAGGGTTAGAGACATGGTTTTTAACCGAGAACGGTGAGAAGTGTTCCCTCTCCAGCGCGGACGGAAAGTCCGGCCTTGATAAATCCAATTCCATTATGCAATCAGCTTATGAATACGCCCTCATAGCAAAGAGGATCGGGTAGCGCCTCCATGAGGATCAGGTTCGTGACTCCGTGGTACGGTGAGTTCGCCGGCGGCGCAGAGTTCGCGGCGAGAAAGCTCGCGGAAAATCTCCTTAAGGCCGGCGTTGACGCCGGAGTCCTCACTACTTGCGCGAAAACCCCCTTCGAGAACTGGTGGACTGACTTCTACAGTCCCGGCGAATACGATTTGAACGGGGTGAAGGTGCTGCGCTTTCCCTTGAACAAGGGGGGCGCCGTCCTCTACAACCGGGTCTTGGAAAAGACGATAGCCGGGGTTCCTCTTACGAGGGAGGACGAACTGGATTCGATGCGCGGCGGCATTAACAGCCACGCCCTCATATCATACATAAAGAAACACCGGGACTTGACTTGCGTATATATGCCGTACCTCTACGGCCCCACCTTCTGGGGCGTTAACGCCGCCCCGGAAAGGTCGGTCATGATACCCTGCCTCCATGACGAAGCCGAGGCCCGCTGGGTTACGATAAAGGACACATTCCTCAAGGCAAAGAAAGTTATATTCCTCTCCGAAGAGGAGAAGGCGCTCGCGGGCCGTCTCTATGGGAAGACCATGGACGGGATGCCGTCCCCAGGGATGGGGGTAAACACCAAAATAACCTTTAACGAGTCAAGGTTCAGGGAAAAATACAGGATAGACGGCCAGTTCCTTGTCTATGCAGGCAGAAAAGTAAACGGCAAGAACATCGAACTCCTGATAGAATATTTCGAGACATATTTAAAATTCTATAACAGACACATGAAGCTTGTCTTTATAGGCGGAGGGGACGCCTCGCTTGTTCCAAAGGACGACGCGCGTTTCGTAGACCTCTCATTCATACCCGAGCAGGACAAGTTCGACGCGCTCTCCGCGTCAGTGGCTCTATGCAATCTCTCGATAAACGAGAGCTTCTCGTTCGTGATAATGGAGAGCTGGCTTACGGGCAGGCCGGTGATCGTCTCTTCAAAGGGGATTGTTACGGCGGGACACTGCGTTAAAAGCGGCGGAGGGTTCGCCGTGTCGGACGCGGAGGAGTTTTGCGTGAGGGTGCACCATCTCTCAAGGCAAGCCGGTGAAGCGGGAGAGATGGGCTCATCCGGCAGGGAATACGTGCTTGATAATTATTCATGGGATAAGGTAGTCCGCCGGTATATGGAAATTTTCGAGAATATAAGATGAGGATACTGATAGACGGGCAGACCCTGCACACCCACGAAAGGTACAGGGGGATCGGAAGGTATTTTATCGAGGTCTTGAGCGAGCTCGCCGCGCGGCATGAACACTCGATAACGCTGGCCTCTTTCCAGGGCATGGATTTAAGGGGCCTGCCTGGCAACATCTCCGCTGTCACTATAGACGTGGACGCGGAAGCTGACGCCGCCCTTAAGACATTACAGTACAGGCAGGGGCTTGAGGACATCGCGGAGCGTGACGGGTTTGATGTCTTCTGGAATCCCAACCCGCTCATGGATAATGTGCTATTCCCCGGCATTTTAAAGGGGTGCGGGAATATCGCCACGGTCCATGACCTTATCCCGCTTATATTTCCTGACAAGTACCTGTACACGCTGAGTACGGAGCTTTTTGAGGGGTATCTGAGCAGGGTTCTAAAGCTCCCGTTATATGACAGGATAATAGCCGTATCGAATTCCACAAGGAATGACGCGGTTAAATTCGCCTCAGTGGGCGAGGATAGGATCACGGTGATCCATGAGGGGATAAATCAGATCTTCTTTGAAAGGCAGAGCGCCGATGACAAGGAAGAGGTAAGCTTCAGGTACGGACTGCCGAAGGATTTTATTTTTACCTTGGGCGGCCCAAATTTCAGAAAGAACAATGAGAACCTTGTAAGGGCGTTCTCAATATTGATAAAAAGGCACGGCAAAGACACCAATCTTGTATTTGGGAGCGATTTTCCAAAAGAGTCAAGGGAACGGCTTGAAGCCCTGGCAAAGGAATCAGGCGTCTTTGAGAGGCTCTTTTTCATAGGCTCCGTCCCGGACGGGGACCTGGGGGCTGTCTATTCTCTTTCGAGCGCCTTTATATTCCCGTCGCTCTATGAGGGGTTCGGGCTGCCGATCCTTGAGGCCTTTGCCTCTGGCACACCTGTGCTCGCTGCTGAAAATTCCTCTATCCCTGAGATAGTGGGAGAGGCGGGACTGTATTTCGACGGAGGCAACGCGGAAGACATCGCGGAGAAGGCGTCTAAGCTCCTGGGGGACAAGGACCTTCAGAACTCCTGTAAAGAGGCGGGCCTGAAAAGAGCGCGCGAGTTCAGCTGGAAGAAGACCGCCCTCGATACATTGGCGCTTTTCGAATCGGCCTTGAAAGAGGAACGGAAAGGGGCGGCGATAAGAAAAACCGGCCGTAAGAAACAGAGGCTCGCTTTTTTCAGCCCTTTCAATCCACAGCACTCAGGCATAGCGGACTACAGCGAAGAGCTGCTCATCCATCTTAAAGGCAAAGCCGAGATCGACCTCTTCGTTGACGGGATCACCCCGTCAAACCCGGAGATAATCAGGAATTTCAGATTCCATGATCATAAGGAATTTGAAAAGATGGCCGGGGGATATGACAATATCATCTACCACATGGGGAACAATACGCTGCATGAATACATATATGCCGCGCTTAAAAAGTATCCGGGTATAACGGTGCTACATGACTTCAATATCCATCCCTTTATAAGGGTGACCACTCTCGACAAGAACGACAGGGATGCTTACGGGCGGGAGCTGGAGGGGTGCTACGGAGCGCTTGGCAGGGTGCTGGTGGAGAAGATAAAAAATGAGGATTATAACCTCTCGGTACACAGCTTCCCTCTCAATAGAAAAATATTCGAGGCGAGCAAGGCTGTAATAGTCCACAGCCAATGGTGCAGGGATCAGGTTTACGGCGGCAATGTCTTTGTCGTGCCGAGCGGGGTTAATATCGAACCGGAGCTGAAGGCGGATGAACTGAAGGCCCTGCGCAGAGCGCTCGGCATGGATGATAATACCTTCGCCATCGCATGCTTCGGCGATATCGTATACACAAAGAGGATCGACGTTATCATAAAGGCCTTCTCTATATTCAGGCTTTTCACCGAAAACGCGAAGCTTTATCTGGTCGGGAAAAATTATCCCGGCATGGAAGCGAAGCTCGCCAGGCTTATAGAATTTCATGGCTTGAAAGACTCCGTCGTGATCACGGGCAAGGTCGATATGGATCTGTTCCAGAAGTACATGAAGGCGTCCGACGTTATATTAAACCTGAGGTACCCGACGCTCGGTGAGACCTCCGCGTCCCTTACCAGGGGGATGTCTTTCGGGAAGCCGGTTATAATCTCAAACGTTGCCCAGTTCAGGGAATACCCTGACGGCTGCTGCCTCAAGCTCGATGTCGGGGAGCGCGAGGTCGAGTCGCTCTTCGAGCTCCTCACTAAACTTAATAAAGACGCGGAACTCAGGGGCCGCATAGGCGGGAGCGCCAGGAGATATGTGGAGGGAAACTGCTCCTGGCCGAAAGTGGCGGAAAGATACCTCGATATCGTCGAGTCCTTTTCGGGGAATTGACCAGGTGATGAATCCCTTGAAGATCGATTCCAGAAGACACCTCGCTGTGCTGGCCGTATTCTGCCTTTTGACGCTGGTGATGACTTTTCCGGCGCCTTTCCGGGCCGCGGGCCACATCTCCGACCTTTATGACGGCTTACTTAACACATGGATACTCTCGTGGGACGTTCACAAGATTACGACCGGCCTCGGAGGCTTCTTTAACGGTAACTTCTACTATCCCCACGAAAATACCCTGGCGTACTCGGAGCATCTCCTCGGGGCCGCCTTTTTTGCGGCTCCGATAGCGATTCTTACCAAGAACCCCGTACTCACGCACAATATAATCCAGCTCTCGTCTTTTGTCCTTACCGGTTTTTTCATGTACATCCTGGCGTACTATCTTACCGGGGACCTGCTCGCCTCCATGATCGCCGGGATTATTTTCGCCTTTACGCCATACAGGTTTACGCATTTTTCGCAGGTACAGCTCGTTATCATGCAGTGGATACCGCTGGTATTCCTTTTCCTGCACAGGTTTTTTAAGACCTTAAGCTATAAAGACCTCTTTTTGTTTACCATCTTTTTCCTGCTTGAGTTCCTCTCCTGCGGGTACTACGCGCTTTTCCTGACTGTTTTTGCGGGACTTTTCATCGTTATCTCTATCGTTTACGGAAAGCTCTACTCAAGGCCTGACGTGTGGCTCAAGCTCGCCGTCTTCGCCGTAATATCCGCGGCTGTAATACTGCCGCTTTTCTATCCTTATATAATCACTAAAAAGACGATGGGGTTCACGAGGAGCTATGAGGAGGCTTATAAGCTCTCGGCGGATATACTCTCTTACGTAAGCGCGCCGTCTACGAATAAGATCTGGAAGCCGCTCAATCCGTATCTCGACGGAGAGCAGAACTTATTTCTAGGCTACGTTACGGTTATTCTCGGCGGGCTCGGCATATTTTCACTTTTCAGGAATTGCGGTGAAAAGAAGGCTGACGGTCGCCCGTCAAAAAAAGAGGCGATCCTTTTTTACCTGCCGATATTCGTTCTAGCCGCGCTCTTCTCTTTTGGCCCCGTAATAAGATTCCTTCACAAAGACCTTGTGACAGGGCCGTACATGTTTCTCTACAAGTACGTCCCGGGTTTTGACGGGCTCAGGGTGCCTGCCAGGTTCGGGGTTTTCGCCATTTTTCCTCTCGCGATCTTTGCCGCTTTCGCCGTAAAATCCCTGTTTAAGAGGATAAAAGGCCCTTCGGGACGGTACGTATTGACGGCCGTCCTCGGCGCATTTATACTGGCCGAATACTTCGCCGGGCCGATAAGGGTTTTCCCTGTCGAGACCGGTAGGGATATACCCGCCGTATATAACTGGCTCTCGGGTACAAAAGGTGATTTCGGCGTTATTGAACTCCCCGTCGGAGAGCCGGTGATCCCCGCTGACGCGAGGTATATGTATTACTCGGCGTATCACTGGAAGAGGCTCGTAAACGGCTACAGCGGCTATGCCCCGCCGGCGTATTACGCGGTAAAAGAGGCGGTAAAATACTTCCCTGACGATACGTCGAAGGGGATGCTTGAGGATATCGGGGTAAAGTACGTAATAATCCACGGCGGCCTCTTGGGAAAAGAGAGGCTTGAAGGGATAAGGGATAAAAGTGACGCTGACAGCGGTTTAAGATTCATAGTGCGGTTTGGAGAGGACTATGTGTATGAACTCCTTCCGTCAACACAAAAAAATGATATAATCCCCGGCGGAGATCTGAAGGAGATCCCAAACCGGAACTGGTCGGTAAAGGCGAGTATATCCGGGGACAGGGCAGGGCTGGCCATTGACGGCAACAGGGATTCGGCAAGCAGGTGGTGGACAGGCAGGCCCCAGAAAAAGGGCGATTTCTTTGAGCTCGACATGGGCGGGGTTTATAACGTGGCGGGGATAAAGATGACTCTGGGCTATATACTCGACCCCCCGGTTGGTTACAGGGTAGAGACCTCGCTCAATGGATATAAATGGGATTTGGCCAGAGAGGATGGGGCACCCAGGGTTCCAATAATGGCGTTTATAAAAAATCCTACGGATGTTTCGTTTGATATCTTCTTTGAGCCAAGGCGAGCCAGGATTGTAAGGATTACGCAGACTGGGGAAGACAAGGTCAGGTGGTGGGGAATTGCGGAATTAAAAGTTTTTGAAAAACATTGAGCAAGACAAAGGAGGTCTTATGGAACTCGATTCTGTGTATTTCGATTTGGATATACCCTATGCCGGGAAGATTAGCTTGAGAGGATCTCGCCAGGATAACAGCATAGTAAAACCCATAATGGAGACCGGCTCTTATGAGCCTAAGCTTATGAGGCTTTTGAATGACCTGCTTAAGCCAGGCGATACCTTTCTTGACCTAGGGGCGAATATCGGGGTCATGTCCGTAGCGGCTTCTTATTATGTCGGGCCTTCCGGCATGGTAATAGCGGTTGAGGCAGGGAAGATTAATTTTGAATACCTGAAGGAAAATATGGAAAGAAGAGGAATTGAAAATTATAAATTATTCAATTGCGGTGTATGGGATTACGAAACCACATTGAAGTTTTCTTATGTGCCTCAGGTCGCGGGCTGTTCTTTTTTCTCCACGACCGGCATTGAGGAAGGGAATGTGGAAGTGGTGCAATGTAGAACGGTGGACGGTATACTTTCCGGCCTGAATAATCCTCATATAAATCTTACGAAGATAGACGTTGAAGGGGCTGAACTAAAAGCCCTCACAGGCATGGACAGGACAATTGAACGGTGCAGGCCCAATATTATTTTTGAATTGAACAATGGGACGCTCAAGAGGTTTTTTGATATCACCCCGGAGAAGATTTGGGATTTTTTTACAGAGAGAGGATACTCGCTTTTTGATTTTAATGAAGGCGAAGAACTACTGAAGATATCCACTCCATTTGAATTCTCCAATCTTACATCAGGGGAAAAGGGCTGGACGGAGTTGTTGGCCCGTCCTTGCTGAGAAAAAAGGAAAAACATGGCTTGCATATCGACCGGCGGGATAGCACAAATTCCCCTAACCCTAAAGCCTGAACCATTATGAACATCCTAGTAGACGGACAGACACTCCATACATTTGAGAGAAAAAGGGGCATCGGGAGGTATTTTATAAATACCCTGGATGCCATGCTATGCTCCGGAAGCGGCCATAACTTTTTCATATTTACCCTTGATGAATTCGACAGGGAAGGCCTGCCCGCCTCATTTTTTGAAAAGGCGGTATTTTGCAGGCTCGACATCGAAAATACTGACGGACGGCTTAACACCCCCGAATCAGGGAAGGAAGAACGTTTTCAGCTCGCCTTGAACGGCCTTATCGATGAGAAGGGCATAGACCTTTACTGGAGCCCCAATCCCCTTATGCACAACGTGCTTCTGCCAGGCAAAAACGGCGGATGCGCTTTCGTGGCGACGGTTTTTGATCTGATCCCGCTCCGGTTCAGGGAGCAATACATTGATAACTGGCCCTCGCATATGAGAGAGGATTATATGAAGAGGCTTGCCGGAAAGCTCTATGGATATGACAGGCTCATGGCTATTTCCTGGTCAACAAAGGCCGATATCCTGGATTGCCTTAAGATATCAGGAGACATTGTCGATGTTACGCATCTCGGCGTTGATGACAGCTTTTTCGAAGGCGCGGACGAAAATAAAAAAAGGCGCATCATGGAGAAATATTCCATAGCCGGAGATTATCTTCTGTATACAGGCGGGTTTGATTTCAGGAAAAACATGGAAAGGCTCGTCTCCGGTTACGCCAGGTTTTTGGAAAAGTACGGCGATGACCTGAAGCTCGTTATCGTATGCGCATTTGACGCCGAATCCCACAAAAGATTCAATGCCGTAATAAAAAAAGAGCGGCTTGAAAAGAAAGTCATACTGACAAACCACGTGAGCGACGACGACCTGATAGCCCTTTACAGCGGGGCGAGGGTGTTTATATTTCCGTCGATATACGAAGGGTTCGGTCTGCCCGTAATAGAGGCCATGGCGTGCGGAACGCCTGTGGCGGCCTCATCTTATTCATCGGTGCCGGAGATATTGAGGAACTATGGCGTATATTTCGACCCATACAGCGTTGAAGCCATCGCCGACGGTATGAAAAATGCGCTTTCTGAGAGCAGCCGCGGCCGCTTGAAGGGAGAAGGTATCGAGGCGGCGAGACGATTCTCATGGAGGGCAACCGCGAAAAGGACGCTGGAAATCTTTAATGAAGTGTATGAAAGATAGACTTTTCGACAAGTGGACGCTGCCTGTCCTTTTGTTTTTTATAATCGTTACATCCCTTATCTCATTCCGTCTGATTCAGGCGGCCGGCACCGGGCTGCCGGCCAGCAGCGAGGGGCTCGGGCCGCAGGACGCCGTCCTCAATCTCTGGATACTTTTCTGGGACATCCATAAGTTCAGGACAGGCTTGGGCGGTTTTTTCGACGCCAATATATTCTTCCCATACGAAAATACGCTTGCCTATTCCGAGCATCTCATTGGCGGAGCCGTCCTCGCGCTCCCCTTAAGCTTCTTCATAAAGAACCCTGTGCTGGTCTACAATGTATTGCTCCTTTCCACGTTCGTTCTCTCAGGGTTCGGGATGTACTTACTAACGCTCCACCTGACGGGCGACAGGCCGTCGGCCGTAATAGCGGGCATTGTTTTCGCTTACTTTCCATACCACTTCACCCATCTTCCAAGGATACAGCTTGAGATGATGCAGTGGATACCGTTTACCCTGCTCTTTCTCCATAGGTTTGCGGAGAAGATGGATTACAGAAATATAGCCCTCTCCGCGGTATTTTATTCGCTTACATTCCTATCCAGCGTTTATTACGGGGTCTTCCTCACGTTCTATGTGGTATTTTTTTTCATATGGCATATCCTCCGAAAAAGGTTTTTTACGATCCCTGTATTTTCAAGGCTTTGCCTCTTTCTCTTAATCTCAGCCGTGATAATCATACCCGTCCATATACCCTATATAAAAGCCGAGCGTTCAGGGCTTGCGAGGGCTGTGTGGGAGAACGTCGTCTACTCAGCGGATATTTTAAGCTACGTTTCCGTGCCGCGGTCAAACTGGCTCTGGAGCCGGGTTCTTCCGATAAGGCCGAATTCCGAGAGCGCGGCCGCTTTTTTCGGTCTTACTGCCTTCGCGCTATCTTTAACAGGTATTCTGCTCTCTTTGAAAAGGAGATCAGGAGATGAAAAAAAACATATCAGGTTTTATCTGGCGCTTACCGCTATTTCCATAATCCTGTCTCTTGGCCCGCTGATCCACTTCAATGGGAGAGAGGTGGCGAAAGGCCCGTATTTACTCCTGTACAAATATTTTCCCGGCTTTGATGGCCTGCGCGCGCCCAACAGGATCTCTGTTTTCGCTGGCCTGGGGATGGCGGTACTCGCCGGTTTCGGCGTAAAGTTTATTAAAGAAAGGATAGCGAACATCCATCTTAAAAAAGCAGTTGCGGCGCTCTTCGCCGTGCTTATAATCCTTGAATTTCTACCTTCCGGCCTGAAGGCGATGCAGGTACCCGGCTATGATAATATGCCGCCTGTTTACAGATGGCTCTCAGAGTCGGCTGAAGATTGGCCAGTTTTTGAGTACCCAATGTCCGAGCCCCACACTGACGAGGCATGGTATATGTATTACTCTATCTTTCACCGGAAGCGGCTTGCGAACGGCTATAGCGGCTTTACTCCCCCGCTCTATCAGCAGATGACGGATGAGATGAAGGCTTTTCCGTCTGAGGATTCAATAAGTTTTCTTAAGGCGCTTGGCGTCAGGTACATAATAATACACACTGAAAAACTCGCGAGGCCGCTAAAAGATATTTCAAGTATACCCGGGACTGTGTTATTAAAGAAGTTTGACGGCGACGCGGTACTGGAGATAAAAAAGGATAAGGATGCGGAGTAAGCACATTTTAATACCTGTCAGCCTGTTTTTTGGCTCACGGCTCATAATACTCCTGGGAGTCCTGTTTTCGACTTACCTGGCTCCTAATCCCGGGCTGCCGGATATACCCGCGATCAACGCGGACATACTACTCCATTGGGACGCAGGGTGGTACAGGGGGATTGCTGAGTCCGGATATTCCTGGACAAATGACCCGAACGCCCAGCAGAATATAATTTTTTTCCCGCTCTATCCTTTTTTAAGCGGCATGTTGCATAAGATAACGGGCGCGTCCGTTGCCGTAAGCATGATCGTTATCTCAAACGCGGCCTTCCTTATATCCCTCATCTGGCTTTATAGATACCTGTATGAGGAATATACGGAGGACATAGCCCTTTGGTCGGCCGTCTTTATCTCGTTTTTCCCGACGTCTATGTTTTTCTCTTCAGGGTATCCAGAGTCGCTCTCGCTCCTTTTCTCGATAGCCACTTTTCATTATCTGTCGAAGAACAAGCCCCTTGCCGCGGGCGTCATGGCTGGCATAGCCACTTTGACAAGGCTGCCTCTCATAATATTGGCGGTGCCGATATTCATCCATCTGCTCCGGAAGCGCCCTTACACCGCAAGGCATATCCTGTTCTCGTGCGCGTGCCTGCTTCTGTCCGTCGGCGGCGTTATCGTGTACGCAGCTTATCTTTATCTCAAATTCAAAGACCCGCTTGTGTTCGTTAAAGGCTACGAGGCATGGAAACCGTTCAATCAGGGTGAGGGGAATTTACTCAAGATACTCGCGTTTGTACCGGTCATACAGGACATCAAGTTTCATTTCGCAAGGCTGAGCGCGAGGACTTTCGATTCCATCTTTTTCATTTTCTTCCTCATCTCGTCCGTTTGGGGCGTTCTCCAGTACCGTAAGCCCATCTTTGTATACGCCCTCGTGATAATACTTTTCTCATATGTCTCTCACGCGCAGTTCTCATTGATCTCGATGGGCAGGTACATGCTCCTCGCCTTTCCCGTATTTATCCTTATGACGCAGATATTCAGGGGTACTGTCCCACGGTTGGTCGTCTTGTCACTCTCCTCGGCGATGTTATTCATGCACACCGTTTTCTTCGCCAAATGGTACTGGGCGGGGTAGACGATGGATAAGACCCTGTATGACCAGTTTTTCGAGCTGGAGTCTCATCACTGGTGGTTTGTGGCGAGAAGGGAGATAATACTCCGCCAGATAAGGGCGAACCTTCCTCAAAAGGCCAATAACTCGGTGCTCGACGTAGGCTGCGGAACCGGAATAATGCTCGAGTATCTGAAAGAGTTCGGGGATGTGCGGGGCATGGATTTCTCGGCGGATGCCGTGAATTACAGCAACTTAAGGCTCAAGGGGGCCGTAGAGGTCAAACAGGGCGGGCTCACCGGGAAGCTGCCTTATAAGGAAAATACCTTTAACCTTATAACGCTGCTGGACGTTATCGAGCATATAGATGACGACAGGAAGGCGCTGAAGGCGGCTTTCAGGATACTTAAACCCGGCGGCACCCTTGTCTGCACCGTCCCGGCCTATATGTTTCTCTGGAGCGGTCATGACGTGCTGAACCACCATAAACGCAGATACACATCAAGGGAGCTTGGGGAAAAGGTGGCGGGCGCGGGCTTCAGGATAGAGAAGATAACCTATTTTAATTCGCTTCTATCTCCGGCCGTCTTCCTCGCCCGATGTCTTGTCCCGGCGTCAAAGAGGCTGGAGCCCAAGTCTGATTTCAAGACCTACGCGGGGCCGATTAATTCAACCCTTAAAAATATTTTTCTTCTTGAGAAGAATCTGTTAAACTTTCTTAGTTTCCCGTTCGGCGTTTCCCTTCTCTGCGTCGCGAAAAAAGGAGCCGTTAAGTGATCTCGGTCGTTACCCCTGTATATAACGAAGAGGCGATCCTCCCTGAATTTCACAGGAGGCTCACCCTCGTGCTCAAGGCGTTTGGCGAGCCGTATGAGATCGTATTCGTAAACGACGGGAGCCGCGACAATTCCCTGGCGCTCATGAAAGGGATAAGCGGCAGGGACAAGTGCGTCAAGGTGGTAAACCTATCAAGGAATTTCGGCCACCAGACAGCCATAACGGCGGGGCTGGATTACGCCATAGGCGACTCTGTCGCTATAATGGATTCCGACCTTCAGGACCCGCCGGAGGTGCTGCCGGGCTTTTTTAACAAATGCAGAGAGGGTTATGACGTAATATACGCCGTACGCAAGAATAGAAAAGAGGGGGTCTTCAAAAAGGCCGCTTACGGGTCTTTTTACAGGCTTCTTAAAAAGATGGCGAATATAGATATCCCGCTCGATAGCGGGGATTTCTGCGTACTTAGCAGGAGGGCCCTCGATATACTCAAATCGATGCCGGAGAGGAACAGGTTTTTACGGGGGCTTCGCGGCTGGATAGGCCTTAAGCAGACAGGGCTTGAGTATGACAGGGATAAAAGGTACGCTGGAGAGGTCAAATATACGTTCAGCAAGCTCGTCAAGCTCGCTTTTGACGGGTTTGTCTCGTTCTCATACGTGCCCCTCAGGCTCGCCTCCTTTATGGGGCTCCTGGTTTCTTTGATGAGTTTTTTAGGCATCTTGATCATTTTTTACCTGAGCTTCTTTACGTCGAGGACAGTATCAGTGCCCGGATGGGCGTCCGTAATAGTAACGATACTCTTCCTTGGAGGCGTTCAGCTGGTAAGCATAGGCATCATAGGTGAGTATATAGGACGGGTTTACGACGAGGTGAAACAGCGTCCTTTATATGTGGTTCAGGACGCTATCGGGTTCGACAAACAGGAAAAACCTTAAGAGGGATCGGGATGGAGAGCGTTAAGACAGAAAGCCGGATCGACATAGACTCCATAATGGGGCGGATAAAAGAGAACGTCAGGCGCAAAAAGGAAGAGGGCGTCTACAGCGATTCCGACATAACCGCCGTCGCGAACGTAAAAATGAGCGTCGAGAAGGCCCCCGGGGCGGACAGGCTCTCGGAACAGATCAACAACCTGAGGAAGGACTACGATTTTACAAATACGGGTAAAATATCTTCACACAGGCCTGTTACCGGGACGATGATAGTCAGCGCGAAGAAGGCCATGCTCTCGGTACTTAAGAAGTCCGCGCACCCCATGTGGGACAAGCAGGTCGGCTTTAATTTCCATTTGATAGAGCTGCTGGACACAATGGCTGAGGAGATATCCAGGCTTAAGGCAGAGAACGCCTTTTTGAAAGAAAGCCTTGAAAAAGGGCTCGAAAAAATAAAGAAAAGCGAATAGGCCCTAAGGCGCTCTAACAGGACCTTAATAATTTTCCCGCTTAAAAAACATACCAAGACCACCCCCTTTTATGTTATACTTCCCTGATTTTTGAGGAACCTTTTCCTGTCCTGCCTTTATAAACAAAATATGTAGGGTGATGAATTGAAAATAGCCTTTGTTATACCCTGGTACGGTAAAGGCATACCCGGCGGGGCGGAGAGCGAATGCAGAAAGACGGCTCTGCACCTCAAGGATAGCGGTTTCGAGGTCGAGATACTCACGACATGCGTCAAGGATTTTCACAGCGACTGGAGCAGGGACTTCCATAAGGAAGGCGCTGAAACCGTAGAAGGCCTTACTGTCAGGAGGTTCAGGGTACGGAAGAGGGATACCAAACTTTTCGACGCGGTCAATTACAAGCTCATGCATACGGATCTGGCGCGGCTTAAAGGGGTTCGCGCCATCAGGCCAGAGGCTTCGCCGGTCTCGATGGAAGAGGAAGAGACGTATATAAACGAGATGGTAAACAGCCCCGCCCTCTATGAACACATCGCTCAAAACAGGGAGGCTTACGATCTTTTTCTGTTCATCCCTTACATGTTCGGAACGTCATATTTCGGGGCGAAAGCCGCCGGGGAAAAGTCTGTCCTTATACCGTGCCTGCATGATGAAAGCTACGCCTATATGTCCATATATAAGGAGATGTTCCGTAATTCCACTGGCGTCATCTTTCACGCGCCTTCGGAAGAAAGGCTGGCCGAGAGGATTTTCGGGCGCTTGAAGGGCGGGGTCCTGCTGGGTGAGGGGGTGGATACGGAGTTCATCTCCGACGGCAACCGGTTCAGGGATAAATATTCGATAGACCGCCCTTTCATCCTCTACGCCGGAAGGAAAGACCCCTGTAAGAACACCCCTCTGCTTATAGATTACTTCTGCAGGTTTAAAAAGGAAAACAAGAACGCCCTTAAGCTGGTCTTGATGGGGAGCGGCAGATCCGCGATCCCCCATGCGTTTAAAAAAGACATCATAGACCTCGGCTTCATGGAGGCGCAGGACAAGTTTGACGCGTACGGGGCCGCCATGTGCCTTTGCCAGCCCTCCGTAAATGAGAGCTTCTCCCTTGTCCTCATGGAGGCATGGGCGGCTGGTACTCCTGCGCTGGTCAACGCCTGGTGCGAAGTCACGAAGGACTTCTGCGCCGTGAGCGGCGGCGGGCTGTATTTTTCAAATTACCCGGAATTCGCGGAGAGCGTCATATTCCTTTTTGAGAATGAGGATGTCAGAAAGGATATGGGAAGTAACGGAAGGGCGTTTGTAAAGGGCAATTATTCGTGGGACGCCGTCATGAAACGGCTGTCATCCGTGCTTAGGGGATGGAAGAATGGATATAGAGGTACACCAGCTGCTGTCTAATATGGACAGCGGCGATGCTATAAGCAACGACGCTATAGAGCTCAGGAATATACTGCGGTCAAGGGGTTATGAATCCAATATTTACGCGCGGTTCATACACCCGGATGCCGCCGCCGAATGTCAGCCCTACAAAGAGCATAGGAAGAGAAGCCTTGCAAAGAACATAGCCATCTTCCATCACTCCATAGCGTCGGAAGTCTCTGAGTATGTGCGCGGGGCGCCGGACAAGAAGATAATGATCTATCATAA
This sequence comes from Deltaproteobacteria bacterium, assembly GCA_016218105.1. Taxonomy (GTDB): domain Bacteria; phylum Desulfobacterota; class GWC2-55-46; order GWC2-55-46; family GWC2-55-46; genus GWB2-55-19. The sequence goes on from JACRET010000020.1 coordinate 49,310, forward strand.
CATTACGCCGGGGCACTTCTTCGCGCCCTATGACAGCCACCACGCTTATCTTCTTAAAAAAGGGCGGGAGGATCTCAAGGCCTATTCGGGAGTGCCTTTGCTGGCGCTTGGCGATTCCTCATATAACGCCGCGGAGCTTAAGGGCCTTGATTATCCGAATGTCGATGTCCTTCCTATAGTCATCGGCACAAAACACCTTGATTCCGAGCCTGATAAAGAGGTGCTTAAGAGGTATTCCGACGGAAAGACCAACATACTCTTTGTGGGCAGGATAGCCCCCAATAAAAAAATAGAGGACATAATCAAGGCTTTTTATTTTTTTCAAAAATACATTCAGCCATCCTCAAGGCTGCTGCTCGCCGGGTCGTGCAAGAATATGGAGAATTACCGCTCAACGCTTGAGGGGCTCGCTGAAAAGCTCGGCGCGAAGGACGTGGTTTTTACCGGGCATGTAAAACTGCCGGAGATAATCGCCTGTTACAGGTCGAGCCATCTCTTCCTCTGCATGAGCGAGCACGAGGGGTTCTGCGTGCCGCTCCTTGAGGCGATGCATTTCGACATACCGGTGCTCGCTTTTGAATCGAGCGCGGTTCCTGAGACGATGGGCTACGGCGGCATAGTATTCAAAGAAAAAAAATGGGAAGAGGTAGCCGAGCTGATGAACATTGTACTGGCGGATAAAGCCCTTAAGAAAAAGGTCATAGAAGCCCAGAGGAGGAGACTTAAGGACTTCGACGCGGAGAAGATAGGAGAGCGCTTTCTTGAATATATCGAGGCTGTAAGAGCACTGTAAAATCCATCTAACTAGAGCCAAATAAATGATATTTCATAATTTGAGTTTGAAATTTATACATTTAGTAGAAGATTTGTTTTATATAAGGAAGTTAAAAAAACAATCGCATGATAAATATACTTTAAGTCAGGATGAATTAATTAAAAATCTGGATGATTATATAGAAAAAGCAGACCAATATTTCGCGCATATTAAGGAGAATCCTTATCATCTTAATAAGCCGTTAGAAAACCCCAAGGAAACCCCTGAATTTTTGTGGAAGTTTGCTCTTGTTTTATCAGATTTAAGATTAGGTGCAGGCCATGTCGTTTTAGACTTCGGATGCGGCACTTGCTGGACATCAGATCTTTTAAAGCGTATGGATTTGATGGTTTATTCTTTGGATGTATCCCAACATGCGTTGGAAATAGGTAGAAGAGTTGTTGAATTTGACAAAAGGACTCAAACTAGAGGCAAAATAGAGTTTATCAGGTTTGACGGTAAGGCAATACCTTTAATTGAAAATCATGTGGATAGAATCTTGTGCTTCGATAGTTTTCACCATGTCCCAAATTACGAAGTTATTCTAAAAGAATTTTTCAGAATTTTGAGACCAGGTGGAATTGTGGGGTTTAGTGAGCCCGGGTGGGGACATTCCAGAAGCCCTCAATCGAAAAAAGAGATGGAGGAGTACGGAGTAGTTGAAAATGACATCCTCATTGAGGATATATGGGATATCTCAGTCCGTTTGGGTTTTACCAAAGGATGGGTCAAGCCGTGTTTGCCAATAA
>JACRET010000024.1 GCA_016218105.1 Deltaproteobacteria bacterium
GCCCAAGCTCTTTTGACAAGAGCCTGCCGGCGGTCGTTTTGCCGGTACCCATAAAGCCAGTCAATACTATATTTATCATCGATATTACATTTTAAAATGTAACCAGTTGATATATGGATAAAATATTGTCCTTGAAGCGGCCTGTCAGAGACTGAAAAGTAACGTTAAAAGGAAAGAGCTCCTTCGGCTGGATCAATATTCGGAGATCTGCTCTAAATATCCTTTGTAGTTTCTCTCTATCTCGGTGAAGGAATCTCCTCCGAACTTCTCCAAAAAGGCCCTCGCAAGGTCGAATGCGACAACAGCCTCGGCCACAACTGCGGCGGCCGGCACGGCGCATACATCCGACCTCTCGATACTGGCTTTGAATGGCGCTTTTGACACTATATCTATAGAGCGAAGCGGTTTATAGAGCGTAGGTATCGGTTTCATCGCGGCCCGGAGTATAATCGGCTCGCCGTTGCTCATTCCGCCTTCAATACCACCTGCGTTGTTCGTCTTCCTGTAAAAAGAGGCGTTGGCGGGCCAATAACCGGCCTGTGCTTTGACTTCTTTCTGCCTGTAAAATATCTCGTCATGTACCTTCGACCCCGGCGTGCTCGCAACCCCAAAACCCAGGCCTGCCTCCACCCCTTTGATCGCCTGAATGGACATAAGCGCCTGTGCGAGCGTGCCGTCGAGTTTTCTATCCCACTGGACATGGCTACCGAGTCCGGGAGGAACGCCTGTAGCGGCGACCTCAAAGGCGCCTCCCAGGCTGTCGCCGGCCTTACGGGCATTATCAATCGCCTCTATCATTTCATCGGCGGCCTTCCTGTCCGGGCACCTGACCGGGGACGCTTCCGCTTTCTTGAAAAGCCTCTCAAAATCCCTAAGGGACTTGCGCTCCCATTTGACCCCTCCAATCTCCACAACCCAGCTGTATATCCTTATTCCGAATTCTTCGAGGAGCTTTCTCGCCAGTGTTCCGGCAGCCACCCGCGCCGCCGTCTCCCGCGCGCTCGACCTTTCGAGTATGTTCCTTAGATCACGGTGATCGTATTTAAGCCCGCCGGAAAGGTCGGCGTGTCCGGGCCTCGGCCTCGTTACGTTCTTTGTACTATCGAACGCCTCGACCGAAGAGGCTGACATTACGTCTTTCCAATTATCCCAATCGCGATTTTTTATGGATAGCGCTACAGGAGAGCCCAGGGTAAGCCCGTGCCTTATTCCGGCGGTGATGTCAACACGGTCGGTCTCTATCTTCATCCGCCCTCCCCTGCCATAGCCCGACTGCCTCCTTGCGAGTTCCCTGTCGATATAGGAGGCATCTACAGGGATACCTGACGGCATCCCCTCAACTATGGCCGTAAGCACAGGGCCGTGCGATTCACCAGCGGTCAAAAATCTAAGCATAAACAATAATCGCCTGTAAGTATTTTTATCTTTTTACCATATCATAAAGGGTTCCAAAAAACCAAAAAAAATGCACCCCGAAAGGGGTGCATTTCAAGTTGAAGCCAACCCTGTAGTTTAGCCGGCGACCTTCTCTTTTATGATCGTCGGGGTGATAAAAATAAGGAGCTCTGTCTGCGAATCAGCTACGGATGAGCTCCTGAAGAGCTTCCCGAGTACCGGTATATCCATAAGGTACGGTATCCCCTGCTCAGTGTCGCTCGTGTCTGTTATTACTATCCCGCCTATGACCGTAGTCTCGCCGTCACGTACAAGCACCTCGGTAGACGACTCCTTCTTGTTTATGGACGGCTCGCCGCCTGATGTCCTGAAGGTACCTATCGAGTTCCTCGAAGCCTTGATCTTCATAAGGACGCTGCCGTCAGGCGTGATGTGCGGGGTTACTGTCAAACTTAGGTTGGCGTCAATAAATGAGGTTGACGTACCAGAGGACGATGTCGTCTCGAAAGGTATCGACTCACCCTGCTCTATCTTGGCCTCTTTGTTATCCATAGTGGTGATCCTCGGCCTGGAGATCGTCTTCAAGCGGCCTTCGGATTCACCTGCTGACAGGCGCAGGTCGAGGAGGAACGGGTTGTTGCCTGCCTTTCCAAGGATAAAGCCCAACGCGCCAAGGGTACCGGCCGTACCTGAGGCAGGGAGGTTGACGGCATACTGGTCGTTGCCTGAGACCTCAATCGTTGAATTGGGGGTCTGGGCGCGGCTTACGTTGCCCTCTGTGCCGCTGGAACCGAAGGTCTGGGTGCTTGTATTTCCGCCGGTGCCGTAATCAAGACCCCACTGGATGCCAAGGTCCCTGGCAAAGCTGCTTGAGGCCTCGATGATCCTCGCTTCTATCAAGACCTGCGGTATGGGGGTATCCAGCTTTGTGATCAGGTTCCTGGCGGAATCTATGCCTTGCTTAAGGTCCTTTACGATTATAGTATTCGTGCGGACGTCATTAGTGACTGTGCCTCGGTCGGAAAGCACGCCCTGTACCTGTTTTAGAAGGTCGGCTGAAGACGCATAGTTTATGGGTATGAAGTGTATCTCAAGGTTCTCAAGCTTTTCCTGGGCTTTCTTTGAGGCAAGTACCGATTCCTTTTCCTGCCTGATCTTAAGCGCCGGCGCGACCCTTACCACATTGCCTTCGCGCACGCTGTCCAGATCCTTTGACCTGAGGATTATATCGAAAGCCTGATCCCAGGGGACGTTCTTAAGCCTCAGCGATATGGTGCCCTTTACGTCGTCAGAGGCTATGATGTTCAAGTTGCTGATCTCGGCAAGAAGCCTCAGTACGTCGCTTATATTGGCGTCCATCATATCGAGGTCTATCTTTTTACCGCTGAATTCCTTCTTATCCTGGAGGGGGTCCGGCAATTCTATCTTTGATACGCCCATCTCCTCCGGTTTTGCTTCAACAGCGGACGCCGGCGGCACAGCTGCAGCGGCGGGCGAGAACTCTATGTCGATAGTCTCTCCGTTATCCCTCACATTATACGAGGTCTTCTCCTTTAATTTTACAAGGACGCGAACCGCCTTTGGCTGTACCGATTCCTGGAAAGAGCTTATCGTAGCCACCGGCGTATTGAGCTTGGCTGCGTCAAGGGTCCTGCTCAGCTCCTCACTGATGGACACGCCCTTCAAGTCTATTATTAACGTCTGGCCGTCCTGGGAATCCCTGACATTGAACTCGGCTTTACCGCTATTTACTATCATGAGCCTTCCGGCCCCGTTTATCCTCTTGAAATCTATCTTCTCGACCCTGATCGCGGAATCCTCAGCCGTTGCGGCCTTCGCCTCTGCTGCCGGGGCCTCTGTTTTCAAGGGAGCTGGCGCCGGTTTCTCTGCGGGAGGAGCGGGTTCCACTGTCTTTAAGGGCTCCTCTTTTGGAACCTCTTCCTTAGGGGCTTCTTCTTTTACCTTAGGAGCCTCTTCCTTTACCTGCGGCTCCGCTTCCCTGGCGGCCTTTTCCTCGTTCAGATGGGCTACCTTGGTCTCCTCGGCCTTTTTGGCGTACTTGGTCCTGGGGGCCTTAGCGGCCTCGTCAATGGACGGCACGACCTTGGGGCCCAGCGTCAGGATGATCGAATCATTAACCCGCTTTATCGAATGAGGCGGGAGCTTTTTACCGGCGCCGTCAAAGACAAAACGCGCCTTATCGGCGTGATTACCTATCCTTACGGTCTTAATATATTTATTGTTGAGCTTTAAAACATCCTTGCCTATAGAGCTTTCCACATCCCAAACGTCTATCACCACCCTCGAAGGTGTATCCAGCTCAAATGTATTGTAATTTCCGAGGAGCCCGTCGCTTTTTATCTTTATTACTATATTCTCCCCTTCGTTGACGGAATCCAATTTGATTATTTTAGCGGCCTGCTTAAGCTCAGCGGCCGGGGCTTCTTCCTTAACCGCTTCAGGCGGGGAGGCCTTTTCCACCAACGCGGCCTTTTCCACATTCAAACCCGCATCAACGGCAGTCTCCGGCTTTTTAAGGCTTACCAGGATGGTGTTCTCGCCGGCCTTGACGTCATAGTCAATGCCTTCCTTAAGGGCCAATACCACCCTGCCTATGTCTTTCGCGTCTCCGTAGCTGGCGGCTGTTATCTCATTCACATAATCGTTGTTGACGGCGAGTGACGGCGAAACCTTTTCCAGATTGACTCCCGGCATGTCCACGATCAGCCTGGAGGGTTCGGAGAGCCTGAATACGGTATACTTGATCGTGCCCGTGGTCCCGATCATGACCCTGTCTCCGTCGCCAACCACATTTATATATTCAACCGAAGTCCTGTTCTCCGCCTTTACCGCTTCCTTTGGTTCAGCCTTTTCCGTCTCTGCCGCCTTTGCCGCCTCCGGGCCTTTTATGTTCTTTTGGCCGGTCGAAGCGCATCCGGTAACCGTCAAAGCCCCAACTAGGATAAAACCGATCAGTCCCTGCCTCAACCGATCATCTGCTATACGCATAAAGACCTCCCGTACAATCTGCGAAAATCAATTTTCTAAAAGGCTGAAACAAGACCTGAAAAAACGGTATGGATTACTTTTTTTCGGAAGGCAATCTCAGGTCGGTATCCTCTGTATTGATCACCTTTCCTTCCTGATCCCTGCTGTATTCCCTGACTGTAATGCCACCCGTGTAGATCTTGACGATCTTTCCTTCACGGGTGCCTATTAAATCTCCTTTACGGACGACGTACCTCTTTCCGTCCGTCGCCTGTACGAGGCCGAAAGAATGTTCCCCCCCTATGACGACCGCTGAAAGCTTGAAGGTGCTTAATTCGCAGCACTCAAGAGGGCCTTTTATCTTTTTCACCGCCTCGACACCCTTCATAAGAAGGATATGGCTCTGGAAGGGGTTACGGTGGACGCCAACGGCGCTTGCGTCGGGCGCTGCGGCAGTGTCCACCTGCCCGGCCGCAGGGGGCGCGGGCGCCGCTGCCGGAGCCTTTTTTATCGGCTGGGATTCCTGGGGCTCTTCTTTGCCGCAAGAGGCCAGAAAGAGCGGCGCCGCCAGCAGTAACACGCCTATTTTAAGGAATTTTGACATTATTTCCTCGGCGCTCCCTCGCCTTGAGCGGGTATGAACCTGAAAGTCGTTGATATGAAATTCGCTTTCAGTATCGGTATTCTATTCCTGTGGCCAAGAGCCGTTATGTCCATACCGCTTATATTGACTATCCTCGGAAGATGACCGACTTTGTCGCTGAAATCATAGAGGCTTTCAAACCTTCCCTCGACCGTCATGGTAACCGGGACTTCAGCATAGAAGCCTTTTTTGTTTTCAGACTCAGGTTTAAAAAGCTGTATCTTAAGCCCGGCTTTCTGGCCGGCATCGCTGATACTGTCGATCAAGTCAGGTATTTCCTTTTCATTAGGAAGCTGGGCAACGGCCGCTTTAAGCTTATTCTCCATGTCCTCCTTCTCCTGGAGGAACTTCGGTATATCCGCGGCTATCTGCCTGTTCTCGTTCAGCTTGGCGTTCAACTCCTGCAGCTGTCCCCTTAACGACTTGACCTCGTCGTGTTTAGGGCTTATGAGAAACCAGTAAAGCGCCCCTATTATGACCACGTTGATAACGGCGAGCACGGCCACCCTCTTTGCGAGGGGGAGCTTCATTATGGCGTCAAGATTTACCTTTGGGAGTGCGAGTGCCATGATTACTTCTTCTCCGCAGGCTTTTCGAAAGTCTTTTCAAGCCTTATTGAAAAACTGACCATGTCCGCGCCTGTTTCTTTTTCTACCGCCATCTGGGCCACTTCAAGCTCCACTGAGCCCAGATCCTTATACCTCTGGAGCCCTCTCATGAAATCCGCAACCACTTCGTCATCAGAGGCGTAGCCTTTGATGACAACGATAGTCCCGTCATCCTTCATCGATGAGAGCCACGCCCTTTCAGGGATCGACTCAGCTATCTTCCTGAAGAGGTTAACGGGGCCGGTCCTCGCGGCCTCGAGGTCATTTATTATCTTAAGCTTCTCCTCGACGACCCTCTTCTGTTCCTTTATCTTCGAGAGCTCGCCGATCTTTTTCTTCAGCTCCTCCAGTTCGTTCTGGCCGCTGGATATCTGTTCCGTCAGCCCGACAGCCTCGCTCCTTACGGTGAAATAGACGACGCCGGTCACGGCAAAGAGCAAAAAGGTCACAAGCCCGGCTACGGTCAGCTGGAACCTTACAGATTCTTTTTTCTTGGCGGCCCTTACGGGCAGAAGGTTTATGCGGATCATCTGTCTGCAAACCTCCTTGTTGCCAGTCCTACCGCGACCCCGAAGTAAGGGGCCATTTCCTTGAGCTTGTCAGGATCAAAGTGCTTGGGATTCGTCTCCACGTTCTTGAAGGGGTTTATCACCTCAACGGGTATGGAGGTCTTCTCCTGCATAAGGTTCTGCAGCCCCGCGACCTTGGAGCTGCCTCCGCTTATATATATCTTGTTCACATAGGAACCCTGGCTGCCGCCGAGGAAGAAGTCGAGAGACCTCTTCACCTCGAAGGTAAGGTTCGTTGAGATGGACTCGATAGCGCCTCCGAGGGATTCTGATTCCGATTCAGGCTTTTTGCCCGTCTTCATCTCCTCCGCTTCCTTGAAGCTGATATTGAGCTGTCTCTGTATCTCTTCGGTGAACTGGTTGCCGCCCATGGGTATCGACCTTGTGAATATCGTAAGGCCGCCGAGGATCACGCTGATGCTGGTTATGGACGCGCCGATATTTACCATCGCCAGGTTCTCACCCGGAGTTACCGGATAGTTTATCTCCATCATGTTCTCGAGCGCGAACGAGTCTACGTCTATGACCACCGGGTTAAGACCCGCTTCCTTGATTACGTTCGTGTAATCGTTGATCACGTCCTTTTTGACGGCGACGAGCATGACGTCCATCTGCCCCCTGCCCTCCGTATCGGAGCCGAGGATCTGAAAATCGATGTTCACGTCTGTAATGGGGAACGGGATATACTGCTAGGCTTCCCACTGAATGGAGTCGGCGAGTTCTTCCTCGGTCATCGCGGGGAAACTGACTTTCTTGATAATAACGGAATGGCCGGTAAGCGAAGAGACCGCGTCTTTGACCTTGACCCCGTGCTCCTTTATGAGGTCCTTCAAGGTATTGGTCACGGTCATCGAATCAATAATGGAGCCGTCTACGATTGCCTCCGGGGGGAGCTCGGCCATGCCGAGCTTCTGAAGCTCCCAGCCCTTCTTGGTCTGGATCATCTGAACGAGCTTTATTGAATTAGAGCCGATATCGAAAGCTACGGCGTCCTTTTTCTTAAGGAACGGAAAATCCATTCTTCCCCCGAAATCAATCCGTAAAAACTTTGCCCTTCTCAGTCAACTTAAGGCCCAGGGCCTGGATTATCTTCCTCTTGGTGTCGACCCTGCAAGGATAGCCCCGTTCGATCCGGTCGATCGTCAGAGGGGATATGCCTGCTTTCCTCGCAAGCTCAGACTTGCTGAGAAGCATATTCTCTCTTATCTTTTTTAGATGATTTCTGGTCATAAGACAAGCACTTAAGTCACAAACCTCAGGAATTTTAAAATAAAACAAAATATGCTGACATTAGAAAAGCTGATGCAAGTTGATGAAAATCTAATTCAATATAGCAAAATTGTCAATAGTTTTTTTTAATTGACATATAATTAGATATAATTTCAAGGCTCAATTCACATATCGGCACAGCATCGAAAAACTTGAATATGCACAGCGAGCGCATTCCCCGCAGTCTTCTGCGGGGGCTAGCGAGCGAACAGAAATTGTTTCCTTACATATTGAAGCTCCCCGCGGAATCCGCGGGGAGCTTCAATTATTTTTTCTGGTTTTTACCTGAGGTTTGGCGGTGGGGCGCGCCTCTGCCGTTTGAAAGGGTTATGGTTTCCTGGCGGGGTGTTTTTCAACACCCCGCCAGCGCAATCCATGGATGGACTTTTTCAACATCCGCTAGAGCCTTTTCCAGACCATCGTGGCCGAGGTGCTTGTCTGCCTCGCCATCTCAAGGAGCTCCTCCCTGTCATAATTAACGGTAACGCTTCCGTTAAGGGTCACCGTATTGCCGGTCATTATGCCGCCATCATTCACTACGCTGCCGGAGACGGTAAGGGTGCCGACGACATAAATAAGCCCTTCCCATGTGACATTGCCGCTTATCTCCAGGTTCCCAGTCACTATAAGAATACCCTCTCCAGTAAGGCTGCCGGATATCTTGGCGTCGGCCCCGCCGGAGTTGTCTATGTAGAGCAGCACGCCCTCGTTTGCGCCGGTGCCGCTCCAGTTCTGCACGACGCCGTTATCGAGCCTGCCGTTTGTGGGGATATCATCCCCGGCCGCGTTACAGGAGGCGTTCTTGCATGAGTGGTATTCATCGGAGTATGTCGCGATGTTCGCCAGCGTGTCGCCCAGATAGGTATTCATGTCTGTTGCGGTGGTGCTGTTGGTGCAGCTTAGGCTGAGCGCCGGGTCGCAGGCGCATCCTGAACCCTGCATGACGACATCGCTCCCGGACACGGACGGGTCACCCGTAAGAGAGTTCGACCCGCCGTTCACCTGCACGCAACCGTTAGTGCTCAGAGGATATTCTGTATCGGTATTGAGGTTGCTCTCGCCCAGGTACGCTACAATGGTCCTTGTCGTGCCGTTTGAGGTGCCGACGGACGTTATCTTATATACCGGCAGAGTCCCATAGTTGATGTATGTTATCGCGGAGTCCAGATTGAAATCGCGGCCATACATGACTACCTCCGCCGGGCTGTTTGAACAGGCGGCGGGAGGCGACGACGCCGTTGCGGGCTCATTCGAGTCTGTATTGTTGCTATCGCAGAACCCCTCAGGGTTGGCCTCGTCAAGATATCTTATTGATACGCTGTAGTTCAGATTGTCCGCGCTGTTGCGGCTACCCCCGACATTGTACCCGATGTCCTTCCCGAGGGAGTTGTTTAAGTTCCAGCTGGTGGTCCTGTAGCCTGTATCGGTTGATTTTTCACCTATATAATTGGCATTCGTGCTTGTAAGATGGAGCCTCGCTGAGGCCTCCCTTATGCCGGCCTCCGCAAGCTGAAAAGCGAGCTTGGCGTCTTTTTCATTCCTTGAGAGCTGCATGTCCGTGGTCATGCTCATCACAACGCTAAGCCCGATGAGGGTCATGGCCAGCATGGTCATGAGGGCCAGCACCAGCACAAAACCTTTTTCGCTTTTGACGGTCTCTTTTTTCATAAGGTCACACCTCATCAGTTCGTCTCGTTCCAGGTGCTCGAATCGGCGCTCTCGTTAGGTGTGGCGCAGGAGTCTATCGCCCTCACCTTGAAGTAGTATATCCTCTGGTTGACGTTACCCTGGTCGGAGCTTACGGTAACCGTGTTGGTCCCGGCGGCAACCGACGTCCTCAAGAACCAGTCCTTTACTATATCGGCTCCGGTGCAGCCTTCCTTTCCCTTGGCGCAGACCTTCTCGTAGAGCCTGTAGCCGCCGAGGTCCGTGATCGCGGAATTATCAGTATTCTGAGTGACGGCGGACCATGTGGTCGTCATGTTCTGACCGGACACCGACCCGGCAATCCCCGTCGGAGCCTTCGGTATGTCGGTGCACGGGTCAACTACAACGCTTACCGTCTTTGACGAAGGACTCGCGTAAGGATAATATACCGTTATCGTATCCGTAGAGAGCACAAGGAGCTTGCCGGTATCGGTTGTACTGGCTGTCGTAGTGATCGTTACCGGGAATCTGGCCGTAGCCGGGCCGGACTCTGACACCGTAGGCTGATACGGATTGATAGTGCCGGTCAAAGGCGCAGTGCTTGTGTTCTTGAACCCGGTAAAGCCTGACGATGAATTCAATATCTCGGTAGTAGACTGGTAGCCGTAATCCGTATTCGCCGCCAGACAGTCCATTACCGTTACCGTGTAGCTTTGGCCGCTGTATATGGTGGTTGGCGATACTGTTATCGTGGCCCTGCCTGAGTTTCCAACGCAGGCGGTGGCGGTGTTTGACGCCGCGCTTACGTTCGGCCCCGGGCTGGCGCATGAATTCAAGACCTTGACCGTGTAGCTATAAACATCGTTCGCGAGACCGGTATCGGAATATGTCGTGCCGGACTGATCGGTGCCTATCTGCGTGGATCCCCTGTAGATCCTGTACAAGAGGGGATCGAGGCCCGTATCTATAGCAGCCCCGTTTGTATATGTAGAGGGCGCGGACCATGCAAGCGCCGCATCGCTTCCGCTGACAGTCGCCGTAAGGTTGGTGATGGCGCTCGGCGTGACATTGCAGACGTTGAAATTCTGCTGGTCGTAGACATACGCGCCGTAGGCTATTTCAGGGTCCCTGTCCCAGTTGCCGTCGGCGTCCGTAGCCACAATATAGTACCATATCCTGAACCCGTCATTCGCGGGTATGGAAGCGCTCCAAATGTTTCCGCTTCCTGCCGTCATGTTGACCAGCGTATAACCCGAAGCCGGGGCCGTAGTGGTCGTCTTCGCGGTTACCTTGTAGTAAAGCTTTGCCGTCGAGACCGCCACTTTCGATCCCGTAGTCTCATCGGTAGTGTTCCCTTCGATGGTCGCGGATATGGTTACTGAAGAGCTCGCCGTCGCCACTATGGAGCCGTCTGTCCCTGATGGGACGGTATTGAGCCCGGTGGAGCCCGGCACGGCGTAGCTGAAGGTAGGGCTTGCGGGATTGTTCTGCTGTGTCGCGGTTATACTCGGCCCGAAGGGGACGAACACCGCCTCAAGCCCCTGAGATACCGTAAGATAAGAAACGCAACTCGTAGTCCCGGTAGAGTCGTTCGTTATATTCAAGGTAATAAGAAGCTGGTCGTCCCTCATATCGATGGCATTTCCGCTTGCGTCCTTGAACTCGAACGTAATCGGCTCGTAGCGCACGCTCGCGGGTATCTGCGAGCTTGTAAGGGTGATATTGGACACCGCCCTTGTATACGGGTCGTTCCCCGTGACCGATGTGGTCGAGCTGGCCGCGATACTTGTGGTAGTCGTGCCGGTCCCGCTTCTGCCGCCGCCGATCTTGATCTCACGCAGATAGGCGGAAGAGTTAGTCCAGCTGACGCTTGCGCCTGTTATTGTCAAGGTGCCAGCGCTGGTGTTGCTTAAGAACATCGTAACAGTCTGATGGGTATAGGACGACTTTGCGGTTGACGTGTTGTCCCCGGTACCTGTGGAATTGCTGATATCAACCCCTGTCAATACCGCCCTGTGGTCGTCCTTTGTGCATGAGCCTGAACCCGCGCACTTCTCGTCCCTGTCGATCATTCCGGGCTTGACCGGCCCGATAAGCGTCGAATTGAGATATCCGCTCAACATGTCGCTTCTTACAGTCGAGTCGGAGGGGTTGTTTCTCTCGTACGGGCAGTCGGTAGTAGCTATCTTGTAGTAATATGTCCCTCCATCTGAGATGGACGCGTCGCTATACGTCGTGCCCCAGAAAGGCGCTGAGCCCGAGATTAGCGTAGAGGACGAAAAGTCCGCGCTCGTTGACCTGAATATCCTGTAACCCGCAAGATCGTAAGGGTTTGTCGGCGTCGACGGGCTTCCGGTATCGCTGGTTATGCCTGTCCAGGTCAATGAAACCGGGTTTGAGCAGCACGACGCGCTGGCGCCGGATACAGCCGGAGGCTTCTCGCCGCTTGAGGGGTCTTCGCCGCAGAGTACGGTCGTTGCCTGCGCGCTTGTGGGCGATGAGCCGTTCCCGCAGAGGTCGAAGGAGACAGCCCTGTAGGAATAAGTCCCTGTCTCGGCAAGCGACGGGGTTCCCGGGTTCTCCACCGTCATCGAATCATGCCAGAAAGACGTTGACTGACCCGATGCGAGCTCGCTTGACGTGAATATGCCGCCTGAATCAGGGATAAGCCTGGCGTTGGGGGTTGAGCTCAGATTGGCCTGATAGCAATTGCTTACCTTGGGGTAAGTGCCAGTATCCGTAAGAAGCGCAGGATAAGTGGCGCTGTCGTTTTCATAGACGCAGGTCTGATCGAGATCGGCGTCGGTAGGCTGGGTAAGAGACAGGGCGACACGCTTCCAGCCAGCCCTCGCGTCTATGGTAGGCGCGTTAGGCGCCGTGGACTTCGTAGGGGCGGTATCCGAGCCGGTTATGGATGAAAAACCCGTGCCAGGCGTGCAAGCCGTGGTTCCATTACCGCAGGTTGCTGAATAATCGGTCTGTATATACTTCTTCGCGTTGGGATCTCCGCCGTTATCCGGTATCAGGGTTGCGTCGCAGTTGACCGGCGCTATAGCGTAATAATATGTCCTGCATCCCGTAAGCCCCGGCCCTACGTCGGTATAGGAGGTCGAATTCTTCGTCAGCTCCGGCTTACCGCTGCCCGTCTCTCCGGCTATCCAGTCTATGCCGGCAAGCGTTGGGTCTATCGGGTACGCTGAAAACGCCGATGTCGACCTGTAGACCCTGAACCCTGTCACATCCGGGTTCGTGGTTGTGTCGTAAGCGCTCCAGCTGAGGGCGACCTGACCGTCGCTTGCGCCGTTTGCGCCTGTGAAGCCCGTAACGACCACGGGTTTAACCGGGTTTAATGTGGAATCGTTCGAACCAGTATCGTAAGTAGCATTGCTTGTCGATGGGTTCCCGCTGACCTCCGTAGAGTAATTGCTGTAGTTGAGCGAATTGTCATAAGCCTTTACCGCCAAATAATATGTCGTCTCGCTCCCTGCGGCGGCATTGGAAGGCGTGTAGGCAAGAGACGGGCTCGTTGGGTATATCGTGCATTCAAGCGACGTCGAAACTCTGCTGCAAGTGTATGTCGTGCCGGTTAAAACCGCTACCGGGATATTGATTATGCCCGTATAACTGCCGGCGGAGGTCCCGTAATATATCTTGTAGCCGGAGATGTCGCCTTCCGTGTTCTCAGTCCATTTGACCTTGAGGCGCGCGCAAATCCCGGGGTCTCTTACCTGTACGCCCGTTGGAGCGGCGGGAGCCGTGCTGTCGGTGGATGTGCTTCCTACGCCGATATTGCGTAGCCTAACATGAGTCTCGACCATGAACGTCTTCGGGGAAGTGGTGCCCGAGGCGTCGGATTCGGTTCTCGTGGTGAGGTTCACTGTGACGAATTTAATATTATTACGGTTAGTCTGGGTCGAGGTGTCGGTAACAGGGTTCCCGTCAACGTCATAATAGGTGATCGAAAGCCCTTGTACATAAGGGATCACTTGCTCTGTTGTGCCGGTTGTGGCGTCCGAGAGGTTATCCGCCGTTCTGGTGAGGTATTGAACCCCGTTTAACGTCTGCAGCGCGTATCTTACCTTGAGCCTTTTGCCGGCGGTCGCGCTCATAGTAACGTCCGTAGCGGGGTCGGAATAGATGAATTGTAGCGCATCGGAACCGGCTTCGGTTATTATATCCTCTGTGTCGGCCGCGTACCCCGCGTTCAGCAGCTCTCTTTCCATAGTATTGATGGCTACCCTGCCGTTCTGCTGCGCCTCGACGAGCATATCCTGCGTATGGCTCTGCTTAAAAAAGGAATTGTACAGGGCATAGACCGACGTGGCGACGATGCCGGTTATGAATATGGCTATCAGCAACTCTACAAGGGTATAACCTTTTTCCCTGCCAGGTAAGGAACCTTTCCCGAAACTGAAAAATCTTCCCTGTCCGAATATGTTCGTCATAGTTTTACCCTCTGGTCCTCAAGGTTACGGCGGTAAGGGACTTCGTGGTGTGCCATAAAGGATCTGTCCATGAGACAGTGAGATCTATTCTTTTCAACCCGTCTGAGGATGATGCCGTTCCGCTGCTGTCAAGGTCTATGTAAGTCACCGTGTATCCCCATGTGTATGTCTGGCTTCCAATAACGACCGCGGCGGTTGTCGGTGAGCAGGAGTACACCGGCCTGCTTACGGTCGTGTCCGTCTGCGTGCATGTCCGTCTCAGATCAGTCCTTGCCGTTGTAGAATCGCTCGACTGCAAGTTACTGAAATCAACGCTTATCAGAGCCTCCATCTTCTCCTGAGCCAGATTTGATGCCTGGGTCAGGGCCTGGCTGTAGCCCGATGACCTGACGGCTGTGCCTGCGAGACCGGCTATGCCGAGTATCCCGATGGAAAGGAGCGTCATCGCCAGCAGCACTTCTAGAAGCGTAAACCCTTTTTCGGTCATTATCTTCATTTAGCAGCCCGTCGTTATGGTAGTCATGCCGGTTGTGCCCTGTACTGTAATCTTCATGTTGTCGCCGGTAGTGGCGGTGTTCTCAATGCATATGGTGGTGGCTGTGGCCGTGCCGTTGGGATAAAACTCCACTTCAAAGTCGCCGGACGGCGAGCTGATGTTGACCCCTGATTCAACGCTCCTTAAAGTGCGGGACGTGTCATTCTGCCAGGAACCTGTCTCATATGTAAAAAGCCTGTATGTATCGGAGGTGGTGCCTGTATACAGGGTGAACGCGACCTTGAATTTTGTATTTTTTGCAATAGCCTTAAGTCGAGCCGCGTTAAGCTCCGTGGATGCTTCCCGCGTGGACCTCGTCAGCCTTAAATGCGCCATCTGCGAAATAATAGATGGAACTCCGATTACTACGAGCGTACCGGATATCGCTATCACCACTAAAAGCTCGACAAGCGAAAAGCCCTTCTCGATTCTGATACCGGTAAGCCCTGTTTTTAAGCAACCCTTTAGCATAATTCCCCGTTCAGCTATTCTGAATTAATATATCGCAACTAACGTGCCAGCAGCCAAGTGGTTGATTTTATTAGATTTGCATTCTGGAGGCTGTCAAAATACCCGCTACTTTTTTCATAGTCCGTAATTTTTTATCTTATAGAGGAGCGCCCTGTGGCTTATCTCAAGTATCTCGGCGGCCTTTGTCTTGTTATTGCGGGTCTTTTCAAGGGCCCTTTTGATAAGCTCCCTCTCTATCGACTCCTGGGCCTTTTTTATAGAGAGGCCGTCTGCGGCGGCGTTTGCGCCATGCGGAAGGGACGAGCCGCCTTCGATTATCGGCAAGGACTTGCCTCTAATCGTGTCCGTATCCTCAAGTATCATCGCCCGCTCGATTACATTTTCCAGTTCCCTGATATTGCCCGGCCAGGGATAGCTTGTAAGGCTGGCAATCGCCTCTTTCGAGATCTTCTTGAACTGCTTGCCGAATTTTTTCGCGTACTTCTCGACAAAGTGGGCGGCCAGTCCCGGTATATCGCACGCCCTGTCCCGGAGCGGCGGCAACTTAAGCTCGATTACATTGAGCCTGTAGAAAAGGTCCTCCCTGAAGTTCCCGTTCTTAATTTCCTCTCTCAGGTCCTTAAGGGTGGCGGCCACTACCCTTGTGTTTATCTTTACCGGTTTAGTGTCGCCGACCCGTCTTATCTCGCCTTCCTGGAGCGCCCTGAGGAGCTTTACCTGCAACTCCATCGGCAGCTCACCTACCTCGTCAAGGAATAGCGTCCCGCCGTCCGATTCCTGGAATAGCCCCGTCTTGTTCCTGTGCGCGTCGGTAAAAGCCCCCTTTACATGCCCGAACAGCTCGCTTTCCAGGAGCGGGCCGGGTATGGCGCCGCAATTCACGGCCACAAACGGCCTCCCCGCCCTGTTGCCGCTGTAGTGTATGGCCCTGGCGACAAGCTCCTTGCCTGTGCCGCTTTCGCCCGTTATAAGTACCGATGTGGAATAGTCAGAGACCTTCTTTACCAGGCCGAGTATTTCGAGCATGGTTTTATCTTCCGTGAAGATATGCCTGAAATCATAATCGTCCAGGGCTTCTTCCTTAAGCCTGGAATTTTCCCTCTTGAGTTTTTACCTCTCCTCGGCTTTTTTAACCGTAAGTATTATCTCATCCGCCTTGAACGGTTTGGAGATGTAATCGTACGCGCCGAGCTTCATGCACTCGATGGCCGTGTCCATCGTGCCGTAGGCGCTCATCATGATCACGGTGCGGTTAATCCCTTTGTCCTTCAACGCCTTAAGGAACTCAAGCCCGCCCATGCCGGGCATCCTTATGTCGCAGAGGATGAAATCGAAGTCGTCGCTCTCGATATATTCAAAGGCCTTGCCTGCGTCGGGTATAGCAAGAGAGTCGTACCCCTCTCTTTTTAATATGACGGAGAGCATGTGGCGCATCGAATCTTCATCGTCGATAATAAGTATCCTCACTCTGTTTCTCCCGCCGGAAGGCTGACTGTAAAACAAGCCCCTGCCCCGGGCCTGGGATCGAGAGTTATCTCTCCCCCGTAAGTCTTTATTATGGATTGCGATACGAAAAGTCCGAGGCCGGTGCCCTTGCCCACGTCCTTTGTCGTGAAGAAAGGCTCGAATATTTTTTTCGCGTCATCTTCACTGATGCCGGAGCCGGTATCCGATATCCTGATGAAAACATACGTTCTATCCGGGGGGGGCGAAAGCTGAGGGTCGTCCCTGCGCCTCCTCCTGGCGGGCGCTTTCACTTCAAAGCCTGATTCTATGGTTATCGTCTTGTCCCCATCCTGTGCGGAAAGGGCATGCGCGGCATTTAACAATATGTTCATGAGAACCTGCCTGAGCTTTCTTCCGTCTATTAATACTTTCGGCAGTTCTTCTTTTAACATAAACCGTTTTTCTATTCCGTTAAAATCTTTATGCGCCCCCAGGGTCGAAAGCGTCTCTTCAATAATCACGTTGATATCCACAGGCTCGGCGGAAGCCTTCGGGGGCCTGGATATCTCAAGGAACTCCCGTATTATGAAGTCGATCCTCTCCACCTCTTTTACTGTCCGCTCTAATATTTCCTTCTCCTCGTCCTTATCCGAGCCGCCCCTGAACAGTATGTCCAGGTAGCCGTGAACCGCCCCGAGAGGATTACCGACCTCATGCGCTATCCCGGCGGCTAGCCTTCCGACTACCGCCAAAGTGGATGAGCGAAGGACCTGTTCCTGCGCGGTTGTGAGTTCCTTATTCACCCTCTCAAGGCTCATTATCTCCGATTCAAGCCTTTCAGCCATCGTGTTAAATGATGACGCGAGGCTTCCCACCTCGTTATCCGCCTGTATTACGGCCCTTTCGCTCAAACCCCCGGAGGCGATGCGCGTAGCGGTCTGCTCCAGCTTGCGTATCGGGTTTACGATCGACTTTGAGAGAAAGTAAATGCCAAAACCTATGATAACGAGCGAGTCGAGGAGCGCGTAGAGGAGGAGAAACTTCCTGATGCCAGCGATGTCTTGATTGATCCCTGCTAACGAAACGGTAAACCTTATCGCCCCTGCCCCGCCCCTGCCAGGAGCGCCGAGCGGGGCCGAAATATATAAAGCCTTTCCCGGGTCCAGGAGCCATCCGCCGCCGATCCTGGTTACTTTTATGTCACCCTCGAAGTAGATTACGTCTGAGCCCTCATCAACCAGCCTGCCTCCTGAAACGAGGGCCTCTCCGGCGGGGTCTGTGACCGTATAATCGCTTATGCCCGATTCCTTAAGGGCCGCTGAGGCGTACTTTACAAGGGCAAGCGGGTCAGCCGAAGCGCCGGGCATCCCCGCGGCCGCACGGATGATCCTCGCTATGCTTACAGACTCGCTCACCTTCCAGTTGACGGCGCTCCTCTCGACTATGCTTATGCTTAAAAGACCGATAAGGCCTATCCCGGCGAGTGTCGTCAGCACTATCCCCGCCGTAAGCTGAAAACGTATGCCGATACCGGGCTTCATCACTCTATACCCCTGTAGCGCGTATGATATACCAGTTGATAAGCGCGTCGCCAAAGAACAGATGAACTAATGCTCCGCAGGCAAGGAAAGGCCCGAACGGTATGGGAAACCTCGATCCCTTTCCGGCAAACAGAATATAGCCCATGCCTATAAAGGCGCCCATAAATGAGCCTAAAAGAAGGGTTACTATGACCCCCTTCCATCCGAGAAAAGCCCCTATCATTGCGAGGAGCTTTATGTCGCCTCCGCCCATGCCTTCGGTTTTGGCAAGGAGGAGATAGGCGGCGGCGATACCGAAGAGTGTCCCTCCGCCGAGTAAGATGCCTATCAGAGAATCGATTATCCCGACAGGGAGGAAATAAGACAAAAGAAGGCCGATTATCACGCCCGGAAGGCTTATCACATCGGGGATGATCTGATATTTAAGGTCTATGAATGTCACTACCACGAGGGCCGAAAGAAAGGCAAAGTATATGAATAACGCAGGGGTTATCTGGTACTTGAGAAAAAGCAGCGCCGCAAGCGCCCCGGTGAGCGCCTCTACAAGCGGATACTTGACGGAGAGCGGGGTTTTGCACGAGGCGCACCGCCCCCGGAGGATTACATATCCGAATATCGGGACATTATAATAGAAAGGGATGCTGGTGCCGCAAGATGGACAGCGTGACGGCGGTGAAACAACTGAGATACCTAGAGGGATGCGATAGATGCAAACATTCAAAAAACTCCCGACAACAGCCCCGAAGATAAAGGGCAGGATTATCAGCATATCGGCCATTAATTGTAAGTTATCTAATATCAACTATCGGTTACCGGCTCATCATACGGATTTCCCTGTCTTTTGCCTTTAAAGATAACCGTTAACGGATGACTGTCTTAACTGACAGGATGTTGAGAAAGCCCATCCCCATCCATGGATCGCACGGCAGGGTGTCTTTCAACGACCCACTAAAGCGTGTCCGGAAGATAGCTCTTCCGTTTCTTCTCTACTATCGCGATTATCTCAGAGGCCTGCTTGACCGCGTCCTTCGAGTCTTTCTCTGTGATCACATCGGCAGGTATCCCGCCGGGAAGCGCATCAGGAAACCTTGCGGTCTTGTAATAGATATCCAGGCTCGTCGAAGTACCGACAAAGCCCCTGAACTCCTCTTCATACGTGATCGCGCGGTCAAGGAGATCCACAACAGACCGTGTCTCCCTCGTGTCTTCCCTGTTCATGAAGAGGAAGGCTCGAAGCGATTTGGCGGCGCTTTGCTGTGCCCAGAAGCAGGCGGGGGCATAAAAGCCGCCTTGCTGATTCCATTCCGAGGCCTTTAGGTCGTATTCGGCCTGTCTGAGCCATCTGTCAGCTTCTTTAGTCAGCATTTCCATTGAGACCTCCAAAAAAACAGTTGCCGGACTATTACGGATATTCGTTATCAGGTTACAGAGAACCTCTTAAGTCCTGTAAGCCGAATTTATCTTTACGTATTCGTAAGAGAGATCCGTCGTCCAAAGCCTGGTCGAATGTTTTCCGATATTAAGCTCTATCTTCACCTTTACGTCGTGTGTCTTAAGCGCCTTAGCGGCCCTGTCTTCATTGCCGGTATCAAGGCCGTTTTTGACCACGGGAACGCCGTTAAAGGATATCGAGACCTTTTCCTCTTTGATTTTTATCCCTGCCCTGCCAAGCGCAGCCAGTATCCTGCCCCAGTTAGGGTCTCCGCCGAAAAATGCTGTCTTTACAAGCTGCGACTCAGCTACCGTCCTGGCCCCTCTCTTTGCCTCTTGAAGAGAGGCGGCGCCGGTCAAGTCAATTTCTATAAACCTCGTAGCCCCTTCCCCGTCCCTGACTATCATGTGGGCGAGCTTTAAGGAAACATCATTTAATATCCTGGAGAAGGCGGCGAACTCCGGGGTGTTTGCCTTTATTTCAGCCCCGTTGCATGCGCCGTTGGCGAATATCATGGCGGTGTCGTTTGTGGAGGCGTCGTTATCGACGATGATGCTGTTGAAAGACGCGTCTATAGCGGTTTTAAGGGCTTTATTGAGGGCTGGCGATTTGATATTGGCGTCCGTCATGAAGTAAGAAAGGAGTGTCGCCATATTGGGGCAAATCATTCCTGCGCCTTTTGCCATGCCCGCTATCGTCACGGTCTTTCCGTTTATCCGCGCCCTGGCGACGGCCTTTTTTGGATAGGCGTCGGTCGTCATGATGGCTTCAGTCGCGCTGTGAAGGCCATTATTATCGAGGTTCTTCAAGAGCTCCGGGATAGCCTTCTCTACCTTCTCGACCGGAAGAGGCACCCCGATCACACCGGTAGACGAGACGAGTATTTCGCCCGTTTTAAGTCCCAGAGACTTTTCAACGGCCGAGGTCATCCGCTTTGCGGCAAGGAGGCCGTTCGTGCCAGTGCAGGCGTTGGCGTTGCCGCTGTTTACGATTACCCCTCTCGTAACGCCTTTTTTTACGCGGATTATGTCAATAAGCACTGGGGCCGCCTTGACCTTGTTGGCGGTAAAGACGGCGGCGCACTCAGCCGGGGTATCGCTTAATATCAGAGCGAGGTCTTTACGCCCCGTCTTTTTTATCCCGCAGGAAATACCCGAGGCCTTAAAGCCGGGTACTTTAAAATTCTTAACTGGCGCTACCGTGGGAACTTCGTTTTTTGCCATCTCTACCGTTCTTTGATTCCTTTCCCGGGCTGAATATAAGGCTGTTTACTTGTCCCCGCAGCATCTCTTGTATTTAAGGCCGCTGCCGCACGGGCACGGGTCGTTCCTTCCGATTTTGTCGCCGTGGCGGGTCACAGGGGCTTCCTTCTTTTCCTCTTCAGGCTCATCCTCGCCCCGGCTGTACGTAACCTTCTGGGGCTTTTGCTGAATCTTCGGCTGAGGGGCCGGCTCTTCTTCCTCTCTCCTTATCTGAACCTTGTAGAGCCTCTCCGTCACCTCTGCTTTGAGCCTGAATATCATCTCGACAAAGAGGTCGAAGCCTTCCTTCTTATACTCTTGCAGCGGGTTTTTCTGTCCGTAGCCGCGAAGCCCGATCCCGCCCTTCAGATGGTCCATCGAAAGGAGATGGTCTTTCCAGAGGGTATCGAGCGTATGGAGCATAATCACCTTCTCGAAGGAGGCGAACGGCTCATCTCCGACAAGCGCGACCTTTTCGTTATACGCCTTGCAGATATTGTCTGTTATGAACTTCGCGAGGGCTTCCCTTCCCACGGAATCAAGTTCTTTTGCCTCGACCGGAACCCCGAACTGCTTGTGGACGCCGTCAACGACGGATTTCAAATCCCAGTCTTCCTGATGCGCCTTCTCTTCTATGTGCGTATTTACCACGTCTTCGACGACCTCAAGTGTAAACTCCTTCACCATGTCGCGAAGCCCGGTCTGCGAGAGTATCTGTCTTCTATATCCGTAGACGACCTCTCTCTGCTGGTTCATGACATCATCATATTCAAGGAGGTGCTTCCTTATGTCGAAGTTGTGCGCCTCGACCTTTTTCTGGGCGTTCTCTATCGCCCTCGAAACGAGGCCGTGCTCGATCGGGACGTCCTCGTCCATTCCGATCTTGCCCATTATGCCGGCGATCCTGTCGCTTCCGAATATCCTTAAGAGATCGTCTTCAAGCGAAAGATAGAATCTCGATGAACCGGGGTCTCCCTGACGTCCGGCGCGGCCTCGAAGCTGGTTGTCTATGCGCCTCGACTCGTGCCGCTCGGTGCCGATTATGTGAAGGCCCCCAAGGGCCAGAACCTTGTTCTTTTCCTCTTCGCAAAGCACCCTTGCCCGTTCAAGCGCGGTATGGTAATCCTCTGTTGAATCATCCTTGCCGGCGCGCGCGGCGGCCAGGTACTCGGCGTTTCCGCCAAGGAGGATGTCCGTACCCCTTCCCGCCATGTTGGTGGATATGGTCACAGCCTTAAGCCTCCCGGCCTGCGCGACTATCTCGGCTTCGCGCTCATGCTGCTTGGCGTTTAAAACATGATGGGCTACGCCGTGGTTTTTTAAAAGGATCGAAAGCTTTTCGGAATCGTCGATGGATATGGTGCCGACAAGGACGGGCCTGCCTTTTTTGTTCCACTCATCTATTTCCTTGACTACCGCCCTGAACTTCTCTTTCTTTGACTTGTAAACGAGGTCAGTGTTGTCCCCCCTGGCAAGCGGCTTGTTGGGAGGGATGATCATGACCTCAAGGTTATATATGGAATGGAACTCCGCGGCCTCGGTGTCGGCTGTGCCTGTCATGCCCGCGAGCTTTTCATACATCCTGAAATAATTCTGGAACGTAATGGTGGCGAGGGTCTGGTTCTCGTTCTCTATCTTTACCTGCTCCTTCGCCTCTACAGCCTGATGGAGACCGTCGCTCCAGCGCCTTCCGGACATGAGCCTTCCGGTAAACTCGTCAACTATTATTACCTGATTGTCCTTTACGACATAGTCTATATCCTTGTGAAACAGCACGTGCGCCCTGAGGGCCTGGTTCACATGGTGCAGGGTCTCGATATTTTCAGGGTCATACAGGTTACCGATCTGAAGAAGCTCTTCAACCTTTACTACGCCGTCGTCGGTAAGGAGCACCTGTTTGGCCTTCTCATCTACGGTGTAATGAAGCTCTTTCTTAAGCCCCGGCATTATGCGGTCTATCGTGTAGTACTTGTCGGTGGAATCCTCCGTGGGGCCTGAGATGATAAGCGGTGTTCTGGCCTCGTCGATAAGGATGGAGTCTACTTCGTCCACTATCGCGAAGTTAAGGTCTCTCTGGACATACTCCTCCAGCGAGAACTTCATGTTGTCCCTTAAATAATCGAAGCCGAACTCGTTGTTGGTCCCGTAGGTGATGTCGGCCATGTAGGCCTCTTTCCTTGATACGGGCCTGAGGTGCACGAAACTTCCGCCGTCCTTGAAACTGGTATCATAGATGAAGCTCGCCTCATGCTGGATAACGCCTACGGTAAGCCCCAGCGCGTTGTAGAGCGCGCCCATCCAATGGCTGTCGCGCTTGGCGAGGTAATCGTTTACGGTTACGAGATGAGAGCCTTTGCCTGAAAGCGCGTTCAGGTACAGCGGCAAAGTGGCGACAAGCGTCTTGCCTTCGCCCGTCTTCATCTCGGAGATTTTACCCTCGTGCAGGACAATGCCACCCATGAGCTGGACGTCGAAGTGGCGCATCTTGAGCCTGCGCCAGGAGACTTCCCTTGCAGCCGCGAAAGCCTCCGGGAGGATGTCGTCAAGGCTCTTTCCGCCCTTTACGTCTTCCTTTAACTTCCGCGTAAGGTCCTTAAAGCCCTCGTCGCTGATGGACTTCATCTTCGGCTCAAGGGAGTTTATCTGCTCGACTATCGGAAGGAGCCTCTTGACCTCCCTTTCGTTTTTGCTGCCGAATACTTTTTTAAGCAGGCTATTTAGCATATCTCACCGATCAGGATAATAATCCTTTACCTGTATATATTTTTCAGAATAGGAATTATGATACAACTTATCATACTAGCACAATTATACAAACATTTCCATACGGCGCAAAATTCTTTTTTGCCGCCCGTAATATTTTCTTCTCACGAATAAAAAAGCCCTCGCCGGCGGACGCTACGGCAGGGGCAGATGGATTTATCAAATAAAATTCGGCTGCTAATTTAGGATATACTTTGCCGGGTTTACAGCTACGCCGTTGAGCGATATCTCGTAATGGAGATGCGGCCCGGTTGAATGGCCCGTATTGCCCATAAGCGCTATCTTAGTCCCCCTCTTTACCTTCTCTCCGACCTTTACCATGACCTCGGAGAGGTGTCCGTACGAGGTCTTGAAACCGAACCCGTGGAACAGGGTGACCTTCTTACCCAATCCTTTATCCTTCACGACCTCGACCACTATCCCGTCCGCCGGGGCCACGACCGTGGTGCCTATCCTGTTTGCTATATCCAATCCCTTGTGCACCTGCACTGCGCCGGTGAAGGGGGAAAGCCTCTCCCCGTAATTGGAAGTCACCCACCCGCGGGCAGGCCATATCGAAGGGGTTGCCGCCAGGAACGAAGACCTCTTCAGAAGAAATTCATGGAGCTCGGAGAAGCTTGCCTCCTGCGCCTTGACGGTTTCGGTAAGCCTGGTCAACTCCCCTTTTATGTTCTCCTTAAGCGCGGCGGTCTTTCCGGCTGTAGAGTTTATCCCCGCGTCTTCTTCCGGCCCGCCCATGCCCATGACCTGGTCAGGGGACGCGCCTTTAGGGTTAGTGAGATTCGCCATCTTGCGGAGCTTAATATCGAATATGTTGAGCCTGGCGATCTGAGCCTCAATCTCCCTGATCTTGGCGCCAAAACCTTCAAGCTCGCTCTTCTGGTCGGCGTTCTCTTTCTTTAGACTGAACAGCTCGGCCTTTTCACGCTTTATCCTGGCGTAATCCATGATTATAAACGAAAATATCACGATGGAAAGAAGGGCGAATACACCCGCGCCCTTAAGAAGACTTATGGGGATTCTAAGCTGCCTCGTCTTGGAAGCGTCATTGGTTAGAATAAAAAAGGTAAGGAAACGTCTGTCCAACTACGGCTCTCCACTTCTACAGGTTCCGAATCAGGTAACTACTTGAATTAATTACAGTACTTTAAGCCGGGATTTTGAACTGCCGTAAGGAACGGCGCGGTGAGTCCATGTAAAGGGATAAAACCCTTACAGCTTTTTGGTGGATGCAAATTTTTAACATACATTCTTATCGGTTGTCAAGCTTGAAACTGTACAAAAAAAGCTGCGCCTGGCAGGCTACGGATAAAGGAGTATCCTGTCCTTTTCTATCTTTATGTAGCCTTCCTGCGTCATTTTCTTCAAGGCCCTGCTTACGACCTCGCGTGAAGAGCCTATCATGGCCGCAAGCTGCTCGTGCGTAGGCCTCTCAATAGCAATCACCTTCTCCTCGCCAGTAGCTGTTTTCGCCATGCCGATAAGGGTATGGGCGATCCTGCCGCAAACGTCTAAAAGGGCGAGACCGCCGATCTTTCTAGTTGCTTCGCGGAGCCTCCCCGTAAGATAGGCGAAAAACCTCATGTAGACCTTGTGGTGCCTTGAGAGGTAATCGAGGAAGGCGGTCTTGCCGACGACCAGGCATTCAAGCCCTGTCACTGCCTCGACGTTGGCGGATCTCGGCTTGTCGTCTATGATCGACATCTCGCCGAACATATCCCCTTCCTTAAGGATGGCAAGCACTATTTCCCTGCCCTCCTCGCCGTAAAGAGTCACCTTCACCTTGCCGGAGATTATAAAAAATACCGCGTCACCGCTCTCGCCTTCGATTATGATCTGGCTTGCCTCGGGCCATGACCTTATCTCACCCCGGGATATGATGTCCTTGAGGTAAAAGTCCTCCAGGCCGCTGAAGAGCGGGTTTTTAGATAACAGCTCTTCCATCCTTATGCTGCCTTCCTTCTTCTCGTCCATATTCTCCTTTAGGATCCGCTCGCTTCGATTTCCGTTATAAGCAGGCTCGGCGCCCCGATAGAACCTATAAAACGGATATCAGACGCCACCACCCCGGCCTTTAAGAAAATCTGGAGGAGGTTGCCGGAGACAGCCATCCCCCGCACCGGGTACGCTGGAGAGCCGTTCTCTATCCAGAGCCCGGCGGCCCCGAGGGAAAAATCTCCGCTAACGGTATTTATCGTATGTACGCCTAAAACTTCTGTGACAAAAAGCCCTTTTCCAAGTTCTTTAAAAAGATCATCCAGGCTCCTTGAACCCTTTCCAATATAGAGGTTCGAGATGCCTACGCCCGGAAACCCCTTATAATTCGAGCGTGTAGCGTTGCCGGTTGATTTAACGCCTGCCCTTTCACCCCAGTAGGAATCGTACAAATATCCCTGGCATACCCCGTTTAAAATAAGAGGCGTCTTTGACCTCATGACCCCCTCTCCGTCAAAGGGAGACGAAGCCCATCCTCCGGGCAGCAACCCGTCGTCGTAGACATTAAGGACTTCAGAGGCTATCTTCTCGCCCACCTTGCCGATGAGCATGGATTTGCCTTTATGGACGTTATCGCCGAGCAGGGAACCCGCCAGGGCCTCCAGCAGTTCGCAGACAACGGTATTTTCAAGGACCGCCGGGCATTTTATGGTGCCCATCTTTCTGGCGCCCATCAAGTTTACGGCGTTTTTCGCCGCCCCAGTCCCGATGGCGGACGGGTCAACGGCATTTTTACCGTGGCCAAGCCCCATCTCCCATCCCATCTGGGACTCGCCTTTTTCTTCGGCAACGGCCGTAACGCTTCCGCTGTAAAAAGTGGCGGAGTGCGATACGTCTACCCCGTTCGAATTTACGACTCTGTCAAAATGAATGGATTCCTGATAAGAGGCCTTCCGCACCCTCGCGATCCTCGCGTCATAAGACAGCGCGCTCTCTTCTATCTGAAGCGCGATTTTAAGCCTCTCTTCTTCAGACGCCTGGCCGAACGATTCGTCGAAAATCCCTAGCAGCTTCTCCGGCGTCCCCGAGCCTGCCGATTCTTTCGGGAACTTCAAGTAATCGTCCTCGCTCGATTCAACGCTCGCGGAGAGGGTCTTATCGACAAGCTCTTTCAATGCCTCTTCCGTAAGGACGCTTGAGAACCCGAAACCCTGCCTTTTCTTAAGGAGAGTCCTCAGGCCGACGCCGGCGTTGGAGCGGGCCTTGAGCGCGTCGATCTGCCCCTCTTTGGCCTCAACGCCGAGGCCGCTGTCAAACGAATAAAATATCTCGTATGCCTCAGCCCTGCCCTTCAAGTTTTTTCTGAGAGTCTCTATCGTCTTTGCGGCATCAATGGTATGGGTATGCTGCGCCTCGCTCATAAAGCCTCCGTGACCGCGTTTATTTCCTGCCCAGGTCCAGTATTACGGCGTTCTCGTCACAATTCGGAAATTTAACACACTTGATGCAATCCCCCCATATCTTATGTGGAAGCACCTCTTTGTTGACTGTTTTGAAGGCAAGCCTCTGAAAAAAACCGGTCTTGTAAGTAAGGGCGAACACCTTCTTAAGCCCTATGGAGCGCGCCTCTTCAAGGCAGGCTTCCACGAGCTTTCTTCCTATTCCCTTGCCTATGAAATTCTCCCTGACCGCCAGCGACCTGATCTCACCCATGTCTTCGCTGCTTATGTGGAGGGCGCATGTGCCTACGACAAGCCCCCCGTCTTCGTAGACAAAAAAATCCCTGACGCTGTCATAGATGTCCGTATCCGGCCTGTGCAGCATAAGGCCCCTTGCGGCATACGCCTCTACGATCTCGTAGATAGACTGGACATCATCGATTACGGCTTTCCTTACCAACTCTCCTCCGTGCTCCTCTAGGCCCGCTCCGCGGCTTTTTTCTTCCTGGCGGATGACAGGCTCTTTGCCGCGTCGATCAGCTCAGCCGCGTGCTTTCTCGTAGTGTCCGTAACCTTGAGGCCGCCGAGCATTACAGATATCTGCTCTATGGAATCCTGCCCGGCAAGCTCCGCCACGGCGCTTACGGTCCTGCCGTCTTTGGCCGCTTCCTTTGAAACGCCGAAGTGTCTGTCGGCAAAAGCCGCGATCTGCGGCAGATGTGTGATGCAGAGCACCTGGTGTACTTTAGACACCTCTTTTAATTTAAGCCCTACGACCTGCGACGCGGCGCCGCCCACCCCGGTGTCTATCTCGTCGAATATCAACGTGGGCACCCTGCCTTCGGCCGTAGCGCTCTTCATGGCGAGCATTATCCTGGAAAGCTCTCCGCCTGACGCTATCCTTGCGAGCGGCTTAAGCCCCTCACCCTTATTGGTAGCTATAAAAAAGCTTACCCTGTCGCTGCCTTTCTCATTGAACCTTATCCCGCCCTCAGGGTTCTTCTCCGTCTCTATCGCGACCTCGAAAACGCTCCCCTTCATGCCCAGGGTAGACAGCTCGTCCTCAATTTTTTTCTCAAGCTCTTTCGCGGCGCTTAAACGGGCGTCCGTCAGGTTCGCCGCCGCCGCCGAGGCCTTCCCCCTAGCCTCCTTTACACGGCCTTCAAGCTCTTTTATCTTCTCTTCTGAACTCGAAAGGAGGGCCAGCTCTTTTTCAATGGACTCCCTTTTCGCTATCACATCGTCAACAGACGGGCCGTACTTTTTCTTTAATTTATTCAAGAGGTCAAGCCTGGATGCGGCGGCCTCCAGGGCGCCGGTGTCTGCCTCGATCCCTTCGGCATAGCTGCGGAGGAACCTCCCGCCGTCCTCAAGCGCGAAGAGCGAAGACTCAAGCGGCTCTATGGCTTTTTCAAGCCTCTCATCAAAGACCGAGGCGTCCTTGAGGGACTTTATCACACCCCCGAGCCGCTCGGTTATCGAGCCTTCGTCGGAATAAATCGCGCGCTCAGCGTCCAGAGACGCGCTTTTAAGCCTTTCAGCGTGCTTAAGCCTCTCAAGCTCTTTTTGAACGCCGGCATCCTCGCCCGGCGTGACTATCGCCTCGGTTATTTCCTTTAACTGATAAGAGAGTAGCTCCTTTTTATCATTGAGCGCCCTGGCCTCCAGCGTTAATGCCTCAAGCTCCTTTTTCAAGGTCCCATAAGCCCTGTAGCTGTCGGACATGTAGGCCCTGAGGTTCTGAAAACCCCCGAAGGTGTCGAGTATCTCTATATGCTCCTCGGGGCGCGTAAGGGACTGATGCTCGCTCTGCCCGTATATGTCTATCAGCCTGCGCCCTATTTCGGTAAGCGTTACGAGGGTTGCGAGGCTTCCGTTTATATATATCCTGTTCCTGCCCGCCCTCTGGACTATCCTCTTGATGATTAAATGATCGCCGTCCTGATCTATGCCGGCCTCTTTCAAAACCACTTCGACCGACCTGCATGAGGAGATGTCGAACATCGCCTCGACCCTCGCCTCTTCCCTGGACGACCTGATAATGTCATTCGACGCCCTGTCGCCGAGTATAAGGGCGAGCGCGTCCATAATGATGCTTTTTCCCGCGCCGGTCTCGCCTGTAAAAATATTGAGGCCAGGGCCGAAGCAGATACTCAGGCTGTCGATTATGGCAAAGTCTTTGATACTCAGCTCAACAAGCATACTCTTAACTGGTAGAGGGAATTTAACAACGGGCGTTTGTCATCTCAAAGGAGTCGGAAAAATAGAACGGTCACATCTTAACTTATGGCCTCTTTACCTCCCACATAAGCCTTTCCCTAAGTATATCAAAATAACTTTTACCTTCATACTTAATTAAATATACGCTGGCCTCGGCCCTTTTTATCTTTACGGTATCGCCCGTGAGAAGGGGCACGTCGACCTGGCCGTCGAGTATCAGCTCCACGTTAGACTGATCCGGGCTCACGGTAACGTCTACCGTCATCCAATCCGGTATCACTACGGGACGGTTGGTCAGGTTAAAAGGGCATATAGGCGCGACTATTATCGAATGTATAGTCGGGTAGAGTATGGGGCCGTTCGCCGAGAGAGAATAGGCCGTAGAGCCTGTCGGTGTCGCGATTATGAGCCCGTCGGCCCTGTAGGTGTTGACATACTCCTGGTTGATGCGCGTCTCAAGCCGTATGAGCCTGGCGTTATCCCCCTTTATTACCGCGTCGTTCAAGACCTTGAACCTGGATATGGTCTCGCCTTGCCTCGTGTGGGCCACGGAAAGGAGCATTCTTTCTTCGGTCTGGAAATCGTCCCTCATTATCCGATCCAAGAGCGGGAAGACCTCTTTTACGGTGATGGACGTGAGAAATCCGAGGCTACCCATATTGACCCCGAGTATCGGGACCTTTTTCCCGTTAAGTAGCCTTACGGCGTGGATCATGGTGCCGTCGCCGCCAAGCACTATGAGTACTTCCACCGAACCCGGGAAATCTTCGGGCTGAACAGCTATGGCGTCAGGGATATTGGGGGCGATGCCGGAATCGACAAAAACCTGCCCGCCGGTTTTCAAGGCCCACCGGGCCATTTCAGAACCAAGCTTCACGGCTTCCGGATTGCTGGCCTTAATGACAAGCCCGATCTTTTTCAATTCTATTCTCCTTTACCTCTGCGGCTCGATCACTACCTTTATCGACTCCCTCGCCTCCGCCACCAGCCTGAAACCTTCCTGTGCCTCGCCAAGCGGGAGCCTGTGGGTGATCAGGTCAGCTACCGGCACGCGCCTGCTCTCTATAAGATCGAGGGCGAGCATCGTATCGAGCGGCGGAGAAGCGTATGAATTGACGATCGTAATATTATCCTTCCAGAGGTCAAAAAGCGGCATGGGAAAAGTCTCGCCCGGCTCCTTGGGGGCGAAAAAGAGCGCTACCCCGCCCCTGTCAACGGACTTAAGCCCCTGAGCAAAGGCCGAGTCCCTGGCGGCGCATATTATTACAATGTCAGCCAGTCTGCCGAGGTGCTTGCGCACCTCCGACGGGACATCCGTATCGGCCTTTAGAGTGAGGTCCGCGCCTGAGGCCAGCGCGGCGTTAAGCCTGAAATCGCTTATGTCGGTAGCGATTATCTTCCCCGCCCCAAGCGCCCTGGCAAGCCTTACATGGAGGAGGCCCGACATGCCGCTTCCGATGACGAGGACGGTCTTACCGGGCTCCATCCGGCAGGCCCGGAGCGCCCTTACGACGCAACCGAGCGGCTCTGAAAAGGTCCCTTCCTCGAACGTCATCGAATCAGGGAGCTTGAAGACCCCCCTGTCCACGTTTATGGCCGGCACCCTCAGGTATTCTGAAAAACCGCCAGGGTCGAAGTTTGTGGTGCGTAGCGTTTCACAGACCGAATGATTGCCCGTAAGGCAATACCTGCAAGTATTGCACGGGACGTGGTGCGCGACGGTCACCCTGTCGCCCGCCTTGAATTTTACGACCCCCGCCCCGGTTTCCGTAACAGTGCCGGCGATCTCATGGCCCAGCACCAGCGGGGCCTTTTTAATCCTGTACCACTCCATCACGTCGCTGCCGCAGATGCCGCTCGCCTCGACGCGCACCATTATCTCGCCTTCGCGTATCTTTGGGACAGGCACTTCCTCTACGCGTACGTCCCGGTTATTGTAATATACCGCAGCCCTCAAGACCGCCTCCTGGAAAGAAAATTTAAGCCGACAGTTAAGCGAACGCGCCTTCCTTTTCAGCGGCCAGGGTGTTGAACATGTCCCACGCCTTATCCGGCTTAAGGTCTGCGTGCACGATCTCCCTTACCGTCCTTATCATGGCAACCGGGTGTTCGGACTGGAAGATGTTGCGTCCCATGTCTACGCCGACCGCGCCTCTTGATATGGCGTTGTATGAAAGCTCCAGGGCTTCCCTCTCGGGTATCTTTTTTCCGCCCGCGATGACGATCGGCACAGGGCAGTTCCTGACTACCTTCTCGAAATCATCGCAGTAGTATGTCTTTACTATATGCGCGCCCAGTTCAGCCGCTATCCTGCAGGCCAGCCCCAGATATCTTGCGTCCCTCACCATGTCCTTGCCCACGGCAGTAACTGCAAGCACCGGCACCCCGAATTCCTGCGCTTCATTTATAAGGTCAGCCAGGGCCAGGAGCGTCTTTCTTTCAAGCTCGGAGCCTACGAATATCGAGAGCGCCACGCCGGAGACATTCAAGCGGAGCGCGTCTCTCATCGAAACCGTCGTCCCTTCATCGGCTAAATTTCCGAGTATCGAAGTGCCGCCCGAAACCCTGAGCACGATAGGCACATTGACATCAGGGTTTACGCACGCGCGAAGCACTCCCCTTGTGAGCATGAGTGTGTCGGCGTAAGGCATAAGGGGCTGAACGGTCTTGCCCGGGTCTTCGAGTCCTGTCGTGGGCCCGAGGAAGTATCCATGGTCAACGGCCAGCATTACAGTCCTGCCGGTTTCAGGCCTTATTATTTTCGTCAAGCGGTTTTTCATGCCCCAATCCATAAACTGTCCTCCTTGCGTCATCTATTTTATTTTCAATCGGGTGCTCGGCGGATTCCCGCCCTTTTAAGGGCGGATCAAAGCCGAGCAATAAAAAAGAAAAAAGTACCTTGCCGACAATCCCATCAAGAACAATAGCTACAGGAACAAAACCCAATGTATATGGAACGCACTCGCCGGTAATACCCGCGTTAACATATCCTGGCGAAAGCCCGGTCTTTTTCGACCGGCCTTGTAAAAACAGGCGGAGAAAACCGCCTTAAAACACGCACTTAGAAAAAGAATAACAAGGTCTACAGGCCTCGTCAACTGAATTTCAAAATTATCGACGGTCTCAACGGAAAATACTCTTTATGAACTCTTCAGGAACTTATCCTTGCACTCATCCGAGCAGAAGTAATCAACCTTTCCGCCGCGGTTGAGCGTCCGGGCTCCGCTCATGGGTATGTAGCTGTCGCAGACAGGGTCCAGCACCAGTTCCTCGCTATCGCTTTTTGCCGCCGCGGGAGCGCCGGGTCGCGGCTTTTCCGCCTGATGGGGGTTGGCCGCTTTTTTAAGCAGCCCCTTTCTTATGAACCTTACGGCAAAGAAGATTATCAAAAGGATTATTATAGGCTTCATCTGTTATCTATTTTTCTGATCCAGCCCCGCTCCGTAATCGCACCAAGGAGTTCGAAAACGCTTTTTTTAAATACCGGATGGATGAGATCCGGCGCTATCTCGGCCAAAGGCAAGAGCACGAATATCCGCTCATGCGCATAAGGATGAGGGATCGTCATGCCTTCTTCATCTACGATGCCGCCGCCATAAAAAATTATATCGAGGTCTATCTCCCTCGGCCCCCAGCGCCCCGCTGTCTTTCTCCCTATCACGGTCTCGATGGATTTCAAAAGAACAAGCAACTCACGGGGGGGTAGCGTTGTCTCTATTTCAATTACGGAATTTATGAACGCCGGCTGGTCTTTTACGCCCCAAGGCTCGTTCTCATACAGTGAGCTCTCCTTCAAAAGCCTTATGCCGGGGCTTTCGGATATGAGCCTTGCCGCCGCCCGGCAGTTTGCTATTCTGTCGCCAAGATTTGAGCCGATTGAGATAAAGACCCTTTGGGCCATATGGGTAAATTAATAAGGCCCGGGGTTTTGATGCCCGGGCCCTCTATTCAGTGTTTGTCTTAAAATTCAAGATCGAGGGCTTTGAGCCTCTTTTTCATCTCCTCGATCACCCTGTACTCGTCTTCCTTGTCCTTGGCCGCGAACGTCGCCGAGAACCTCAGGTATTTGCCTACATCATCCCACGGCACGGTTGATATGTGCGCCTCTTTGATAAGGAACTCTGACACGTCCTCCGCTGTATTGAACATTATATCCCTCTTGGCCTTTCTGGGGGCGCCAACGTAGAGATAGAACGAGCCTTTGGGCATTTGGGCCGAAAAGCCGTTCGCGTTAAGCGCGTCGACCATGAGCTTGAGCCTTCTCTTGTACTTGGCCGAGATCTTCTCGGTAATTTCAGGATGGTCGAGGGCGTAGATGCCAGCCTTCTGTATGGCGATGAACTGACCTGAGTCGTAATTATCCTTCACGTGTCCGTAAGCCGCCACTATCTTCTCGTTGCCGGCCACGAAAGCGAGCCTCCAGCCCGTCATGTTGAATGCCTTTGAGAAGGAATGTATCTCGATACCCACATCCTTCGCGCCATCGACCGACAAAAAGCTCAAGGGCTTTGCTTCGAAGGAAAGCGCGGCGTAGGCGGCGTCGTGCACTACTATGATATTATTTCTTTTCGCGAACTCCACGACCTTGGCGAAGAATTCCGGCGTGGCCGCGGCGCCGGTCGGATTGTTCGGATAGTTCAGATAAAGGAGTTTTACTCCCTTGAGGTCTTCCGCCGGGATCGCGTCGAGGTCAGGCAAAAACCCGTTCTCCTCGCGTAGCGGCAACTTTACCACCCTTCCGCCGTTCCACTCGGTGTGCGTGGCGATTATCGGATACCCCGGCGCGGTCATCAGCACGCCGTCACCCGGATTGATGAACGCGTCCGGTATCATCGCCAGCGCGGGCTTGGAGCCTATCGAATGGATGATCTCCTTCGCCGGGTCTATGCCCGTGACGCCGTAGATCTTCTCCAGATACTTAGCGGCGGCTTCCTTCAACTCCAGGATGCCGTTGTCGGAATAGCCCCTGTTCTCAGGCTTCGCGCACTCGTGCTTAAGCGCCTCCACTACGATGGGAAAGGCCATCTCATCGGGCTCGCCTACCCCGAAGTCCAGAAGCTCCGTATTCGGACTTACTCTCTTGGCTTCAGCCTTGGCCCTCTTGATCTTTTCGAACTTGTACAGTTTTGTGCCTTTGCCAAAGCCGCTGCCACCAATCCGCTCGGCGAAAAGTCCCTGAATGTAATCTTCCGGCATTTCCAACTACCTCCTATTTCCCTTTGCTTATATTCTATGCTCTTCCCGCCACAGTGTTCCTTAAAATCCCGATGCCTTCTATCATGACCTCTACAACATTGCCGGGCTTCATCTTGCCGACCCCGGATGGAGTGCCTGTCGCTATGATATCCCCCGGCAGCAAGGTCATCACGTGTGAAACAAAGCTTAAAAGCTTATAAACATCGAATATCATGTCCTCTGTCGAAGTATCCTGCCTCTTCTCCCCGTTAAGATAGGTCTCTATCCTGACGTTTGCCGGGTCCAGCTCAGTCTCTATACAGGGCCCCACGCAGGCGAACGTGTCAAAGCCCTTGGCCCTTGTGTACTGGACGTCCTTGCCCTGAAGGTCTCTCGCCGTGACGTCGTTGAAGCAGGTGTAGCCGAGTATGTACTCAGCCGCGTTCTCCACCGGGACGTCTTTAGCGGTCTTTTTTATTACGACGCCAAGCTCGCCCTCATAGTCCACGCGGTGAGACATGTGAGAAGGATATATTATCGAATCCTCAGGGCCTATCACGGCGGTAGAGGGCTTCATGAACATCATCGGCTCTTCGGGCAGCGGCTTGTTAAACTCGGCCGCGTGCGCCTTGTAATTAAGCCCTATCGCGACTATTTTTGAAGGCAGGACAGGAGAGAGGAATTTTACCTCCTCGGCCTTTCTGCGGATACCTGTCTTTTTTACGCCATCGGCGCCGTTAACGACAGGGTCTTTATCAACCTCGAAGACGATACCGCCCTCTATAACCCCGAAAGAGACCTTGCCATCAAATGAAAACCTGCAAAACTTCACCGCCGGACTCCTTTTATGGACGGCGCTTCGGCCTGTCCACCATCGCCTTTATCTTAAGCCTGAGGGCGTTTATCTTGATAAACCCTTCCGCGTCCTTCTGGTCGTAAACCGCATCCTCTTCAAATGTAGCGAAGTCAGGATGATAGAGGGAGTTCTCCGCCTTCCTGCCGACGACCGTTACATTGCCCTTATATAATTTTACCCTCGCCACCCCGGTCACGGCAGAGGTCGCCTCGTCGATAAGCCCCTGGAGGGCCTTTCTCTCAGGCGAGTACCAGTATCCGTTATAGACGAGGTCCGAGTAGCGCTGCGTGAGGCTGTCCCTGAGATGGAGCAACTCCCTGTCCATAGTGATCGACTCAACGGCCCTTCTGGCGGTGTGCAGTATCGTTCCGCCCGGGGTCTCGTAAACCCCGCGGGATTTTATCCCGACATAGCGGCTCTCCACCATATCGACGCGCCCGATGCCGTTCTCTCCGCCCAGTTCGTTCAGCTTCGCGAGCAGGTTCGCCGGGGACATCTTCTTGCCGTTTATTGAAACCGGGTCTCCGCACTCGAAACCGATCTCGACATAGGCCGGTTTATTGGGAGCCTTCTGGGGAGACTTCGTAAGGACATACATGTTCTCAGGCGGTTCGGCCCACGGGTCTTCAAGTATTCCGCCTTCAAAGCTTATATGAAAGAGGTTACGGTCAGAGCTGTAGGGCTTGCTCTTCGTGACCGGGACAGGTATGCCGTGCCTCTTCGCGTAGCGTATAAGGTCGGCCCTCCCCTTCATGTCCCACTCGCGCCACGGCGCGATGACCTTTATGTGCGGGTCGATAGAGTAGTAAGTAAGCTCGAACCTGACCTGATCGTTCCCCTTGCCCGTCGCGCCGTGCGAGACGCTGTCGGCCCTTTCAGCCCTGGCTATCTCCATCTGGGCCTTCGCGATAAGGGGCCTCGCGATAGAGGTGCCAAGGAGATATGTGCCTTCGTAAACCGAAGCCGCCCGAAGCATCGGGAAGACGAAATCGGATACGAACTCTTCCCTCAGATCCTTTATGTAAACCTTTTTGGCGCCGGTATTGATGGCCTTCTCTTTAAGGCCCGTTATCTCGGAGCCCTGGCCGATATCCGCTGAAAAGGCGATCACCTCGCAGTTATAACGCTCTATCAGCCATTTCATTATCACGGACGTATCGAGGCCGCCCGAATACGCAAGCACTACTCTCTTGATCTCTTTGCCCATCTTACCCTCGTCTATTGGATTTTACTTATGCGCTTATCTTCCGCCGTCAACTAAAAGCCGCTCCAGTATCGCCTTCTGTATATGCAGCCTGTTCTCAGCCTCGTCCCAGACAACCGAGTGCGGCCCTTCGAGGACGTCTTCGGTTATCTCCTCGCCCCTGTGCGCGGGGAGGCAGTGCATCACGATAGCCCCTTTTTTAGAGAGCTTTAATATCTTTTTATTTATCTGGAAGCCCGCAAAGGCCTTTTTCCTCTTCTCCGCCTCTTCCTCCTGTCCCATCGACGCCCAGACATCGGTATTTAGGACATCGGCGTCCGCGGCGGCCTCTTCGACATTGTCGGTAATGAGTATCTCCGGGTCTCCGGCGGCCTTTAACTTTTCCAGGAATTCCTTTGACGGCCAGTATCCCTTTGGGCAGGCAAGCTTAAGCTCAAACCCTAAAACAGCCGCCGCCTCTATCCAGGAGTTGGCCATGTTGTTGCCGTCCCCTATCCAGCAGACCTTCATCCCGTTATATGTGCCCTTCTTCTCGATAACGGTCATGACATCGGCGAGCACCTGGCACGGGTGATGGGTGTCGGTAAGGCCGTTTATTACAGGGACGCTGGAGTACTTCGCGTACTCTTCGATTATCTCGTGCCCGAACGTCCTGATGACGATAGCGTCCACGTACCTGGACATGACGCGGGCGGTGTCCTTGATCGGCTCGCCTCTTCCTATCTGGGAGTCCTTGCCGCTGATGAATATGGCATCGCCTCCGAGATGATACATCGCTGTTTCAAATGAGACGCGCGTGCGGGTAGAGGACTTCTCGAATATGAGCCCGAGGGTCTTTCCGCGCAAGGGATGATGGGGGATACCCTTCTTGTGCCTTTCTTTCAGAGCCGCAGCCCGTGAAAGAAGCCCGTCTATTTCATCTTTTGCAAGTTCCGCTATGGTAAGGAGGTTCATCTTGTCTCCGGGCGTTTTAATTATTCAACAAAACCTGATTCTGATTTTTCCCCTCCCTGGATGGGAGAGGACTAAGGGGAGGATGGAAGCTTCTCCCTTACTGACTCCAAAACGCCTTCTATATTATTTAAGACCTCATTGTTCCAGAATCTCAGGACTATAACAATCCCTCGCTTTATCATCCTCAGCATCAGCATGCTGTCCGCCATCTACTTCTATAATTATCTTCTTCTCGAAACAGACAAAATCTACGATATAGCTCCCTATCGGTTCCTGTCTTCTAAATTTAAAGCCTTCCAGCTGCTTTGACCTCAA
>JACRET010000022.1 GCA_016218105.1 Deltaproteobacteria bacterium
ACGCCTCGCAGCTGAATATGCATAGCGAGCGCATTCCCCGCAGTCTTCTGCGGGGTCAAGCGAGCGAATAGAAATTGTTTCCTTACATATCGAAGATTCCCAGCGGATTCCGCGGGGAGCTTCAACCTTTTTGAGCAGCCTGAACAAATTCCGGGTCTTTCAGCAACCTGCTAGGAGGGTATTGAAAAAACACCCTGTGCAATCTATGGGATGGGCTTTTTCATCATCCAGCTAGGCGAAGGCCTTTATCCCCAGAAGGTTCTCGCCGATTATGAGCTTTTGTATCTGTGAAGTGCCCTCGTAGATAGTCGCCACCCGCGCGTCCCTTAAATATCTCTCAACAGGGTATTCGTTCGAATACCCGTAACCGCCATGCACCTGGAGCGCGTCCATAGCGGCGCGCACAGCCGCTTCCGAAGCGAAGTACTTGGCGACTGAAGTCTCAAGCGTATTCCTCACGCCCATGTTTTTAAGGTGCCCGGCCCTGTAGACAAGGAGGCGCGCGGCCTCCAGATCCACATGCATGCGAGCAATCATGTCCTGAACGAGCTGAAATGACGCGATCGGCTTGCCGAACTGCACCCTTTTTTTTGAGTATTTAATAGACGCGTCGATACACGCCTGTATGATCCCCACGCATCCGGCGGCAACGCCGTACCTGCCGTTGTCAAGCGCGGACAGGGCTATCTTAAGGCCGTCGCCCGGGCTGCCGAGCACCTGTTCTTCCGGTACGAAGCAGTCCTCGAAGAAAAGCCCGGCGGTGTTGGCCGACCTAAGCCCAAGCTTTCCCTTTATGCCTCTGGCTGAAAACCCCGGGGAGTCTTTGGCGACGATAAACGCGGTGATGCCCCTGGTCCCGGCCTCAGGGGCAGTCTTCGCGAATACTATCAGTATGTCGGCGACCCCGCCCGTGGATATCCATGCCTTTGAGCCGTTGAGCAGATACCCGTCCCCTTTTTTCGTGGCCGCTGTCTTGATCGAGCCTGCGTCACTCCCGGCCTCCGGCTCGGTCAACGCGAACGCCCCCAGCATCTCTGCCCTGCATAACCCCGGAAGGTATCTTCTTTTTTGGCCCTCCGTGCCCCACTTCAAGATGGAGAGTTCAACAAGCGAGACCTGAACAGAGATGATCGTCCGCACTGATGAGCAGGCACGCCCGGTTTCTTCGAATATTATGGCGTCGCTTATGAAATCAAGCCCCCCTCCGCCGTATTCCGGAGGCACAGGGCCTCCCGTAAGACCCTGTGCCCCCATCTTCTTGAGAATATCCGATGGGAACCGCTCCAGGGCGTCGTTTTCCCTTGCGTAAGGGGCGATCTCCTCGTCGGCAAACCTTTTCGCCTTTTCCCTTATCGCCTTATGCTCCTCGGAAAATTCGAAGTCCATGGCCCCCCTTCAAAGAAAAATTATTGCGGCTCACATCCCGCGGCATCTTCCTTCATAGGTAAACCTACCTGAAAAACCGTGAGAGCGCAACCTACAGTCTGGACAAAGGGGGTATGGGTAAGTTCTTGACAAGAAAGGGCAGGCTGAGTACAATGTAAGTGAATGTTCACTCACATTGTCATGCGCGGGGAACGGGCCCTGCACAAAAACCCCTCTCTCCATTTGGGGAGAGGCTGGGTGAGGGGTTTAAATACGAGATTGCTTCGCTCGCAATGACTTTTGTTTTTAGATTTTGTTCTTCAAAAAATACCAGGGGTATTGCGAAGCGCGCATAAAGGAGGCGAACGACCGGGCTTCAGTTCTATCAGAGGGAGTGAGCCGACAGCGAGCGGAGCCAATACCCCAGAAGCGCGTGCAAAGCGCAAAAAGGCCTTTTATAAAAAGGCAAGCAAAGGCCTTTGTTCTTAAAAAAATACCGAGCGGCCTCAGAAGGAGAGGGCTTGATGGGCATTAAAAAAGAGAGCGGGGAGGTAAGGAGGGAGCAGATAGTAAGGGCGGCGATAAATATTATCGGCGCGGAAGGCATACAGAAGTTTACTACAGCCCGCGTGGCCAGGGAGGTCGGAATATCGGAAGCCAACCTCTACAGGCATTTCAAGAACAAGGAAGCGATACTGACCGCGCTTATAGACGACATAGAGCGGACCCTTCTCGGCAATCTCGACCTTATAGAGTCCACGGAGATAACGGGGTTGGAGAAGATGGAGCGGGTATTCAAGCTGCATATCGACTACATACAGGAAAATGCGGGCATCCCTAGGATAGTCTTCTCCTCCGAGGTGCTTTTTATCAGGAATCTTCAAAAGAAGCTCCTTGGATGCGTGAACCAGTATATGAAGAGGCTTGGCAAGATCATCAGCGAGGGCGTCAAGGACGGTTCGATAAAAAAAGACGCGAACCCGGAGGCGATGGCGACGATGTTCGTCGGCCTCATACAGTTTAACGCGCTCAGGTGGCTCATGGGCGGCTTTAAGTACTCCCTTAGCGACAAGGGCGACAAGCTCTGGCTCTCATACAAAAAGTACCTTGAAGCGAAGAGGAAAAGATGAAAAGAAAGATAATATCGATAATATTGATGGCTGTTTTTTCTCTTCCGGGTTTAGGGCTCAATACGTCGGAAGCCGACGAGCCGTTATCGCTTAAGGACGTGATAACTATCGGACTCAAGAATAATCCCAACATAAGCGCGTCCAGAAAGTCTATCGAGGCCGAAGAGGCCAGTGCCGGCGGCGCGAGGGCCGAAAGGCTTCCTGTGATCAACTTGAACGGCGGCGCTACAAGGTACCGCTACGCCCAGCCCATAACCCCCATTACCGGCTCTCCCCTGACCTCCGGGTTTCCGGAATTTGACGAGTCTATTTTTGATGTAAGCTTATCCTTTACGCTACCTCTGTACAGGGGCGGCAGGATAGAGCGCGGGATCAGGATAGCAGAGATCAAAAAATCGATAGCCGAGGACACCCTTAAATTCAACGAGCAGGAGCTTGTCTATAATATCACCAGCGCGTTTTTCAAGATAGCCGAGCTGGACAGGCTGTTAAACGCGAATAACGCATTGGTTTCAAATGTTGAAGCGCATAGGAAAAACATAGAGCTGTTCGTGAAGGCGGGCGCCGCGCCGAGGCTTGACCTCTACAAGGCGGACGTGGAGCTGGCGCACGCCAGGCAGAATTCGATTGAGATAAAAAATAACCTCGCCTCAGCGTACGAACTTCTTAAATATCTTGCAGGCTTCAAAGACGAGCTGTCCCTCACCTTAAACGCCGAGGTTACGGAAGAAGTAAAGGGCCGAGTAGAAGACTCAATCGTCCTGGCGCTCTCCAGGAGGGCGGATTATCAGGCCATATTGAAAAAGAAGAGGCTCTCAGGCGAGCGTATCAGGTACGCCGAGGGGAGGAGATACCCTCAGATAAACCTGAACGGAGAGTACGGCGACCGGTCAGGAGCGGATCTGGGGTTTGAGGAAAACTGGGCCGTAGGGGTAAGGTTCAGCGTCCCCCTCTTCGATGGAGGGGTCATCAGGTCGGATATCGCCAGGGAGAGGAAAGAGGGGGAGGCCGTAGAATATGAAGAGATCGCTCTCCGAAACAATATTATCAGGGAAATCAAAGACGCCTGCCTGAAAATAGAAAGCGCAGGGATGCGAATAGAAGTAGCGCTCGCCTCGATCGAATCGGCAAAAGAGAGCTTGAGGATAGAACGCCTGAGGTTCGATACGGGAGAGGGCAAGAGCACGGATGTGATGGATGCTGAGACGGCGCTGCTTCGAGCGCAAACAGATTATCATCGGGCCGTGTTTGAGCGGGAGACAGCGATCGCAAATTTGAAGAGGGCTACTGGCGCGCTCGCGCAATGATCCTCTCCCGCGCAAATTGCGGGGTATGCGCTCGCTATGCAAATTCAGCTGAAAGGCGTCGAGAAGCGAGGAATGAGGCGTACTTTGTCTGTACGCCGCAGTGACGAGCGACAATGACAACGAAGCAGATGGACTTTTTCAGCAGCCTGCTAAAGGAGTTTCAAATGAGAAGGAATAAACTGCTGACAATCCCTCTGGCGGCCTTAATCGGTTTAGGCGTATTTATCCTGAACGGCTGCGGCAGAGGGGACGGCAAAGACCTGTTGTCTCTTTCGGGTAATGTAGAGGTCACGGAGGCGGACATAGGCTTTACCATGGCCGGAAGGATCTCGGAGCTTCTGAAAGAGGAAGGCGACCGGGTTGAGAAAGGCGGCAGGCTTGCGTCTCTCCAGAGGGTTGATATT
This sequence comes from Deltaproteobacteria bacterium, assembly GCA_016218105.1. Classification (GTDB taxonomy): domain Bacteria; phylum Desulfobacterota; class GWC2-55-46; order GWC2-55-46; family GWC2-55-46; genus GWB2-55-19. Next base: position 4,207 of record JACRET010000022.1, read on the forward strand.
GAGAGCGAGGCCGCGAAGGCTGAAGCCGCGGTCTTTGAGGCGGGCGCCAGGCTGGCAGAACTCAAGGCCGGCCCGAGGCCGCAGGAGCTGAGCGAAGCGGAGGCTAACGTAAGTTTTGCCTATGCTGAACTCGAAAAAGCCAGGAAGGACCTTGAGCGGTATGACCTGCTCTTTAAAAACGGAGCGATCGCCGCCTCGCAATACGACTCTTACGTAAAGGCATTTGAGACAAGCCGCGCGAGGCACAAGGCCGCGGAAGAAAGAAAGAGCATGGTCAAGGAAGGCCCGAGGAGAGAGGATATAAAAGCGGCTGAATTCAGGGTGAGGCAGTCAGAGGCCGCCCTTTCCGCAATCAATGAGAAACTGAAGGATACCGTGATATACGCCCCCTTTGACGGCGTGGTTTTAAAGAAGATGAGCGAGACAGGGGAGACGGTGGGCGCGGGCGCGCCGCTCTATACGATAGGTGGCCTCGACAATCCCTGGGTCAAGGTCTATGTGAAAGAGGACAAGCTCGGCCTCGTCAAGCTCGGGCAGAAGGCGGAGGTCAGGACAGATTCCTATCCGGATAAGTCTTACGATGGGACGGTCACGTTCATTTCATCAGAGGCGGAGTTTACGCCTAAGTCCGTGCAGACCAAAGAGGAGCGCGTTAAGCTTGTCTTCGGGGTAAAGATCAGGGTGGATAGGGCGAACAGCGAGCTTAAGCCCGGCATGCCGGCCGATGTGAGGATATTCCTGAAATGAAGGAAGAGATTTCGATAAAGGCGGAGGGCCTTACCAGGGCCTTTGGCGCGAATATCGCCGTAGACGGCCTTGACCTTGAGATAAGAAAGGGCGAGCTCTTCGGGCTTGTCGGCCCGGACGGCGCGGGTAAGACGACGGCCTTAAGGTTGCTGTCCGGGATCATGGAGCCGACCAGGGGAGATGCGCTGGTTGCGGGATATTCAGTCGTAAAAGAGCCTGAGCTTGTCAAAGAGCATATAGGCTACATGCCGCAGAGATTCGGACTTTATGAAGACCTTACCGTTTCCGAGAATATCGCCTTCTACGCGGATATCTTTGAGGTGCCTTCGATAGAGCGCCCCGCTCGGACGGAGAGGCTCCTGGGGTTCAGCAACCTGACCCCTTTTAAAGACAGGCTTGCCGGTAAGCTCTCCGGCGGGATGAAGCAGAAGCTGGGGCTTGCCTGCGCGTTGATCCATACGCCAAAGGTGCTCCTTTTAGACGAGCCGACTAACGGGGTCGATCCGGTTTCGAGAAGGGACTTCTGGCGGATACTTTACGGCCTCTTGAAAGACGGGATAACGATACTTATATCCACGGCCTATCTGGACGAGGCCGAAAGATCGACGAGGGTCGGTCTGCTCCATAAGGGCAAGCTTCTTATCGCGGATGAGCCCAAGAGGATAAAAGAGGCCGTAAAATCGCCTATGGTGGAGGTGCTGGCTGAGGATGCCAGGGGCGCGGCTGGAACCCTCAAGTCGATAGAAGGCGTTGAGAGCGTAAGCGTCTATGGTGAGAAGCTCCACCTGGCGATAAGAGAGCGGGCCTTGATGGAGAATATTTTGAAAGCGGCTGGGGACAAAGGGGTCATGGTAACCGGATACAGGGAGATACCGCCCTCGCTGGAAGACGTATTTATTTCGATGGTGGAAAGATGAACGCGGATATTACCGTAAAGGTCGAGGGGCTTACAAGGAAGTTCGGCGGGTTTGTGGCCGTAGACGATATAAACTTCGGCGTAAGGAAGGGCGAGGTCTTCGGCTTTCTCGGGCCTAACGGGGCGGGAAAATCCACTACCATTAAAATGCTCTGCGGACTTCTCGTACCCACTTCCGGGATGGGGTATGTCGGAGAGCATAATATAATGACCCGGTCAGAGGAGATAAAAAAGAATATAGGCTATATGTCCCAGAGGTTCTCTTTGTACGAGGACTTGACGGTAGAGGAGAACATAAATTTTTTCAGCGGCATCTACGGGGTGGCCTCGAACAGGAAAAAAGACCGGAAAGGGTGGGTGCTTGAGATGGCGGGCCTTAAGGACAAGAGGCGCTCGGCGACAAAGACCTTGTCCGGCGGCGTCAAACAGAGGCTGGCCCTCGGGTGCGCCATCCTCCATGAGCCGCCGATTTTATTCCTCGATGAGCCGACCTCTGGCGTAGACCCGGTATCGAGGCGTAACTTCTGGAGGCTTATCTATGATATGTCGAAAGCCGGCGTAACGGTCTTTGTCACCACCCACTATATGGATGAGGCGGAGTACTGCGACAGGCTGGCCCTCATATACAGGGGAAAGATAATAGCCGCCGGAACGCCGAGCGAGTTGAAGCTCAATTACATGAAGAGAAAGGTATTCGAGCTTTCTACAGATAACGTCTTTGAAACCGTGGATATACTGGAGAAAAAGGGGATTGAGACCGCGATATTCGGCTCCGTGCTCCATGTGACGATGGAAATATCCGAAAGAGAGCCTCTCGAAAAGATAAAGAAGATACTCGATGGGGCCGACATTCATGCCGCCGGGATCGAAGAGATAGTTCCCTCCCTCGAAGATGTGTTCGTAACGCTTATAGAGGTCTCATGAGGCTTAAAAGGGTTAAAGCCATAGCCAGGAAAGAGGCCATACAGATAGTGCGCGACCCCTTAAGCCTTATAATGGCGTTCCTGATGCCGGTGATGCTCCTGTTCATCTTCGGCTACGCCATTACAATGGACGTCAATCAGCTTGAGACAGTTGTCCTCGACCTTGACAAGAGCGCTTTAAGCAGGGAGCTGGTCTCCGGGTTAAGGGAATCCGGCTACTTTAAAGTAACGGGGTATCTGAATAGCCAGAAGGAAATAGATAATTATCTCGATTCCAACAAGGCGCAGGTGGCGATATCGATACCCGCCGATTTCTCAAGAGAGATCAAGGCGGGACGCAGCGCCGGACTTCAGGCCATAGTCGACGGAAGCGATTCGAACAAGGCTGCTATCGCGATCGGGTACGTCTCCGCCGCGACCGAGATCTATTCAAAACGGATAAGCGGCTCCGCCGGGCCTCCGGCGATAGAGCCGAAGGTCAGGGTCTGGTACAACCCGGAGTTGAAGTCCAGGAACTTTGTAATACCAGGGCTCGTAGCCGTGATAATGATGGTCATCGCCGCCCTCCTTACCTCGCTTACGATAGCAAGGGAATGGGAGAGGGGGACTATGGAGCAGCTTATCTCGACCCCGGTAAAGCCCTCCGAGCTCATACTCGGAAAACTTTCACCCTACTTTCTCATCGGCTTTATAGACATGGTAATGTCCATAATGCTGGCGGTCTTCCTCTTTGACGTGCCTCTCAGGGGGAGCGTTGCGCTGCTTCTCGTGCTTTCGTCCGTATTCCTGTTTGGCGGGTTGAGCCTCGGCATACTCATTTCAATCGTGGCCAAGTCCCAGCTGGTGGCAAGCCAGATAGCGATGGTGGCGACCTTTCTTCCGTCATTTCTGCTTTCGGGATTTCTCTTTGCCATCGCAAACATGCCCCCGCCCCTGAGGGCCGTAACGCGCGTAATCCCCGCCAGGTATTATGTGGCGGTGCTCAAGGGTATATTCCTTAAGGGCAGCCCCTTTAACCTCCTTATTACAGAATCGGTTCTGCTTGTAATATTCGGCGCGGCGGTCTTCGCCATAGCGAACAGGAAGTTTAAAAAGAGGATATTCTAGAATGTTCGAGCGTATCAAAAACATGATCATAAAGGAATTCATCCAGGTATTGAGGGACAAGAGGATGAAGGCGATAGTCTTTGTCACCCCGCTCCTGCAGCTGATGGTATTCGGCTATGCCGTGACAACGGATGTCAATCATATCTCCACCGCCGTTTACGACATGGACAGGTCGTTTGAATCAAGGGAGCTTGTCAGGAGGCTTGAAGGCTCCGGATACTTCGACGTGAACTTCGCGCCGTCGTCATACAGGGAAGTCGAGGAACTGCTCGACAGGGGCAAGGCTACCGTAGCCTTGAACATAGAAAGCGGTTTTTCGAGAGATCTGAAAAAAGGCTCGTCGAGCGTGCAGGTCTTTGTGGACGGGACCGATTCCAATACCGCTACGATCGCCCTCGATTATACGAACAGGGTGCTCTTGAAGTACTCCAAAGAGGTCTCATCCGCGCCTTCAAGGATAAACCTTGACACAAGGGCCTGGTACAACCCGGATCTGAAGAGCAGGAATTACAATGTTCCGGGCGTCATCGCCATAGTGATAATGCTGACATGTCTGCTCCTTACCTCGATGGCGGTCGTGCGTGAACGGGAGATCGGGACGATAGAGCAGCTTATGGTAACGCCCCTGAGGCCGGTTGAGCTGATACTCGGCAAGACCCTCCCCTTCGCCATACTCGGGTTTGCCGATATGATACTTGTGACGGTCGCGGGAACTTTCTGGTTTAACATCGCCATAGCCGGGTCGATAAGGCTCCTTTTCCTGAGCACATCGGTCTACCTCCTTTCGGTTCTCGGCATAGGCCTTTTTATATCTACCGTCTCAAGGACTCAGCAGCAGGCGTTGATGTCCACGTTTCTTTTTTACCTCCCCGCTGTCCTCCTTTCCGGGTTCATGTTCCCGATAGAGAATATGCCGGTTATAATACAGTACGGGACTTACCTGAATCCGTTGAGGTACTTTCTGATAATCATAAGGGGCATATTCCTTAAGGGTAACGGGATAGACATACTCTGGCCCCAGATATCCTCCATGTTCGTATTGGGGATAGCCGTGATCACAATAAGCTCGCTCAGGTTTAAAAAACGGCTGGGATAGCCGCACACCTTCGCGCGCTTCCCGGGCTGCCAAAGTCCGGTAAATGCCCCGCAGCCTTGACAAATTTCCCGTTTAAAGATATCTTTTTCTTATAGAATTCGCTTGGCCGCGTGGAGCGGCATTGTTCCCCTTGAGGCATATAACCCGCTAAAACGCGGTTTCCAATCTGTTCGCGAATCCAGCCTCTCATAGAAAAATGCATGAGAACCATATCTCAAAATTAAGAATACAAAAGCTGGTAACGGCTCTCATCGCCATAGTCACGATCTCGGGCGCCCTTATCCTGTGGCAGACGCTTAATTCATGGGAGCGGGCCGAATTTGACAGCAGGCTCGGGCTCAAGGCCGCCTCTGTCAAGGATGACATAAAGGATAACGTTGAATCGCGCATAAATTCTCTTATCCGCATGGCAAACCGGCTTGAGCTTAAGGCCCTGCCCGACAGAAAGGAATGGGAAGCGGACGCGGGGCTTTATTTTAAACACGACCCTAATTATAAGGCCGTCACATGGATAGACCCATTGCTGAACGTCCGTTGGTCGGTTCCTCCTGACCTTGATAAAACCCGGTTCAATCTGACATTTTTTCCCGGGACCCCGCAGTTTAACGGCCTGAAAAAGTCCCTTGAAAATAAGAGTGCGGTCTTTACCGGGCTGATGGATTTCAAGGAGGGAAGGGGCCACCTCATATGCATACCTCTATTTAGGAAAGGCAGGGCGGCGGGGTTTATTGTCGCGGCCTTCAAAACCCAGGACTTTCTTGATAATATCCTCCTCGCGCAGCGCGAGCCCAACGACTATTATATCGAAGTCCTCGAGGGAGAGGATGCCGTGTATTCGAGCGACCCGGGGAGCCATTTCGTCAAAGGCCTGGGGAGTGAAGCGTCGATAGAACTTTATGGCCTGAAATGGCGCATAAGGGTCTGGCCGAGGGAAGGCTACATATCAAGCATAGAGTCGAGCATACCGGAGGTAACGCTCCTTTTGGGGCTGCTCGCGTCGGTGATGCTTTCCGCCGCATTTTACTTCTGGCAGACTTCGTACCTCAAAGGCAAGGACATAGAGGCTGCAAACATGCAGCTCAAAAAGGAATTCAGGGAACGGGAGGAGGCCGAGAAAAGGATAGTGCGCCTGAACAGGCTTTACTCCGTGCTGACTAAAGTAAACGAGGCGATAGTACGCTTAAGAGAGCCGCAGGAGCTTTATGAGCAGGTCTGCCAGATCGCGGTCGAGGAAGGAAAATTTAGAATGACATGGGTTGGGCTGATCGAGCGCGGAGAGGATGTGATAAGGCCGGCCGCTTATTGGGGGGTTGAAGAAGGCTACCTTAAAGACGCGGGTATTTCCATCTCCGATACGCCCAGAGGAAAGGGGCCTACCGGAAGCGCCATACGGGAGGGGAGATATGTCATCTGCGAGGATTTCGAGACCGACCCCAGGATGGGTCCGTGGCGCGACGAAGCCCTGAAAAGGGGCTATCGTTCCTCGGCGGCGTTCCCCTTGATGTCCGGAGGCAGGGTCGTTGGAGCGTTTACCTTATACGCGAGTGAGCCGGACTTCTTTGACGCCGAGCAGGTGCAGTTATTGAAATCACTTTCCTCCGACATATCATTCGCGATAGAATCTGCCGATGTGGAGAATAGCCGCAGGCGCGCGGAGGAGGAGTTAAAAAAATACAAGGAACGCCTTGAAGAGCTGGTCGAAGAAAGGACAGCCGAACTTAAGGCGTTGAACGAGAAGCTCCGCTTCGAGGTAACGGTGCGGAAAAGCGCCGAAGACGCGATAACGCAGATGAACAAGATCGTGGAACTCCGGGCTCTGGAGCTTGAATCGGTAAACAAAGAGCTGGAGGCGTTTACGTATTCCGCTTCGCACGACCTGCAGGAGCCTTTAAGGGTAGTCGCTGGTTATGTGCAGCTGCTGGGGAAACGCTATAGAGGCAGGCTCGACAAGGATGCCGATGAATTCATAGCTTACGCCGTAGACGGTGTCGGAAGGATGCAGAGGCTTATAAACGACCTCCTTTCGTATGCGAGGATTGGACGGGTAAAGGAGTTCGCGGCTGTTGACTGCGAGAAGGTGCTTAAGAACGCAGTGGCGGATCTTAAACTTCTCATAGCCGAGAGCGGCGCCACTGTAACCCACAGCCCGCTCCCGGCAATCCCGGCGGATGCCTCACAGATGCTGCATCTATTTATGAACCTTATAGGGAACTCCATCAAATACCGGAGTAATGAGCCGCCTTTGATCAGGATATCAGCCCAGGCAAATGGAGCGGAGTGGCTGTTTGCGTTCAAGGATAACGGCATAGGGATAGACCCGAAGTACTTCGACAGGATATTCGAGATATTCCAGCGCCTGCACGGAAAAGGAGAGTACCCCGGCAGCGGCATAGGGCTATCCATCTGCAAAAAGGTGGTCGAGAACCACGGAGGCCGCATATGGGTCGAATCACAGCCAGGAGAAGGTTCTGTATTTTACTTCACAATACCAATGAGAGAGGTCGAAAATGAGCCGCAGAAGCAGCAGTGAGCCGATTGAGATACTTATGGTCGAGGACAATCCTTCGGATGTGCGTTTGACCGTAGAGGCGTTCAAGGACGCCAAGGTCTACAATAATATGAGTGTCGCTGAAAACGGCGAGGAGGCGATGTCGTTCTTAAGGCGCGAGGGAAAGTACGCGGACTCCCCGCGGCCCGACCTTATTCTACTTGACCTCAATCTCCCGAAAAAGAACGGCAGGGAGGTATTGGCCGAGATAAAGCAGGACCCGAGCCTTAAAAGGATACCTGTTGTGATACTCACGACCTCGGACGACGAGCAGGATATCCTCAAGGCATACGACCTCCACGTCAACGCCTATATAAGAAAGCCCGTGGACCTGGAACAATTCATAAAGATCGTCGAAGCAGTTGAAGACTTCTGGCTCTCTGTTGTAAAATTGCCTCCTAAATGACCGCCCTGAAGCAAGGGATGAACAGCCGGCCTTATAAAACCTAAAAGGTTGCTGAAAAACTCAAAATCACATTCAGGCTGCTAAAAGGAAACGGATGGAAGCTGAACCGCTGGATATTCTACTGGTCGATGACAGCCCCGCGGACGCGCGTCTGATAAAAGAGATGCTCGCGGATTCCGGCGCGGAGTGCAGGTTCTCCGTTAAATGCGCCGCACGCCTGGACGAGGCCCTTAAAGACGCTTCCGTATCCAGGTATGACCTGATACTGCTTGATCTGATGCTGCCGGACAGCCGGGGCTTCGACACATTCATTACCATGTACCGCTCCGTAAAGGGCGTGCCCATAGTCGTGCTTACGGGGCTTTCCGATGAGAATATGGCCGCCAGGGCTGTTCGCGAAGGCGCGCAGGATTATCTTGTAAAAGGGCAGGTGGATACGGGCATGCTCATCCGCGCCATGCGTTTCGCGGTAGAGCGGCGCAGGCTCGCCGCCGGGCGTGAGAGCTCATGGGCAACGCCCAAGTCTGAAGAGCGCCGGAGCGTGAAGATCGTCGGCGCCAGCGCCGGATTCAGGGAGATAGAGGAGCTTATCGCCACCATCTCAAAGACCTCCAATACCTCAGTCCTCATAAGGGGAGAGACCGGAACAGGCAAGGGGGTTGTAGCTAACGCCATACATTTCGGAAGCAACAGGGCCAACGGCCCTTTTATCGAGCTTAACTGCAGCGCCATCCCCGACAACCTCCTTGAGACGGAGATGTTCGGTTACGAGAAAGGCGCGTTTACTGACGCGAAGCAGAGCAAGAAGGGGCTCTTCGAGCTTGCCGAAGGCGGCACTATTTTCCTTGACGAGATAGGCGATATGGACATGAGACTGCAGCCGAAGCTCTTGCAGTTCCTTGAGAACCGGACTTTCAGGAAGGTCGGCGGCACAAAGGACATCAGGGTGGACTTGAGGGTCATAGCCGCGACCAACAAAGACCTTGAGGGGATGGTCAGGGATAAGAGGTTCAGGGAAGACTTATATTACCGCCTCAAGGTCATGGTAATAAATATCCCACCGCTCCGTGACCGCAAAAAGGACATAATCCCTCTTGCCGAGTATTTTCTGGAGCTTTACTCTGAAAAGGCCAGCGGCTTCAAGGGGCTTTCTCCCCAATGCCAGGAGATAATAAGCAATTATCCCTGGCCTGGCAATGTAAGGGAGCTTAAGAACGCTATCGAAAGGGCGACCATTCTCGCCGAAGGCGTGGAGATAAGGCCCGAGCACCTGCCGCAGGAGCTTAAAAAGGAAAATACCCCTCAAGCGCAGGGGGTGAGCCAATTCCCTGTCAGCATGAGTCTTTCGGAACTTGAGAGGGCGCATATACTCAATGTCCTTAAGAGCGTAAACAACAATAAGACCATAGCATCCAATATCCTCGGAATATCAAGACTGACGCTCCGCAAAAAGCTTAAAGACTACGGGGTTGAAGAAGACCCGCTCTCCTAAAATAGCCCTTTTTTTTACCACTAAATAGATATTAATGGTAACTTTCTTACCAATTTCACTGGTAAGTTTATTACCACAGCTCTCCCTTTTTAAAATCAAACCATCCAGAACCATATGATTTTTCTAAAGGTTTTGTTTGGCATGCGTATTGCTATATTAAATACGGCAAGAAGGTGATCTCTTTATTATTTAAGGGAGGAGAAAAGGATATGAATATTAAGGACGTGAAGATTGCCCCGTCACTCGGCAGAAAGAGGCTGAAGGCCACGGCTTGTGTCAGCGTCAATAATATTATGCTCCGGGGCATAAAGATACTCAAACATGGTACGGAGTATTCGGTCTCGCTGCCTTCGAAGGATTCATTGGATGCGGGGCTGGTAGAATTGCTTGCTGATAAGGGAGTGAGAAGATTGATAAAAGAGACGGTGGTAAACGAATATATACTTTTTATGATCGAGAGGACGTCCGCGGCGCCCGCTGTGGCCGTCAGGATGCCGGGCACGGAGGACAACCGATTCATGTACGCGGAATGGGTGCATCTATAAGCCACATTTTTAGTTGTTAATCACTGAGGAGAGTACAATATGCTCGAACAGACGAACGTGAAAAAAAATGTCGGAAGCTCCGTAAAATCAAAGGCAGGGAACTACAGCTGGCCTCTCCCTTACCGTTCTTTTTCAAATCATCATACGGCCGAACCCGGGGAAGACAGGCTCAGCCCCTACTTTGAGAAAGAGTACGAAGGGCGTATAAAGGGCCTGAAAGGCGAGGCAGACAAGCTCCGCAGGGAGTCGTCAGTATCTGACGGGAAAGCGCCGCGGCAGAAGCACGCATCCACCGCTGAAGTGCACGTCAAGGATTCCATAAATTATTACTTCAGCGAGATGAAAAGGTTTAAGCTTTTAAGTAATCAGGAAGAAAAAAAGATATCGGCCAGGGTCATGAATGGCGACAGTGAGGCCCGGAAGATGATGATAGAGGCCAACCTGAGGCTCGTCGTAAATATCGCCAGGCGCTACCTGAATAAAGGCTTTCCGCTTGAAGACCTGATAGAAGAGGGCAACATCGGCCTTATTAAAGCGGTCGAGCGCTTCAGGCCCACCAAGGGCTGCAGGTTTTCAACATACGCTACATTCTGGATAAAACAGACGATAGAAAGGGCCTTGAGCAATACCGCTAACGTTGTAAGGCTCCCGATACACATTACCACGGATATAGCTAAAGTAAGCAGGGCCTCAAAAGAGCTTATGATGGAGCTGCACAGGGAGCCGTCTTTTACGGAAATAGCAGACAGGACAGGTTTTTCCGGCAGGTATGTTAAAAAGCTGGATATTGTCGGGAAAAAAAGTTTCTCACTCGAGTCGTCGATCCCGGATAGCGAAGACCTGACGCTCCTCGATAAGCTTGAGGATGACAAGATTCCGGGGCCGCTTGAATCCGTGATGCACTTTAACAGGGCTGAGAGGGTAGGCGAGCTCCTGGGAAGGCTTGATGAGAGCGAGAGAAAAATAGTTGAGCTCAGGTTCGGGTTTGCCGGAGGCGTCCCTCAGACACTGGAAGAGATCGGCAATTCCTTCGGTGTCACAAGGGAGCGGGTAAGGCAGATCGAGTCGAAGGCGCTTGGAAAGCTCAGGAATTTAGTAAGCGTGTCTGATATCGCCTCATTGGAGGCTATTTAACAGGCCTGCTGAAAAAGTCCATCTGCTTCGTTGTCGTTTATCACTGCGGCGTACAGACAGACAGCCCGGTCTCACTTGGTCGCGTCTTAATCTATAAATTCCCTTCGCAGAGGGGACGGGCCCTACACAGAAGAAGCCCTTCTCCCCATTTGTGGAGAGGGCTGGGTGAGGGGGATTCAATTACCCTGCCATAAATGGCAGGGATTGTCGGCAAGGTACCTGTTCTTTTGTATAGCCCGGCTTTGACCCGCTCTTAAAAGGGCGGGATTCCGCCTGGCACCCGATTAAAAACGAGATTGCTTCGCTCCGCATATGACGGTTGTTTTGGCGAGCGACCGGGCTTCAGTTCTATCGGAGGGAGAGAGCGACAGCGAGCAGAGCAATACCCCGAAAGCGCGTGGAAGCGCGCAAAAAGGCTTTATATCAGCCTGCACGAATCTTCACATCCCGGCCCGTTCCCCGAACGGGCCGGGATGGTTCATTCCAATCCTGCAAACCAATCAATGATTTACCACCTTATTAAAATCAATTTGAGCTGCTTATCGCTGATTCATTCCCACGTGCCTTATCCTGCGTAACCCCATAGATGTGCCATTGACGCAAAACTCTAACATGACTATTTCTCAGGGTTTTACTTGCCTAAGAAAATTATGTGTAAATAATGTATACATTTATGATAGGATTCTGTGTAAACAAGGTATCTACTATAGGAGGCGCACAGAAGGCTATGTCCTGGCACTATCAACTCTATTATCTTTCCTTATTTGCAGCTGTAATAACAAGTATCGGGATGGCAGGACTTTTGTGGTTCAAGGCGGAGAAGAGTGAGGGGGTAAATCCCTTGATCCTATCCTGTTTGGGGGTGGCCTTCTGGGTTTCGGGGCATATATTGATAAATACCGGCAGCGGCGATGAGATGGAGCTTGGGAGGGCGCTGGTGAACCTCTCGCCCCTTGTGGCCGCTTTTTTTGTCCATTTCGCGCTTGTATTCACAGGGTACTCCAGAAGGCCCGTACTTTATGCGAATTACGGAATAGCGGCAGCGGCCGCGCTTACAGGTTCGCTCTCGCTCGCGGGAAACCTCAGGCCCTGGTCCGGGTTCAATCGTTTTTACCAGTTCGACGACATCACGATAGGCGTAGCGGCCGTCACCGCTCTCTACTGCATATTCGGCCACCTCTGGCTTTTAAGGGCCAGGGGCAAGGCTGAGCCAAAGAGGCGCATGCAGATAACAGCTGTCCTTGCCGCCGGCGCATGGGGTCTTTTTTCCGCCTCAGCCTTCCTCTTCGGCTCGCTTGATATGGATATCTTTCCGTTCCCGGTTTTCATGCTGCCGGGTTACGCGATTATCCTGGTATACGGTGTTTTAAGATACGAGTTCAAGGACGTTAACCTTTGGGCAAGTAAGTCGCTCGCATGGGGCTTCGTTATATTCATATTGCTTGGCCTCATAAGCCTCGTTACGGCCCTTCTCGCCAGCATCGGCCTGTCAGGATTCATCGCCCTGCCGCTCTGGCAGATATGGGTAGGCGCGCTTCTGGTATTTGTCCTTACGCTGGCCCTTTATAGCCCAGCGCTCAACGTTGCCGCAAAATTGATCTATCCGGGGAGCAGAATAAACGCCGCTATTTTAAAAAAATGGCAGGAAGAATTGGAAGGCGCGGAGAACTGGCGGGATTTAAGCACCCGGGGAACCAACATCATGTGCGAACATCTCGGATATACTGTCGAGGTAAAGGCGTCTCCAGGCGCGCCGGAGCTGTATTCGAACAAGCCCGGGATCGTGTGCGACCGTCAAAGAGGCATCTGGAACTTCAAGCTGGCGGGATGGGAGGAAGCGGCGCCCGGCATCATACGGACAGCCGAGGTCTTTGGCGCGCTCCTCAAGGCGAGTTCCGTAAAGCTGGATGACGCGTTGCGACTGGCGGAGCGGGAAAAAGCTGTCTTGAGGCAGAAACATCTCTCCGACCTGGGCAGGCTTTCAGCTACGGTTGCGCACGAGATGAGAAACCCGTTAAATATCATCAGCACGGCGTCGGCGGGATGCGACGCGGAGATTAAAAAAGAGATAACGCACCAGCTCGGCCGTGCGCAGAAGCTTATAGGGGACCTCCTTACATACTCAGGGGATTTCAAGATTGAGAAACGCGGTCTGAACCTGAAAGAGGAGGCCGAGTATATCGCCTCTCACTATAACAAGCTCGGCTCCAGGATCACGATCGAGGTGCCTGAGGAGATAACCATCCAGGCGGATTCCCATCGCCTTCATCAGGTCTTTTTTAACCTCCTCGATAACGCGTCTATAGCTACAAGGGAAAAGGAGAACCCGCTTATACTTGTGCATGCGGCGAAAAGTAACGGAATGGTACGGGTAAAGGTCTACGATAACGGGCCGGGAATATCCGACAAGATCAAGGATGATATCTTCAGCCCCTTTGTCTCGGGCAGGCCCGGCGGGAACGGATTGGGACTTGCCATAGTCGAGAGGATAATGGAGGCGCACGGGGGGAGTATCGAGCTGCAGAAAAAGAACAACTGGTCGTGCTGCTTCGAGCTTCAATTCCCCCTGGAGGATTGATGAATGAGAGTGCAAACATACTGGTCATAACCGATGAGCCGGAGTTCCATCGCCTCTCTTCAAGGCGGCTTATGGAGAAGGGGCATATTGTCTGGGCGGCGGGCAGCAGGGACGAGGCGCTTCAAAAGTTCAAAGAGAAAAGGTTCGATCTGGTACTGCTCGACCTCGTGCTCCCTCCATCATTTGAGCCCTCCGAGGGGTTGGCGCTCATAGGCGATCTTTTATCCTCTCCTGTCATAGTCCTTACAAGCCATGGCCTCGAGCTTGCGATACGCGCGGCAGCCCTTGGCGCGTGGGACTTCCTCACAAAGCCTGTAGACCCCGATATGCTTGAATTAGCCGTTGCCAGGGCCCTGATAAAAAAGAGGCTTGAGGAAGAATGCCGAATACTGCGCATAGAAGCGGCGGCATTCCACTCCGGCGACCTCGGCATCGCCGGAACCAGTAAGGCGACCCGGGAGCTGCGGGACCTGATAAGGCGGATAGCCCCTTCGGATATTAACGTGATGGTGCTTGGCCCAGGCGGCACGGGCAAGGGGCTTGTGGCAAGGGCCATCCATAGGCTCTCTCCGAGGAGCGCTAAGCCATTCATGCCCGTTCACTGCGGGGCGATCCCTTCAGAGCTGCTGGAGAGCGAACTGTTCGGCCATCTGAAAGGCTCTTTTACTGGGGCTGACAGGGACAAGGCCGGGCTTTTGGAGTCGGCAAACGGAGGGGTGATATTCCTCGATGAGATAGGGGAGATGCCCCAGCAGGCGCAGGCCAGGCTGTTAAGGTTTATGCGGGAAGGAACTTATACGCCCGTAGGGGGAAGCGTCGAGAAGCGCTCGGATGTGAGGATAATATCCGCCACGGAACGCGACCTTGAGAAACTGGTCAGGGAGAACAGCTTCCGCGAGGAGTTGTACTACAGGCTCAAGGGCATTGTCATCAGAACCCTTCAGCTTAAAGACCATATAGAAGACATCCCGGTGCTGGCTGGCAAACTCCTTGTAAAACTGGGTAACGGCGGGACTAGCAGGCTTTCAAGCGAGGTGCTTTTATGGCTTATTAAACAGCCGTGGAACGGGAACGTGAGGGAGCTTGAGAACCTCCTTGAAAGCGCCCTGGCCCTTTCATCGGGCAAAGAGATCACCCTGCCTGACCTGCGGATAGCCATGCACGGGACGCTCAACGAAGGGACTGTCAACGAAGAGACGCTTGACGCGCAGCTGGGCGCGCTCGAAAAAAGGCTCATAATAGCGGCGCTTGAAGAGAAAAACCATAACCGCTCGCAGACCGCCAAACGCCTCGCCATTTCAAGGGCCGGCCTTCTAAAGAAGATGAAACGGCTTGGTATCTGATTTTTTCCTGTCAATATGCATAGCGAGCGCATAGAAATTGTTTCCTTACATATCGAAGATTCCCCGCGGCTTGCCGCGGGGAGCTTCAAATCTCCTCTCCCTTAAATTTCCATTTCCCCAAACTGTGCTAGACTTATTTCAGGACTGTTGTTCCTCAAGAATAAACCTTCGCCCGTAGTAGGGCCCGTTCTCCGAACGGGCCGGGAATACTCCATCTCAAGTGTCCACCTGCGCCTGTCCAGAAAGATAGCTGTCTAATTTCCGGGATCATGGAGGGATTATGGCTGAGGGGATTTTCAAATACATAATAGCCGGCGGCGGGCTTACGGGCGCGTCAGCCATAAAAGGCATAAGGTCTGTGGATAAGGAGGGTTCCATTCTTCTTGTCGGAAAAGAAAGCCACCTGCCGTATGACAGGCCGCCGCTTACAAAGAAGCTCTGGTTCGGCAAAAAGAAGCTGGAGGAGATCTTTCTTGAGGGCCGGGATTTTTATGAAAAGAACAACGTCTCCCTGCGGCTCGGTTTCGGCGCCGTTTCGCTCCGTGCCGGTGAAAAAAGGTTAATAGACGGAGGGGGGAAGAGCTACAGGTACGAAAAACTCCTGCTGGCCACGGGCGGGTTTCCGAACAGGCTCCCCATACCGGGCGGAGACGCCGAAGGCATCTGCTATTACCGCTACTTTGACGACTATGTCAGGCTGAGGGCGGAGGCGGAAGAAGGCCGCTCGGCGGTCGTCATAGGAGGCGGGTTTATCGGCTCCGAGATAGCCGCCGCGCTCTGTATCAACAAGGTGAAGGTGACGATGGTCTTTCCCTCCGGTTATATCGCAGAAAGGGTTTTCCCCGAATCTCTCGGATTGCATCTCCAGAATCACTTCACCGAGCGAGGGGTAAGGATAATTTCAGGGACGAGGCCCTTAAGCATCAAAAAGAAGGGCAACAGGTTTATAACCGTCACCGACAGGGGAGAGTTTGAATCCGACATCTTGATCGCGGGCATAGGCATCACGCCGGCGACGAGTTTGGCCGAGGGGGCGGGGCTCCGCACGGGCAACGGGATAATAGTGGATGACTTTCTCAGGACATCGCACCCGGATATCTACGCCGCCGGGGACAACGCCCTCTTTCATTATCAGGCCCTCGATAAAATGGCGCGCGTCGAGCACTGGGAGAATGCATTAAAAGGGGGCGCGCAGGCGGGAAGGAACATGGCTGGGGCCAACGAACCGTATAAACACATGCCGTATTTTTTTTCAGACCTCTTTGAGTTCGGCTACGAGGCGGTCGGGGAAGTAAGCTCGGGACTCAAGACGTTCGCGGACTGGCAGAAGGAGAATGACACCGGGGTCATCTATTACCTTAAAGACAGCAAGGTACGAGGCGTAATGCTCTGTAACGTTTGGGAGAAGGTAGACGAGGCAAGGGAGATCATCAGGAGCCAGGCCGCCTTCACCCCTCAAAAACTAAACGGAACGATACGCTAGAAAGGAGGCTTAAATGAGACTTTCCGAAGAGAACTGCGAACCTGTAAAAACCGGGCAGCATCCAGTGCCGTATAACGAGGCGAAGGAGTTTGCGAGGGAAGTGCCGGAGTGGAATTTAAGGGATACCTCCCTTGAGCGGGAATACAGATTCAAGGATTTCGGAGAATCGATGGGTTTCGTGAACAAGGTCGCCGAAGTCGCTGAATCACAGGCCCATCACCCGGATATATTTATCTCCTACAACAAGGTACACCTCTCTATCTCTACCCACAAGATAGGCGGGCTTTCACGCAACGACTTTATACTGGCCGCCAGGATAGACCACCTGGGCGTGCCAGCTTGATTTTTACCGGGGTGGATGAATGACATGGGATCTCAGGGGTAAGACGGCCCTTGTTACAGGCGGCGCGAAGAGGATAGGTAAAGAAATCGCCCTTGGGCTTGCGGACGAGGGGGTGAATGTCATTATCCATTACCTGACCGCTGACAAGGCCGCCGGGGAGCTCAGGGAAGAGCTCACTGGTAAGGGAGTTGGCTCCTGGACCCTTCGGGCCGACTTTGAAAAATCCGAATACGAGGGTTTGATAGAGCGCGCGGCAGGCGAAGCGGGCACGATTGATATACTCGTCAACAACGCGTCGATATTCCTTAAAAACACGCTCGATGAGATTTCTTTTCCAGACCTTATGGACCATATGCGGATAAACGCGTGGGCGCCGTTCGAGCTATGCCGCGACTTCCACAGGATAATGAAACGGGGCAAGATCATAAACCTCCTTGATTCCCGCACAGACGGCTATGACTGGGCGCATGTCGATTACATATTAAGCAAACATGTCTTTACGGAGTTGACGCGGATGATCGCGGTGAAGTACGCGCCGGATGTGGCTGTAAACGGCATAGCCCCGGGCCTGATACTGCCGCCTCCGGGAAAAGACGAGGGCTATCTCGTAAAGATGGACAGGACTGTGCCGCTAAAGAGGCACGGCACCCCGCGGGAGATCGCGGAGGCCTGTGTCTATTTACTCAAAAGCGAGTTCCTTTCCGGCGAGGTCATTTACGTGGACGGCGGAAGGCACCTGATGGAATACGACCATGGACCGCATCCTGATTAAGGGCCTGAGGGCAAGGTGTGTAATAGGCGTTGGCGAAGAGGAGAGGCTGGAGAAGCAGGATGTGATGATAGATATCGCCCTCTTCGCCGATCTTGAAAAGCCGGGAAAGAGCGACAGGTTTGAAGAGACCATAGACTACCGCTCGCTTAAGAAAAGAATACTCGCCATGGCGGAAGCCTCCGCATTTCACCTTATTGAGGCGATGGCCGAGTCAATAGCCGCCATATGCCTCGAACACCCGCTGGTGGCCGAGGCGCAAGTGAGGGTCTGTAAGCCTCTGGCGCTCAGGTTCGCAAGAAATGTCGGCGTGGAGATAACGAGGCGGCGGGCCGGGTGAAGGTAAGGGCTTACATAAGCATCGGGTCGAACATAGACCCCGAAGAGAACATGAAAAAAGCGCTCCTTGAGCTCTCCAGGAAGACCCGCTTAACAGGGCTGTCCACCGTCTACAAGACAGAGCCGGAGGGCAGATCGGGCCAGCGCTATTTTTTAAATTCAGTAGCCGAGATAGAGACCTCTTTGCCTCCGGAGGAGGTTAAATTCCAGATACTGAGGGTTATCGAGGATGATCTCGGCAGAGTCCGTACAGAAGATAAGTACGCCGACCGCACCATAGACATGGATCTCATCCTCTACGGCGATATGGCGATTGAAAAGGAAGGGCTTAAGATACCGGACCCGGAGATCCTCCGCAGGCCTTTTCTGGCGATACCGCTTTTTGAGCTCAGGCCCGGGCTTAAGCTGCCCTCTGGAGAGGGGATAAAAGATGCAGCCGCAAATCTGCCAGGAGAGAGGATGTCTCCCCTGCCCGAATATACGGAAGAACTGAAGGCATTGGCCATCAAATGAATCTCGAAAAGGTGGAAAGTCTTGTAAGGGAGCTCCTTAGCGAAATAGGGGAAGACCCCTCAAGGGAGGGGCTCATCAATACGCCCGGGCGAGTGGCCCAGGCGCTTGGCTATCTCACGTCAGGCTACAAAACCGATCTTGAAACGCTCATTAATGGCGCGCGTTTCTCACAACAAACGTCAAGCATGATAGTCATCAAGGATATAGAGGTATATAGCCTCTGTGAGCATCACATGCTCCCGTTCTTCGGATACTGTCATATAGGCTACCTCCCCAGGGGAAAGGTGTTCGGTGTAAGCAAGCTCGCGAGGCTTGTCGATATGTTCGCGAGGAGGCTTCAACTTCAGGAGCGTCTGACGGACCAGATATCGAGCGCCTTGATGGATGCGATAGACGCGGACGGAGCCGGCGTAATAATAGACGCCGAGCACCTCTGCATGATGATGCGGGGTGTTGAGAAGAAGGCATCAAGACTCGTGACCTCATCTCTTCTTGGGTCGTTTAGAAGCTCTCCCACCACGCGGCAGGAATTCCTCTCCCTCACAATAGGCAATAAATAAAAATGAAGGCTCTTTGAGGAGAGGCTCTGTTTTATAATTAGATAACTAATTGATTATAAACAATAATATGTCAAATTTCTCTTGACATTCTACGGTTTGTAGAATTATACTGGTCTTAAATTACCGGGAGGTTTTAAAGATGGAGTACAGGAAACTAAGACCGATCGCGATAGCGATATTATCTGTAGGGATTCTAATAAGCGCCGCTTACGGGGCTTCTCAAAAAACATCAAAAGAAGCTCTTAAGGGGGTCAAGCCTGACATAGTATGCATGGTCAATGACGAGGTCATGAACAAGCCCCAGATACCAGTGGAGTTCGAAGGCAAGACCTATTACGGGTGCTGCCCGGCGTGCGTCACTACGCTTAAAACTGACCGCACGGCCAGGTACGCGAAAGACCCGCTTACAGGCAAAGAGGTCGATAAGGCAAAGGCGTTCATAACAGAAGGGGATAAAGGCGCGGCGCTGTATTTCGAATCCTCCGATACGGCCGGGAAATACTACGGCCCTCAAAGGGCGAATTGAGAAGGTCTCGCTGATCTAAAAAGGCTTCGTGTTTTCTCCGAAGCCTTTTTAGTTTTAGCAGGCTGCTGAAAAAGTCCATCTGCTTCGTTGTCATCGTCGCTCGTCACTGCGGCGTACAGACAAAGTACGCCTCATTCCTCGCTTTTCGACGCCTTGCAGCTGAAGCTTTTTGAGCAGCCTGAACAAATTCCGGGTTTTTCAGCAACCTGTTAGCGCATGAAAGAGGGCGGGCTAAAAATACTTGCCATGACAACTATTGATTTGACAATGACTGCCATGTTCATTATAATTCTAGTGTTTTCTTGCCAGCTTTTCACTTCCATCAGGGGACGCGGACTTCCCGTATGAAAAAGAAGCACTATTCCATGAATAATTACCGGCTCGACGAGAGTGTCGGGTTTTTACTGCAACAGGCGTCCAACGAGGTAGAGCGGAGGCTTTCGGCTGAGCTGAAAAAGAAATGCCCGGAGTCTACCGCCGCGCAGTGGAAGATATTGATGCTGCTTGGGAATAAAAAGTGCAAAAACGCGGCGGAGCTCGCCGCCATTATAAACTGCGACATGGGTTCGATAACCCGCATGCTGGATCGCCTTGAGGCTAAGGGGTTGATCCAAAGGGAGCGTTCAAAGGCCGACCGCCGTATCGTCAATCTGAGCTTGACCGGCTTTGGGGACGAACTGTTCCCGCACCTCCCTGAGGCGTCCGTCAATATGATGAACAGGCTGCTCAAGGACTTCACGGCAACGGAGGTCGCAGATCTAAAGCTTCTCCTTCGCCGGATCATCGCGGCCGGAGATTAGGATATGGGCACGAAAAAAAACAGGGATGGCCATGAAGCTAACGCCAAGGGCGGCTACACCCTTACCGCGATAACGCTGCACTGGGCTTGCGCCGCGCTTATCGTCTCGGCCTTCGCGCTTGGCGAGTACCTGGAAGGGTTGGCCCTGTCGCCTCTAAAGCTCAGGCTCTTCTCGTATCATAAGTGGACAGGCGTGACCGTGTTTTTCCTCGCCGCATTCCGGCTCGCATGGCGGGCTTACCACCCGGCCCCTCCCCTGCCGGAGGAGGCGCCGCCGTGGGAACGGAGCGCCGCGAAAGCGGCCCATCTCGCGCTTTACGCGCTCATGTTCGCTATCCCTCTGACAGGCTGGCTGATGAGTTCGGCTCACGGATTTCAGACGGTGTATGCAGGTATCCTGCCGATCCCCGACCTCCTCAGTAAAAACAAGGAGACAGCCAAACAACTGGAGTTTATACATTCCACGCTTAACAAGGCGTTGCTTGTCATCTTCGTCCTGCATTTGGCCGCAGCCCTCAAGCATCATTTCAAGGACAGGGACGACGTGCTGAAGCGGATGCTCAAGTACACGCGCCTCCTGGCGGTACTGCTTCTGATTCCGATCCTGCCCTCGCGCCTTGACGCCGCGGAAGTCCTGAGAGAGGCAAGCTCGCTCACCTTTATCTCAAAGCAGATGGGCGTTCCCATCAAGGGCAGCTTCGCGAAGTTTGACGCGGACGTCCGGTTCGACCCTAAAAACATGGAGAGAAGCCGCGCCAACATAACGATCCACCTTGATTCCATAGACGCCGGTTCGGATGACGCCACCGTCGAGATAAAGCGCAGGCCCTGGTTCGACGTGAGCAATCATCCCAGGGCGGAATTCGTCTCAAGCTCTTTAAAGGCCCTGGGGCCGAATCAATACAGGGTCGCGGGCAAGATGACTATCAAGGGGCGGGAGCGCGCCGCCTCGGCGGATTTTTACGCGAAGAGAGAAAATAACCTCTGGCTATTCGAGGGGAAGTTCATCCTCAAGCGTCTCGATTTCGGAATCGGCGAAGGCGCCTGGTCGGATACTGGCACAGTAGCGGATGAGGTCGAGGTATTTTTCAAGTTCCATGTGCCGATCGTAAAAAACAACTAAAACCCTTTAAGGAGGCTGGCATGAGAAAACTGGCGTTGTTTCTGGTTGCCCTTACGCTGTCGTCATCAGCGTACGCGATGGAAGGATTCACCATAGACCCAAGGCACACTTTTCCGAGTTTCGAGGTAAACCATATGGGGCTGTCTACCCAGCGCGGGCGCTTTGATTCCGCAAAAGGCAAGATCACGCTTGACCGGGCGGAAAAGAAAGGGGCGATGGAGATCGAGATCGACGCCAGAACGGTCAATACGGGTCTTCAAGAGCTGGAGAAGCATTTGAGGGGCGAAGACTTCTTCAACGTGGAGAAATATCCGAAGATCGTCTTCAAATCGAATAAGATCGAGTTTGAGGAGGACAGGCCCAAAAGCGTACAGGGCGACCTGACGCTCCTCGGCGTAACGAGGCCCATGACATTTTCGGTGAATTCGTTCAATTGCAGGGTGCACCCGATGAATAAAAAATATGTCTGCGGAGCTGACGCGGCGGCTACGATCAAACGGTCTGATTTCGGGATGAGTTACGCTCTGCCCGCCGTCAGCGACGAGGTGCGGCTCTTCATACAGGTCGAAGCGTTCAGGGACTGACGGATTGAAGCGGGCGTTACCGGCGTTGAGGGGAGATTCAAATTATAGCCCACGGTTCGCGAACCCATTAAATGACATAGAATATAAGAGGGCCAGCTTTTGCTGGCCCTCTTATTCTTCTGGCTCCCATAGGCAAAATTTTTCCCCTAAGTTTTTCTTTTCTACTCCAAACCCAGATCAAGCCTCTCAAAAGAAAACCGATCCATCTCGCAGAATTTCGCTGCTGAAAAAGTTAGTGTCTGTGAAAGTGGTGGAGGTCCGGCACATGGGCGTGGCTGTGCGTGAGCTCGGCGTGGGTATGCACGTGGCTGTGAGGCCCGGTTGAGTCCCCTTCGTGGCCGTGGCAGTGGTGTTCGTCATGTGAGTGGGCGTGATCATGGCAGAGCCCGTCGTGGGTGTGTTCGTGGTCGTGATATTCTTTCAGTATCAGCCACAGGCCTGTAAGCATCAGGACGGAGGCCGCGATTATTTGCGGCGTCATCCGCTCTCCGAGAAGCGCTATCGAGACCGCCACCCCGATAAACGGAGCGGCCCCGAAGTATGTGCTCGTCCTCGCTGTCCCGAGGCTTCTAAGGGCGTAGATGAAAAGCACGAGGGAGGCCCCGTACGATAACGCCCCCAGTACCAGGGAACCGGTGAGCGAAGGAAGCGGGGGAAGTGTAGAACCCGCAGCAAAAGCTATGGCGAAGTTGGCGGCCCCCGCGGAAAACCCCTTTAGCCTCGATATCACATACGGGTCCCTGTGCGACAGTTCCCTGGTGAGATTGTTGTCGATAGCCCACATGAGAGCCGATGCCAGTACCAGTAGCGACCCGTGCCTGACCTGCCACCCGCCTGACCCGGGGGCGTAGGTGAGGAGGGAGCCGGCGGCAAGCATTACGGCTGCGGAAGCCCAGATCCTTCTTCCGGTATGCTCGCGGAAGATAAGGGCGGCGAGAAGCACCGTCAAGACCCCTTCCATATTCATGAGCAGCGAGGCCGCCGAGGCCTCGGTGGCCTCAAGCCCGAAGAGCAGAAAGAGCGGTGCGGCTATCCCTCCGGCGAGTATGGAGCCAGCGAGATAAAAATAATCCCTGCCCCTTAAGGACGCCTCGCGTGGGCCCACGGACGAAGAGGCCCGGCGAAACATTGAAACAAGGGTAAGGCCCGCGAAGCTCCCCATATACAGCAGCCCGGCGAGCATCAACGGGGAGACAGAACCCAGAAGGAGCTTTGAGAAAGGGGCGCTTATCCCGAAGAAGAAGGCGGCCCCGAGGGCGGCGGCCAGACCTCCCCTTTTGGATGCGCGATGTTCGTGATTTAGTGTTTGTGTCACGGTAAATATTTTGCTTTAGAGCCGGAGATAAGTCAATGCAGTTGTTGGGGGAAGGCGCATAGTACGGAAAAACAAATTACTCTGGCGTGAGTAGCCAGGTAGCTACATCGTTATACCCGTTCATTTCTCCCAGGGAGTATTATACTTTTAAATTTACATGCAGCCAGTAATCACATCCTTTTTTCAAAAAACTGATATACTCATCGAAATCCCCCGGCTTCCTGACATAGCTGTTCGCCCCAAGCTCATAGGCCTTTTGTATGTCCGCAGGGAAATCGGAAACCGACAGAATCACCACGGGAATATGCTTTGTCCGTTGGTCCTTCCGTATCCACTCAAGTACCTCGAAGCCGCTCTTTTTAGGAAGTCTGAGGTCAAGTAAAATCAAATCCGGCATCTCATTTAAATTTCTGCCCTCATACTTGCCAGTGCCTGACAGATACTCAAGGGCTTCTACCCCGTCATAAGCGACTACTAGCTCTTCTGGATAGACACTGTATACAGCATACAGATGTATATGGACAGATAATTACTTGCCAATATTATGAAGCGGCATAAAATTGTAAATAGGAATTTATTATCGCAGAAAGTGGGTTTTCAATATTCGTTTGTAGACATAAATTGCTCAATGGCCTATTTTTTTGCAAAACATAGCATGCGCGGAATAAAAAACAATTTTAGGCAATTGAGATAGCAATCCAAGGAGAACTTGATAATGAAGACACAGTATTATGTGGCCTCGAGCTTGGACGGGTTCATAGCGGCACTTGAGAACTCTCTCGACTGGCTGCTCCAGTTCGGGGAGGGCGAGGGTACGAGCTACCCGGCCTTTATTCGTGAGGTTGGTGCCATTGCGATGGGGTCAACCACTTACGAGTGGATCCTGCGCAATCAGATTCACCCGGAGTCGGCCAAGCCGCGCCCATGGCCCTACGAGCAACCTGCTTGGGTCTTCACCTCGCGTTCGCTTCCTGCCGTACACGGCGCAGACATACGTTTTGTTCGGGGGGATGTTAGGCCTGTGCATAGTCAAATGGTCACCGCAGCGGGCGAAAAGAACGTCTGGATCGTTGGTGGCGGAGAGTTGGCCGGCCAGTTTTACGATCACAGATTACTCGACGAATTGATTGTCCAAGTGACGTCGGTAACCCTGGGCAGCGGATCGCCTCTCCTGCCGCGAACGATCGTGACACCG
>JACRET010000021.1 GCA_016218105.1 Deltaproteobacteria bacterium
GACGCTGAATTTTTTAAGAAAGTGCTCTGAAAGGGGTCTCCTGGTTGGCTATGTTTGAGGAAAGGAGCTTCTGCCTTTCAGCCCTAAGATCCAGTGACCTGCCGAGTAGATTTATCGTCGAATCAAACATTCCGACCGGCATTCCGGCCTCCTTTTAAAGATCATGAATAATACAATGCGTTATATAAGCAAAAACTGTACCAAGGATAATTCCTGAATCTTTTACCCTTGGAAAAAATATTTTTTGGGTAAAATACTGCCTACCCGGGTAATATTTGCCCGTATTCCTTGAGTTTATTCCTCAAAGTCCTTACAGATATGCCGAGGAGCTTGGCCGCCTGAGTCCTGTTGCCCTCGACATCGTCAAGAGTTTTACATATAAGGCCTTTCTCCATCTCCCAAAGCGTCATATTATTGGCTTTGTCGTAAAAGGCCTCTGTCTTCATGGTCTTTTCAGGCTCTTTTTCCGCCTCCGCCCCCGATATATCCTGGCAGACCAGCAGATGCTCTTTCAGAAGAACCTTACCCTGACTTAAAAGCACCGCCCTCTCGATAGTGTTCTCAAGCTCGCGGATATTACCCCTCCACTCGCAGCTATCGATATAGTCGATAGCTTCCTTCGATATACCTTCAAGGTGTTTGGAGTATTTGACGCTGAATTTTTTAAGAAAGTGCTCTGAAAGGTGTCTCCTGTCGTCGCCCCTTTCCCTCAACGGGGGAAGGTTAAGCGGGAAGATATTGAGCCTGTAGAGCAGGTCTTCCCTGAAGCGGCCCTCTTTTACCTCTTTTTTCATGTCCCTGTTAGTCGTGGCGATTATCCTTATGTCCAGGGGTATCGGGGTCTTGCCCCCTACCCTCTCGACTTCTTTTTCCTGAATGACCCTCAGGAGCTTTGCCTGAAGCCTCAGTTCCATCTCGCTTATTTCATCAAGAAGGATAGTGCCGGTATGGGCCTGTTCAAATTTCCCCTGCCTCTGTGAAATAGCGCCTGTGAAAGCGCCCCTTTCATGTCCGAAAAGCTCGCTCTCCAGCAGCCCGTCAGGGATAGAGGCGCAGTTGACGGCTACAAACGGATTATTCGCCCTGGGGCTGTTTGTATGGAGAAACCGCGCCAAAAGCTCCTTGCCAGTGCCGCTTTCGCCTGAGATCAAGACCGTAGCGTCGCTTGAGGCCGCTACCATTGCCATAGAGACAAGCCGCTTCATCGACCCGTCGTTGGACAACATCGACTTACCCTTTGTCTCGAAAGCCCCTATCTCATGCCCCACCTTAAGGGCCTTATCAACCGTTGTCTCAAGGGACTCAAGGGTAAAGGGCTTTATTATGAAATCGACCGCGCCTTCCTTGACTGCCTCTACGGCCTTCTGTATCGTTCCGAAAGCGGTTATAAGGAGCACCGGGATATGCGGAGAGGTCTTTTTAACCTCTTTTAAGACCTCCATTCCGCCGATGCCGGGCATCTTCATGTCGCTTATGACCATCTCGTATGATGATTCGTGGAGCTTGCGGAGCGCCTCGCTCCCGTCCTCGGCAACATCAACCGAGTAGCCTTTTCTGCCGAGCGCCTCTTTTATCGCGATCCTCATCCCGGCTTCGTCATCAACGACCAGTATGCTTCCCATACGTACTCCTTTTAAAATACTTTCCCGGCAGGCTAGCAAAACCTTTTCTCAGGGCCTGCTACGGGCAGGCTTATTATGAACTTTGTGCCCTTGCCATGCTCGGAGCTTACGTCTATAAATCCCTCATGGGCCGATACCACAGTAGATACGATGGCGAGCCCCAACCCCGTCCCACGCTCTTTTGTCGAGAAGAACGGATCGAAGATCCTGTCGAGGCAATCAGAAGGTATCCCCCTTCCGTTGTCCTTTATCTCGACCTGGATCATGCTCTGGTCGTCCTCTGAAGCCCGTATCTTTATCGTAAGTATCCCGTCCTCGTCCAGGGCATCCAGTGAATTAAGTATCAGGTTGAGGAAAAGCTGCCTGAGCTGCGCCTGGTCAGCCATCACCAGAGTAGAGCCTTCAAAACTGGTCTTGATCCTTACCCCCTGCTTCTCGTGTCCGATGGTCATCGAGATGGCGTCCTCTATCACATCCCTTAGATCGACCTGTTTCAGTCTCGTCCCGGGATTACTCGCGAAAAGGAGCATGTTCGACAGGAGGTTATCAAGGGTCTTTACGCCCTTTGTGATGTGCTCGGCAAACTTCCTTTTATCTGGTTCCGCCGTTAGCTCTCTTTCGAGCAAAGTCGCGAAGATCGCCATAGAGCCCAGAGGGTTCCTTATCTCATGCGCTATTTTCGCGGCCATCTCTCCCATCGCGGCGAGCCGTCTGTTCCTCTCCATAGCCCTGTTCTTCTCGGCTATCTCCTCGTTCAGGTCCTCTATCTTCTGCTCAAGGAGCGCGTACTGCTGCTCAAGCCTGTGTGATGCGTCCCTGAAGACATTGAACGCGTCATTTAATAGTTCCACCTGAATGTTGTCCGGCATATGGTGTCCTCCTTAAAGGCTGGCCGCGTCCTTGAAAATAGGCGCGGACCAGTTCCCTATTTCTGTATTTAGCGCCTTAAGCTCTTCCAGCGTCTTTTCTTTTTCGTCTTCCTTGTTCAGTTTCGAATAGCTCTGCGCTATCCTGTACAGCGGCCATGACCTGTCGATCTTCCCGCCGTCAAAAGAAAGGGCCTTCCTGTACGCATCTATAGCCTCGCTGTACCTGCCTATCGCGAAGTCGGCGTCAGCCTCCCCGATGTAAGCGTCGCTAAGGCGCGCCGTATCGCCCTGGGCATTGAACATGGCGGCTGCTTTTTCATAATGCGGGATCGATTCCTTGTGCCTGCCAAGTTTTGAGAACGCTATAGCCTTCTTGATGGTAAATTCAGGGTCGTCCGCGATGACCTTTGAATCAACGACTTTCTTGTAATCGCCTTTCATAAAAGCGGTTTCAAAGAACATCCTTCCGGCCTCCGCGTTATGAGGATTTTTCGGATACCTGGACGTGAAGGCCGAAAGCAGCCGCTCGGCGGCTTCGGGGTCGTTCTGGCTCAGATATACCTTTGAGAGCGTTATCGTAGCCTCCTGGACTACCTTCTCGCCGCCGGATTTTATGGCATTGTCGAGGTTACCGGCCGCTTCCGAAAAAAGGCCGAGAGAGTATGCTGCTGTGCCTGCCTTGAGATAAGTCTCAGCCTTCTTTCCAAAAGGGATCACCGCGCCGTATTCGGCGTTGAGCTTTATCACACCGTAAAAATCCCCTCCGTTATAAAGGGCATCCATCCATTTATAGACAAGGGTTCCCTGAATCCGCGGGAGGTCCGCCCTCATGGGGCTCGTTGGATAAAGGGCCGCAAAACTTTTCATCCGGGCAAGCGCTTCCTCAAAATTCCCGGTCTTGATATAGGTGGTGATGAGGCTGAAATAGGTTATTTCAGAGCCTATGTAACCGCCTTCGGCGATCTCCTTATAAGTACGAATGGATTTTTTCAACGATTCCGGCTCCTGCGCCGCCGCGTAAAGGTCGGCGATGGAGAGGCTTGCCATAGCCCACGGTTCCCCGCTAAACCGGACCTTGACCTTGGTGTAGGCGTTTTCGGCCTCGGCTATCTTTCCTTCCCTTAAGAAGGTATCGCCAATCTTTAAAGAGAAGAACGCGTCCAGAAGATTATCCTTCGGATATCTCGCCTTGAGATTCCCAAAAGCCAGGCGCGCCTTGTCGAATTCACCCTTTAGATTGAACAGGTCTCCCATGCTCAAAAGCGTTATGGCGTCGATATCGTCATTGGGTTTTGTATTTTTACCGTAAAGTTCCGCGGCATAGTCAAACTCGCCCTTAATGAGGCAAGTATTGGCCAGCCACATCGCGGAGTCGGAAAAGCCGGCCTCCCATGAGGCCTTGAAAAGTTCCTTGGCTTCTTTCAGCTTCGAATCAAAAAAGTAATGACGGGCCCTCATGAATTTGGCTGCCGCCGTAACGAACCTCTTATCCTCACCCTTTGATAGCCTCGAGTAATGCCCAGATGCCTCCGGGTAAAACCCTTTCGCTTCGTAGTAGCTTCCGAGAATAAACTCGCCCGCCTGCTCATAGCCCGTATTCCTGTGCAGCCTTAATTTGGATTCGAGGCCAGCAGGATCTTTTTCATCGGAAAAAAAGTATATGAGAGCGCTTAAAACCTCTGCCTTGCTCGATTCTCCCTTTATCTTGAGGGCGCTTACAAGGTCAAGCCCCTCTTTTATGATATCTTCCTTGCTCTCCGAATTAAGCCCCAACTCCTCACGGAGCACACGCGCCTTTATCGAATCGTCTTTGTCTTTCAGGAGCTGCATCACCTTTTTCCTGTAGACCCATCTCCAGCCGTCATTAAAGGTGGTGGGGTTTGAGCTGTCCAGGGTCAGCCTGAAATCCATCTTGTTTTCGTTATTTTTACGGACGATCTTCAGACGGGTATTTACCGGCTTCTCTCCAGCGCCAAACACGTAGGTGCGGGCGGCTTCTGAAACAGATGGCAGCATGAGCATCACGATCAAAATGATTATGGAGGTGTTCTTCATTTGCACTCTACTCTTCCCGTATAAAGTTTGAAGAGTAAATAAGCAACAACCGTGCCATAGGGGTGAAAGACGACGAGAGAAGTGTAAAACAAAGAAAGCGCCTAATAGGAATAACTAGAAATATTGAATAGTTAGAAGGTTATACTTTATAGACGGGGAATCGGTAAAAAGGGCGGGCCAGACGGGTCTGAATCCTTGTGTGTCAAGTTTATGACCCGGTAAGTCCGTTATGCTGGTTATCATTCTGCTCCGGTTCCAGGGCCTCATAGGAATCGATCAGCCCCTTTCTCTTCATCTTCTCGATAAGGGTAGTCCTGTTGAGGTTCAGATACTCGGCGGCCTTCTTTTTTATGCCGTTGACTCTGTTCAGGGCGTTTACTATGAGGTCTCTCTCAAAGTTATCCACGGCCGTATTGAAATCCACGCCTTCAACAGGCATGGTTACTGTACTGAAAAGTGGTTGCGCATCGATCTTGGTCTGCCTGATTTTATCCGGCAGGTCCTTAGGAGTGATCTGGGTATCAGCCTCTTTTAATACTACAAGCCTTTCAACTAGGTTCTCAAGCTCCCTGATGTTACCTGGCCAATCATATGCTTCGAACATACGCATGGCTTCCGCGGATATCCCTTTTAGATTTTTCTTCTTTCTTTTCGATAACTTTTCCACGAAATGGATTAGGAGTAAGGTTACGTCTTCCTTTCGCGACCGAAGGGCCGGGAGGTGAATAGGGATCACATTAAGCCTGTAATACAAATCTTTCCTGAATTTTTTTTCCTCTACGGCGGTCTCAAGGTCCTGGTTTGTCGCAGCTACGACCCTCACATCGACCTTTATCGAGTGCCTGCCTCCCACCCTCTCGAATTCCTTTTCCTGCAAAACCCTTAATATCTTGACCTGAAGGCCGGGGCTCATGTCCCCTATCTCATCCAGGAACACCGTCCCTTCATTGGCCGCCTCGAACCTGCCTATCTTTGTGGCTATCGCGCCGGTAAAAGCGCCTTTTTCATAACCAAAAAGCTCGCTCTCCAATAGGTCTTCGGGGATAGCTCCGCAGTTTATCGGGACGAAGGGCTTATTGGAACGCGTTGACCCGTAATGGAGGGCGCGGGCAACCAGTTCTTTCCCGGTGCCGCTCTCCCCTAGTATCAGGACGGTTGAATCCGTATCGGCTATCTTGGTTATGGTATCGCGGACAAACTGTATTTCGGCGCTTGAGCCGAGGATAGCGGTAGTGCAGTTTTTCTTGATCTCGCTCTTAAGCTTTGAGTTCTCTTCCTTAAGTGCGCGGACTTCATAAGCTTTTTCAATTGTTACAAGAAGTTCGTCCTTGCTGAAAGGTTTTTTAAGATAAGTAAACGCCCCAACACGCATCGCCTCGACCGCAGTTTCAACCGTCGCGTAACCTGTCAGTATCAGGCATGCCGTGGTGGGAGACAAGGATTTTACGGAACGGATGACTTCTATGCCGTTTATTCCGGGGAGCTTGAGGTCGGTAAGTACTACATCAAAAGATATTTTTTTTGCGGCATCCAGGCCCGCTTCTCCGGTAGCCGCTGTGTAGACCTTATATCCATTCATTTCGAGTATTTCGCTTAGGTTTTCGCGTATATACTCTTCATCCTCAACCAAAAGGATTGTGCATTCTCTCATGGCGGGTTCTCCTGATGTGCACTATAAGTTTTGCCGCATTATATCCTTAACCACAAGCCTATGTCAATATTTTGAACAAACAATTTTAAAAACCCTGCAATTCAGAGTACTTGGTCGATGGACAATTTGACAAAGGAAGCGCTCGTGGGTATCATTGAGCACGGAGCATGAAAAATCTGAGTACTTGTTGCTGAAAAAACCTGGAATTTGTTCAGGCAAGGGGCGATACGGATGGATGAGGTAATCAAAAAGATATTTACCGTCAATCTTGGGGTTAAAAAAGACGAGACAGTACTTGTATTTACGGACCTGATTGACAAAGAAGAACGGGTCTCAAAGAGTGAACGGGATAAGAGGGACTCTTTAAGGCAGATAGCAATAGATGTAGCGAGAATCGGAAAAGAGCTCTGCGATACACGTTATCTCGAATTCCCCTCGGTCATGGGCCACGGGAAAGAGCCCCCTGCCAGGGTCTGGATGGCGGCGTTCGGTGAAAAGGCGGTCTCCGAACTCGTAAATAAAGGCCTCCTGGAAAAGATCCTCCGAAAAGAGGCAACGGTGGAAGAGTTGAATACCGCCGAGAAGATCATCATATCATCAGGGAGCTCCCCTCATGCAGTCATAGCATTGTCAAATTATTCGACCTCGCATACGAGATTCAGGGATTTGCTTACCAGGTGCATGGGCGCAAGATACGCGTCCATGCCGCTTTTTGAAAAGCCTATGCTTGAAGGCGCCATGACGGCCGACTGGAAAAAAGTCGAGCAGCGGACTGACAGGCTGGTTCGAATGATGTCATGCGGTGATATGGTCTATGTGACCTCCCACAACGGAAGCTCGCTCTCCTTCTCAATGAAAGGCAGGGATGTCAAACCCGATACAGGGATATTGACCGAGGCCGGGTCTTTCGGAAATCTTCCGGCTGGGGAGGCTTTCCTTGCCCCTGTTGAGGGTACGGCCGAGGGGCTCCTTGTGCTTGAGTGGGGGCCTGAAGAAAAATTCAGGGAACCTGTCTGCCTTGAGATCAAGGAGGGGATGGTAATAGACGTCACAGGAAAAGAGGAATACGCCCTGATATTGAAAGATAAAATAAGGGAGAACCCGCTTATCGGAAACATCGCCGAGCTTGGCATCGGCACTAATGACAAGGCGACAAGGCCCGACAATATCCTTGAGACCGAAAAGATACTCGGCACGGTGCATATCGCGCTTGGCGACAATTCTTCATTCGGGGGAAAGGTCAGCGTCCCATTCCATCAGGATTTCATATTCTTCTACCCTACCCTGGAGGTATTCAAAAACGGCCAGAAGATAGAGCTGATAGTAGAGGGCAAACCGAGGTTTTAGCAGGTTGCGGAAGAACCCAACCCGATGTCATTGCTAGGGGGGAAGCAAACTCTTTTCCCCCCCCTCACCCAGCCTCTCCCCCAATGGGGAGAGGGGGTTCTTGCGTAGAGCCCGTTCCCCGAACGGGCCGGGAAACTTAAGGGGATCCATTCCAGTCTGGTAAAACCTTTTTGCGCGCTGCCGCGCGCTTCTGGAGTATTGGCTCTGCTCGCTGTCGGCTCTCTCCCTCCAATGGAACTAAAGCCCGGTCGCTCGCCTCTTTTATACTCGCTACGCAATACCCCAGTGATTTTTTAAAAACAAAAAGCAAAATGAAGTGTCATCGCGAGCGAAGCGAAGCAATCTCGTTTAAATCCCCCCACAGGGGCTTCTTCTTGTGTAGGTCCCACTCGAAGAACTGGCCGGGATTTTGGAAATTATCAGTGGGGTAAGCTCTTGTATTATCCGGATTGTAAACGCCTTAAAGCAGTATCCCTGCTATAGCAGCCGTCATAAAGCTCGCGATGACGCCGGATACGAGGGCCTTAAGGCTCAGGCGCGCTACTTCTTTCTTGCGCTCAGGCGCGATGGAGCCGATGCCGCCGATGAGTATGGCGATAGAGCCGAAGTTAGCGAACCCGCAGAGCGCGTAAGTGGCTATCGTTATTGAGCGCGGGCTGAGCGTGCCGGCTGTGATATACCCCTGCATCTTTTGATAAGAGATAAATTCATTGAATACGACCTTGATGCCCAGAAGCTCTCCCACCTTCATGCAGTCCTCCCACGGCACTCCCATCAAGAAAGCAAATGGTGTGAATATATAACCGCTTATCTCCTCGAAAGAAGTATGCGCGAAGCCCAGAAAGTGGTTCATCATACCGATCAGTGAAATGAAGGCGAGCAGCATCGCGCCGATAGTCGCGGCTAGCTTAAGCCCATCTCCCGCGCCGTTCGCCGCCGCTTCTATTATATTCACGTCGCTGCTCTTTAGAGCGGAGCGGGCCTCTACCCCGGATATCTGGGTCTCCCGCTCCGGTATCATAAGCTTTGAAATAACGATAGCCGCCGGGGCGCTCATCACGGATGCCGCGAGGAGATGCCCCGCGCTCGCCCCGAAGCTTACATAGACCGCCATTACGCTCCCGGCGATCGTGGCCATGAAGCCGGTCATTACGGTAAAGAGCTCCGAGCGGGTCATCTTCCGTATATATTCCTTAACGCCAGTTGTCGCCTCGATCCCCATGAAGACGAACATCGCCGACATGAGCGCCTCCGCGCCCGAGGCCTTCATCGTCCATTCCATCACACGGGCCATCGCGCGCACTACTATCTGTATAATGCCGAGGTAAAAAAGGACCCCCATCAAGGAGGATACGAATATGATCACCGGAAGGACTTTGAAGGCGAGTATCGCGCCGATACTGAAATCGCTTATGAGGTTGCCGAAGAGAAAGCGGGCGCCGATATCGGTAAAGTCAAGGAGTCCCGTCATCGCGATCCTGGCGCCCTCAAATACGACAAGCCCAACGGATGTCTTAAGGATCAAAACCGCGAAGAGGAACTGAAGCCCTATCCCCCATGCCGCCAGACGCCAGTTTATATGCTGTCTGCTGTCGCAAAACGCTAAACCAATGAGCACAAAAACGGCAAGACCTGCAAAACTTATGAACCTCTCAAACATTGCTCTTAAACAAAGCCTTTCTCATGCAGGATAT
Organism: Deltaproteobacteria bacterium; assembly: GCA_016218105.1. Classification (GTDB taxonomy): domain Bacteria; phylum Desulfobacterota; class GWC2-55-46; order GWC2-55-46; family GWC2-55-46; genus GWB2-55-19. The sequence goes on from JACRET010000021.1 coordinate 9,239, forward strand.
TGAAAAGTCCATCAATAATGAATTGCACCAGCAGGGTATTTTTCAACACCCGGGCCGGATGAACCTATTCGCCTATTATTTTGACAAGCACCCTTTTCCTGCGCCTGCCGTCAAACTCGCCGTAGAAAATCTGCTCCCATGTGCCGAAATCCAGCTTGCCGTGCGTGACCGCCACAACGGCCTCCCTGCCCATGACCTGCCTTTTGAGGTGCGCGTCGGCATTGTCCTCTCCCGTATCGTTATGCCTGTACTGCCCGACAGGCGCGTGAGGGGCAAGCCGCTCCAGCCACGCCTCGAAGTCGTGATGGAGCCCCGCCTCATCGTCGTTTATAAAGACCGACGACGTTATGTGCATCGAATTTACCAGCACGAGCCCCTCTTTAATGCCGCTCTCAATGAGGCATTGGGTCACCTCCGGGGTTATGTTCACAAAACCCCTCCGTTCAGGGATATGAAGAAATATCTCTTTTCTGTAGGATTTCATCCTGCTCCTGATGAACTTTTTCAGCAGACTGCTAGCTGATATTATTTTCCCTGTGCCTGGCCGTTATAGCCAGGGCCAGCCTCTCAATCGCCGCGAAGTCAGCTTCTTTTGGCCTGCCTTTCACAAGGACATTTTCAAGCATCTCCGCCTTAAGCCCTGACATAGTGGAAGCTACCTGCTCAGCCATCTTCCCTCCCCATCCGTATGATCCGATGATTGAGGCGAATTTGAGCTTTGGCCGGAGCGCATTTACCATGAACGCGGCATGTATGACAGCGGGGTGCGCTCCGATAAGCACCGTGGGAGAGCCGAAAACTATCGTAGGCGCGTCTACCAGCGACATCGCGAGCTTTCCAAGATCCGTTACTGCGAGATTGAACTTTTCAACGCCCACGCCGTTCTTTACCAGCGACTCGGTCAGGAAGTCCACCATCGCCTCCGTTGAGCCGTGCATGGTCGCGTACGGTAATATAACCTTATTCGACAGTTTTTCAGATATCCACTCGGCATGAGACTTCATTATGCATTCGGGGTCTTTGTGCAATGGGCCGTGGCTCGGGGCGATGATCTCTATCGGAAATTTCCCGAACCTCTCCATATGTTTTTTGATAGTGGCCCTGAAGGGCATCATCACTTCAGCGTAGTATCTCTTGGAGGCTTCGCAGACCTTTTCGTAATCGTCGACATATAAGCTTGCGCTTGCCAGGTGCGAGCCAAAAAGATCGCAGGAAAATAATATCCTGTCTTCTTTAAGGTATGTAGAGATAGTCTCGGGCCAGTGCACCCAGGGGGTATGGAGGAATTCAAGCGTCTTGCCGCCAAGGTCAAGGGTCTCGCCGTCCGACACCGCCGTGATCTTATCACCAGCTATGCCGAGGAGGTCCCCAAGGAACTCCCTGCCTTTGGGGCTCGTAAGGAGCCTCGCATCCGGATATCTTTTAAGCACCTCCGGGAGGGTCCCGGAGTGATCCTGCTCGGAGTGCTGAGATATCACATAATCTATCTTCTCAACGCCCTTCAGCTCATCAAGAAGCACCGGGGACTTGCTCGGGTCTACGGTATCTATAAGGGCCGTCTTTTGGCTCCCCTTTACTATATAAGCGTTATAGCTTGTGCCGTCCGGGAGCGGTATAAGCGAGTCGAAAAGACGCCTGTCCCAATCGACCGCCCCTGCCCAGAAAACGCCGTCTTTTATCTTTTTAGGTTCCATATTTTTTCCTTATTATTTAAGATATAGCACACAAGCCCTGTATTATCAACCAGGCTCAGGCTATAGGGCGCGCTTGAACGCCGCGGTGCCGAGAATTACCGAGACTGACGCGAAAACAGCTAAAAAGAGTATGTCATTCTGCACCGCTCCAAACCCCGCGCCTTTAAACATCAATGCCCTTAAGGCATGTACCGAGTAGGTTTCCGGATTCACAACCGCGAACGCCTTGAGCCACCCCGGGAAGGACTCCACAGGATAAATAGCGCCGCTCGGGAAAAAGAAGATCACATTCATAAAGCCTCCGAGCACGCCTACTATCCTTGGGTGGTTTATCCTGCCCATCACTACGAACATAAGCCCCTGAAGCCCGAGTGTCGATAGTATGATTATCACTAGCGTCAGCAAAAGGCTTTCGACGGTCAGGAATCTCCAGAGATATATCCCAGAGATGAGAGAGCCGAAAAAGAGCACCAGCACGGCGAGTATCGTCGTTATTATAAGTCCGCTCGCGACAAGGCCCATCACGATATCCCTCTTTGTAAGGGGTGTCAAAAAATAGCTCTCCTCAACCCCCAAAAACCTGTCCATCACCATATTGAAGGCGCCGGTCGTCATCGCGCCGAGAAATATCGCCATGATAACAACGCCCGGTATAAGCGTCTGGTCGTAGTCTATTTTCCTGTAAAGTTCGACGGGTCTTATGCGCGGCTTCGTCCTTTCCTCACGGATGGAGATGAACTCCCTGTCTATTTCCGCCGCAGCCCTTGAGATGGCCGCCTGGATGGTGTTTGCGGGGATGGTCTCCGCGTTATCGAGAAAGAGCCCGATCTCAGCGCCGGTTCTCCTCATGACGTTCCTGCTGAAATCCGGCGGTATGACAAGAACGCCTTTGTATACGCCTTCCCTTAAGCCCTCCATGGCAAACCCCTGATTCGAGACCGTCATTATATCGAAAGTCCCGGGGCCCGCCTCGATCGATCGGATCAGCTCAAGCATCCTGGTGGAATATGGCCCGTTGTCCTGATCGACTACCGCCAAAGGGAGGTTCTTTAGCTCGCCCTGGAATGAATTGCCGAGTATTACGAGATATATGATGGGCATAAGAAGGCTCATCGCCACTACGAGCGGGTTCCTTATGAACTTTCTCAAATCCCTTTCAAATATCGCGCTGAAACGGTTCATTGTCATGGGTTTCTTCTTTGTATGGCGGTTCGAAAAACCGGAGCCTTAGACCGAGGCGGTCATTTGCCCCACTTCTGCGGAACGCCAGCGCCAAGGAGGAAACTTACTTTCCTGGCTTCCTCTTCCCTTATGGGTCTGCCCGTGAAGTGTATGAATACATCCTCAAGGGTCAGCTGTTTCAGTATTACCCTTGTAAGGTTCGCGCCCATTTTCTTAAGGCCGTCTACCAGATCAGGGATGGCGTTGGCCCCGTTCTCGGCGAAGATTATGAGTACGTCCCCGTTTATTGCCGAAGACGTTATGCCGGGCCTCGATACCACCCACTCCTTCGCCTTTTCGATGTCGATATTGCTTAAAGTAAGCTCGATGACGTCCTTTTGGGGTATCTGCTTTTTAAGCCCCTCAACGGTGTCGAGGGCGACGATCTTTCCGTAATCGATGATGGCGACATGGTCACAAAGGGACTCCGCCTCTTCCATGTAGTGGGTAGTGAGCAGTATCGTGAGATTATCGGCCTTCCTGAACTTCTCCAGAAGCTCCCATACGACGTGCCTCGATTGGGGGTCAAGGCCGATCGTAGGCTCGTCCAGTATGAGGATCCGCGGCTTGTGGACGAGCCCTCTGGCTATCTCAAGCCTTCTCCTCATGCCGCCGGAATATGTCGCCACAAGGTCGCCTGCGCGTTCCTTAAGCCCTACCATGGAGAGAAGCGCATCTATCCTTTCGCGCCTGTCTCTGCGCCCCATCCCGTAGAAGCGTGCGTAGATATCCATCAGCTCCATCCCGGTAAGATCAAGGTCGCTCGTCATCGCCTGCGGGACGACGCCTATTGAATTACGAACACCCTCCTGCTCCTTAACGACATCGAAGCCCGCGATCTTCGCGCTGCCGCCCGAGGGCTTAATAAGCGTTGTAAGTATCCTGATGAGGGTGGTCTTCCCCGCGCCATTAGGGCCGAGGAGCCCAAAGCAATCGCCTTCGGGTATGGAGAGCGAAACACCCGCCAGGGCCGTCAATGCCCCGTATTCCTTTACCAGGTTTATTGTTTCTATGGCGGCCATTATTTTTCGCCGTTCGCCTCTTCCGTGTATATCCTGACCTCTACGGTCATGCCGGGCTTAAATACGCCGTCCCCGCCGGCAATGGAGGTTTTCACCCTGAAGGTCTTTATATCCGGCCTGCCTCTGGTGACGTCCCGCTGTGTAGCGAAACCGCCTACTTCGCCTATCTCGATGACCTTGCCGCTAAACGCCTGCTGTTTCCCCGGGAATGTTATCTCGGACCTGTCACCGAGCTTGATCTTCTGGATCTCCGTCTCTTCTATGTCCACACGGGCCCAGAGGTTTGAGAGGTCGTCGATAGTGTAAATAGAAAGGCCGGGATTGACGAACTCGCCGGGCTCAAGCGCCTTATATACGATAATGCCGCTTATCGGTGAGTCGATCTCAGTATCCTCAAGCTCCGCCAAAAGCACCTTTAGACGCGCCTCTGCCTGCGCCTTCCTGGACTCTGCCGATGAGATGCGCGCCCTGGAGGCCTTTATATTCACCTTCGAGTTTCTTAAATTCGCTTCCGCGCCTCTTGCGCGCGCTCTGTAAGCGGACAAAAGGGCGTTATTCGAATCAAACGCGGCAGCGGCCGCGTCCAGGTCTTTTTTTGCGATAAAGCCTTCTTTAAAAAGGCCCCTGGCGCGGTCGATGTTTTCCTTTGCTTCATCTGCGAGCGCCTTGACCCGGTCTATTTCCGCCTTTGCCGCTTCTGCTTCAAACTTTGCGGATTCCTTCAATACCTCAGAATTCTCAAGCTCGGCCCTGGCTTCCTCAATGGCGCTTATCGCGCCGGATATGGCGGCCCTTCCCTCCTCGACCCTCGCCTTCAGCTCGTCTGACTCAAGACGGACGGCGATGTCCCCTTTTTTAATGCTGCCACCTTCTTCGCAGCACAACCAGCCTATCCTGCCAGCGGCCTCTGAGGTAAGCTCGACCTCCGTTGCCTCGACGACCCCTGTGGATGCCACATAGCCTTTTGGCTGTTCAGGCCGGATTTTGGAATAGATAGCAGCGATGATTATCAAGACAATTGCCGCGAGCGCGATTGTGAGAGGTCTTACCTGCCTGGCTTTGGGCATCCGCTAAACTCCGTGTAAGTATAATGTGTCCTTATAATTTCAGCATATCAGAACAAGGCGTATTTTTCCAGGGATGGAAAGGCAGGCGAAGGCAGTTGGTCAAGTGAGGAGAGATTTTTGGGGAGATACCCAGGTTCCTTTGATGCCGGCCCGTTCTTCGAGCGGGCCCTACACTGAAGAAACCCCACTCGCAAACGGAGAGAGGTTGGGTGGCGTCATCATTTTTTAAGCTTTGTCATCAATTCCTTCCAGTGCTCTTCCGTAACCATCGAATCAGGCGTAACCCATATCCTCTTCGATCCGCCTTTCAGGGTGCTGTCGATCCCCTCGGCAAACGCCCGCGGCCCCATCGCTTCCTTTTTCCCCCAGAGACCGAGCGAGACATAGAAGGAATCCGCCGGGAAGTTCTTGGCGAGGTAGCGTGAGAGCGCTTCGCTTGAAGACGGCGGAAGCTCCTCAAGGAAGAAGTAATTCCATACGACTATGTTATCCGCATGCCTTAAAACCCTCCTGTAATCGAGCCCTGACTCTCTGCCGTTATTCGAGAAATTCTTCCAGCTGACCGGAACGTCCACATAGAGTTCTTTTTTGTGGCTGTGCGCAATGTCCGCCGCCCTCTGTATATATTTTTCCATAAGCGCCGACCGCCACTCCCAGATGGACGGGTCGTCACGGTCTATCAGGCCGTCATATGTCCTCGGCCAGTCCTTTTTACCGGTAAAGGCGGAATATGACCTCAGATCCTCTATATTATATGAATAACTGTAATAAGGCATCTCGGTAAGGTCTATTACGTCTACCTGATAATTGGCGGCGAGGTACTCTATCATCTCAAGCACCATGCCGCCGTATTCGCCCTCTACAATTTCCATGAAGCCGAGCTGCTCGGTATTTCTCTTTCCGTCAAATCCGACAGCGGCTGCCCCGGGGTGTTTCTTGATGTATTCGGGGCCGTATATGTCTATGAAGGCCGCCACCTTGAAACCCGATTTATGGAATGTGTTTGCCGCGCTCGCGATCAGGTCTTCCTTTGCCCCCTTTTGGTGGTTAGACCAACTCCCCTCATGGCCCTTCCATTTAAAATACGCCCACTCAGGCCTGCCGGCGCTTACGCCCATGATCTTACCGGCGCCCACGTCAGGCCTGTTAAGGACGTTTGATACCGCCTTCCTCCAGTCCCCCCACGCGTCGAAGTGCGTCGAAAGCCCCATCTCGAACGCGGTGTTATATATTGAAGGCTCTCTCATATAGGAGATGGTATAGTAAGTAACGGCTGAGGACGTGAATATGAGAAGAAGCCCCGCCGCCGCATATTCCCACTTTGGCCTTTTGACTGAAAAAACCCTTCTCCTCTCTATCTTTTCCCACAGCTCAGGCGAGCCCTTCAGCTCCTTTGACCACGAATACAGGGCGACAAGGTTATAGAAATATGAAAGCGGCAGGATGAGCAGGCCGTAGGCGATGTACCTGAAATCGGAGTAGCTTTTATCAAGGACGATCGAATAAACGGCGATCACAAAAAAGAATATGACGCCTAGAAAACTCAAGACCTCCAGGGTATCGATAAAATAAAGATGCCCCGTTAAATATGCCCACGGTATCAGGAACAAAATGACGATCTGCATTACCGGGACGACGGCCATGTTGAAAAAATTGACCGGCAGATAGAAAGAGAACGGGGCAAACCTCGGATTAAAAAAGAGGTCTTTATGCAGGAAAGAGATTTTAATGTAGCTCCTTATCCACCTTATCCGCTGTTTCCAGAGCCCGCTGACGGTTGACGGGCACTCGGCTATGACCTTCGGGTCAGGGTCGAAAACGATCCTTTTGCCGTGCTTGTATAATCTGAATGTTATCTCAAGGTCTTCTCCCCATATCTCCTTAAACCCGTTTATCTCCCTTAAGACCCTCGTCCTTACGGCCCCGAGATTTCCGGTGATGATAGGCAGGCATCTTAAAATTGAAAGCGCCCTTCGTACGAACCCGGTGCCGAGGTGGGTCGTGATGGCAAGGAACTTCTGTATGGCCGTGGAAGGATGGAGCGGGGCGTCATTGCCGCAAACCGCGTCTATGGCTCCGTCGCCGAACCACCTGACCATCTTCTTTACGGTATCAGACAGGAACAGACTGTCCGCGTCGGTAAAGATAACAACCTCGCCTTCGGCGGCGTTTATCCCCATATTCAGCGCGCTCGCCTTCCCGCCGTTCGGTTTCTTTATGTATTTTATCCTGCCCGATCTTATAAAATCCGAGATAGCCTCCTCGGTCCCATCGGTTGATCCGTCGTTTATTACGATAACTTCCATCGAGTGGTAATCAGACGCGAGGACAGAGGCAATGGTGGCGTGAATAGTCTTCTCTTCATTGTACGCGGGGATGAGTACGGTTACCTTCCCTCTGAAAACGGGTGTTTTGGAGAGAAACCTTTTTTTCCAGATCTCATAGAGAAGCGTAAGAGGGAGGAATATTATTCCCTGGAGGCCAAGAAAGAATATTACCGTCCCGAATGAATGGAATAATGTAAGGAAAGGAAGTATCATTTTAGAAGTTTATAGACCCTGAACGCCTCTGCATACTGCACACCTCCCTGTATGCCCCTGTGCGCCGCCCTGCCCTTTATCACTTCAGGGTCCATGTAATTCTTCTCCCCCTGGGTCTTATGAAATGACACGAGCTTCATCTTATCTTCGATATATCCCGCCACATCGACAAAATAATTCGGCACGAATTCCCTCGGGGTGGAAACATCCTCGTAACAGAGTACCGAAACATTGCGCCCGGCCACCTTCGTGGCCTCGAAGACCGCTTGATGGTCGCTGTGGATGTCGATAGGCGTATGCGTTAAAACCAAAGTAGCTCCGGTCTCCTTTAACTTCTCCTCTATAACATCTTTCATACCGGATACGGAGTCACTCAGGCGGGTGTCCGGAAAATCGTTTATCCAGACCCCGTCAAGCTCCATGAAGCGCGCGGCTTTCTTAAGCTCATCTTCCCTTTTCCCCGCCTTTTCAGTCCCCTTCTCCCCCTTTGTCATCGTAAGCCCGTATATCTTCGCCCCGCTGTCCTTTGCCTTCATGATAAAGGCCCCGCACCCGAGCTCTATGTCATCCGGGTGCGCCCCTATCGCGAGTATACGCAGATTCAGGAAGTCATGCGATCTCCTCTCCGTCCAGAGGAGCGCCATAAGAGAAGTGCCGAGGGCGAAAAACAGAATAGCCTCTGCGATATCCTCCACGAGATTTATGTCAAGCCATTCCGTCAGGGAGGTTCTGCCGAGGAATGAAAGAAAAGTTATGAATACAAGCGCGGGCAGTACGAAATTTATGAAGTAAAAATAGATCCTGTGCCTCCGCATAAGCATCCGCCTCCTGCTCCTGTAGGTAAAGAAAAGGAGGACAAAGACGAAGACAAAAGCTGTAAGCTCCACGCCGTCGCCTACGCGGTTTATGAAGAGATAGCCGCTGCCTCCGCGGAGCTCCCTCAGGAGTTCGAGCGCTCCGCCGGCGGCAGGGTCTATGCGCAGGGCCGCCTTTACCGATTCCTCGGCAAGGTGGTTGTCGCCTGTGTGCTTATATACCCTGGCGAGGAGCAGGTGGTTCTCCAGATTATTCGGCTCGATGTCCGTAGCCTTTTTGTACGCCTCGATCGCCTGCTGATAGGACTTCATCCATAGATACACGTCTCCCTTCGTCCTGTGGGCCTCGGCATAATTCGGCGACAGCTCTATGGATCTGCCAAGCTCAATGATCGCCTTTTTGAAATCCTTTTGCCAGGCGAGCACAGTGCCTAGCTCCTTATGAAGCTCGTAGTCCTCTTTGTATATCGATACCGCCTTTTCGAAAACGGCCACGGACGAGGTCAGGTCGCCCGCCATGGAGTAAGTCTTCGCGAGGCCCTTCAATGCCTCGTTGTTTTCAGGCTCCAGCGCGAGGACTTCCTTAAAGAGCCTTTCCGCCTCGTCATAGCGGTGCGACCAGCGAAGCACCGTGGCAAGCCCGGTCTTGAGCACAGGGTTTCGAGGATCGAGTTCAAGGACGTCCCTGTACGTCACGATAGCCTTATCGTGATTTCCGGCCCATGAATAAAGCTCGGCGAGGCGGCCTCTGGCCTGGATGTCCTTGGGGTTTATTTCAATCGCTCTCTGGTAGGCTTCAATGGCTTCCGGGAGGCGTTTAAGCTTTACGTAAGCCTCTCCAAGCCCCTTGAGGGCCGGGGCGTACCCTGGGTTTAAGGAGGCGGATTCCTTTAAAGCGACTTCCGCCTCCTTTATATTCCCCTGGTCAAGGAGCCTGTGACCGTCATTGAAGAGGTCTATGTATGTGGCCTGAAGGAGATAGGCCGCCAGGAATACGGAGGAGAACATTATAACCCTAATCCGGTCTTGTATGAAAGAGTCAGGAACCCGGCGTTATCATCCCTGGACGGAAGGCTCAAGCGCTTGAGACCTACGCCCAGATCAATTGAAGGATTTATCTCGTAAAAAACGGAGACGAGGTATACATCGGCGTTCTGCCCGGAATATGCTGACCGCGAAGAATATTTATCGTGGACGTAATCGAACCTGCCGGTCAGCTTATCCGTAAAGTCGTACCCTACACCAGTAAGGATAGAGTACTCGTAGCTGCTGTCAAGGTCCCTGTTCGGGATATATTTAAGCTCCGCGTCCCACCTGTCGAATACAAGCTCGGCGCCGGCCCCGAACAGGGACGAGGTCTTGTACCGCACATCGGTCTCAGAAGCCGTTCCCAAAGGCGTATTAAGATTATCCCTGCCCTTTATTTCGGTCGAGTCAGAGTCCGGGTCTCTTAAGATGGCGTACATCAGCTTGATCCTCAAGTATTCAAGAGGCGTTATATAGTATAGCTCGGTCGATAGCTTGTGGTTGCTCGCCGTCGAGTCCTGGTCGTAGAAAAAAGACGGCCTGAAGTATTCGTAAGCCACCGTTCCCCTGAAATTCTTTTTTATCCAATGCGATACCTCGAACTCTATCGCCGGGACGGTATCGTATGAATTGGTGTCCGGGTTGGGCTTCTGTATTGCCGGATCGGGCGGATAATCATAATTCTTGTAGGCGGTAAATACCTTGAAATATGAATCAGGCAAAAAGAAGTAATAGCCGCTCAAGTAGAACTTGTCCCTTGTGTAGTAGATATTATCGGCGTAGCTGTAGCCAGCGTTTAAATTGAGCTTGTCGAAACCTCCGTAAGAGAGCGACGCTTCGTAGCTGTCGGTCGTGTAATCGGCCTCGGCGCCCCCGAGTGCGGCCCTGAAACTCAAGCCCCTGCCCTTTTCGAGGGACGCGAGATCGTCTTTCGCCTCGCGGTCGTTCGGGTTTAGTTGCAACGCCCTTTTATAAGCGGCTATGGCGGAGCCTGTATTTTTCTGACGCTTCTGGACAGTCCCTATGTTTTTTAACAGCTCTACGTTCTCTCCGCCAAGCGTTTTCGCCATTTCGTACTCGGAGAGGGCCTCTTCATTCCTGCCTTCCTTCCTGTATACATCTCCGAGGAGCTGGCGGTATTTGCCGTTTTTCGGCTCAGAGGCCGTAAGCTTTTGCAGGATCTCAAGCGCCTTACGGTAATCCCCCTCCTCAACAGACTTTTGAGCTTCTTTATACGGACTTTGCTGGGCATAGGCGTTGGACGCGACAAGAAACAGCGCTACAATGAAGACCTGCACAAGATACATCTTTATTCCTCCTTTTTTCAGCTATTCTGGATTACGCCTTTGATGCCATGTCTTTAAATTCAGAGTCGAGAGAATCAAGCACCTCAACAGCCGAAAGGACGTTCCCGCCCAGGCGGGCGTTTATCTCAAGAAGAGCCGGGGTGCCGTCCGCCCTTAGCCTTACGTCAAAATCAAGCGGCCCTTCCAGGTTTAACGACCTTGCCGCCCTCTTGCAAAGCTCTACAGCGTCCGTTCTTACGGCGCGCTCCACCCTTAAGGCATTGCCCACCACCCCCTCCTTAAGCTCGGTTTTTTTAAGCGCCACCGCCGCCCTGATGATCCCCCTTCTGTCTATATACATATTCACATCGAACTCATCCCCGGGTATGAACTCCTGGAAGATAATTCCCTTACGGTTTTCGCCCAGCGCTTCCTTAGCGCTCTCAAAGACCACCACGCCCCGCCCCCCTCTGCCGAAAGACGGCTTGGCCAGAAGCGGCAGCCCAAGCTCCCTGATGACGGTTTCACGATGGGTATCTCCGCTGTAGGTCGCCGGCACCGGGATGTTATTGATACTCATAAAGACAGCTGTCCGGAGCTTGTCATTGGCTATTTTTACGGAGGCCGGAGGCGATATGAAGACCCTGCACCCAAGGCTTTCTATCTCTCCCTTCAGAGCGGAGACAGTGTCAAGCTCCTCTGTGACGGTCGGGACAAAAAGCCCGGGCCTCTTTTCTTTTATTAAATGAAGGAGCGCGGCTGTAAATGAAGGTTCTTTTGCCAGGGGCAGGAGCGCGAACTCGTCCACCGCAGGCCCTGTCTCCCTGACATCCGTGCCTATCAGGAACTCGCCTTTTCTCTTGAAATATTCTACCGCGCTTCTGCCGGCAGGCCCGCCTATCCCGGTAACCATAACTCGATTCATAAAGATGCCTCTTTGATATAATACGGCAAACAGAGCTTAATAAAAGATTAGCAGGCTGCTGAAAAAGACCACTCTGCGGCGTCGTCTTCAAAATTCGTCATTGCGGCGTACAAGGTAAGTACGCCTCATTCCTCATTTTTCGACTCCTTGCATCTTGAACTTTTTCAGCAGCCTGAATGTGATTTTGAGTTTTTCAGCAACCTTTTAGATAAATCGATATATTAAGAATTTTAATAAAGGCGCTGAGGCGGACATGGGCGGGCAAATCTTGTTTTACGATTTAAGCCTATATGGCTTTGACAGGGCGGTTCAAATCCGATTACAAGTATCCGCTGTCAGCTTAAGACAAAAAAACCCGCCTCTACCGTCATCTATCATTCTAGCAGAAGACTTCGAGGCGGGTCTGTGACTTTTACACATCGGGATTTTACTTTTCAGGGTCTATAGCCGTTACATTTACCACGAGCGCGCCTTGGACATCGAGTGCGCCTTCCTGGGCCTTCTTTATTGACAGTTCATCCCAGGCCTCTCCGTCCTGCCTCCACATACAGTTGCAGACGATGGTCTCTCCCGCGCCTATAAGCTCTAACGGCGGCTTTTTGGTCCTGTATCTCGGCATTACAAGGAGGCTATTGAATCCCGATCCGTCAAAAACAACCGGGTTACAACTTACCACGAACCAGTACTCGGTTATCTTCTCATTCCGTTTGTCCTCTTTCAGCGCCTTGACAAGAGGGTCGAAATCATAACTCCTCGAACCGCCGAGCCCCTCTGCGACAGTCCCGATTATTACATTGGTCTTGTCGCCTGCGTCAAAATCGCGTGGCTCGCCAACCACAATCTTTAGCCTCATACGGATCTCCTCTTTCCAAGCTTATCTTTTCATCATATCAAATATACTATTACCGGGCAAAACAAATATGATATCGGTCAGTTTTTTATCAGGATAGTTTTGCCATCGCCTCCTGCACCTTTACATAATACCTTTCGTCCTTTGTACGGATATTGCCCCTGTAATAGCGGAGTATCCCTTCTTTCTTGCCGAATTTCCTTATATTCTCGGAGAGGATATGGCTCCCTATCCTTATGTTGGTATCTATGGAAAACAGGTCCCCGTCGATGCCGAGCTCTTTCGGCCACCAGGGCATAACCTGCATAAGCCCCCTCGCCCCCTTCGGGCTTACGGCGCGGTGATTCCCGTTGGATTCGACCTTGATAATGGCGACTATGAGCTGAGGCGAAAGGCTATAGGCGCGGCTGTAGCGGATAACGGCTTTACCGGACTCGAAGACGTCATGGGCTGTCAAAGCGGGATTAAACGACTGGATACGCCTTCCCCAGTAAAGGTATTCCTCTATCCTGGAGAGCGCACCCGCGCTCAGTTCATTCCCCGAATCCCCTGTATAGGGATATATCTCGGAACCGATGTATTTTATCACCTTCTGAGGCTCGGATATGAAATATCCGGATATTGCCGGCGCTGTTACAAGCAAGAGCATTAAAGAAAACGAAAACACGGCCATTTTCCTGCTAAAAACGCCTGTTTGTCTGGCGGCCCGGAAAAGAGACAGGTATCTTCCCATGCGGCGGTCCTCCTCTTCCTTAGAGTTGGTCAAACCTGAAAACCGAGTAAAAGGGGGTAGAGCTGAAAGGATCGGGCAAAGCGGGGCCACAAGCCTGCTCTGCTTTTTTTTAAAAACTACGAACGGGCATGTTCTCAGGCAATTTGAATTTGAGATAGATAAAAGTATAATCGAAAAAAAAATCTCTGCTGGCGAATTTTTCAAAAAAGAAGGACAAAAGATAAAAATGGAAGGAAGTCGAATTGAAGCGATCCGGGGAAATTGACGGCCTTTTATGAGAAGACAGGCGGCAACACAGGCTCAGGCGTATGCATGGCGTGCCATAATAAATAACCGGCTGTAATCGACATTTATGGCGCGCCTTCTTCATTAGCCACTTGACTCAAGGGCAAATTTGTTGTATTTTTAAAAGTCAGCAGTGAAAACCGATTGTTTAATGTTTTTTTACTCAGGTTTTCCGGTATCTTACATAGATAAATGCGGGCGTAATTCAGTGGTAGAATGGAAGCTTCCCAAGCTTCATACGAGGGTTCGATTCCCTTCGCCCGCTCCATATTAAAATAAAAGACCCGCCAAAAGCGGGTTTTTTTATTTAAGGAAGCTCTGATTGATTTTCATTTCCGCTGTCATTGCGAGGAGCGAAGCGAAGATGCATCACCCTCCCCCGGCAACGAAGCAGATGGACTTTTTACAGTCCTCTAGCAGGTTGCTGAAAAATTCAAAATAACGTTCAGGCTGCTCAAAAAGTTCAAGATGCAAGGAGTAGAAAAATGTGGAATGAGGCGTACTTACCTTGTACGCCGCAATGACGAATTTTGAAGACGACGCCGCAGGGTGGTCTTTTTCAGCAGCCTGCTAGTAGCAAAGGACAGTGTCTTCAGTGTTTCTGATAATAGTCTCCACCTGTGCCTTATGTATCCAGCCTACCATGCCGCCCTGCTCATCAGATGCCTTGACCCTGTAATAATCGGCTGCCTTTTCAAGTATGGTCACGTGCGAGCTGGGCATCAGCTTTCCTACTACGGTTATCAACGCGGGGGATTCCCACATCTTTATCTCGATCCTGCCCTGAGACCAGTGGTATTCGTTTTTGAAGTAATCGATATCATGCAGAAGGGCATGCTCCGTGCAGTCCTCGGCGTTGGCGGTCGCAGACATAAGGAGCAAGGCTATCAGGAGAGTGCGTCTCATAAGATCATTTCGTAACTTTTTACTTTAAACTTTAGCTAAAAGTTGTTGTTTTTTAATAATTTTTCAAATGCACAATATCTGGTATCCTTATTTTTAGACGCACTCAAGGGGTTGCTATATTAATATCGCAATCATTACAAGCACTTATAAGCAGTCTTCATATCCATGCTTTATACTCTACGCAGGGGCAGTCTTGCTACAGGAATACCTCTCTGATATACTTCCCCTAAACAAATTTCATACTTGAGGGGGCGTATGGAAAATTTTAAAAACCTCATAAACGGGAAATGGACAGGCGCGGTATCGGGCAACACCCTGAAGAGCGTTAATCCAGCAAATTCCGACGAGATAGTAGGCACGGTGCCTGCTTCAGGAAGAGAGGATGTCGACAATGCCGTTGATGCCGCGAGAAGGGCATTTCAGAAGTGGCGGCTGACCCCTGCCCCCAAGAGAGGAGAAATACTCTTCAAGGCGGCCGAGCTATTACATAAAAATAAAGAAGAGCTTGGCAGGCTCGTTACAAGGGAGATGGGCAAGGTCCTTCCCGAAGGCCTTGGGGATGTCCAGGAAGCTATCGACATGGCCTATTACATGGCAGGTGAAGGCAGAAGGCTTTCGGGCGAGACCGTCTTTTCTGAGCTACCGGATAAGGACTGCAAGAGTATGCGCGTCCCACTGGGCGTCTTCGCGCTCATTACTCCGTGGAACTTCCCTACGGCGATACCCGCCTGGAAGATATTTCCGTCGATCATCAGCGGCAACACCGTCGTCTTTAAGCCCTCAAGCTATACCCCGGTATCGGCTGCCAGGCTTGTGGAGATTATAGTGGACGCCGGGGTGCCTGAAGGCGTTATTAACCTGGTCCACGGTGCCGGAGAGGATATAGGCGAATACCTGTCCACTCACCCCGGCATAGACGGCGTGTCCTTTACAGGCTCTACGGCGGTCGGCACGAAGCTCGCCAGGATATGCGGGGAGCTGGACAAGGAAATATCATGCGAGATGGGTGGTAAAAACCCGATAATAGTCATGGACGACGCCCGTCTTGACCTCGCGGTCGAGGGCGCTATATGGGGCGGGTTCGGCACAACAGGGCAGAGGTGCACGGCCGCATCCAGGGTCATAGTCCACAAAAAGATATATGACGAATTTCTGGAGCGCTTTACGGCGGCGGCAAAGAGACTGAGGCTTGGAGACGGGCTTAAACCGTCTACCGACGTCGGGCCTGTCATTAATGAACCCCAGATGAACAAGGTGTTGGGATATATTGAAATAGGAAAAAAGGAAGGGGCAAGGCTGATACTCGGCGGGAAGAGAAAAACTGACGGCGATCTTCAGAAGGGCTACTTCATAGAGCCAACCATATTTTCTGACGTAACGCCCGGGATGCGGATAGCCAAAGAAGAGATCTTCGGCCCTGTTGTGGCCGTGATCAGGGCGGAAGACTTGTCTGACGCGATCGATATCGCTAACGCGGTCGAGTACGGCCTTTCCTCCTCAATATATACGCAGGACGTAAACAAAAGCGCTGTCGCGGAGCGCGACCTGGAGGCTGGGCTCGTATACATAAACGCCCCGACAATAGGCGCCGAGATACAGCTCCCGTTCGGCGGCACCAAAAAGAGCGGGCTTGGGCGCAAAGAGGCCGGCGGGAGGGGCGGCGCGCTCGATATGTTCACGAAATGGAAGGTCATTTACAGGGACTTTAGCGGCAGGCTCCAGAAGGCGCAAATCGATAAAGATTAACAGAGGAAAAGCCTCAGGCCTTTCTGAAATTGGTAAATTCTTTAAAACTAGGGCTGTAATTTCCTCCCCCATTTTGATATAATCCGCTCTCCAGGGGATGGCCGTACCTCAAAAAATCAAAACTCAAGGAGGAAATAAATGGACCCAGTGCATTTTACCGGTAAAGAGGTCCTCGCTATGGCTGTAAGGATCGAGGAGAACGGGCTTAAGTTTTATACCGACGCCGGAAAAGAATCTAAAAATAAGGACATCAAGGCCCTCTTTAAGACACTCGCCGAAGAGGAAGGCCACCATATAAAAGTATTTCAGGACTTGAAAAAACTCCTTGGGACCGAGGCCGCTGCGGAAGAATTCGACTCTTCAGCCGAAGACGCCGCCCTGTACCTTAAGGCCCTCGCCGACACAGAGGTCTTTACAAGCCCCTCTGGCGGAAAGAAGCTTGGCCGTGAAGCTGGAAGCGAAGAAGAGGTATTGAACATCGCCATAGGGATGGAAAAGGACTCGATACTTTTCTATTACGAGATCCAACGGATGATAAGGGAAAAAGATAAGAAGGTCATAGAGGAGCTTATCGAGCAGGAGAAAGACCATCTCAGAAAGCTGACCGAGCTTAAGGCCGGCATCTAATCCCAAGAGGAATGAGGCGTACTTTGTCTGTACGCCGCAGTGACGAGCGTCGAAAACAACAAAGCAGATGGGCTTTTTCAGCAGCCTGTTAAAGGAGCGTCCATGACACAGTACGTAAAGACCTATTCATGCCCCAACTGCGGCGCCCTCGCCAGCGGCAGGGGCCACCTTTGCCACCCAAGGACCGACGGGCTTCCGTTTAACTGCGAATTTTGCGGAAAATCAGTAGATGACTCAAGGCACGTCTGCACGCCGATGCTGGAGAAGATGGAATACACTTGCAGAAAGTGCGGAAGGCTTGCCATATACGACTCGCTGCTCTGCGACCCCACTCCGATAGACGGGGATTAGCTCAGGGAAGGCTTCATGAAAAACGATGTTATAAAAAGGGCCAGGAGACACCTGACCCCTGCCCTGGTGTTCCATACGGATATCGTAGTGAAGAAGGCTTCGGGTATCTATGTCGAGGCTGAGGACGGGCAGACCTATGTGGATTTCACAGCCGGCCTCGCTACCGCCAACCTGGGCCATTGCCCCGCGGAGGTGGTTTCCGCCGCCAGGGCCCAGATGGATAAGCTTATCCACTCCGGATGCATCTTCTACTACGAATCAGAGGCCGCGCTTTCGGAGAGATTGGCCAGTATCGCCCCGAAGGGGATCGATATGTTTTTCTTCTCGAATAGCGGCTCCGAGGCGGTCGAGGGGGCGATAAAGCTCGCCCGCTTTTATACGGGCAGGCAGGGCATCATCTCATTCATGGGGGGGTTTCACGGGCGCACCTTCGGGGCATTGACGCTTACGACCTCATCGGTACGCTACAGGAGGAAGTACTTCCCGCTCCTCCCGTCCGTTTTCCACTCCCCCTACCCTTATTGTTACCGCTGCCCGATGGGGCAAGAGGTAAATACCTGTTCCGTGGATTGCGTCCAGTACCTTGAGCGCATATTCAAATACCAGACGCCCGCTGAAGAGGTCGCGGCAGTGATCATAGAGCCCGTGCTCGGCGAAGGCGGCTACATAGTCCCGCCGCACAAGTTCGTTAAAAGGCTGAGTGAGCTTTGCAGGAGCGAAGGCATACTTATCATAGCCGACGAGGTCCAGTCAGGTTTCGGGCGCACCGGAAAATGGTTCGCCTCCGAACACCTCGGCCTTAAGCCCGACATCATGACGATGGCCAAGGGCATCGCCTCGGGTTTTCCCCTGAGCGCGGTAGGGTCTACAAAAAAGATAATGTCAAAGTGGACGCCCGGCGCTCATGGGACGACTTTCGGAGGCAACCCCGTTTCCTGCGCAGCCGCCTCAGCCACTATCGACAAAATCGAAAGAGATAATGTCCTTGTAAATGCGGAGCGTATGGGAGGGTACGCCCTTAAGCGCCTCCGCGAAATGAAAGAGAGGCATCCCTCTATCGGGGATGTCCGCGGGCTTGGGCTGATGATAGGGGTAGAGTTCACGAAAAAAGACGGTACCCCGGACAAGGAAACGCTCCTTCGCGTGATGAAGCGCTGCTTGAGAAAAGGTCTTATAATAATCGAATGCGGGGTCGACAAGAACGTCGCCCGGCTGATGCCCCCTCTCATCATCAGGAAAGAGGAGATGGAAAAGGCCCTCGATATATTTGAGGAGGCGCTTGGTTGAGTAAGTTTCAAAAACCCCTCGTAATCTTCATATCTATTTCGGTGCTTGCGATCTTTTTTCTTCAGCTGGATTCACTTTTCGCGGGCAGGATACCCAGGATACCGTCGATACAGTCAGCGGCAAATTTATTCAGCCTCGTCGGGGACGGTTTTTTTCTCCTGGGGGTCGCGGCGGTACTTTATATCAGCGGGGCGGCTTTAAAGAAGACCAGCCTTAAGCTCGCCGCGAGGGAGAGCGCGTTCTCTATCGCGCTCGGCGGGGTTATCGTCCATTTGTTAAAGGCCTCGTTCGAACGCCCGCGCATAGCGCACGGGGCCGGCTCGGTTATAAAGCTACTGGAGAATCCGGCTCTATTCGACCTTACGGGTAAATTCAACTCATTCCCGTCCGGCCATGCTACAGCGGGGTTCGCGGTCGCGTACGTCCTTTCAAAAAGATACCCACGGTTAAGCGTATTTTTCTATCTCATCGCCCTCCTCATCGCGGCGTCCAGGGTATGGCTCGGCTCGCATTACCCGACGGACGTGCTCGCCGGGGCCTTTGCCGGGATATGCGCCGGATACCTTATTGTGAATAAAACAAAGGCCCGCGAAAAGTGGCTCATAGCCGGGCTTAGTATCTTGATAATCTTCATGTCTTTCTTCAAGAGCGGCGGTTTCCTGCTGTTCGACGTCGATGAGGCGGTCTTTTCAGAGGCCTCCCGCGAGATGGTGGAGACCGGAGACTTCATTACGCCAACTTACAACTACGAGCCCAGGTACGACAAACCTATACTCTTTTACTGGTTCATGTCCATAGCCTTTAAGCTCTTCGGCGTTACGGAGTTCGGCGCGAGGTTTACCTCAGGGCTCTTTGGAACCTTCCTCGTGTTCATGACGTTTCTTTTCGTCAGGCATCTTAAGGGCAATATACCCGCGTTTTTCGCGGCGCTCGCGCTCCTTCTAAACATTGAGTTTTTTATCTACAGCCATTCCGCGGTCACGGACATGACGCTCGCCCTGTTTATAACGGCGTCTTTATTCTCCTTCTTCCTGGCTTTCAGGGAAGGGGGCCGGCACTGGCATATGTTATTCTGGGCATTTTCCGCGCTTGCTGTCCTTACCAAGGGGGTCATAGGCGTATTATTCCCAGTCACAATAGGTTTTGTCTTCCTCCTCCTCTCAAAAGAGCTTTCAAAGGCGCGTCCATTCCTTAAGCCGTCTTACATAGGGCTATTCCTTCTTATCTCCGCCCCGTGGTTTGCGGTGCAGTTTTATATCAACGGATGGGACTTCTTTAACGCGTTCATCGTAAAACACCACATCCAGAGATACTCGGATGTCATCTCCAGCCACAGCGGGCCTTTCTATTACTATGTCGGAGTGCTCCTTATAGGATTCTTCCCGTGGGTCGCTTTTCTGCCTTCGGCTGTCTACAAGGGTTTAAAGGAGAGGCTTGACGGAAACTCCGCCCTCTATCTGTTTACGGCCATATGGTTCCTGTTCGTATTGATATTTTTCTCCGCGGCAAAGACAAAGCTCCCTAACTATATCTTCCCGCTTTTCCCTCCGGCTGGCATAGCCGCCGGGCTAGTTGTTTCCGGAATCATCGAGCGCGGCGGAAAAAAACTCGGGATTATTTTGCTGATCATATTATCCCTTCTATTCGCCGCCGCAGCCTTCATGACACCTTCGATGGATATAAAGATGGACGTAGCGCTGCCGGCGGGGTATTTATATTTCCTTGGGGCCATTTTTTTGGCGACGGTGGTCTTCTCCGCCGCGGCTCTGGCGAGGCCCCTGCACTCCTTTGTTGTTATCTCGGCCCTCTCGGTTGTCCTTATTGTTTCACTTCGCTTATACGCAATTCCTCCGCTCAATATATATCTGCAAAAGACGCTCCATGACTACGCGAGGTACGCCAGAAACCTGAACAGTGACGACACGTTCGCGTCTTACGAGATCAACAAACCCTCTCTAGCGTTCTATGCCGGAAGAAAGGTGGCAAAGATAGAAAAGACCAACGCCTGCAATATAAAAGAGTACGCAAAAAAAGGAGATCTACTCGTAATAACCACCCCTAACCATTATGCCAAGATAGAGGAATTAAAGGCCTTAAAGGTAATCGATCAAAGCGGGCATTACATCCTCCTCGGCAATGACTCGAAAAAAATGTCGCCGTTTGAAAGATAGCGGTCCACTCTAAAAAACAGGGAAAGTTATGCGGAAAAAAGTCTTGATCATGGGCGCGGCAGGGCGCGACTTCCATAACTTCAACATGTGTTTCAGGGACAACCCCGAGTACGAGGTCATTGCCTTTACCGCGGCGCAGATACCCTTCATCCACGGGCGCACCTATCCACCGTCGCTCTCCGGCGGACTCTATCCCAACGGCATCCCGATCTTCCCCGAAGAAAAAATTTCAGAGCTTATAAAAAAAGAAGGCATAGACGAGGCGGTCTTTTCCTACAGCGACGTCTCGCACGAATATGTGATGCACAGGGCATCGTTGTGCGTCGCGCTTGGAGCGGACTTTACGCTTCTTGGTTCTTCCAGAACCATGCTTGTATCCAAGAAGCCCGTCATCTCGATATGCGCCGTAAGGACAGGGTCGGGCAAGAGCGGGGTCACAAGATTTGCGGCCAGAACAATCAGCGAGGCCGGCAGGAAGCCCATAGTCATTCGCCATCCCATGCCATACGGCGATTTGACGAAACAAGCGGTACAGAGGTTTAAAACACCGGAAGACATGA
The DNA here is from genome assembly GCA_016218105.1 of Deltaproteobacteria bacterium. Taxonomy (GTDB): domain Bacteria; phylum Desulfobacterota; class GWC2-55-46; order GWC2-55-46; family GWC2-55-46; genus GWB2-55-19. The sequence continues at coordinate 30,351 of JACRET010000021.1, forward strand.
GAAGGGCCGAATGCACGATAGAGGAGATGGAGGAGTACGAGACCTTATTAAACGACGGCATAACGGTTTATGCGGGCGTTGATTACGGGGAGATACTTAAAAGGGCGGAAGCCGAAGCGGATGCCGTCATTTGGGACGGAGGCAATAACGACCTGCCGTTCATAAAGCCAGACCTGGAAGTTGTGATCGCGGACCCGTTAAGGCCAGGGCATGAGAAGGAATACTTCCCCGGCGAATCAAACGTCCTGCGCGCTGGCATCGTCGTCATAAACAAGGCCAACAGCGCGATGCCGGAGCAGATAGAGCTCGTAAAGAGGAATATCCATTCGCTGAATCCCTCCGCGAGGGTCATAAAGACGGCATCCTCAGTCAGAGTAGACCCAATGATAAAGGGGATGAAAGTCCTCGTGATAGAGGATGGGCCGACGCTTACTCACGGCGGGATGAGTTACGGGGCGGGCATAGCCGCGGCAAGGAAGTACGGCGCAGCCCCCGTGGATGTCAGGCCGTACGCCGTGGGAACCATAAAAGAGGCTCTGTCCACATACCCGAAGCTTGAGAACCTGCTTCCCGCCATGGGATATTCGAAAACACAGATAAAAGAGCTTGAGGAGACCATAAACGCGACCCCGTGCGACGCCGTCCTTATAGCCACGCCTGTAAACCTTTCGGATATAATAAAGATTAAAAGGCCCGCGTTCCGTGTAGATTATTTTATCGAAGACATGGAGTCGCCTGGGCTTAAGGAAGTAATTCTGGATTTCCTCAAGAGGGTCTTTTGAAAGGCCTCCTCCTGTTACTCGCCAAAAGATACATAGCCGGCGCCGAAAGAAAAGACGCAATTGACGCGGCCCGCGGCCTTAACAGCCAAGGCATACTCGCCACCATCGATCACCTCGGCGAGAACATCAGGAACGAAACCGGGGCGGAGGAGTCCGTACGTGAATATATCAGCCTCTTGGCGGAGATAAAGGAGGCAAGGGTTTCAGCGACGGTTTCCATGAAGCTAACCCACCTCGGACTGGACATATCGGAAGACCTTGCCTTTCGTAACGCGGAAACCATAATAAAGAAGGCTTCCGAATGCGCCAACTTCGTCTGGCTCGACATGGAAGGCTCACCATATACACAAAGGACTATAGAACTCTTTCTAAAGCTCCGTGCAAAATACACAAACGTGGGGATAGCCATACAGAGCTACCTCCTCCGGAGCGCGGGAGACATAAAAAGGCTTATAGAGTGTAACGCGAGCGTGAGGCTCGTTAAAGGGGCTTACAAGGAGCCGCCGGAGATAGCGTTTAAAGACAAAAACGATGTGGACAGGAATTTTGAGCTCCTTATGAAAGAGCTTTTGTCCAGAGGCGCGATGCCAGCCATAGCCACTCATGACGAAAGGCTTATAGGCGAGGCGGTCAAGCTTGTAAAGGAGCGAAATATCCCTGCCGGCAGATTCGAGTTCCAGATGCTGCTGGGCATTAAAAGAAAGCTGCAAACAAAGCTCGCCGCCGAGGGCTACCGGATGCGGGTCTATATTCCGTACGGAAAAGACTGGCTGCCGTATACGATGAGAAGGCTAAGAGAGCGGAAAGAGAATATCTATTTTGTGGTGAGGAATATTTTTGATTAGCAGGTTGCGGGAACTCAAACAGATGTCATTGCGAGCGAAGCGATATCGTATTTAATCCCCCTCACCCAGCCTCTCCCCAAATGGGGAGAGGGGCTTCTTCTCTGTAGGGCCCGTTCGAAGAACGGGCCGGGATGTGAAAATTAAAGCTCCCCGCAGCAGGCTGCGGGGAATGCGCTCGCTATGCATATTCAGCATTGACGCGGTCTAAAAAAAAAGCTCAAGCGGTTTTGCTTGAGCCGTCATTCAACATCTTTATAAAGCCGATTGGATACCCAGGGCTTTAGACCAGGGAGGTCATAATCCTTATCACGGCGTCGCGCACTCTGACGGGCTGCCTTTTATTTTCTCTACCGCGTGCACGAGCGCGGGCATCACTACCGCTAAATTCTCCCTGACCGCCCTCGGGCTTCCGGGGAGGTTAATGATAAGCGATTCCTTCCTAATCCCGCATACAGCCCTTGATATCATGGCGTTGGGGGTCTTTTTAAGGCTCTCCGCCCTCATCGCCTCGGACATTCCGGGGAGTTCCCGCTCTATCACTTCCTTTGTGGCTTCAGGGGTCACATCACGCGGGGTCACGCCCGTGCCGCCGGTTGTGAGTATCAGGTCGAGCTTTCTTACATCAGCGTATTCGATAAGCTTCGCTTTTATTACGGAGACCTCGTCAGGTATCACCTCATAGGCCTTTACCTCCGAGGGAAGCTCCTTTATCATGCGCTCGATCTCCCTGCCGCTTAAATCCTCCCTCTCCCCCTTCGAGCCCTTGTCACTCATTGTAAGTATGCCTACTGTTATCATGCCCCTCGCTTATGGTGTCTCGGAGACCCAGACGTCACCGCCCTGGGTGGTCTCGCTTTTCCAGATAGGTGTAGTGCGCTTAAGTTCCGTTATCGCCCATTCGCATGCCATGAACGCGTCATTACGGTGGGCTGAGGCCGCCACGATCAGGACGATGTCTTCGCCGATGTCGATCTTCCCTGTCCTGTGGATTATCGACATCTCGATTATGTCGAAGTTCTCCAGCGCCCTTTCACGGATGTCTTTAAGCTTCTTCTCGGCCATGCCGGGGTAATGCTCAAAATCAAGGCCGGTTATGACCTCTCCCTTGGAGAAGTCCCGTGCCGCGCCAAGAAACACGACGACGCCGCCTATTCCTTTGGAAACGGCCTTGACCCTCTCGACCTCGTCGGAGATAGAGAAGTTCTCTCTCTGTATCCTTACAAGCCCCTCTTTCATCTGGTCCCTTTTTAGCCCCCTGAGAAAGGCGGGAGAAAGCCTACCTCGTCACCGTCTTTTATCAGGGCGTCTTTTGCGGCGAATTCCTGGTTGATCGAAATAAGCAGGGAGCGGCTGTCGAGCACTCCAGCCAACGCCGGAAAGTCTTTCTTTAAAAGCTCTTTAAGCTCGGCTACCGTAATAGGCGCTTCTATTTTATACTCCCGGGCCTCTGTTTTTGCAAGGCCTTTGAGCATGGCGAAAAATCTTACTGTTATCATTTTTTTGGTTTTTTACGGGTGAGTTTTAAACTAAAATTCCTGGTTATAGGTTTTGCCCAGGTCGAGTTTTATTCTCCTGGATGCTTTCGCGAAAAGCTCGGCGAACGAATCCCCTTCCTTCGGGAACGCGGCATAGCCGTAAAGGATGTCCGCCTTGCCGTTCAAAAAAGCCTTATGGAAGGACTCATCGTTGGCTATTACCTCGGTTATACTGCCTATAAGCCTCATTATCTTTTCATTCGTATCGAGGAAGAGGAACCCGAAGGTCTCCTCGTTCAGCCTTACTACGATATCAAAGCTTCTCGTCTTTTTCCTTATAATATTTATAAGCCTGCTCTCGAATTCTGCCTTGCCGTCCCCGAAGGCGTCTTTAAGCCCGGCTATCCTTACGGTAGCGAGCACCATGCCCTTGTCGAACCTGCGCGCCCTGTTAAGCTCCTGCTCTATCCTCTGCTCAAAAAGCATCAGGGGCGACTGAGCCGATTCAAGCTTTATCTCGGCCTTAACCTCTTTTGGAGGTATTGTGATTATGTTGGACAGCGCCTTCTCGGCATACACGGAAAACCTGGCGAGAGTGTCCGCGTCGGACTTTGAGAACCCGCAGGGATAAACCGTAGCCTCGCTCGTCTTGTTGAAGATAGTAAGCACGCCGATGACAGTATCATCGACCAATAAAGGCCTTGAGAGCACCGACCTTATATAAGGGCTGGCTTCTTCGGAAAATTCCCTCATAACGAGGTCTTTTTTGCGGAGCACCTCCATCACCGTCTCTTTTTCTATGGGGAGGAAATACTCGCGGATGCTCTGATCGTCGAGGCCGAATGTGGCCGCCGTCTGGAACCGTTTCCCGCCGTTCTGCTTTATACGAAGCAGCGAACCTTCCGCGCTTAATATGGCGGCAGGCGCGGTAGCGATAATGGTGACCATCTTCCTTGGGTCTTTCATGGAGATCATCTCAAGGCCGGCTTCGTCTACGGCGAACATCTTCCTGGATTTGAGCTTCTCCTTTTCGGCCTGTTTGTGCTTGTATACGCTCTCGGCGATAAGCGTCCTGATGTCTTTAAGGAACGCCTCGTGGTACTTCGAAAGGCCCTGAGACGATATGACCTGCCCGTTAAGCGTGCCGACAAGCACCACGTGCGTGATCATCGGAAGCGTGAGATAAACGCGTTTCGTGGCGCCCTCATCCGCCCTATCAACGAGGAATACATCCCTCATCGTTTCTATAGAGGCGCCTTCCATGCCCTCGCCCGCGCGCAGGCTTAGGAGCCCCAGCCCTTTGCTGTCCTTTATCGACGAAGCGCTTAAAAAGAGCCTGTTGCGGTCCTCATCGAATATATAGATAAAGCAGGTCAACCCGGTGACTATGTCTACCAGCTTTTTTGCTACGGAATTAAGGCGCTTGTCCAGCGGCACCGATGATGACATGATAGAGTCGATCTCTTTCCAGAAGTTGAACTTCGCCGCGTTTACGCGAAGCATCTCGTACTCATTAGACCTCTGGATGACCTCGGCCGCCAGCCCCGCCAGGCTTGTAAGGAACTGAAGGTCTTCATTCGTAAATACGTGAACCGACTCGCTTGAGCTTACGTTGATGACGCCGATCACCTCACCGTTTACGATGAGTGGTACCGACATCGCGCTCTTCACGTCGCTTCTTTCCATCGGACGGGCGAATTCGCCGCCCCTGGCCTTGCCCGATATAAGGAGGGGCTTGCCTTCCCTGGCGACCTTGCCGGAGATGCCCTCGCCAAGAGGAACCCTGATCTTTCTTATGACCTCCTCATCCATGCCCTTGGCTATCTCGACTCTGAGCATCCTCTCTTCGGGCGAAATAAGCATTATCGAGCCGCGCTCGGCCAAGGTGGATTCTGTAGCGAGTTTCAATATGACTGAAAGGAGTTCTTTGCGGTCTATGGTAAGGCGTACCGCGTCTACTATTTCGCGGAGCGATGTAAGAAGGGCCGTCTGTTCGTTAATCCTGTCGCCTGTGCCGTTCTCCGGCGTGGACGCCTTTACTCCCCAGATAAGGCGCGTGCTTAAAGGCCCGAGCTTTTCGATATCGCGGAACTCAGGGCCTTCGAGAAATTTTTCGGTCGCATGGTCCTGGAGCGCGTTTACGATCACATCAAGGTCGGGTGCCCTCTTTAACTCGTTCAAATCGGTCGTTATTTTGACGTCTAACTTCTTGCCAAGTCTGTAGCCAAGCTCATTGAGCTTAAAGAGCATGGCGTCCCTGTTAGAGTCGGCTATAAGGCAGAGCTTGCTCTTTTTATCGGCAATCAAATAAGGCAGCAGCTTCAGCCCTTCCTTGTTCGCGCCGATTATCGCTATGTTTTTTATACCATTCGGCATCCGGGACCCGTCCTTGGATATTCTCTATTATGCCCTTTACCAAAACAGCATTAGAAACTTTTTATATCTTCTCCAGTATGCCCAGCTCCAGGAGCCTGTTGATAAGCCTGATCGACTCCATATCGCCGACATAACCGCCGCTAGTCTCGCCTTCCTTGCCCCTCGACTCGTCAAGTCTTCTAAGCCCTTCGAGTATAAGCCCTTCGGGAGAGCCGGTTATGGTGCGCTCAGGCGAGGCTGTGTCAGGCTCCACCTCGAACTCCCCGTCCTTCCACGAAAGGAGCATGTAGAAGGCCTCTGTGCCGGTAAATTCCCTGTAAGCGGCGTGTACTATGTTTCCGTCCTTGATATAGACACGGCCATAGCCCATCTCTGAGCCGAGGTGTATCGCGGCGGTCTTGCGCTCAGCATTGAATATCTGGATTATGTCCACAAGGCCCATATCCTTGAGTCTGCCTTTTACGCCGCCCATCTTCCGCCTCCGAACAAAAACGTAAGCTGAATCAACAATATCTTACACCAAAACGGTTTTTTTAGCCAGCCTGAGATAAATACAGGAAGGAAGACCGCCTATTCCCTTATCTGGCCATCCCCGTAGATTATGAACTTTTGAGTAGTAAGCTCCTCCAAGCCCATCGGGCCGAAGGCGTGTATCTTTGTGGTCGATATTCCGATCTCAGCCCCAAGGCCCAATTGGAACCCGTCGGAGAATCTTGTGGAGGCGTTCACAAGCACTGTAGATGAATTCACCTCTTTCAAGAACCTCTGCGAGTTTTTATAATCCTTTGTCACTATGGACTCTGTGTGAAGGGAGCCGTAGCGCGCTATGTGGTCTATCGCCTCATCTATACTCTCAACGACCTTGACCGAAAGGATGAGGTCCAGATATTCAGCCCCCCAATCCTCTTCGGCTGCTTCCTTGATTCCTTTAAGGATTTTTACTGTTTTATTACATCCCCGGAGCTCAACCCCGGCTTCGCGATACTTTTTTTCCATCCCCGGGAGGAATTCCTGGGCTATCTTACTGTGCACAAGAAGCGTTTCCATGGAATTACAGACACCAGGCCTCTGCACCTTGGCGTTGAAGGCGATGCGCTCCGCCATCTCCACGTCAGCGAACTCGTCCACGAACACATGGCAAACGCCCTTGTAGTGTTTTATCACCGGGATCTTCGAGTTTTCGACTACGAACCTTATGAGCCCCTCGCCCCCCCTCGGTATTATGAGGTCTATGTAATCCTCAAGCTTCAGCATCTCAAGCACAGCCTCGCGGTCTACCGTAGGCATCACCTGTATCGCCTTTGCAGGCGCTCCGGCCTTTTCGCAGGCCCTGTTTAAAACCTTTGCTATGGCGGTATTGGAGTTTATGGCCTCGCTCCCGCCCCTTAGAATCACCGCGTTGCCCGACTTAAGGCATAGCCCCGCCGCGTCAGCCGTGACATTAGGCCTCGATTCGTAGATTATCCCGATGACGCCGATGGGTATGCGCATCTTCCCGACCGTCAGGCCGTTAGGACGCCTCCACATCTTTGTTACCTCGCCGACCGGGTCGGGTAGGGCGGCGACTTCTTTAAGGCCCTCCGCCATTGCGGAGATGGCTTTGTCGGTCAGGGTGAGCCTCTCGATCATCGCCTTCGCAATCCCCTTACCGCCCGCGGCCTCGATATCCGACCTGTTTGCATCCTTCAGGAAGCCTGCCTCATTTATAAGCCCCTCGGCCATAAGTGCAAGGGCCTTGTTCTTTGCGGCGGAATCGAGCCTTGCCAACCCTAGCGAGGCCGCCCTCGCGTCCCTGGCTATAGAGAGAACATCGTCTTTAACTGACATTAAACAAACTCCTTCAAGGAAATAAGCAAACCACTTTAACTTCTTAACTTTTTACATTACTACGAGGTTGTCTCTGTGGATCACCTCATCGTATGCCTTATAGCCAAGCGCCTTATCGAGTTCAGCGGACTTAAGCCCCTTAATCTTCTGGATCTCAAGAGAGCTGTAGTTCGCCACCCCTCTGGCAAATTCAACGCCTTTAAGGTCTACGCAGTGGATCACCTCGCCCGCGTCGAATGAGCCGTCTACATCCTTTACGCCTGATGGGAGCAGGCTCTTGCCTCTTTTCAGGAGCGCCTCTTTAGCGCCTTCGTCCACAAAGACCCTGCCAGACGGCCGGGTTGAAAAGGCGATCCAGTGCTTGCGGCTCGTTAGCTTGTCCTCTTTGGGGAGGAATAACGTTCCCACATCCTCGCCGCTTAAAACCCTGGTCAGTATGCCTGCCGTGTTTCCGTTGGCTATGACGGTGGCGGTGCCGTAGTGGGCTGCCTTTCTCGCCGCCTCGCACTTGGACCTTATACCGCCCGTGCCGAAGCTGTTCGTCTCCCCTGTAAGGGATTCAAGCCCTAAGCTATCAACATCTTCCACGATGGGGATTTTTTTGGCGGCCGGGTCTTTTTTGGGGTCTTTATCGTAGAGTCCGTCTATGTCGGAAAGGATTATCAAGAGGTCGGCTTCCATGAGGTTGGTCGTCAGGGCAGACAGCTCGTCGTTGTCGCCGAACTTTATCTCCTCAACGGCTACGGTGTCGTTCTCGTTTATTACAGGGACGATTCCGAGCCTTAGAAGCGTAAGGAGCGTGTTCCTCGCGTTAAGAAACCTGTTTCTATTGCCGAGGTCGTCATGGGTTAGGAGCACCTGCGCGACTTTTTCACCGCTTTTTGTGAAAGCGGCGTCGTAAGACGCCATTAGGCTCCCCTGCCCTACAGCGGCAACGGCCTGCCTCTCAGGGATCGTTACGGGGCGCTCCTTGAGACCTAGCTTTTTAATGCCCAAAGCGATAGCGCCCGAGCTTACGATGGCGCACTCCCTGCCGGTTGCCCTGAGTTCGTGTATCTCGGAGGAAAGGCGCGTAAAGATATCCGCCCCGTCCACGGCGGCGCCCGCGACAACGGCCGACCCGACCTTTACCACGACCCTCTTTGCCTTTTTAACGATCTTTTTTCTTAGGTCCTTCATTCCTACGCGCCTGCTTTGATTCTATCGACCTCTCTTCCAACATAGTTTACGAGACTGTCGAGGCCGGCTCCGGTAGCCGCTGATATCGGAAATACCTTTATACCTAAACCTTCAAAAAATTTCAATAATGCAGGGGTTTTTTCGTTAGACTCGGTTATATCTATTTTATTAAGCGCCACAACCTGCTCTCTCTCCGCAAGCTCAGGGTTAAATGCGCTAAGCTCATGGTTTACGACCTTAAAGTCCTCAATAGGGTCTCTATCCGTAAAGGGAGACAGGTCCAGGACGTGTATGAACAATCTCGTCCGCTCTATGTGCCTGAGGAATTTGATGCCTAGGCCCTTGCCCTCATGAGCGCCTTCTATGAGCCCCGGTATGTCCGCCACGACAAAGCCCCCGAAGTCCCCGAACTTAACGATACCCAGATGCGGCATAAGGGTCGTGAACGGATAATCGGCGACCTTCGGCTTTGCCGCTGAGATGTGGGATATAAGCGTCGATTTGCCGGCGTTCGGAAAACCTATTATCCCGACATCGGCCAGCAATTTAAGCTCCAGCTTTAAATTCATCTCCTCCCCCGGCTCTCCCGGCTGGGCGAACCTCGGGGTCTGGTGGGTGGATGTGGCAAAGTGCGCGTTGCCCTTGCCGCCCCTGCCGCCTTTACAGCTGATAAAAGTCTCGCCGTCCTTGGTCAGGTCGGCAAGCAGCAGCCCTGTATTCAGGTCTTTAAATATCGTGCCGATAGGGACTTTTATGATAAGATCCAGGCCGTTTTTGCCGGAGCAGAGGCTCCCCATGCCGTGCTCGCCCCGTTCAGCCGCGAATTCACGCTTGTACTGGAAATCGAGCAGGCTTGTAAGGCGGTTGTCCGCGACGAACACCACATCTCCGCCCCTTCCCCCGTTACCGCCGTCAGGCCCGCCCTTTGGGACGTATTTTTCCCTCCTGAAGCTTAGGCATCCGCGCCCGCCGTCGCCGGCCTTTACATACAACTTTGCTTCATCTATGAACTTCATTCTAAGGCAATGCTCCTCGTGATTCGAATGCAAAAAAAAGGGCGGTACGGAAAGGCCTGGAAGCCTCTCCTCTCCGCCCTTGGAGTTCTATTTTATCTTTTTTTTACTGGGGAAGGATGTTAACGAACTTTTTCTCGCCCCTGTCCTCAAATTTTACCACTCCGGCTATCTTGGCGAAAAGGGTAAAATCCTTGCCCTGACCTACGTTTATGCCGGGCCAGAACCTTGAGCCTACCTGCCTGACTATAATGGAGCCAGCCGTTACGACCTGGCCTGAAAACCTCTTTACGCCGCGCCTCTGACCGTTGCTGTCACGGCCGTTTCTCGAACTTCCGCCTGCCTTTTTATGTGCCACCGAAAAACCCTCCTCTTTAACCTGTAAAATTAGAAAGGCTTACGCCTTTATTTCCTGAATCTTTATGGATGTGAAGAGCTGCCTGTGCCCCTGTTTCTTATCGAAACCCTTCCTTCTCTTCTTTTTGTAAACGATCAATTTTTTGGCCTTGCCCTGTCCGACTATCTCGGCCAGAACCTTCGCGCCGCCGACTGTAGGGGTGCCGATCTGTATGGATTCACCCTCGCCTACCGCAAGGACCTCAGATAACTCAAGGCTTGTGCCTGCCTCGCCTTCGAGCTTTTCAACATTAAGGACATCGCCTTCAGATACCCTGTACTGCTTACCGCCTGTCTTTATTACCGCGAACATCTCTATTAGTCCTCCGGAGTGTATTGAATGTTAAATATTAACGATTTTACAATGTGTTGTCAAGTTTTTTATACTTTTCAGGCGGCCGCCTTGCAATAAAGGTGAAAATCGGTAAAAATCAAAGGGTATGGAAGATAAAAAATTCGTACTCGGACTCAGCAGAAATGTTTTCTTTACAGGGCTTGTAAGCCTTTTCATGGACATCTCGTCCGAGATGGTCTATCCGCTGATACCTCTTTTCCTGACAGGGGTCTTGGGTGCCACAAAGACCACCGTAGGCATAATAGAGGGCATAGCGGAGGCTACCGCCTCGATATTAAAGGTCTTTTCTGGATGGCTTTCAGACAAGCTCGGAAAAAGAAAGCTCCTGATGACCGCCGGGTACGGAATATCCGCGGCAAGCAGGCCCTTGATAGCCGCGTCCGGGACCTGGTTTGAGGTCTTGACGGCGCGGTTCATCGACCGCTTCGGCAAAGGTGTCAGGACAGCCCCCAGGGACGCCATTATAGCTGATTCCACCCAGAAAGAGAAGCTCGGGCTTGCGTACGGGTTTCACCGCTCGATGGATACGGTCGGCGCCGTAATAGGCCCGGTGCTTGCCTTTATGATACTCTTCCTGTCAACCAACAACCTGCGGCTTGTGTTTTACGCCTCGACCATACCCGCCGTTATAGCCGTTGCCCTCATATTGATCTTTATTACCGAAAAAAAGCGCGCTAAAGGCGAGGCCGTACCGCCGAAACTGTCCATCTCATCCTTTAACGGCCCGTTCAGGCGTTACCTCGTGGTAATCGCCATCTTCTCGCTAGGCAACTTCGCCGACGCATTTCTCGTTCTGCAGGCCGAAAACCTGGGCGTAACCAGGGAGTTGATACCGGTCGTATATGTGGCGTTCAACATCGTCTACGCCTTATCCTCCGCGCCGATGGGGGCTCTTGCCGATAAGATAGGCCTTAAAAACATGATCCTCGCGAGCTTCTTACTCTACTCGCTCATATACCTGGGGGTCGGTTTCGCGGCGTCGCCCGTTCACATATGGATACTCTTTCCGCTTTATGGGATTTACAAAGGCATGTCCGAAGGGACCCAGAAGGCGTATCTCGCCGCGATAGCCCCGATGGAGCAAAAGGCGACCGCCTTCGGGATATACCATACAGTAAGCGGGGTGATGCTCCTTCCGGCGAGCATAATCGCCGGGTATCTATGGGACAACGCAGGGCCGGGGAGCACTTTTCTGTACGGCAGCGCGATGTCAGCGGCGGCCGCCGCTTTATTCGCGTTTACCGGAAAATCCGACAGACATATCAGATGATCACTTGGCTGTTACGGGGAGGAAGGCCCTTCTCTTCTCAGTGAGCGACCCTGACTGGGTAAGCTTGCCCCTTACATCCCCGAAAAACAGCAGCTCCTTTGCCACCGCCTCGATGGGGAGCATGTCACTGTTAAAGAATATGTCTATCTCGCCTGTTTGCGAGCCGAAGAGCTCCTTGTCGATGCGAGCGTGGGCCAGAAACTCGCCTTTGGACTTGCCCCTCAGCTCCTTTTCCTTCTTCGAGGCGATATTCAAGTATATCTTTGGAATGTGCCCGCCTTTTGGGAATGAATATATCGTGTACTCCCGCCCCTCTTCCAGAGGCCCGTAAACGCCGTAACGGAAGTTATAGAAAGCCGCCAGTGGGTCGTCGAAGTACTTGCCGCGGGGAAGCTCAATCGTCTCGTTCTTCTCGATATTGCCGTCTTTTTTGCTTACCTGCGACATGACCATCTTGTCATAATCCAATACCGTCAGGGAGTGCCTTGTCTGGCGGCCTATCCTGATAGTCTTTTCAAAACTTAACGTCACAAATCTTTTACCCTTCTCCGAAAGCTTAAGCCGTGAGACATATTCATCTTCCCTGTGCTTTACGATCCTGTCTACAACGCCGGTCGTGTACGCCTTCAGGGTAGCGATATACTCCCCGTTCTCCCCCTGCCTGATGCTGACCTTTCCTATCGCGACCTCGTCAAAGAACCAGAATCCGATCTCGTAAACGAGTTCCTCGTTCAGAAATTCATCGGCTATCGAACGCTCCTTCTGGAGGGCCGCGGCGTGTACGGGTCCATTTGCCAGACATATCGGGGCAAGCGATATCCGGGCAAGGATGAGCGCCGCGAAGAGGAAAAAAATAAAATATTTTTTGTTATAATGCATAAAATTCATTCTAATGGATTAAAAAGAAAAATCAAGAGAGTAGCCTGATTTTTACAGGGAGAAAAAAGCAAAAAAAAACCTGACGATGTTGCGCGCTCCGCATCTTGCTGTATACTTAGAAAAACGGTTCTAACTCTCCCTGCCGGTTCCAACGCGGAATACTCTGACTCATATTCGTCTAATCCTCTCCATATAAGATAAGCTCTGTCGGATGCTCACCAGGCAAATTCTCAAATCTTTAAAAGGGGGGTGGGTGATATGAGCACATGAATGTCAAAAAGCGCTGCAACCGTCCCAATACCGGGCAACACACCATGCGGCCGTATCAAAGCACAAAAAAAGAGGAGGTAACAAACATGAGGAATTCGATTCTGTACGCTTTTGTACTATCTTTCTTTCTCGGCGTATTTTCAATCAACGCCACGGCGATCGCCAGCGAGGCTGTAGCCGGAGAGGCGTCAGCCGCCGAGGATATGTCAAAGCAGCAGTCAAAGGCTGTAAAACAGACCCAGCAGGCGATAGACAATTTAAAATCAGCCATTAAGAGTTTCGAGCAGGCCCAGAAGGCATCCGGCGAAGACGAGCATCTCAGGGAAGCCGTCAATAACGCCAGGGCGGCCCTCGACAGCGCCGAAAAGACAATGGAGCACGCAAAACTTTCACAGAGCGGCGCGGCAGGGGCAGTCAAAGAGAGAAGGGGCGCGGCTCCCTCAACCCCCAGCGCACCTGAAGGCTGCATGGGCGGCGGCGCCACAGGCGGCACATCCGGCGGCATGGGTGGCGGCACGACCGGCGGCGCAGGCAGGTAATAGAAAAAACAACTGGAAAGGCGGGGGATCTTAAGACCCCGCCTTTCTTTTTACTTTTTAATAGATTGCTGAACAGTACTTTGTCTGTACGCTGCAGTGACGAGCGACAATGACAACGCAGCAGATGGACTTTTTCAGCGGCCTGTTAAAACAGAAAAACCTGGAATTTGTTCAGGCTGCTCAAAAAGCTTCAGCTGCAAGGCGTCGAGAAGCGAGGAATGAGGCGTACTTTGTCTGTACGCCGCAGTGACGAGCGACAATGACAACGAAGCAGATGGACTTTTTCAGCGGCCTGTTAACGTTGACGGTACGACAAGCGCGGCGTCTTCTATAGTCCTTAAGTCCAGCATGAACCTGTCCTTATGGATCCTTCCGAGTATGGCAGGCCTGTTGTTTAAGAAGAGCTTAAATATATCATCCGGCGATTTCTTCCCCGAAGTGATTGAAACCACCTTTGTCGGCAGGCCGTATTCAGGGAGCGCGCCACCCCCCACCACGGACTCACCGTCCAGAACCTCTATATTAAAATCAGGCCCAAGGGCGTTTTCAAGAAGAACACTAGCCATAACCGCTTTTTCCTCGATATCGGCCAGGGGCCTCGTCATGTATCTAAGCGACGGCAGCACGTCTTTTAGCTTTTCGTTATTCAGATACAGTCTTAAAGTCGCTTCAAGCGCCGATAGGGTCAGCTTATCCGCCCTTAGCGCCCTCTTGAGCGGGTTTTTCCTTATCCTCTCAATAAACTCTTTTTTACCGGTTATTATCCCGGCCTGAGGGCCGCCGAGGAGCTTATCCCCGCTGAATGTCACCAAATCCGCGCCGGAGGCGACCCTTTCGCCCACAACAGGCTCTTTCGGGAGCCCATAAAGAGAGAGGTCTATAAGAGAGCCGCTGCCGAGGTCTTCCACTACGGGTACGCCGTGCGCCTTTCCGATAGCCGCCAGCTCTTCAAGCCCCACCTCGGATGTAAAACCTATCACCTTGTAGTTGCTTGTATGCGCCTTGAGGATCAGTGCGGTATCCGGGGTAATGGCCTTTACGTAGTCCTCCGGGTGGGTTCTGTTTGTGGCGCCGACCTCTTTCAGGATGCAGCCGCTCTTCTTTATTATCTCAGGGAGCCTGAACGAGCCGCCGATCTCTATAAGCTCTCCCCTTGAGATAATCACCTCTTTTCCCTCGGCAAGGGTATTTAAAGTGATCAATACCGAGGCGGCGTTATTATTGACTACGGCCGCGGCCTCGCAGTTCGTAAGCCTTTTTAAAAGCCCTTCCACATGGGAGTCCCTCTGTCCCCGCTCCCCTGTCTCAAGATCGAACTCAAGGTTTACGTTCCCTTCGGCCGAAAGGTTTATCGCCTCGACAGCCTCTTTGCTTAAAACGGCCCTGCCGATATTCGTATGGAGTATCGTTCCAGAGGCGTTGATTATCTTGACAAAAGAGCTGTTATGGAGTTCCTGAAGCCTCTTAAGCACAAGCCCAGCGAGCGATTCCTTTGATACCTCTGAAATAGCCCGGTTTAAGATCCCCGCCCTCGCCTCCTCAAGGATAGTCCTTGAAGTATCCGTAACAAGGGCCGCGGAATACCTTTGAGCGGCGTCTTTCAGCGCGCCCATCCTTGCAAGCTCATCGACCGAAGGCAAAGCCCGGAGCAGCTCTTTTTTCATTCGTAATTTTTCCATTTTCTTTAATGACGAGCAACGAAGAGAACGCAGAGATGGACATGTTCACAGCCAGCTAATATTACATCAGGGGGGGCCGCATGGTCAAGGCGTTTAAAAGATATTTACATAACGATATTTTGCATAGTATATTAATAAAATGCGGTCAAATAAAGCTCTTATTCTCTTCGTCATCCTTTTACTTCCGGGACTGGCGTCATGCAGGGACAATGTCCAAAAAAAAGAGCAGGCCCCTTCGACGGGCGAGGTCATTAAAAAGTACACTGATACGCTTACGGCTGCGCCGGTCCAGGCAAAGGACGCAGCCAATGCCGCCGGAGACAGGGCAGCGCAGGAAGAAAAGGCGATAAAGGAGCTTGAGAACTGAAAGGCTTCCTGCGGGACTTGAAAGATCGTGAAATCCTTAAAGCTTCAATATTAACATCAAAGGCAGACATAAATGGTACCGGTAATATCATTCGTCGGAAAATCCGGCAGCGGCAAGACCACTTTCCTTGAAAAGGTCGTAAAAGAGCTTACGGGGAGGGGGTACAGCGTAGGCGTTATCAAACACGATGCCCACGGGTTCGAGATAGACCACGAAGGCAAGGACTCTTACAGGCACAAACACGCCGGGGCAACGGTCGTGGCCCTGTCATCCCCTGAAAAACTCGCGGTAATAAAGGATGTGGAAAAGGAATGGGGGCCGGAGAGGATAATCTCAGCCTATCTTTCCGACGTCGATCTGGTAATAACCGAGGGTTTTAAAAAGGCCCGTTTTCCAAAGATCGAGGTCGTCAGGAAGGCGCACTCGAAAAAACCCGTTTGCGGGAAGGACAAGACCCTCCGTGCCTATGTGACAGACCTTGACCTCGAGGGTAAGCCGCTCTTTGGCCTGAAAGACTACGGGAAAGTAGCCTCTTTTATAGAAAAAGAGATCGTCGGAAAGCACGCTCGAACAGAGATATCCCTTATCGTAAACGGCGAAGCGGTCTCGCTCAAGCCGTTCATCTCCAACCTCCTCAAGGACGGCGTCACGGGGATGATAAAGAGCCTGAAGGGCTGCGAAGGCGCAAAGAATATCGAGCTTAGGATCAAGGGGAGGTAGCCTCGTCTCCGCCAACTTATGAAAAAGGCCCTTTCAAATGATATGACCGCCTCGATACTCGCCGGCGGCTTGAGCAGGCGGATGGGCACCAACAAGGCCCTTATAGAGATAAATGGCGAGACTATCATAGGGCGGGCCGTAAACCTCCTTAAAATGGAGTTTAACGAGGTAAATATCATAGCTAACGACCCGCTCGCCTATGAGAGCCTCTCCGTCAGGGTGTACGCCGATATAATCAAGGGGGCCGGTTCCCTCGGAGGCATCTATACCGCCCTCTTTCACGCAAGATCCGATTATGTCTTCGTTGTTGCCTGCGACATGCCCTTCCTCAGCGTCCCTGTCATTAAAAAAATGATCAAAGCCCTGGATAATTCGGACGCGATCGTCCCTTTCATAGGAGGGAGGCGCCATCCGCTCCATGCCGTCTACTCTAAAAGGTGCATGAAGACGATCGCCGCTATGATAGAGGACGGGAATTTGAGGATAAACTCTCTTTTAGAGAAGATAAGGACAAAAGACCTTTCGGAAGAGGTCTTTAAGGGGTTGCCGGTATCCCTTTCGGTAGAGAACGTAAACACAAAGGAAGAGCTTACTAAAATAACGGAAAATGAAAAGACCTGAACTGGAAAAACTAGTCAGCCTCATGGAGAGGCTTAGAGGCCCGGGCGGCTGCCCCTGGGACAGGGAGCAGACGCTTGCCTCGCTCGTCCCTTTCATCATAGAAGAGGCCTATGAGGTAGTAGCTGCCATAGACTCCAAAGAGCCTGAGAATTTAAAAGAGGAGCTTGGGGATCTGCTCTTTCAGATAATCTTCGCCTCCCAGATTACGAAAGAGTATCAAGGTTTTGATATAACCTCCGTAATAGATTCATCTTTTGAAAAGATGGTCAGGAGGCACCCGCATGTATTCGGGGATACAAAGGCAGAGACCTCCGAAGAGGTTTTGAAGCGCTGGGCTGAGATAAAAAAAGAAGAGAAAAAGGCCGCGAAAAAGGAAGAAGGCTATCTGGGGGGGATACCCGAGGTACTTCCCGCGCTCCTGAGGGCGCACAAGGTGAGCCAGAAGGCCGCGAAGGCCGGTTTCGACTGGAAGGATATAGACGAGGTCTTCCTCAAGCTTTCGGAAGAGATAGAGGAATTCAGGACAGCGGTCAAGGAAGCAAATCCTTCGGGTATGGAAGAAGAGCTTGGAGATATCCTCTTTACGCTCGTTAATGTGGGCAGGTTTATCGAGGTAAACCCTGAGGATGCCCTCCGTAAGACCATAGGAAAATTCATAACACGCTTCCATTATCTGGAGAAGGTCATAACCGAAAGAGGCGATGATATTTCAGCGACACCGATAGATGAGATGGAGCGACTTTGGCAGGAAGCAAAGGTGAAAGAAAAAAAGTAAAGAAACCAGCATCTTGTAGAGATGTCCCCAAACGCTGTGGATAACTTGTTGAAAACCTGCCAGATGCAAAAAATACTTTTACCGCAGACAAAGGCCTTCCGTAAGTTGCTTAATTTTTAATCACCGAATTTGCATTTAAATTCAAACAGTTACGCTATTTGCGGCCTCTTTTCATTTGGGCTGTTTTTCAACCCCTTTTCTTAATAAAGTCCTTTAAAAACATGATTTCAGGCACCTTCATCACTCTGGCGAGGATTACGTAGACCGCGACGCCAACGACCAGACATACCGATAACAACACAGTCTTGACCGGCATTGCCATCGCTTCGAAACCCGACTTGAATATAATCAAGTAGATTATAACCCCCATTATCAAAGATGCAACCCCGGACTTAAAGGCGGATTTAAATATGGCCCTTCCGTCGAACCTTCCGAACCTCTTCTTTAAGACTAAAAGCAGGATTATCGTATTTACTATCGAAGAAAGCGAAGTAGCCAGCGCCAGCCCCCCGTGTCCCAGAGGTTCGACCAGCAGAAAGCAGAATATGACATTCGCTATGAATGATATGAACGCTATCCATACGGGCGTAACTGTGTCTTTTGATGAATAAAACACGGACGAAAGTATCCTTGAGATGGATACCGGCACAAGGCCTATGGCGTAGTAATAAAGGGCGATGGCTGTCCCTTCGGAGGCGGCCCCTCCGAACTCGCCTCTCCTGAAGAGTATGTCTATTATCGGGAAGCTCAGCACAAAAAGCCCGATGGTAGCCGGAATGGTAACGAAGTTTACGATCCTCAACGCGAAAGAGAGGGAACCCCTGAACCCGTCCCAGTCCTTCTTGGCCACATGCTCGGACAGGCTCGGCAGCACCGCCGTGGAAACGGCCACTCCGAATACGCCCAGCGGAAGCTCCATCAGCCTTCCGGCATAGTAAAGGTAAGAGACGCTCCCCTCGGCAAGCCTGGATGAGAACCACAGGGTAACCATGATATTAAGCTGGTACACCCCTACCCCAAAGGCGGCTGGCGCCATCAGGGCGAATATCTTTTTTATAGCCGGGTCTTTGAAGTTGAAGAGCGGCCTGGGCATCATGCCGAATTTCCGCATATACGGCAACTGGACAAGGAACTGAAGCACACCGCCGAGGAGCACGCCTATAGCCAGGGCAAAAACCGGGGTATCAAGGAACGGGGCGAGCGCGAATACGCAGAGTATGATGGCAAGGTTAAAAAAGACCGGCGAGAGCGCCGGGGCTGTGAAATGCCTGTAGGAATTCAAGACCCCCATCGCTATGGCCATAAGGCCGATAAAGACCATATAGGGGAACATCAATCTTGTTAATTCTATGGTTAGCCCGAACTTAAGCGGGTCGGAGGCGAACCCCGGGGACATTACCCAGACGATCTCTTTCGAGAATATGATCCCCAGGACAGCCAGCCCGGTTAGAATGATAGCGAAGATGGTAAATACGCTTGATACAAGGTTCCTTGTATCCTCCTTCGAGCGCTTCGACATCTCTTCCGTGAAGATCGGGATGAAACTGGAAGTAAGCGCCCCCTCGCCCACGAGCCTCCTCAGCAGGTTCGATATCCTGAAGGCCATAAAAAAGGCGTCGGAATATAAACCCGCCCCGAATACGTACGCGACTGCGGCATCCCTTATGTAGCCGAGGATCCTGCTTAAGACCGTAGCTGAACCTACAATGGAAGCGGCGCCGGTGATCTTTTTTTCGTGAGACACAGCCCTCCTCAAATCTCAGGCTAAATTACTTGACAAAAGTGGCGAAAAAGAATATTATCTCTTTTTAATTCCAACAGCTTGCCGCCCTGATCAGCTGTTAAGACCGAAGGGCCGGCTTAAAGAAAAAGATTAACATACTTTAAAATTCAAAAGGTAGCAGAAAATAAAGATTAAAGCCATGCCATAGGCGGCTTTAAGAAAAGACGGAGGACAAAAGGTTGGCAAATCACAAGTCAGCGATCAAAAGGCACAAGCAAAGCGAAAAGAGAAGGCTCAGTAACGCATCAACCAAATCAACGTTAAGGTCAGCCGTAAAGAAGGTCACTGAGGCTGTCAGCGCAGGCAATGCGGCGGACGCGGCAACCCGCCTTAAGGAAGCCACTTCCCTTCTCGACGGCGCCGTATCCAAAAAAGTGCTCCACAGGAATAACGCCTCAAGGAAAGTAGCCCGTCTCACAAAGGCCGTAAATTCCGCGAAGGCGAAGTAATCGACGGAATCTCTGCTATAGTTACAGCGTAACTGTTTACCAGGGGCTGCAAGCCTATTACATAGCTAATACCCAAAAAAACCTCTCAACATGCTGAGAGGTTTTTTTTTGGTTTTTTATTCTCCCTTAAGGAAGCTCCGATTAATCCTCGTTTCTGCTGTCTTTGCGAGGAGCGAAGCGACGAAGCAATCTAGTATTTAAACCCCCTCACCCAGCCTCTCCCCACAAGGGGAGAGGGGCTTCTTCTGCTCCCGGCCCGTTCGGGGAACGGGCCCTATTTTATAGTCATTTTTCTGCGTTTTTTCTGAGCCTCAGGCGCTGGCAGGAGGCTTGTGTATTTGTGATAAAGCTCAAAGAGAAAGGCTACGCGCTCCGCGTCAGAAGTGAAGTTTTTTTTGCCGTAAGCGGCATCGACGGCCTGATCAAGCGATTGGTGCGCGCGCCGGAGCTCCGGCGGCATGGCGACCGGGTCGTAGAGATCGGCAAGCGATGCTTCAGTATGCGCGGCGCGGGCATCGAGCACAACTTGCGCGGCTTCTTCGATTGTTGCGTGCTGTTTTTCGGTGGGATCAGCAGGCCAGGGGAAGTTGTTGTAAACGATGTCCTTTGAATAGCGATAATCGCTTTTCAATCGTCCACAAACATATCGAACCCACGCCATGTGCATAGCCGAAGAGAGCATGCCAAAGTGGAACAGAGTTGCGTGCGGAACGATTTTCACCAGATTGCTGGATAATGTTTTTGCGTCCATAAAGCCCATCGGAATATAACTCCGTCGCTCAGATGAAACTTCTGGGATCACGAGATAAGGTTTGTCTGGAATGTTCTCCACATGAAATCGTGTAGGCGTGTCCGCGAGCTTGCGCGTAGGCGCGCTTTTGCTCGCCAGACGGAATGCGCGCACAGCCTCCACGCGCTTCATCGCCTCCGGCATCTGACGCAACTCTTCAGGCGGACAATCTCCCAACCAAAGGCACCATCTCTCATAATTATTGATAAATTCGTCCGAGCCGATCCATCGCCGGAACCATTGCGCTGCATTCGGTTCCTGTTTCAGGAACGCGGTCTTTTCTTCCGGGGTGAACAAATAGTTGCCGCCATCGATGGGCTTGTTCCCGATTCCGATCCCCGGCACGTTGCACAGCGGCCGTTCGCGCCGAAGCAATACAAGGTCGTGCGCATCCACCAGATAGGGATTAATGTTCCTCGCCTCCAAAGCATGAGCGTCGCCCTTGATCTGCTCATAGTCGTAAATAGTCTTACGATCAGTATCGTGCA
>JACRET010000023.1 GCA_016218105.1 Deltaproteobacteria bacterium
CTGCCTTGGTACTGAAGCCCGGGATTTTCCGGCCGGCCTATAGGATTATAAAATGGACCTAAGCTATTTCAACGCGAGGATAAGGGCGATGATGGGGGCCCTACTTAAGGAGAACGATTACGCCCCTCTCTTTGCCGTTGAGGGCGTTACGGGATTCGTAGACAGGCTCCGCGGGACGACTTACGGCCCGTACGTCGAAACGGCGGGCGTGCATTTTCAAATGGCGGAAGATATCTTCTCAGCCGCGCTTGCGGATGACCTTGCCGATACGTTCGCGAAATTGTGGGGGATAGCGCCGGAAGAAGCCACGCCTTTCCTCAAGGCCATACTTTCCGAGTGGGAGGTTTTCGACCTGAAGGCCGTAATACGCGGGGTAGCGAGATCCATCAGGAAAAGCGAGGTGCAGGGGGCGACGATCCCGGCTGGCGAGTTCGACATCGCCGCCATCAGGACGCTTTTGACGGCTGAGGACGTTTTGGGGGTCATACGGTTTCTCGATACATGGGGGAGCCCTTACGCCGAACCTCTTAAGGCCGGACTGCCACATTACCGGAAAAATGGCGGCACAGGGGAGATGGAGATACATATCGACCGTTTTATCTTCCCCTTCCTCTTTAAGATCATAAAGGACGGCTCATTGAATCATAGGATCATGTTCGGTGTCCTGGCCTTAAGGATAGATATCAGAAATATCATGACGCTCTTTAAGATTGTGGGTGAAGGGTATACGGAAGAGGGGGTGTTGGCCTTCTTTATCGAAGGCGGGAAGGGGATACTGCAAAAGGACTTCCTCGTACTCGCGAAACTCAATGACAGGGAAGTGCTTGCCAAACGCCTTGTCCCGCTGATAAAAGACGGCGGTCTGAAAGACGTCCTCGCGTCGTCCGACCCCAACGAGACGTATTCGTTTGAGGAGCGGCTCGATGAAATAGTCGAGAAGAAGCTTAAGAGGCTTTCTGTAGTAGAGCCTCTTTCCATAGCTCCCGCGGCCTCATATATACATATGAAAGTAAGGGAGATAAAGAACCTCCGCCTCATAGGAAGGAGCAAGGCGTTCGGGATACCAGAGGATGAAATAAAGAGGTTTATAACGTACCCTGTATGACACTTAAAGCTCAGGCTTGAACAAGGTTTAAAAATGGCGGATTTTCTGATCATCACAGGCGCTGGCGAGTCGCTCGGTTTTCGTTGCGCCGGGCTTGACTCAAGGGAGGTCAAAGAGGGCGAGGATATATCCGGCCTGCTCTTGAACCTCCAGAGCGAAGGCAGGTACGGCCTTGTGGCCATTGAGGAGAGATTTTTAAACAGGGTCTCTGAAAACGTGATGAAGAGGATAAGGAAGAAGGGGCTTCCGATAATAATACCCTTGAATCTGCCGCAGAAGTGGGCTGAGGTAGAGTACGGCGAATCCCCTATCGTGAGGCTCATAAGGCGCGCGATCGGCTATCAGATAAAGCTTAAAAGATAAAATCCAAAGGGCGCACTTTAAAATAATGAAAGAGATAAAAGGAAAGATATATGGCGTTGCCGGGCCGACGGTCGTGGCGACCGGCATGGCTGGCCCTGCCATGAACACGGTCTGCCTTGTCGGCAAAGACGGACTGCTCGCCGAAATAATAAGGATAAAAGACGAGTTCGTCACGCTCCAGGTCTATGAGGACACGGGAGGGCTGGCTGTCGGGGAGGACGTTATAAGCCATGCCAAGCCCCTGAGCGTCAAATTAGGGCCGGGGCTGCTGACCAACATATTCGACGGCATCCAGAGGCCCCTTCAGAAGATCAGGGAGGCGACCGGCGGGTTCATAGAAAAGGGCGTAAAGGTTTCAGCGCTCGACATGGAAAGGGTTTGGGAGTTCAGGCCGGAAAAAAAGGCGGGAGACAGGGTAGAACCCGGAGATATCCTCGGTACCGTCCCCGAGACGGCGAGGATATCACATAAGATAATGGTTCCGCCCCTTGTAAGGGGGGTCATCAAGGAGATCAAGGACGACGGTGTATCCGGCAAGGAGCCTGTCTGCGTGCTTGAGGACGGGACGGCTATCGGGCTCTATCAGGACTGGCCCGTAAGGAAGCCCAGGCCGTTTAAATACAAGATGCCCCCGCATACCCCGTTTAAAACGGGCCAGAGGGTGTTCGATACGCTTCTTCCGGTTGCCGAGGGCGGCACCGCGATAGTGCCGGGCGGATTCGGCACGGGAAAGACCGTTGTAGAGCAGACGATAGCCAAGTACGCGGCATCGGATATCGTCATATATGTCGGGTGCGGAGAGCGCGGGAATGAGATGGCTGAGATACTGACCGACTTCCCCGAGTTAAAAGACCCTGCGACGGCTCTGCCTTTGAGCTTAAGGACGGTAATAGTGGTAAACACCTCAAATATGCCGGTGGCGGCCAGAGAGGCGTCTATCTTCACGGGGATAACCATAGCCGAGTACTTCAGGGATATGGGTTACAGCGTCGCGCTTCTTGCCGACTCGATCTCAAGATGGGCCGAGGCGCTCCGCGAGATATCGTCACGCCTTGAGGAGATGCCGGGGGAGGAAGGCTTCCCTCCGTATCTCGCCACGCAATTGGGGAGTTTTTACGAGAGGTCGGGGAAGGTCACTTGCCTGGGGAGCGATGACAGGGTGGGCTCGATAACGGTCGTAAGCGCGGTGTCGCCTCCTGGAGGGGACTTTTCGGAGCCTGTGACCCAGGCATCGCTAAGGTTCGCGGGCGCGCTCTGGGCGCTCGACCCAGACCTCGCCTACAGGAGGCATTTCCCGGCTGTCAACTGGCTCGCGAGTTTCAGCCTCTATCAGACGGAGCTTGTCGATTGGTTCTCAAGCGAGGTCGCGCACGATATGCTCCCGCTTCGCGGGAGGCTCTATTCGCTCCTCCAGCGGCAGACCGAGCTGAAGGATATTATCCAGATAATAGGGGTAGAGGCCTTGCAGGAGTCTGACAGGCTTACCCTTGAGGTTGCCAACATCGCGCGGGACGCATTTCTTAAGCAGAGCGTATTCAACGAGGCCGACGCGTATAACACCTATGTCAAGCAGTACTGGATGCTTAAGGTCATATTCGCCTTCATGGACAACGCCGGGGCCGCGCTGAAAAGGGGCGTCTACATTGAAACGATAGTCGATAACCCGCTCCGGACAAAGGTGATGCGTATGCAGAACACCCCGAACGAAGGGTATCCCAAAGAGGCTGAAGACCTCATCTCCAGCATCGAGAACGAGTTCAGCATGCTCGAAGAGAAATAAAAAATGGACCTTATAACAAGAGAGTACAAGACTATTACGACGATATCAGGCCCGCTCCTCTTTGCCGAATCGATCTCTGGCGGCTCTCTGGGCGAGATGTGCGTCATAAGCCTCCCAGGCGGCGAGAAAAGGATAGGCCAGATATTGCAGCTAAGGGGCAGTCAGGCCGTCATCCAGGTGCTGCAGGGGACGTCCGGCGTGGATTCCGACGCGTCCTCCGTCCTCCCAACGGGAGAGACGGCGAAGGTCGGCGTATCGACGGATGTGTTCGGCAGGGTCTTTAACGGCTTTGGAGAGCCGATAGACGGCCTGCCTCCGATAATCCCTGACAAATACCTTGAGCTTTCAGGCCTGCCCATGAACCCGGCTTCAAGGGAGAAGCCTGACTTTTTTATACAGACGGGGATATCCGCTATAGACGGGCTCAATACGCTGGTGCGTGGTCAGAAACTGCCGATATTCTCGGGCGCGGGGCTTCCGGCAAATGAATTGGCGCTTCAGATAGTGGGCCAGTCAAAGGTCGCCGAGGCCGAGAACTTCGCCGTGATACTCGGCGCTATGGGCATCACATCAAGAGAGGCGTTCTTCTTCAGAAAGACCCTGCAGGAGACGGGCGCGATGGAAAGGACGGTCGCCTTTATCAATCAGGTCAGCGACCCTACGATAGAAAGGCTCTTTACCCCGAGGATTGCGCTTACGACAGCCGAGTATCTCGCCTTTGAAAAGGGCTTTCATGTGATGGTGGTCATCACTGACATGACAGCGTACTGCGACTCTTTGAGGGAGATTGGAAGCGCGAGGGAAGAGATCCCAGGCAGGAGAAGTTATCCGGGTTACATGTATACGGACCTTGCCTCCATTTACGAAAGGGCGGGGAGATTGAAGGGGAGCCCCGGCTCCATAACGCTTATGCCCATACTTACCATGCCCGATGACGACATAACGCATCCTATACCGGACTTGACCGGGTATATCACCGAGGGGCAGATCGTACTGAGCCGGAGCCTCAACCGTAAAGGCGTATATCCGCCGATAGACGTGTTGCCGTGCCTTTCGCGCCTGATGAACCTCGGCATCGGAAAGGGAAAGACCAGAGACGGCCACCGGGGTCTTGCGGACGCGCTCTACTCCGCGTACGCCAAGGGGATAGATGTCAGGAGGCTCGTTACTATCGTAGGCGAGGAGGGGCTGACCGAGCTTGACAGGAAGTACCTCGGTTTCTCCGATGCGTTTGAGAAGAGGTTTATCGGACAGGAACGTGAAGACCGTTCTATAGACCAGACGCTTGACCTCGGGCTGGAGCTGCTTAAGATGGTGCCTGAGCGGGAGTTCGCGGCCGCGGCCGTAAGGAAAGGGTAATGGAGAAGATAGCGCCTACAAGGGACCAGCTCCTTTCTTTGAAGAGGCAGCATGAGGTCATAAAAAAAGGGCTTGACCTCTTGAAGAGCAAGAGAGAGGCGCTGATGAAGGAGTTCTTCGGGATAGTCGAGGAATCGATAGGCATGAGGACCGCCCTGACCGGCCTTCTCAACAGGGCGCAGAGGGACCTGGAGAGGGCAAGGGCGCTCAACGGCCCGGAGGTCGAGTCATTCGCCCACGCGGCAAAGCGCGAGGTCTCGTTAGCCATCAAGGTGCGTAACATCTGGGGGGTGTTCGTCCCGGAGATAGAAGAGACCGCCCTGACGAGGACCCTGGAGGCGAGGGACATCTCACCGATAGGCGAAAGGGGCGAGATAATAGATGTAGCCAGGGAGTTCGAGACGGCGGCAGACCTGATCGTAAAGATAGCGTCAAGGGAAGTGAGGCTGTCGAGGATAGGCGAGATGATAAAGTCGGACTCAAGGAAGATAAACGCGATTTCAGAGGTGATACTGCCGACCATCAATAAACGGATAAAATATATAAACAGGATGCTTGAGGAACGGG
The DNA here is from genome assembly GCA_016218105.1 of Deltaproteobacteria bacterium. Classification (GTDB taxonomy): domain Bacteria; phylum Desulfobacterota; class GWC2-55-46; order GWC2-55-46; family GWC2-55-46; genus GWB2-55-19. Next base: position 5,175 of record JACRET010000023.1, read on the forward strand.
AGCGGGAGGAGATATTCAGGCTAAAACGGAACAAGGCCAAGAGGCACGAGGCCGAACGGGCGTGAGCTTGTTTTTTTGGTTACGCTCCACCGGTGACTCACGGTTTGCGTAATTTTGTCGAATGTAGGGTCCGTTCCCCGAACGGGCCGCTTTAAAAAATGGTCATACCTCTTATCTGAATGGCTGAATGGTGCGCACGGCGCAATACGCACTACACGGCTATAATTTTCAGGTTGTCTTCTTTATAGCCAAATAATGCCATTAACTCTTGGCTGCGCTTTACAATTGAATTTGCATTCAGTTTTGTTTCAACAAAGTATTTTGAATTTGAAATTGGAAAGGGTTGGCTGAGTTCATTAGGATTTACACTAAAATAAGACATTTTTGAACCGCGTAAACCAAGACATCGATCAAAATCAGATGAATGCCGTGAATACATTTCTTTAGAAACTTGAACTAAAATTTCTTTCCAAGTGCGAGGATAATACGTTGTATCGAAAAAAATAATACTCTGAACAGTTTTGTTAATATAATTATCATTGGTTTTTACAGTTTGAGGAGTTGATGAGGAACTTGGATGATTATTATGATTCGTTTGAGATAAGGTGTTGTATTTCGCTTGAATTGAGTTTATCTTTTGAGGAAGATTATCTAAAAATTGTTCCACATCGCTCACTTCAGGCCGGAAGCCTGAAAGTTTTTCAGTTGTCTCAATTAGAAGATCCACGAGAAGGTCGTCTGGATCATTTATTATTTTATCCCATGCTTTTGGAATGGCCTCTTTCAATACTGTATTTTTTTTTCGATTTTTATATATATCCTCTGCTTTTTTTATCGCATCACCGGATGTAATGCTTATCTTAGATAATAGATCTATAAATCTGGAAGCAATCGAGTCTGCATCTTGTTCAAAAAAATCCACCGCAAAAAAACGCCGTTCTTCCCAATTGCCTTCGTGCAAAGGGAGATAAAACCACCATGTTTTGCCGTTTGTAAGAACAGCCAATTTTACTCCCTCTCTGAAAGAGTAATTAAGTAATTGCTCTTGATGTTGCTCAAGGTTTTCAGCTGGACGCTTTACTTCAAGAAACGCCTTATTAATTCCACCAATTCGCAAAGAAAAATCAACTCTCTTTGTTTCAATGGTATATTCTGGTTTCACCTCATTAATATTAAAAGGATCCCATCCAAGAAGTGATAAGAAGCGTAATATTATGCCAGATTTAATAGAGGCTTCATCCAAGAAGAACAATGATTTATCTTTGCGAATTTCGCCAATAACTTTAATAATGTCATTTTTCATTATTGTACCCCTGTTTATTTTTTGAAGTATAGGTTCGCTAACCCAACAAATCAGATCATTGCCACGAGTTGATAAAAGAAATGTATATCACTACCCGTAACATATTCCCCTTCCTTCCGCAAGCCCCCTTTTAACCCCTCAAAAACCCTCTTGTAATCTCACGCCCGGTTCTGGTATATTTTTATATTCTGGCATATTATACTGGGGGCGATAAATTGATAGAGCGTTATTCAAGAAGAGAGATGGCGTCCATATGGGAGCCCGGGAACAGGTTCCGCAAGTGGCTTGACGTGGAGCTTTGCGCATGCGAGGCGTGGCATAAGCTCGGCAAGATCCCCAAGGCATCCCTCAATACGATAAATAAAAAGGCTGACTTCGACATCAAGAGGATAGACGAGATTGAAAAGACGGTAAAGCATGACGTTATCGCCTTTCTTACATCCGTTGCCGAGTTTGTTGGGCCTGATTCGCGCTATATACACATGGGGCTGACCTCGTCCGACATACTCGATACCTCGCTCGCGCTTTTATTGAAAGAGGCGTCCGACCTGATCATAGAGGACATAAAGGGCCTGCTCGCGGTACTTAAAAAGAAGGCGTTTGAGCACAAGAACACCGCGATGATGGGCAGATCGCACGGCATACACGCCGAGCCTGTCACCTTCGGTTTAAAGATGGCGCTCTGGTACGATGAGATGCAGAGAAACCTTGAGCGCATGACAAGGGCCAGGGAAGTCGTCTCTTACGGGAAACTTTCGGGCGCGGTCGGGACTTTCTCAAGCATAGACCCGGCTGTCGAAAAGTATGTGCTGAAGAAGCTCGGGCTTAAACCCGAATCGGTCGCCACACAGGTAGTCCACAGGGACAGGCACGCCGAGTTTTTCACGACCCTTGCCATAATAGCGACGTCTATTGAAAAGTTCGCCGTGGAGATACGCCACCTGCAGAGGACAGAGGTATTAGAGGCAGAGGAGCCGTTCACCAAAGGACAGAAGGGCTCATCGGCCATGCCGCACAAGAGGAACCCGATCTTGTCCGAGAACCTTACGGGCCTCGCGAGGCTTGTAAGGGGCTATTCGATAAGCGCGATGGAGAATATCCCGCTCTGGCATGAGAGGGACATAAGCCATTCTTCCGTTGAGAGGGTGATAGCCCCTGACGCGACGATACTCCTTGATTTCATGCTCTCACGCGCTACGGGCCTCATAAGAGACCTGGTAGTCTACCCGGAGAACATGAAAGACAATATGGACAGGCTCAAAGGGGTGGTATTCTCCCAGAAGGTGCTCTTGAAGCTTGTCGAAAAAGGCACCACGAGGGAAGAGGCGTACTCTATCGTACAGAGAAGCGCAATGAAGGTATGGGAAGGGCTCGGTGATTTCAAGTCGCTCCTCCTTGAGGATAATGAAGTCATGAACTATCTGACACCCAAAGAGGTGGAAGGCTGCTTTGACGTAAAGCCCTATTTGAAGAATGTGGATTACATCTTTAAAAGGACTTTCGGAAAAAAATAAGTCTTGGACTGGGAGGATTTAGAAAAAATGCAGAAGATCGAGAAACTCTATGAAGGCAAGGCCAAGGTTCTCTATTCAACCGAAGACCCGAACCTTCTTATACAATATTTTAAAGACGAGGCGACAGCCTTTGACGGGAAGAAGAAGGGCATAATACAGGAGAAGGGCGTCCTGAACAACAAGATATCCTCAAGGATATTCAGGTACCTTGAGGAGAGGGGCATCAAGACCCACTTCGTCGATATGCCGAGCGACCGTGAGATGGTCGTAAAAAAGCTTAAGATAATCCCCATAGAGGTGGTGGTAAGGAATATCGCCGCCGGAAGCTTGTCGAAGAGGATGGGTGTCGAGGAAGGGCTGCCTTTAAAAGAGACCGTCCTTGAGTTCTATTACAAGAGCGACCCGCTCGGAGACCCGATGATAAACGAGTACCATGTTAAGGCGTTTTCTCTCGCCGAGGCGGATGAGCTGAGGCGGATCGAGGTCTCGGCCCTCAAGATAAACAAATTTCTTTCGGAATTTTTCGATGAACGGGGTATAATACTCGTGGACTTCAAGCTGGAGTTTGGCTCGCACAAGGGTGAGATACTCCTGGGGGATGAGATAACCCCTGACGGGTGCAGGCTCTGGGACAAAGAGACCAAAGAGAAGATGGACAAGGACAGGTTCAGGCGCGACCTCGGTAAAGTCGAAGAGGCGTATCAGGAAGTCCTTAGGAAGGTGATGGAGTGAGCATGAAGGCAAAGGTCTATGTGACACTTAAAAAAGGCGTTCTCGACCCGCAGGGAAAGGCCGTGATGGGCGCGCTCAAATCCATGTCGTTTGACGAGGTAAAAGACGTGCGGATAGGTAAGTTCATGGAGCTTGAGATAGACGGGGCCTCAAGGGAAAAGGAAGAGGCGAGGATAAAGGATATGTGCGAGCGTCTCCTTGCCAATACCGTAATAGAGAATTACAGGATAGAGATAGAATAGGGTTTTGGGGCAAAGGCTTAACCCTGCCTATAAGATTTAAAAAAAGGGCTGGCAATGCCTGCCCTCCATAAAAATAAAATTCAAGGGTATCGAGTGAAGTTCGGAATAATAGTTTTCCCAGGCTCAAATTGCGATCATGACTGCTACCATGCCGTAAAGCACGTATTCGGGCAGGATGCCGAGTATGTCTGGCACAAGGAAACGTCCTTAAAGGGGTTCGACTGCGTCATACTCCCGGGAGGCTTTTCTTACGGAGATTATCTGAGGACAGGCGCGATAGCGCGCTTCTCGCCCGTGATGAACGAGGTGATAGGTTTCGCCAAAAAGGGCGGACATGTGCTGGGTATATGCAACGGCTTCCAGATACTCACCGAGGCGGGTCTCCTTCCCGGAGTGCTTATGCGGAACAGGAACCTTAAGTTCATCTGCAAGCAGGTCTCTTTAAAGGTCGAGAATAACTCCACGCCATACACGGCTTCGTACAAACAGGGGCAGGTCGTTAACATCCCGATAGCCCATGCTGACGGCAATTACTTCGCCTCAGACAGCACCATAAAGGAGCTTCAGGACAAGGGCAGGGTCTTATTCAGGTACTCGACCCCGGACGGAGTGATAACCGATGACGCCAATCCAAACGGGGCGCTCTCGAATATAGCGGGGATCGTAAACGAGTCGGGAAATGTCGCGGGCATGATGCCTCACCCCGAGAGGGCCAGTGAAGATGAGCTAGGCTCCTCTGACGGGCGGGGCGTTTTCGAATCCATTATAAAAAAACTTGTCTAACAAGATGTTGAAAAAGTCCATACATGGCTTTTTCAACTACGGTTTGACCGAAGTGAATAGCAAAACAGAGTTTTGCATCGTAAGGAAGTTGCCATTTCCAATGCCCGCCGAAAGGCGGGCTGCTCAACGGCCAAACCTCACTAATTGCTCGACTTGGAAAGTCTTGCAATTAGGCAATCCATCCATGGATTGCACAGCAGGGTGTTTTTAAACACCCGCTAAAAGCCGCCAAACCTTCTAATTCTAATTCACGGAACCCATAATGAGCTTAAAAGAGGAACTTAATTCAGGCAAGTTTGTAACTACGGCGGAGATATGCCCGCCGAGAGGAACTGACGCGGCGGAGTTCATAAAAAAGGCGCGGCTCCTTAAGGGCAGGATCGCCGCGGCGAACGTGACCGACAACCAGAGGGCGGTCATGAGGCTTTCGTCTCTCGCCTGCTCGGTTATTTTACTGAAAGAGGGGCTTGACCCGGTATTCCAGATGACGTGCAGAGACCGTAACAGGCTCGCCCTCCAGTCCGACATAATGGGCGCGTGGGCGCTAGGGGTCAGGAATATCCTGGCTCTTACCGGAGACCATGTCTCTGCGGGAGACCACAGGGAAGCGAAGGCCGTATTCGACCTCGACTCGGTCCAGCTTGTAAGCGTTATCGACACGCTCAATCACGGCAGGAATATGAATAATACGGAGCTACGCGGGGCTACGGACTTTTTTCTGGGCGCGGTAGTCGCCCCGGAAGCCACGCCCTGGGAGCCCGAGGAGATCAAGTTTGAAAAAAAGGTGGCCGCCGGCGCGAAGTTCTTCCAGACCCAGGCCATCTTCGATATGGAAAAGTTCAAGACGTTTTTTGATTTCGCGGATAAGACGGGCGCCAAAGTCCTCGGAGGCATACTCCTCCTGAAATCCTCGAAGATGGCGCATTACCTCAATAACAACGTCCCCGGAGTGCACGTGCCGCAAAATCTCATAGAAGAGCTTGAAGGGGCTAATGACCAGCTGGAAAAAGGGATCGAGATCGCTTCAAGGCAGGTGAGGGAGCTTAAGAGGTTCTGCCACGGCGCGCACATAATGGCGATCGGGCAGGAAGAAAGCGTGGTCAAGATATTGGAAGGGGCTTAAGGCTCATTTATACTGAAATTGGAAACGGACAGCGCCTCGGCTGTCCGTTTTTTTTATTTAATAGACTGCTGAAAAAGTCCATCCGCCTTGTTGTCATTGTAGCTCGTCACTGCGGCGTCAAGAGAGCGAATAGAAATTGTTTCCTTACTTATCGAAGATTCCCCGCGGATTCCGCCGGGCTATATAAAAGAACTGGTACCTTGCCGACAATCCCTGCCATTTATGGCAGGGTAATTGAATTTGGAATATATCTATTCCGTTTCTTCGTCTCCCTGTGAGTCATCGGAGGTTATCTCGAACTCATCATCATCTTCTTCTTTTGACTCTTCGGGTGTTTCCTCCGGCTTTATTGCGGTTTTTTCGGCGTCGCATTTGGATGGGGCGGCCTGATCCTGGCCGATGGGAGCGCTTCCGGCGGCGATATAGACAACCTCTTCATCTCCGGGATTTTCGATAGTGAATACCTGCGCGTCTTTAGAATGGAACGCTTCTCCGGGCCCTACTGAAAAAGTGGATTTGCCGCATCTTACCCTGATACTGCCCTTTATCACGCATACAATTTCATCTTTGCCCTGGGCCGGGGCGATCTTGCGGGAGGGTTCATTGGGCCTGAGCCTTCCGTAAACAAGGTATATTGAGCTGTCGATGTCGGGGCCTAAGCAGTATTCGTTGTTTGGATTGAGTTCCGCGAGCTGTGGAAGCTTGTATATTTTCATGCCATCGATCCCATGGTGTCCCTGAAGTGTTCCATGAAATCCTCCCCGTGCATGGGACGGAGTATTATCCATTTTTTGTTCTTGTCGAGCCGGATTTCAACCTCGGCGCCAGGGATCAGCTCCAAAAATCTCAAGAATTCCTCAGGAAGCGCGACACCCTCTTTCCCCTTTTCCACACGTATGATCTTCACCTTCATAAGGGTCTCCATTTGTGATTTTTATGCGATTTCGCAGGATGTAACGTATGGTACTTTCAAAAAAACATATCTATTATATATTAAGTTCATAGTATATGGTAGTCAAGGTAATTTGTCGCTGCTAATAGTTTTTTAACCCGTGGTTGTTTGAAAAAAAGTATGCTTTTTGGGAGAGGGAAAATAGGAAGCTAAAATGGGTGAATTATATTAAAATAGATATGAAATTCAGTGAGTTGCTCTAGCCTTGACAAATAATTTGTAGGGTGTATTATGTTTATGATTTGAGACGCTCCTAAGAGGGCCACAATATGCAGAAGGAAGATTCCTTAAAGTCAAATCAGCTCAAGCAAAGACACTTCTGCGCCCGTGAGCTTCAATTCTCCATCGCTCTCCTTATCGTCCTTGCACTCCTCGGCGGCATCTTCCTCCAGGCGGTCTCCACAGCCTTAAGCAACTATTACGGGCTTAATACGCCTGTTCTGGGTATATTCCTCGTGATAGGCTATGTGGCTATCGTCGTCCTGCTGGCGGTATTCTATACCCATAGGCTTGTAGGGCCGTTCGTCAGGCTTGAGTACGAGATGAGGCTTATCACATCCGGCAATATCAGTAAAAGGCTCAGCGTCAGGGCTAAAGATGAGCTTCATATAAGGAATTTCATAAAGTATACGAACAATTTCGTGGAAAGATTTGAGGAGATGAGCAAGGAATACAACAAGCTCAACAGCACGGCCTCAAAAAAGCTCGAAGAGATCACCAAAGAGCTGGCGAAAGAGAAATATGACTGCCCTAAAATACAGGAAGAGATCAGATCTCTTCAGAAAAACATAAGAGAACTCAGGGAAAAGTGGTAATTCCCGCCAGGCCTGCCGAATACTTCCCGCCAAAAACAATTCTATACCTGATACTCTTTTTTATTTCGTTGCCAGGCATCTCTTTTGCCGAAGTGCGCGACGCCTATGTCAAATATGTGGTGGACGGCGACACGGTAAGGCTCTACGGCGGTGAATCTGTCCGCTATATCGGCATCGACACCCCTGAGAAGGGCGAGCCTTTTTATGGTGAGGCGAAGGGCAGGAATAAGGCTCTTGTGAAGGGTAAAAGGATACGCCTCGTCATTTGTGACGAGGAAAAAAGGGATAAATACGGAAGGCTTCTTGCCTGGGTTTACGCCGACGGGGTGTTCGTAAACAAAGTTCTTATAAAAGAGGGGATGGGAAAAACCCTTATGATACCTCCCTGCGGCCTTAAAACAGAGAAGGAATTTAAAGAGGCTGAGAGGGGCGCGAAAGAAGGGAGGCTCGGCATTTGGGCGGGGGTGAAATAATTTTAATCGGTTGCTCGGTGAATTCCTGCCCTTTTAGGGGCGGGGTAATTAATCAGGGTAAACCCC
>JACRET010000025.1 GCA_016218105.1 Deltaproteobacteria bacterium
CGATGAACTTGATGGGTTTCCCCGTGGTCATCCTCATCGAGAGCGCGGCGCCGCCTCTCGCGTCGCCGTCGAACTTGGTGAGTATGACGCCGGTTATCCCGACCGACTCGTTAAACCCCTTGGCGGTATTTACCGCGTCCTGTCCGGTCATGGAGTCGGCGACGAACAATATCTCGCTCGGCTTGAGTATCGCTTTCAGGGACTCGAGCTGGTGCATGAGCGTATTGTCAATGTGCAAGCGCCCGGCGGTGTCGACAAGGAGTATGTCATAGCCCTTAAGGCTTGCTACCCTCAACGCCTCCTTGCAAATATCCTCCGGGTCCTTGTAGTTATCGCTGTCGAAGCAGTCTACCTTTATCTCCTGGGAGAGCTTCTTGAGCTGTAATACGGCCGCAAGTCTAAAAAGGTCCGCCGGAACTATATAGGGGTTCCTCCCCTTGCTCTTAAGGTGCAGGGCGAGCTTGGCGGTGGTAGTCGTCTTTCCAGAGCCCTGGAGCCCGACGAGCATTATTACCGACGGCTTGCCCTTGAGCTCAAGAGAGGAGTCCTCGCCTCCGAGGAGGTTCGCAAGCTCGTCGTGGACGACCTTTGTGAACTGCTGTCCCGGGGTGAGGCTCTCAAGGACGTCCTTCCCCATCGCCTTCTCTTTGACCGATGCTACGAAGTCCTTTACGACCGTAAAGTTGACATCGGCCTCCAGAAGGGCGAGCCTGACTTCCTTCAGGGCCTCTTGGATATTGGCCTCGGAGAGGGAGCCCTGCCCCCTGACGTCGCGGAGTATCTTCCTGAATTTATCCGATAAAGACTCAAGCATAACTACCTGTATTCCTTAGAAAAAACAAGTCCCTCAGGGGCTCTGCACCTGTTCTGCCCCCAACGAACTTACCAAATAGATTATAGCCCAAATATCGTTCCGCCGCTTATAAGGAAGGCCCTTTTGATAATTATCATCGTCGCGGAACTACGCAAATTATATAATAATATAAGATAAACACGGCCGGTGTCAAGGTATTTAATTCCTGGACAGAAACAGCCGAAGAGGTGGGTGACAGAGGGGGTCAGAGTCCCTCTTCCATTGCGGGTGTACGGGCCGGGGACATGGGTAACGCTACGGCGGGTTCAGGTTGCAAACCTGCACCCGCAAAAAACTTCCCCTCCCTTGATGGGTGGGTATCACGGGGAGGGTGACTGCTCGGCGCAGAGCCGATTTCAAATCGGGCGGCTTGGGGGCTCATTAAGCAATGACGCCCGTTGTGATTTTGCCTGCCCGGCGAGGGCCCCCTCACCCTCCGCCCACTCCCACAAGGGGAGAGGGGACTGAAATATTACGGGTTTGTCACTCCGGCAAGGAGTTGACATACTGACTATCAATCTGTTACCTTAGTAGGCGCCATGGTTACTTGGGATACCGTATTTCTCCTTTCTCTCATTGTCTTAGCCGCGCTTGTCCTGAACCTTCCTTTCGGATATTTGAGGGTAAAGACCAGGAAATTCTCATTGGCGTGGTTCCTCTATATACACCTGCCCATACCCGCGATCTTCCTTTTGAGGACGGCGGCGGGTTTCAGCGCAAAGGTCATCCCCATTATTATCGTCGGCGCGGTCCTGGGCCAGATGCTCGGCGGAAGGCTCAACAGATCAAGGGTCTCCTGAGCATGACGAGGCGCGGCCCGGGCGGGTGGCGAAAGGGCTCCTCGGGGAAAGACCCTGCCTTGAAGGTAGACTCCATCCTCTCGTCTTCTTTTCCCAACCTCAGTATCGCGGTAAAACTAAAAGAATACAAGCTGATAAAGGCCTGGAAAGAATGCGTGGGGCCGAATATCGCCAAGAGGGCCATGCCAAAGAGGCTCATCGGCGGCACTCTACATTGCGCGGTATCGTCATCACCATGGATGACCGAGCTCAATTACCAGAAGAGGGAGATAATCGAGCGGCTGAACAGGATATTGGGCGAGCCTGTGGTCAAGGAGATGATACTCAAGGTCGGTGAGGTCGTTCAGACGGAGCCGCCCGCGCCGCCGCCTCTCCCATCCATCAAACGCGAACTCACCGGGGAAGAGTTGGAAAAGATCGAAGCGGCGACGAAGGGGATAAAGGACAAGGGCCTTAAGGATATCCTTAAAAGGATAATGGAAAAAGCCAGGGGAGAAGAGTCAGATTAACACCGGCTCCTCTATCACAAGCTCGCCTTGCCTCCCCGCCTCTATAAGGAACAGCTTCGCCGGTTTTGATCGGCTCGTGCGGATAAATCTAAGCCTCCTCACCTTCAGCCCCGCCCCCCTCACCTCTTCCAACATCTCGAAAATACGGGCGACTGGAAAGACATAGGCTATCCGGCCTTTATCGCCTGCGAGATATCTTGAGACCTCAATAAGCTCCTTAAAGCCCCCCGCTACTTCAGTCCGCGCGAGCGCCCTGTCTTGTTTAGGAGAGACCCTTCCGGCACCGGCCTTTATGTAAGGAGGGTTCGCGACGACAAGCGAAAACTCGCCCTCTTTATATTTCGATTTTAATGCCCTGTAATCGGCCAGGACCGCCTCGACCCTGTCTTCGAGGTTGTTATCCGCGATGTTCCTTTCAAAGACAGCACAAGCCTCCCTGTCGATCTCAACGCCTGTGATCCGTTTTGCTCTCGACTTTGAGGCGATGAGAAACGGGATGACGCCCGCGCCAGTCCCCAAGTCTATCACCCGGTCGTTGTCATTTAACGGCAATACAAAATCCACAAGCATGAGCGGGTCGTTCGTGACCTTCTGGCCGCCAGCCTGAATGAATGAGTACGGGCCGATCTGTTCTATCTTGTTATAGGTCATGCGCAGTTAAAAAAAATCCCCCTTTTTAGAGGGGGATTGATTCGAGACCCGGCGGCTTGCGCTTTTCCCCTCCCCATTGACGGGGGAGGGTCAGGGTGGGGGTGAAGCCGTGTCCGAAAGATTCCACCCTCCCCTCTATCCCCTCCCGTCAAGGGAGGGGAGGTTTAGAAGTTACCGGCATCTATGAGAGGTAGCTATCGGGACGATCTCCCCGACATAAATATTTTCTCTCGCCTACCTGCCTGCCGCCGCCGGGGCGGAGCCAAGGAGGTTTATGACGAGACCGGAGAGGAGCTTCGGATAGAAGTATGTCGACTTCTGCGGCATGACGAGCCCGGCTTCCGCAACGGTCTTTACCTGCTCGATCCTCGTGGGGTTCAAGAGGAACACGAGCTGGTTTTCGTCCCTCTGCATGGCGGAGAGCGCCTCTTCGTAGCTCTTCACATAGACGAGGTTCGTCTGCTTCTCCTGCGCCTCCTGCGTGATGCCGAGGATGCGGTTGAATATCAGCGAGTGGAGGACAGTGACGTCGAGGGATTTGAACTGCTCCGGGATAGTCGTCCCGAATACCTTGTCCATTACCTCTTTTGATTTGAGGGTAAATACATAGTAGACGTCCTTTGCCCTTATGTGGAGGCCGAGCGCTATCCCCTTCTTTCCCGCCTCCTCGTGTTTTTTCAGGAACGCCGCCCTGACCGACGGCTCGTTCGCCTTATTATACTGGAACTCCTCGATGTCGAAGTGCCTGGCGCACTCGGCGAGGAAGCTCGCGGGGTCGAAGGAGGGAAGGCTGTGTATAACCCTGTGCGTAGGCCATATCGTCATGCCCTCGTCGTCCATGTTGGAGAAATACATCATCACGAAGTTGTATGGTTCGAGCCCCGTGGGGTTCGTCTCCTTCTCCCTCATCAAGTTCCTGTAATTGAGGGCGGTCTCGTACCTGTGGTGGCCGTCCGCTATAAAGAGCGGTTTGCCCTTCATGGCTTCGACGACCTTATTTACGGTCCCGGGGGCGTTAACCCTCCAGAGGCGGTTCTCTATACCGTCGTCGTCAACGACGTCTATCAATGCCGTCCCCTTTGCAGAGGCGTCGAGCTCTCTGTTTATGGCGAGCGACGGCTCGGAATAGAGAGAGAATATACAGCTCAAATTAACATTGCAGGCCTGCATGAGCTTCAACCTGTCTGCCTTGGGGCCTGAGAGGGTCTTTTCATGCGGGTGTATACCCTTGCCGAAGTCGACGAGCCTTGCGAGCGCTATAAAACCCTTCCGGGTCTGTTTCTTGCCGTTCTTTAAAGTATAGGTCTGCGTGTAGTAGTAGATCGCCGGCTTATCGTCCCTTGTGAGGGTCCCGTCAACGAGCCACTTTTTGAGGTCCGTTGCGGCGCGCGAGTACCTGTCGTTTCCCTCGGTATCCTCTGGCGCGCCTTTGCTCAAGATGAGCCTTATGAAGTTCTGCGGGTGCCTCGCGTAGAAGTCGTCCTGTTTTTTTGGAGAGATGACGTCGTATGGCGGGGCCATTACCTTATTGAGGTCCCTGACCTTATCCGCGTTATACAGCACTCCCTGAAAAGGCATTATGTCGGCCATAGTTATACTCCCATCTTTTTAGGCTACCTCTAAAAATTGCTCTTTTTCCCGATCTCTGCGTCAGGGCGAAAATAAAAATGCTCACATATTCACATATATGCTCCGCTTTTTATTTCCACCCTTCCTTGACCTCAAAAAAAATATCTAATTTTTAGAGGTAGCCTTTAGTATATTTAATTAAGTCGATTGGAACTTATGAATTTACTATTTCGGGGAGGCGTAAGTCAATGGAAAAAGGACTGATTAGAAACGAATTACTTTTTCATGAACCGTATTAGACAATGCTTGTAACACTATATATTGTGCGCGTTTTTTAATTGAAAAATATCTTTTATACGAATTATGACCCATCTTTCTTAAAGAGGGGTCTGGGGAGATTATCTAAAAACTATTTTCTAATCCCCCTCAGTCCCCCTTTAGAAAAGGGGGAAGATTTGGTCAATACCTGCAACTTGCAATGAAGCGGTTCCTTACCCTATCTCCGCAAGCTCCAGCCTCCCCTCCCATCGTGCCTTCAGAACCTCCTTTATCCGCCCTCCTTCGGGGCCACTGAGCGACGGGTCTTTCTCTAAAAACCGGAACGCCTCCTCGCGCGCGGTCTTAAGAAGATTAACATCCGTCAGCGCCTCGGACATCCGAAAGTCCGGCAGGCCCGACTGCCGCGTGCCGACAAAGTCACCGGGGCCCCGGATATTCAAGTCCTCCTCGGC
>JACRET010000028.1 GCA_016218105.1 Deltaproteobacteria bacterium
CCTTTTTCATAAGCAATTTAGAATATCACACAGCCCTTGATGTAGTCAAGGCATGCGTGACCGGTTAGAAGTTAAAATTACCAGGCTGCTGAAAAAGTCCATCTGCTTCGTTGTCATTGTCGCTCGTCACTGCGGCGTACATACAAAGTACGCCTCATTCCTCGCTTCTCGACGCCTCGCAGCTGAAGCTTTTTGAGCAGCCTGAATATGCATAGCGAACGCAACCCCCGCTGCTTGCTGCGTTGCGGGGTCAAGCGAGCGAATAGAAATTGTTTTCTTACATATCGAAGATTCCCCGCGGTTTGCCGCGGGGAGCTTCAACAAATTTCCGGTTTTTCAGCAATCTGTTAGAGGATTTTAAAAGGGATAAATGCGACCCGGGCTGGCGTCACCAATGGCGGACTCTGCCTGAATCGAGGTGGATGAAGCCGGATCTCGGATAGTAACCGACGCCGCCGGCTTCCATGTTGAGGGCGGTGCGTTTGATCTGCTTCAGGGAGACGCCGGGGATGCGTATGTCGATCGCCTTTCCATAAAGGTGAAGGCTGTTCTTGGCTACCCTGCGCCTCATTCTGCGGCGAAGCATATCGTTATACTTTTTTGACCTGTATCCGGAGATTACGTGTATGAGGTTGTTGCCGCCGAGTTTTTTATCGACAGAGTTGAGGAACTCTATGACGCCGACGTCCATGGTTGTTTCTTCTTCGTTATGATGGCACCTCAAAAGGTGATTGATCTCGGCTAACGCGCCGGGGTCGTATTCGCCCTTGTCATTCCTGTATGTGACATCGAGCTTTTCGCCGGTTCTCGGCCTGTAGAGAAGAAGCCTGCCTTCAGGATATTTAAGTTCTTCGCGGAGCTCTGATGCGATAAGCTGTTCTGATGAAGCCGCGTCATGAAGAAGTTCCCCGGATGTTTTTTCTTCTTCGAACAGTTCCGTCGCGATCGCGGGCTTTCCCAGTAAAAGGAGGGTACCTACTAGAGCGGCCTTGATAAATGACCTTCTGCCAAGGATGAGGTTTTTCATAATCAGACTCCGCTTGAAGTTTACAGATTCTGTTACAGGTGGCGCATGTTAGCAAAAAAAGGGGTTTAAGTCAACCCTAAAATGCGATTATGCCTGAAGCGGGGTTCTGATCAAAGCCGATACATATTGATTCGGCGTTAAAAATAATATACTTTATACTTCATCTTCCGAAAACAGGCAGTGATTTAAGGCACGATGGGCGATTTTCTTTCAAATCTGAATTTAAAGACCAAGCTTCTTTTCATGATGGTCTCGCTTTGCTTTCTTTCCATAGCATTCCTCCTCTTTCTCTATGCGCAGGCCGAGAAAGACCTTATAGACGAAGTGAGGCGCCACACGGAAGAGCTCTCGACCGCCATACAGATAAGTATCGAGCAGATATCGAAGACCCCTGACGCCGAGGACCTCGACAGCCTCAAGAGCCTGATGAATATCAAGAAAAAAGGCATCAAGGAGATATCGGTCATAAACAATGACAGGGACGTTATCGCAAGCTCCAATCCGCGACTTATAGGAAGAAAGCTTGTGATAAAAGGCGAGAGCATAAAGAGTATAGGCAATCTGACCGAATACACGACCACTACCGACGGGCAGAAGAGATATGACATATTGCTGCCTGTAATAATCGGCAAAGACCGGCTCGGCTATGTTCATCTGGAGACGCAATTCGACGATTTTACGTCTATCGCCAGAAATAACCACCGTAACCGGTTGATAGCGACCCTCGCGATATTCACAATAGGCATACTTGCCGCGGTATATTTATCCAAAAAATATACGGAGCCGATACAGTCCATCGCTGAGGCCGCGCAAAAAGTCGCGGGAGGAGACCTGTCGGTAAGGCTTGAGGTAAAGGGGGATAACGAAGTCGAGCAGCTTACGAACAATTTTAACGATATGGTAAGGAAGCTCAGGGAGAACAGGGAGCTCCAGGCCCGGCTAAAGGAAGCCGAGCACATGTCCAAAATCGGGGCCCTCGCCTCCGGCATCGCTCACGAGGTAAGGAATCCGCTGAATCTTATAAATCTCTCGATAGACCATCTGAGGGCGGTGCATGCCCCGTCGGAAGAGGATAAGAAAGAGGTCTTCCTGTCTACGGTAGCCAACATCAAATCCGAGATCGAACGGCTTGACGGCATGGTAAGCAACTTCCTTAACTTCGGCCGCCCGTTGAACCTTAACCTGAAGGAGATCCCCCTCGAGCCGGTGATAGACGAGACCATAGCGCTCCTGGGAGACAGGTGCGCTGAACAGAATATCTCCATTGAATTGACGCACTCGGACGCCGCTCCAGCCATAACGGCCGATTACCGCCACATCAAGACGTGTTTTCTGAACCTGTTTCTAAATGCCATACAGTCCATGCCCGCGGGCGGGAGGGTCAAGGCCGAGACAAGCCTGATCGGCCCGTCGGTAATAATACGGATAGATGACACGGGGTGCGGCATAGAGCCAGGAGACATGCACAAGATATTTGAGCCGTACTTTACGACAAAGGACCTGGGCATAGGGCTCGGTCTTGCGCTTACAAAACGGATAATAGAGGAGCACGGCGGGAAGATCCATATTACAAGCCAGGTGGGCAAGGGCACGACGGTAACCCTTACCCTGCCGGCGGTCGTGAGGGTGTAATGGAAGGCACGGTACTCATTGTTGACGATGAGAAGGGGCAGCGGGAGATACTCAAGATGATCCTTGAGTCGGAAGGGTATGACGTGGGTGTGGCGAGCGGGGGCCGTGAAGCGCTCTCCGCCATTCAGAAGAACAACTTCGACCTAGTCCTTTCAGACCTTAAGATGCCGGGCATGGGAGGGGACGAACTGCTCAAGCTGGTGATAAGGGAAAAACCGAGCGTAAGCGTTGTCATAATAACGGCGCACGGCACCATAGACTCGGCCGTGGACGCCATACGGCAGGGGGCGTTCGATTACCTCACCAAGCCTCTCGACAGGGAAAAGCTCTTGAGCGTAACCAAAAGGGCCGTTGAAAAATCCCGTCTCATGAGCGAGAACGCGATGCTTAAGCTCCAGCTCGAAAAACAGTTCAGGCCGGAGGGCATCATAGGGTCTGACAGCAAGATGCGGGAGATATTCAGGATAATCAAGAAGGTCTCCGGAAGCTCCGCCACGGTGCTGATCTACGGCGAGAGCGGGACGGGAAAAGAGCTGATAGCAAAGGCGCTGCATTACACAAGCTCAAGGGCCGCGAAGCCTTTTATGGCCATAAACTGCGCCGCCATCCCCGAGACCCTCCTTGAGACGGAGCTTTTTGGATATGAGAAAGGCGCGTTTTCCGGCGCCTACGCGAAGAACACGGGGCTTTTCGAGGCGGCTGACGAAGGCACGATCTTTCTGGATGAGATAGGGGACATGTCCATGTCCCTTCAGGCAAAGCTCCTCAGAGTCATACAGGAGAGGGAGATAAGACGCGTTGGAGGCTCGTCAAACATAAAGGTGAATGTCAGGATCATCGCCGCGACGAACAAGGACCTGGACAGCGAGATCAAGAGAGGCAGCTTCAGGGAAGACCTTTTCTACAGGCTTAACGTAATAGCCTTCAAGCTGCCGCCGCTGCGCGACAGGAGGAGCGACATACCGGAGCTTGCGGCCTCTTTTTTAAAGAGGTACAACGACTCGTTCGGGAAAAAAATAAAGGGCCTTTCCGATGAGGCTATGAACATGCTTATGAACTACGGCTGGCCGGGCAACGTGCGCCAGCTTGAGGCTGTGATAGAGAGGGCGGCGCTCCTCAACGAGAGCGAGCTTATCGGCGTGGAATCGCTTCCGATGGAGATAATGACAAAGCCAGTGGCTTTAAGCAGCATGGATTTCGAGCTTCCCGAAGACGGTGTCTCTTTTGAGGAGTTTGAGAAGGAGATGCTTGTAAAGGCGATGGTCAAGGCTGGCGGCGTGCTTGGAAAAGCGGCTAACCTGCTCGGGATGAGCTACAGGACGCTTCAGTACCGTCTTAACAAATTCGGCATCGTGAAGGAGTCTTATTTTACCCCGAAAAAGAACGGGCTCTAGAATCGGACGGAATGGAAGAATCGTAAAACTTTGTGATTTTTATCTTGACATGGCGCGCGCTTTTTCTTAAAATTTTCAACTCAAACACATCGGAAATTATGTTTGAACGGTTCAGCCGGCGTGTTTTTTAACCCGGGAAAAATAAAAAAAGAAGGAGAAGAAGGATGACGAAGAAGATCGGTTTGCTCAGCATGGTATTTGCTCTGCTGCTATTCGTATCTGGTTGCGGCCAGCAGCTTAAGCAGGAAAATGAACAGCTGAAGGGGCAGATATCAACCCTGACAGAGGAGAACAACACACTTAAGAACCAGGTTGCCTCGATCCAGAAGGAAGCTGAAGACCTTAAGGCTCAGGTAGCCAGCATCTCCGCCGAAAGGGATGCCGCCAAGAAGGAGCTTGAAGCAAAGTCAAAGCCCGCCGCAAAGCCGGCCAAGAAGGGCAAAAAGAAGTAAATCCGCAGTTTTCGCAAGGCCCGCCGGGTGTACCGGCGGGCCTTTTTTTTACTTACATTTCCTTAAAGCCCCGGCTAAAATATCCGATAAATAAACTAACGCGAAAAACCGGGCTAATCAGCCGTATATTATTGAAAAAAATGCCGTTTTTTTATTTGACATTGGGCGATGGTTTTAATAGAATTCCTACTCCGAAAGTAATATAATGACGCTCAAGACCTTTGTACCTCCGGGTACTTTGCGCCGTAGTATATCCACCCTTCTAATACTATCTAGTGCTGTTAGGATATTTTAATCCCTCTTCCCAATCGAAACCGGGGGCTTGGCTTTTCCTTTTTGACTTCGGGGTATCTTAAGAATGTTCCGTCAAGGCCTTAAATCCAAAATTTTGAACCTCACCATCGGTCTTACGCTTTTAGGGTTCGGCGTGCTGGTATTCCTTGTAATCAAGGAGGAGGAGAAGAGCCTGCTTAGAGAGAGGATGAAGGCCAGCGAGCTGATGGCCCAGCCTATACTCCATACTATTTACAAGGATATGCTCGATGAGAGGGCGGATATGCCGCGATTCCTCATCGAGGGGCTTAAGACGATCAAGGGGGTTGAGCGCGTTCAGCTTATCAGGGCGAACGGCGTGGAGGAGGCGTTCAAGGATTACAAGACCCTTAACTCGGTGAAGGTTGAGTTCGGAGAGATAAAACCCGAGTGGGTAGTGGAGCATCCCAATCTCCTGAATAACGTCGCCCACGGCACTCAGAACCAGGAGTTCAAAAAAGCCCTCCAGGAATTCAATATCGGCAAAAAAGAGGCTGTATTCTATATAGAAAAAGAGGGCGAGAGGAGTTTTTTCACCTATCTGGTGCCGATAGTGTCCAGGCCCAAATGCTCATCCTGCCACTCCCACGAGGAAGCCGCCAGGGGGGTCTTGATGATATCGACCTCGCTTGACGATATGTACGGGCTCCTCAACAGCTCTCGGAACAGGTGGATCATGTACGGGCTGATAACCGTGGCGGCAACGACCGTTCTTTTGGGGCTCCTCGTATCCGGCGTGGTGACAAGGCCCGTGGACAGGACAGTGGATATGTTAAAGGCCATAGCCGAAGGCAAAGGGGACCTCACTCAGCGCCTTGAGATATCGTCGAACGACGAGATAGGCATGCTCGGAAGATGGTTCAATAAGTTCGTCGAGGGCATGCAGCATATGGTCAAGGAGATATTCACCATCTCGCGCGAGGTCTCATCCGCTTCCAGGGAAATCGAGTCGTCTTCGCGGGAGATCATAGAGGCTGTGGGAAAGCAGCTCCGGGCGGCCGAGGACACTTCGGTATCGATCAAGGAAATGGACGCGTCCATAAAGACGGTTGCCGAAGAGGCCGAGTCTTTGAACATTTCATCCATAGAGGTCTCCGATTCCGCGCATACGA
Organism: Deltaproteobacteria bacterium; assembly: GCA_016218105.1. Classification (GTDB taxonomy): domain Bacteria; phylum Desulfobacterota; class GWC2-55-46; order GWC2-55-46; family GWC2-55-46; genus GWB2-55-19. Next base: position 5,930 of record JACRET010000028.1, read on the forward strand.
TGTCGTCGTCAGTCGATGAGGTCAAGGTCAACATCGAAAAACTTTTCTATTCAGCCTCATCGACGACGTCTTCGATAAATGAGATGGCGATCTCGATAAACCAGGTCGCCTCGCATGTGGATGAGCTGTTTAAAAAGACCGAGGAGGTCGTCTCATCCATTATCGAGATAGGCACGAAGGTCAAAGAGGTCGAGAATTATTCAAGGAGCCAGGCGGAGCTCGCTGAGAAGGTAAGGGCCGACGCCGAAGACGTGGGCATGGACTCGGTCGTCAAAACGAGGGAGGGCATCGAAAAGGTCAGCCTGGAAGTCGCCTCGACGGGGCTGGTGATAAACAGGCTCGGGGAGAGGTCCAAGGAAATAGGCAAGATACTTACCGTCATAAACGATATCGCGGACAATACCCACCTCCTGGCCCTTAACGCCACCATCCTCGCGGCGCAGGCAGGCGAGCACGGCAAGGGGTTCGCCGTGGTGGCAAGACAGGTAAAGGACCTTGCCACGAAGACCACCTCCTCCACAAAGGAGATAGCCGAGCTTATAAACGTCGTTCAGAGCGAGGTCTCCGTCGCCGTGGAATCCATGCAGCGTTCATCCGAGAAGGTAGAGGACGGAGTGAGGCTTTCCAGGGACGCGCAGGACGCGCTTAAGATGATCCTGGATTCGGCCAGGAGTTCTTTCGACATGGCCAAGATGATAGAGAAGACCACTATCGAGCAGACCAAGGGCGCCGGGCAGATAACAAACGCCGCGCAGATGATCAGCCACATGGTCGGGGATATTAAAAACGCCGCTAACGAGCAGTCTTCAGCCGCAAAGGAAATACTCAAGGATACCGTCCAGATGAAGGAGTTCATGGAGAAGGTCAAGCTCTCGACGATCGAGCAGTCGAGGGAAGGCAAGCACGTCTCCGAGGCCATATTCAAGGTGGCGGACAAGATAAAGAGGGTCGCCGGGGCCACGCAGGAACAGATGAAATTCTCAAAGAGGATAGTCGTAGCGGTCGAAACCGTAACGAAGGCCGCTGAGGATAACGCCGCGTTGGCGACAAGGCTTGAGAAGACAGTTAAGGAAATGAATAAACAGGCTGAAACGCTTCGGAGCACAGTCGGAAGCTTTAAGACATAAAACGGAGGTCGTGATGAGAGGAATTTCTCTACTGCTGCCGCTTTTTCTGATAATGGCTTTGATACTGCCTGGCGCGGCCCTGGCCGGAGAGATAAACTGGAACAAGGCTGGAGCGTCGAAGATATCGCTTTTTTATCCCGGGGTGACTTCGTGGGAATTTTTAACCAGCGATGACCATCGCCTCGGCGGCCGCGAGATAAAACAGGGCAAAAAGGACTGCAAGCACTGCCATTTGAGCAAGGAGGGCGAGCTTGACCTGAAGGCCGACGAGATAGCGTCAGGCACCGTAAAGATGAAGAGATCGCACAACCCGTTCGAGCCGGAGCCCTTACCGGGGAAAAAGGGGTTGATAACGGCGAAGGTACAGGCGGCGTATGACAACGACTATATGTATATAAGGATCGAATGGGATTCAAAGGGCGCCGGCTGGCAGAAGAAGGCCTCAAAAGGGCTGCCGGACAGGGTGTCGCTTCAGATAAACAAGTCCGAGGTCGCTTTCAAAAAATACGGCTGCTTCATAACATGCCATAACGACCTGAGCACAATGCCCAACAGCCCGTCAAGGAAAGAGGTCGTTTCAAACGGGTACTATGGAAGCCAGAACAGGGATGACGTAAGGCTATATGCTTATTACGCCCGCACGTCATGGTCTGAGAGGAAGCCTCAGGGAGAACTGGACAAGAGGATAAAGGATGGCGGCAGGATAGACCTCGTCTCGGCGGAAATTAACAACGGAGAGGTGGCGGCCCACGACGGCTGGATTATGGATGACCGGAAATGGGAAGACAAAACCTCCGTGGAAGCCTCAGGGTCTTACGGCGATGGAAGGTATGCCGCCGTAATAAGGACCAAGCTTAAATCAACCGACAAGTTTGACATTCAGGCCGAGGACGGGGATGTTATATCCGTCGGCATGGCGATACACGAGGACGGGGTCGAGAAGAGGAAGCATTATGTCTCTTTCCCGTTCACCGTAGGGCTTGGCGCTAACGCTGACGTAAGGGCTGAAAAGATATCCAGGTGACATCCCCCTGGCCTTATTTAGGCCAGGCGTACCCGGGAAAGCCTGCAGGCGAACGATACGGCCTCCACGCGCAGGTATTGCCGGCCTGTTACGGGCATTTGTTTCTCCCCGGGCTCGAAACCCCGGGGTCTCCCAACCGGCTTTATAGATTTGAGGAGTTTGAACCTTGGCTGCTGTGATCGCGGAACTGAAGCGGGCTTTGAGGATTTCATCGGTTATCCCTGGCGCGGTAATATTATTGGCGCTCGTCTCTATTTTTATTTTACCTTCGGCATCCTTTGCCTATCCTTTCTTCTCAAGGCAGATAGGCAGGGATTGCGCCTTTTGCCATTCGATATTCCCCAAGCTTAATGAGACCGGCAGGACATTTAAATCAGGCGGGTATCGCCTTCCCGGCGAGGGCGAATGGAAGGAGGTAAAGGATCTTACCTCCCTGCCGGCTTCAATCGAGGCCGAAATCGAAGGCGCTTACAGCAGCCTTAAGACTAACGGCGTCAAGACAAAATCGTCGGATTTAAAGATCGAAGAGCTTGAGTTTATCGCCGGCGGGGCGTTCGGAAAGACCGGCAGGGTCTCGGCGAACGCTACTATCACATTCGAGGAGACAGACACAGGCGCGGATACGAGCATACACAAGGCATTCGTCCAGGTAAACGATCTCTTGGGACCCGCAGGCGAGGGGATGCTGAACGTAAGGGCTGGAAAATGGGAAATAGGGCTGCCGTTTTTAAATACAGCCGCGGCCATTACGAACAGGTATCTGGCGGAATCCGTCCTTGATGTGCTGAGCCTTGAGCAAGGGGCTATAGAGATAAACGGGTTGGTGGTGGCTGATGAGGATTCGATCATGCCCACACACCGCTACTCTCTCGGAATATCGAGAGAGGATGTGAGCAGCGACGATAAGCTGAAGGGCTTTTACGCGGCCTACGCAGCCACTTTTAAAGAGGCTTACAGTATCGGGGCGCTGGCAAGAGCGGGAAAAGAGGCAATAGGCGGAGAGGACATGGCTACGTCCAAGTACGGGATCGCCTTTGAGGCGGAGGGCGGCCCTTTTATACTTACCGCCGGATATTTCAGGAGTAACCGGGCAGGGGCTTCTGACGCGGATGATTACCTTCTTGAGGCGCTTTTTTTCCCGCTCCCAAAGATAAGCCTGGGCGCAAGATTCGAATATCTGAAAGAGGGCGGCAGGGCGGGCGTAAAGTCACAGAGCATAATGGCAAGATATAGTATACTGAGCAATGCTTTCGCCCAGATAGAGTACAGAGGCCTTTCGGACGAAGGGCACGTAATCGGCGCTAACGAGGACGAGGACAAGTTAAGGGCCTTCCTTGTAGCGGTATTTTAACCATTTAAAGGATTCAGGGTTACTATGGGTGCCAAAGAGGATATCGAAATACTTGATTCCAAAGTGGCAAGGCTCAAGGTCGAATACGAACAGTATTTCATGAGGGTCTTAAAGCGCGAGCCCGCAAAACTCCGGGACGAGATAGAAAGACTTATTCTCTTTTACAGCAACAAGAATCTCACGAACACCTCTCTTAAATTCAGGTATAACAGCGTCGTAGCCAAGTACAACTCCTACAAGCAGTACTGGACGAGGACGCTCAGGGCCATCGAAGAAGGCGAGTTCCACAGGAAGGCAGAGGCCGAGGAAGCCATGCTTAAAGGGCCCGGCCAGGCGCCTGTGGCGGCCAGCATCCGGCCTGAGGGGGAGGGCAGGGGGGGTGAGATAGATGAAATTTACAGCAAATATATCGAGGCGCGCAAGGCTTGCAACGAACCCACGGAAGGCATAACGCCCGCTGCCATCGAAAAGACGATACAGGCGTACAAGAAAAAGGTCGAGGAGCAGTACCATACCCGGGATGTCGAGCTTAAGGTCTATATAAAAGACGGAAAGGCCAGGCTTACGATAGCGCCCAGGAAGAAAGCGGGGTAGGGGGGCATAAGTTTCCTCTCTGCAGGGGAGCGGGAAAAGGTGATTATAAAACGACCTCCCCTGGCCCCTCCTTGGTAAGGAGGGGAAAAGTCTTGCTCCTGTCTATCCCTGGCAAGGATGGGTATCGTTTTATTCCTACCCTCTCCTTGGCGAGAGGGCACCGTTTTATTCCTCCCCTTGACAAGGGAGGCTGGGAGGGGTCGTATTACAAAGGTTTTCAACAGAATAAGCGAAAAAACAAAACGCAGGGGCTTAAGAAACAACATGCCTAAGCCCGAAGTATTATTATGGTCGAAGCTCAAAGGCAAGGGATTGAATGGCTACAAATTCAGGCGACAGCACAGCATCGGGTCTTTTATTGTGGACTTCTACTGCCCTGAGTTTAGACTTGCCATCGAAGTGGACGGGAATTCCCATTTTCTGGATGGGGCTGAAGAGGCCGACAGAATTCGTGAAAGCGAAATAGAAAAATACGGCATAACTTTTCTGCGCTTTACGAATAATGATATTTGTGAAAACCTTGAAGTGGTGATTGAGAGGATATCCGAGCGTCTGCCTGAGAGGGGCGCCTTTCGATAAGGAATAATCATTACAAATCAAGAACGACCACCCCTGGCCCCTCCTTGGTAAGGAGGGGAAAAGTTTTGCTTCTAGTCTATCTCTGGCAAGGAGGGGAATCGTTTTATTCCTCCCCTTGACAAGGGGAGGCTGGGAGGGGTACTATTCAGCCTCGTATTGTGGGTTTTGCCAACCAATAAAAAAAGGCGGGCATCATGCCCGCCTTTTCGTTTTTTTTCCTTTAAAGCCCCGTCCTTATCCCCGCTTCTCCTTAACCTTTATCCTTGCCTGTGCAAGCTCATAGGCCTCGACGGTTGTGCCGTAGCCGGCATCCTCCGGGGATAATGTCTTAAGCGCTTCCTCGGATTTGGTAACCACTGCCCTGGCTTCCTCAATGTCAATTTCTGGCGCGGTCTCCGCGTTTTCGACAAGTATCGTGGTTTTATCCGGCAGCACCTCGGCATAACCGCGGCCTACCGCGATAGAGCCGATCTCAGAGCCCTTCTTATAGGAGAGCTCTCCCGCCTTCAGCACCGTCAGGTACTGGGTATGTCCCGCGAGGACTCCGAACTCGCCGAACCAGCCCGGGGCGGTTACCTCATCGACTTCCCTGGAGAGAAGCTTCCTGTAAGGTGTGACTATCTCAAGCAGAAATGTATCAGCCATTATTCAATCCTTTATAGTGAAGCCTTGATCTTCTCGGCTTTCTCCAACGCCTCTTCTATAGTGCCGACCATGTAGAACGCCTGTTCAGGGATGTCGTCGTACTCGCCCTTCGCGATGTTCTGGAACCCTTTTATGGTGTCCTTGATGCTTACGTATTTGCCGGGGGCGCCGGTGAACTGCTCCGCGACGAAGAACGGCTGGGAGAGGAACCTCTGAATCTTTCTGGCCCTCGCGACAACGAGCTTGTCTTCTTCAGAGAGTTCGTCCATTCCGAGGATGGCGATGATGTCCTGGAGATCCTTGTACTTCTGAAGGATCTGCTGTACCTGCCTCGCGGTGGCGTAGTGCTCGTCGCCGACGATCTGCGGGTCGAGGATCCTTGACGTCGAGTCGAGAGGATCGACCGCCGGATAAATGCCGAGCTCGGCTATCTGCCTTGAAAGGACGGTTGTGGCGTCCAAATGCGCGAATGTAGTTGCCGGGGCCGGGTCTGTAAGGTCGTCCGCCGGAACGTAGATGGCCTGAACCGAGGTGATCGAGCCCTTTGTCGTGGATGTGATCCTCTCCTGAAGCTCTCCTACGTCCGTAGAAAGCGTAGGCTGGTATCCGACGGCGGAGGGGATGCGTCCGAGGAGCGCGGAGACCTCTGAGTTGGCCTGTACGAACCTGAATATGTTATCGATGAAGAGGAGGACGTCCTGGTTCTCCTCGTCCCTGAAGTACTCCGCAACCGTGAGGGCGGTCAACGCGACCCTGGCCCTGGCTCCCGGGGGCTCGTTCATCTGGCCGTAGACGAGCGCGGCTTTGTCTATAACGCCGCTTTCCTTCATTTCCATCCAGAGGTCGTTCCCTTCCCTTGTCCTTTCGCCGACGCCGCCGAAGACCGAGAAACCGCCGTGCTGCATGGCGACGTTATTTATAAGCTCCATGATGAGAACTGTTTTGCCGACGCCCGCGCCGCCGAAAAGGCCGATCTTGCCGCCTTTGAGGTAAGGGGTCAGGAGGTCAACTACCTTGATGCCCGTTTCGAAAACCTCGATGGCGGTAGACTGCTGATCAAATGTCGGGGCAGGACGGTGTATAGCGTAGGTCTTTTCTGTCTTGATGGGGCCGAGCTGATCCACCGGCTCTCCGATGACGTTGACGATCCTTCCGAGCACAGGCTTTCCGACCGGCACCGATATGCCGTCTCCCGTGTCCCACGCCTCTGTGCCTCTGACAAGGCCTTCCGTAGCGTCCATCGCTATGCAGCGTACCGTATTTTCACCCAAGTGCTGGGCTACCTCGGTAACAAGGTTCCATTCCTCGGAGCTGATCGCCGGGTTTGTGACCTTGACCGCGTTATATATGGCAGGGAGCTTGCCCGGTGAAAACTCTATATCGAGGACAGGGCCGATTACCTGTGTGATTTTGCCTAGATTCTTGGTAGACATTTTTTTGAAAGCCTCCTTGACAGCTATTATTATCGTAATCGGGAGGGAAGTTCCGCCCTCCCTGTAATTAACCCTTGAGCGCTTCGGCTCCTCCAATGATCTCCATGAGCTCCTTCGTGATGGCGGCCTGACGGAGCCTGTTGTACTTGAGCGTAAGCCCGTTTATCATCTGGGCGGCGTTCTTGGACGCGGAATCCATCGATGTCATCCTTGCGCCGTGCTCGCTGGCCGAGGATTCGAGAAGGGCCCTGAAGGCCTGCACTTCAACGTATTTGGGAAGCAGATTTGAAAGCACCTCGTCGCTGGACGGCTCAAAAATGAACTCCACCTGGGTCTCGCCCTTGTCCTCTTCTTCGGACTTCGGCGTGGATATGGGAAGAAGCTGCTGGATGACCGGTGTTTGCGTCAGGGCTGACTGGAACTGGCTGTAGATTATGTGGACGCTGTCGAGTTCGCCTCTAAGGAATGCGTTCGTCACATCCTCTGCCACCTGCACCGCCTGCGAGTAGCTCGGCCTGCCGCTCCCGAAATTCCGTGAGGCAGCGATGTTTATGGAGCGTCTTTTGAAGTGCTCCATCGATCTCCTGCCTATAAGGTAGAGGTTCAAGTCGCCATCGGCCTTGTCCTTGATGAATCTCTCGATCGTCCTTAAAAGGACCGTGTTAAAGCTTCCGCAGAGGCCCCTGTCCGAGGTTATGAGTATTACGCCTGTCTTGGGGCCGCCTGAGGACGATAGAAGAGGATGGCTCTCAGGGGACGTCTTGGAGGCCAGAGATGTTATAAGCCCCAGGAGCTTCTCAGCGTAGGGGCGGGCCGCCACGATCTCGTCCTGCGCCCTTTTAAGTTTCGCGGCGGAGACCATTTTCATGGCCTTGGTTATCTGCTGCGTATTTTTAACGCTTTTTATCCTGCGTTTTATATCTTTAAGACTCGGCATATTTTATCTTTCGAGTTTTATTTTTTACCGTATCCGCTTTTCATGTTCCGAACACGGCTGCTGACCGTATTTTGCCGGATGATCTACTGCTTTGCCTCGGCTATGAACACGCCCTTGAACTCTTCGAGGGCTTTATTGAGCTTCGCCTTCAGGTCGTTGTCGATGTTTTTCTTATCTCTTATCTCGTTTACCAGGGCTCCGTGCCTTGATTCGAAGAAGGCCATTAATTCCTCTTCATACCGCTTTAAAGAGGCTACCGGATAGGAATCGACATAGCCGTTTGTGGCGGCATAGATTATCAGTACCTGTTTTTCAACGGGCAGCGGCTTGTACTGGCCCTGCTTGAGCACCTCGACAAGCCGTGTGCCTCTGGCGAGCTGCTTCTGCGTGGCAGGGTCAAGGTCGCTGCCGAACTGGGCAAACGCCGCGAGTTCCCTGAACTGCGCGAGCTCAAGCCTGAGTGTTCCGGCAACCTGCTTCATGGCCTTGATCTGCGCGCTTCCGCCGACTCGGGATACCGAAAGGCCGACGTTGATGGCAGGCCGAATGCCTGAGTAGAAAAGGTCTGTTTCCAGATATATCTGACCGTCCGTAATGGAGATGACGTTCGTCGGAACGTACGCCGAGACGTCGCCCGCCTGTGTTTCGATTACTGGCAAGGCCGTGAGAGAGCCCCCGCCAAGCTCATCTGAGAGCTTCGCGGCCCTTTCCAGAAGCCTTGAGTGGAGATAGAATACGTCTCCGGGGTAGGCTTCGCGGCCTGGCGGCCTCCTTAAGAGAAGCGAAAGCTGCCTGTAAGCTACAGCGTGCTTTGAAAGGTCGTCGTAAATGATAAGGGCATGCTTGCCGTTGTCCCTGAAGTATTCACCGATGGCGCAGCCCGTATAAGGTGCGATAAACTGAAGAGGCGCCGGCGCGGACGCCGTGGCGGCCACGACTACCGTATATTCCATCGCTCCGAACTGACGGAGCTTCTCAACTATCTGTGCGACTGTCGACTGCTTCTGTCCGATAGCGACATAGATGCAATAAACGTTCAAACCCTTCTGATTGATGATAGTGTCTATCGCGACGGCGGTCTTGCCTGTCTGGCGGTCGCCGATGATAAGCTCCCTCTGCCCTCTTCCGATCGGGATCATGCCGTCTATGGCCTTGATGCCTGTCTGGAGAGGCTCTTTAACGGACTTTCTGGCGACGATACCGGGGGCCTTTACCTCTACCCTCCTCATTTCCTTCGCGTCTACCGGGCCTTTGTCGTCTATGGGTTGTCCCAGGGCGTTTACGACGCGTCCCATTAGGCCTTCGCCTACCGGCACCTCGACGATCTTGCCGGTTCTCTTTACTATATCGCCTTCCTTGATGGTATAGTCGGCTCCAAGGATGGCTACTCCGACGTTATCCTCTTCAAGGTTAAGCACCATTCCGTAAATGCTGCCAGGGAACTCAAGGAGTTCTCCTGCCATCGCCTTCTCAAGACCGTATATCCTCGCGATACCGTCGCCGACAGAGATGACGGTGCCGATTTCCTGTATATCGATCCCTTTTTCAAAGCCCTTTATCTGAGTTTTTATGAGCTGGCTTATTTCCTCTACCTTTATCATTTTAAACCACCCCTTCCAGTATTTTTTCTTTCATTAGTTCGAGTTGCGTTTTAAGGCTGCCGTCCAGGATCGTGTTGTCAATCCTTATGACCAATCCTCCGATGAGGGCCGGGTTGTTCCTGAAAGAGATGATGACCTCTTTACCGGCGGCGCTGCCTATTTTTTTCTTTATGTCCTCGAGCAGGGCCGGTTCAAGGTCGTTTGGAGCCTCGACATTGGCCCGTAGCCGCCCGGAGATATCGTCTTCAAACCTTGAGTAAGACTCCGCTATAAGCTCAAGGAGTTTTATGTTGCGCGTTACAACCAGTATGTTCAGGAATCTCGCGACAAAAGGCGAGAGTTTAAGGCTCTCAGCGATCCCGGTGATCAGGGCCGCCCTTTCCTCTATCTTGTGCATCGGGTTAAGGAGTACTTTATAGAGGTTCGGGTTGCCTTTGAAGAGGGCTAACGTAGTACGCAGCTCCTTGCCGTAGTTGTCTAAAGCCTTTTCTTCGCGCGCGATTTCCACAAGCGCCTTTGCGAACCTTCTTGCAGCGGAACTTTTCATCAGTTAAGCCTCAGGTTGTTTAAATAGCCCTTGACCAGTTTCTCCTGGTCAGAGGAGGAAAGCTCTTTTTTGAGTATCGTCTCGGCCATTTGAACGGCGAGACTGGCGACTTCCTCTTTTATTTCAAGCTTGGCCTTTTTAAGCTCCTGCTCAGCCGAAAGCCGTGCCTGTTCCTTTATCTTTACAGCCGCGTTCTCCGCCTCTGCTACTATTCTCTTTTTCTCCGCTTCGCCTTCTATTTCAAGCTCTTTCTGTATCTCGGAAAGCCTTTTTTCCAGCATGGCGAGCTTTGTCCTGTACTCATCGGACTTCCTGTCAGCCGCTTCCTTCGCTGTCTTCGCGTCCTCCAGGGCCTTCTTTATCTCAACGCCCCTCTTATGGAGCATGCCGCTTAAGAGTTTTTTCCAGATTACTACGATGCCGACCGCAAGGATGACGAAGTTTACGACGCTCCAGACGAACTTCATGTTGAACATGGAGCCGTGCTCTTCGGCGTGGCCGCCGCCCTCTGATGCGAATACCAGCGCGGGGAGGAGCGGAAGCGCGAATGTAAGGATGAATATTACGAGTTTTCTGTCGAGTATCTTCTCGGCGATGTTTTTGGAGATGGACTCTGTTTCGGCCCGGAGGGAGTGAAGCGCGGCGGCCTTGCTCTTAACAAGCTCGGTCTGCATCCTGCCGATCTCCGCGGTGGCCGATGAGCGGGCCGCCTCGATTATTTCCTTTTCCTTCTGGAGGCCTTCGGATTTCATCTTGTTCCGTGCTTCCGTGCCTTTTATCGTGGCTTCCTTAAGCCTTTTCTCATAGGCCGCCATACCGTCATCAATGTCTTTTTCGGCCTTTGCCGCCGATTTAAGCGTGCCTTCGATTTTTTCCTCCCTCTCTTTCAGTATCTTTAAAAGAGGCTTGTAGAGGAATTGATTGAGTATAATGAGGAGGGCGAAGAAGCCGACCATCTGAAAAACCAATGTCAAATTGAGTTCTAGCATTTTCTACCCGGTTTTTTTATTTTACGGCAAATCTATTTACTTTAAAACCCTTGAATTCAAGCGGAAATGCTAGCCTGGCAAGGGGAAACAGCACTATTTACTTTTGAGGGGTTCTTTTTGGGGTTTCCACTATCTAAAACAGAGTATTGCTATCATATGCAAAGCTTGATTGTCAAGCTAATTTGTAAGCGCCTTTGGTTTAAAATTTATCTTGAGGCAAAGGTAGTTAGAGGATAACGGCCGTAAAGGGGAAAAACCTGCTCCTGCGCGGGAAAGCATTAAAGAAAAGGGCTACCCCGTTTTGGGATAGCCCTGTACCTTTTACATGGATAAGCGCCTTACTTTGCGGTACTGCCGCCTGCCGTGCCGTCCGTGGCGCCGCCGCCCATCATCCCCTGCATGCTCTTCAGCATGGTATCATGCTGTTTCATGATCTCATCCATCCTTTTTATCATCGCATCCAGCTTCGTTTTTTGCGCGGCGGTGGGCTTGTGTGTCATATCCCTCGTGATCGCCATATTATCCTTGAGTATCCCCATCGCCTCCTGCATCAACTGGTGGTTCTGCATCATCATGGCCCCTCCGCCCTTCATCCCCATATGGCCGCCCATCATCCCGCCTCCCATCTGGCCGCCGGGACATGGGCACGGGCATCCCATCTGTCCGCCCGTAGCGCCGCCTGTCTGCCCGGAATCCTGAGTGGCCGAACCCTGTGCCTGCTCCGCGGCTAGCGCTGTTGAATTCCCGGCGACAGCCGGAGCTGATATCAAAGAGAGCGCGAGGAGTGAGGCTGTTAATATCCCTTTTGCCTTCATGCACGTACCTCCTTAGGGTTTTTCATATAACTATACCAGAGATTAAGGATTTCGCCTCATCTCCCAGCCCTTCCATATGGCGAATATGACGGGGAGCACGAGGAGTTCCAGAAGGGCCGAGGTGAACATCCCTCCGACCATAGGCGCGGCGATCCTCTTCATTACGTCCGCGCCGGTGCCCGTAGACCACATTATCGGCAGAAGTCCCGCGATGATCGCGGTTACGGTCATGAGTTTCGGCCGTACCCTGAGCACAGTACCTTCTATGATGGAGTCGTAGAGGTCTTCCTTTGTCTTCATCCTGCCTTCAGCCATCCTGCCGTTATAGGAGTGTAAAAGGTAGATGAGCATCACTATGCCGGTTTCGGCATCCAGCCCGGCGAGGGCCAGAAACCCCACGGCGACGCCTATACTGATGTTGTATCCGAGGAGGAATAATATCCACGCCGCCCCTATAAGAGAGAATGGGATGGCAAGGAGTATTATCAGGCACTCGATGATCGACTTGAAGTTCAGGTAAAGAAGCAGGAATATAATGCCCAGCGTAAGCGGTATTATCACCTTGAGCTTCGAGTACGCCCGCTCCATGTATTCGTACTGTCCGCTCCATGTGGCGTAATACCCCGGAGGAAAATTCACCTTCGAGGCGACAGCCGCCTTTGCCTCGTTTACGTAGCTCCCGATGTCTCTTCCCCTTACATCGATAAATATCCATGTGGTCAGGAGGGCGTTCTCCGTCCTTATGGTAGGAGGCCCCATCTTGATACCGATATCCGCCACCTGCGACAGAGGTATGGGGGTTCCCATCATGGCGGGTATCAGCACCCGCCCCAGTTTGTTTATGTCGTCCCGGAGCTCCCTTTTATACCGTACGTTGACGGGGTAGCGCTCAAGGCCTTCGATGGTGGTAGTAACATTCTCTCCACCTATGGCGGACATTATGACTTCCTGAATATCTTCTGATTTAAGCCCGAACCGAGCCGCCTCATCCCGTTTTATCTTGATATCCAGATAATACCCGCCGATGATCCTCTCCGCGTAGGCGCTCGATGTCCCCGGCACGTTCTTTACGGCTTTCTCCACGTCGAGGGCCACCCTCTCAAGCTCCTGTAAGTCCTTGCCGAATACCTTTATGCCCACTGGAGTGCGTATCCCGGTCGACAGCATGTCTATCCGCGCCTTTATCGGCATCGTCCACGCGTTCGTCACCCCGGGCATCTTCAGTGCCGTGTCCATCTCTTCGACCAGCTTGTCCGTAGTCATCCCAGGCCGCCATTCGGACTCGGGCTTTAAGTTTATAACCGTCTCGAACATCTCAAAGGGCGCTGGGTCTGTCGCCGTAAGCGCGCGCCCGGCCTTGCCGAATACGCTTTCGACCTCAGGAAAGCTCTTTATTATCTTATCCTGCGTCTGCAATATCTCGGCGGTCTTGGTGACGGAAACGCCGGGGAGCGTTACAGGCATGTACATGAGCGTGCCTTCATTTAAAGGAGGCATGAACTCGCTGCCGAGCTTTTTAAGGGGGTAGGCGGTGGCCAAGAGCGCCGCGAGGGCAAGGAGTAGCGTGGTCTTTCTATACTTCAAAACGGCGTTTATGGCGGGGTGGTATATCCAGATAAGGAACCTTGTTATGGGGTTTTTGCGCTCAGGCAGTATTTTACCCCTTATGAAATAGCCCATTAACACGGGTACAAGGGTAATGGAAAGGATAGCCGCCGCGCCCATGGAGAATGTCTTTGTAAACGCCAGAGGCTTAAAGAGCCTGCCTTCCTGCGCCTCAAGCGTGAATATCGGCATGAAGGAGACCGTAATGATAAGGAGGGAGAAGAAAAGCGCGGGGCCGACCTCTTTCGCCGCGTCGGTGATTATCTGCCAATGCTCTTTCTTCCCGCCGTCCCTTTCGATGTGCTTGTGGGCGTTCTCTATCATTATGATAGCCCCGTCGATCATCGCGCCTATGGCTATGGCGATACCTCCGAGGCTCATTATGTTCGCGTTGACGCCCATGAGGCGCATTATAATGAGTGAAATAAGGATCGCGACCGGCAGCATCAGTATCGCCACAAGCGCGCTTCTGAAGTGCAGGAGAAAGACTATGCAGACAAGGGATACTACTATCGATTCTTCAATGAGTTTTTCCTTTAACGTGTCAATGGCCTTGTATATCAAGCCGCTACGGTCGTAGACAGACCTTATCTTGACCCCGGGGGGCAATCCCGCCTCAAGTTCCTTAAGCTTCTCCTTGATCCCCTTTATGACATCTAGCGCGTTCTCGCCGAACCTCATTACGACTATTCCGCCGGCGACCTCGCCTTCGCCGTCCCGCTCGGTGATGCCTCTCCTTTCGTCCGGCCCGAGCTCAACCCTCGCTATATCGCGGATCTTGATCGGCGTCCCGGTCTTATCCACTTTTAAAACGATGTCTTCTATGTCGGGGATGGATTTTATGTAGCCGAGGCCCCTTACCATGTACTCTCTCTCGGCAAGCTCTACAACGCGGCCCCCGACGTCGCGGTTGCTCATCTCAAGCGCCTTGACTACGTCTCCGGTGGATATGCCGTAGGTCAGGAGCCTGTTCGGGTCGATATTCACCTGGTACTGCTTTACGAACCCGCCGATCGAGGCCACCTCCGAGACGCCCGGCACTTTTGTCAGCTGGTATCTTACATACCAGTCCTGTATGGAACGGAGCTCCGCCAGGCTATGGTTTTTGCTCTCCACCGTATACTCGTAAACCCAGCCTACGCCTGTCGCGTCAGGGCCAAGCGAGGGCGTGGTGCCCTTCGGGAGTTTTCCCGAGGCGAAGTTCAGGTATTCAAGGACGCGGGAGCGCGCCCAGTACATGTCCGTCCCGTCCTCAAAGATTATGTATACGAATGAAACGCCGAAGAAGGAGTAGCCCCTTACGACCTTCGCCTTGGGCACCGCGAGCATGGCGGTCGTGAGCGGATACGTTATCTGGTCTTCAACGACCTGAGGGGCCTGTCCTGGGTATTCGGTATATATTATCACCTGAACGTCTGAAAGGTCCGGTATGGCGTCGATCGGCGTTTTATAAATGGCGTATACCCCCCATCCGATGGCGAACGCCGTAAAGAGGAGTATGATGAGCTTGTTGTTGACGGAAAGTTCTATTATCCTTTTAAGCATCTAATGGCCTTTGTGCGAGGCGGCCGGCTCCGCCTCTTTTTTATCTTCAATTACTTTGGCGCCATGTTCATGAGCGCCAAGGCCCGTGATAGCCGCCTTCAGGTTGCTCTCGGAGTCTATAAGGAAGTTCGCTGAGGTCACGACCCATTCGCCTTCCTTGACCCCGCTTTTCACTTCATAATATTCTTCGCCCTTGACGCCCGTCTCTATGGCTCTGGGCTCGAAGGTGCCGTCCCGCCTGTCGATGATGACTACCTGCCTTGTGCCGCTGTCTATCACGGCTGAATCCGGCACGGCAATGGCCTCTTTCGCGACCCTCGCGGATATCTCGACGTTCAGATACATCCCGAGTTTTAATTTATGATCCGTATTCGGGAGCACAAACCTGACTTTCGCCGTCCTTACCTCCGTCCCTTCCTCGGGGACATATCTTATGGAGCCAAGATGGCTGTAGACATGCTCGATCTTTCCCTCGTATGCTTCGCTCGGGGAGTAGGAGGGGGTAAGGGCGGCGCTCTGGCCGATCTTTATATACGGCATCTCGTATTCATATATCTCGCCGTAGACCCATACTACCGAATGATCTATTATCTTGAAGAGAGGCTCTCCCGCCTCGATCTTCTGCCCCTCTACCACCATTTTTTCCGTAACGCTTCCGTTGCTCGGGGCCCTTATCGTCATCGTCCTCGTTACGGCGCCGGTAGAGGCGACCTTTTTAATCTGGTCGTCAGAGATATCCCAGTATTTAAGCCTCTGGCGGGCGGCATTAAGGAGGGATTCAGCGCCGCTCCTGACTTCCGGAGGGCTGTCCTTCATCCGCTCCAGGGATTTCAAGGCGAGCAGATATTCTTCCTGCGCTGATATCAGGTCAGGGCTGTAAAGCTCAAGCAGCCGTTCGCCCGTAGCGACCATCTGGTCTGTCTTGCTCACATGGAGCTTTTCCACCCACCCGGACACCTTCGCGTTTATAACGAATATCTTGTTCTCAACCGGTTCGACCCTCCCGACCGTCCTTATCACGCGCTTAAGGCTCCTGTGCCTGACCTCTTCGGATCTGACCCCGATCTGCTGTATCTTCTCGGTGGTGATCCTTACCGCGCCGGGGGCCTCATCTTTTGAGGGCGCTTCATCCTCGTAGACAGGGACATAATCCATGCCCATCGGGTCTTTCATCGGGGAAGGGGAGGTGACCTCAGGGTTCATGGGGTTACGGTAATATAGTATCTTTTTCTCCGCCTTCGCCTCCGCCGGCGCTTCCTTTTTCGGCTCCGTTGTTTTAGAGTAAAGGTATACGGCAGAGCCGCCCGCGGCAAGTCCGGCTAGAAGGAGTAATATGCCTATAAATTTATTGTTCATTATTTTAGTTCCTCGGTATTGGCCGACGAAATTTCGGAGCCCGCCGCCCTCTCCAGGAGAGCGACCTTCTTCCTGTACTCGAGCAGGGATTTAAGGTAATCGATACGTGTCCTCTTAAGCTCGCGCTCCGTGTCGAGGAGCATAAGAAAATCTATCTTGCCTGCCTGATAGTTCCTGAGGGCTGATTCGAACGAAAGCTCTACCTGCGGCAGCAAGGCGGTCTCGTAAAGTGCCCGCATCCTGTCGGCGGACTCGACCATGAGCGCGGCCTCTTTTACCTCAAAGCCCTTTACGTTCTTCATGGCCGCCGCCCTTGATCTCATGGAGCGGGCGTTGGCCGCGGCCTCCTCCTCCCTGTCATTGTATTTGCCTCTCCAGATGGGGAGATTGACCTGAAGCATCACGTCGAAGGCATCGAACCTGCCGTCCCTCTGTATAGGCGCGACCCCCAGCATCAGATCAGGGTAGTAATTACGCTTCGCGAGGTCCGCGCCGAGGGATCCCGCCTCAGCCTCCAGTTCAGCCATCCTTATCTCGGGGTTGTTCTCTACCGTTCTCTTGATGAGCATCTCCGTGTCGAAGGCGATACGCTCCCTGGATAATACCTGAGGCTCATCTATGGCCTCGGACTGGGGCCTTGCGATAAAAGACTTTAGCCTGGAAGCGGCGATGGCCTTCTCAGCCTCAAGGGTGATAAGCTCGTTTGAGAGCATGGTCTTTTCCACGTTTACCTTTATGACGTCCTGCTGGGAGACCTGGCCTGTGGAGTATCTCGTCTCAGCGACCTTTGACATATATGAAAGCACATCCTTGATCTCAGCCGTCCTCTTTAATGATTCCATCAGAAAGGCGTAATCGAAGTACGCCTCTTTTATCCCTGAGATGATCTCCAGCTCTTTCGCCTTAAGCTCCGCATGAGCGGCCAGGGCTTCCTTGTACGCTATCTTCCGGCGCAAGGATAACTTGCCGGGGAACGGTAACATCTGGCTTATCGTATACCTTGTAAGCATGGCGTTGCCCGGGGATATATTGAGGGGATGCTCCCTGGAGAGGTCTTCCAATTCGACCTTTAATGTCGGGTCGTCGAGCGCGCCCTCGGCCCTTGCCGCCGCTTCCCTTGCGGTTATCTTTTCCTCAATGGCCTTTAGCTCCGGGTTTTTCTCCCTCGCTTCTTTCAGAAGCGCAGATAATTGGAGGCCTTCGGCAAACGACATTGGCGGAAACGAAAGCATCAGCAGGGAAACGAAAAGAAAGAGATGGAATCTAAATGTGTGCACAGAACGCATGGATATCCCCTTAGCAGGCTGCTGAAAAAGTCCATCTGCTTTGTTGTCTTCGACGCTTGTCACTGCGGCGTACAGACAACCTTTTTGAGCAGCCTGTAGAATCTACTTGTTATCGTAACTGAACGAAAAATTGGCCTTTCTGCCGCCGGTCTCTACCGTGATATCGAAAATATATCTGCCTTTAGCCGATAAGTCCAGAGAGTTCATGAAAGAATATTCGCCGCCCATCTTCATGCCGGCAAGGTCTTTTTTTACCGCACCCCTTGGCGTCCTTATGCGGACTTCCACCTTCGCCTCCGTAATCGGGGTAAGGGCTTTAGCGTAATCGTATAGATAGAGGTCTATCATCGATTTCTTTGGATCTACCTTAAGCGTCGCCTGAATCCCCCCGGAACGGCCGGTCATATCCTCGGCGCGAGCGTTGTGAATAAAAAAAGGGAGTATCAGCATGAACAGGGCTGCGGCGAGCATCTTATATTTTCTCATTTTATTCCTCCTTTTGCTTCTACAGGCAGTAGAACATACAGGCAAAAAATTTTTTAGTGTTTATGCCCCGTTGTTTTGCAGTGCTCTTTACAATTGGCGATCTTATCCATGTGAAGGGAGCAGTGCTTTACCGAGCACTCTTTTGAGGCCGGGCCCTGTGCCCCGATTGGGTAAGCAAGCGAGAGCCCAAGAAATAGAGTTATGACGATACTGGCCGCGACTACTTTTAAAGAGGGCGGCGAGAACCGGACCTCTTTGCCTTCGATAAGCCGCTTTATCCTGTTGATCACAGGGCTCCCGCCTGTTATAGAGGCGGGGATGGAGGCCGTCTCGATATTCAGGGAGGCTACCTTTACCAGGGCTTTGGCGAGGTTTAAGCGCGTAGCGGCGTGAGAGGCCGCGGCGTCATCCGCCTCATGCTCTTTCCTTATCCGGGCGTTCATGACCGAATGCCTTACCAGAGGTATATAGAAAAAGAGGTCTTTTAAAAACGAAAGGAAGAGGAACCTTAAAGGGTCGTATCTCTTCTTGTGATGGAGCTCGTGGAGGAAAACGGCCTTCAGCTCGTCCCGGTCAAGGCTCTTCAGAAGGCCCTTTGAGATGTAGATGGACGGGCGCAGAAAGCCGTGCGTAAAGGCTACCCTGGAGCTGTTATCGATAAGGAAGACCGAGCCGCGCCTTTTTAACGGCAGCTTCGAGATGATCCTGTACGACCTTGCGAGATTAAGGGCCGATTTGAATGACGCGTAAAAGACGCCCGAAAATACGACGGAGGCCCCAAGCCAGAGGAAGACGAATTTTATGATATCGAGGTATTCGAGGCAGCGCACGAAAAGAGACTGGCAGAAATCCGTAAACCCCCAGGTAAACTCAAAAAGCCCCGGAAGCCCGTACCCTATCCAGAGAAAAGCCCCTCCGGCAAGGGACAGGGTCAGAAATATCTGCGGCAGGGTGGCCAAGGTTATTTATTCCTTTCCAGTTCCTTTTTCTTGTGCTCTATAAGCGCGGAAAGCCTGTCGAGCTCAACGGGGTCGGTATCCGCGAGCGTATCTACGAACGAGGCGCATGCGCCCCCCGTGGATATCTCGAAGATGTCTTTAAGCATCTCATTTGAGACTTCCCTGGCGAACTCTTCCTTCGTATACGCTGGCTTGAAGATAAATACGCTTTCACCCTTTATCTTCTGTATGTATTTCTTTTTGGAGAGCCTCTCCAGCACTGTCAGTACCGTAGTTATCGCTATCTCCCTGGTGCTTTTTATATCGGCAAATATAGCCTTGCCTGTAGCCTCGCCTTTTGCCCAGAGTATCTCAAGTATCTCCTGTTCGAGGCGTCCCAGTATCTTGCCGCTGTTTTCTCTTGGATTGAACCGTTTAGCCATATGCAGTCTCCGTTAATAATAATATTCGACATTCTGTAGAATGTCAAGCGATAAACTTGATTTTTCTGGCCTTGCGAAGCAGCGGCTTTTACTGTAATATCTGGAACATTAAAGGAAACTTAAAAAAGGCCAAACCGTGGGTTTGTTTATTACATTCGAAGGGATCGAGGGGTGCGGAAAGACCACCCAGATCGATCTGCTTAAGAAATATTTTGAGGCAAAAGGCCGGGACGTCCTGTCCTTAAGGGAGCCCGGCGGGACAGAGCTGGGGGAAAAGGTAAGGGGCATACTCTTAAACAGCTCTTCCGAGCCGATCGACGCACAGGCCGAGCTTTTTCTCTATGAGGCCTGCAGGGCGCAGCTCGTTTCAAGGATTATACGGCCCGCGCTCTCAGAAGGCAAGGTCGTGATCTCGGACAGGTTCATAGACTCAACTGTTGCGTATCAGGGGTACGGCAGGGGGCTAGACATAGGTTCGGTCTCTCTAATGAACGCGTTCGCTACCGGCGGGCTGATCCCAGCCGTGACCTTTCTCCTTGACTGCGAACCTGAGGTGGGGCTTAAGAGGGCATGGGAGAGGATAGACGCCAGTACCGGCCCCAGGGAAGACCGCTTTGAAAAGGAAAACATTATTTTCCATAAAAAAGTCAGGGAAGGCTATTTGAGCCTTTCAAGGGCCGAGCCGAGGATCAGGGTCGTAAACGCTTCGGGAGAAATACCTTCGATACACGGGGAAATCTGTGATATTATAAATAAAATGCGTGAATTCGACCGCAAGTCTGATATAAAGTAGCGCATTACTCCTTCGCTGAGGTCCATTTTTTAAAGGAAACTCTTTAGCGGAGAGAGTTTCGATATCCAATAGCCAGCGGGTAGGCGCAATTGTCCTTTAAAGATATCCTCGGCCACAAAAAAGAGATAGATGTCCTCCGCAGCGCCGCCAAAAGCGGGCGGGTTGCACACTCTTTTCTCTTTTCAGGGCCGCCGGGCATAGGTAAAAGGCTCGTTGCGATCGAGTTCGCGAAGGCATTGAACTGCGCTGACGGGGAAGACGGCGATTCATGCGGGGTCTGCCATTCGTGCGCGACGATAGCCGGCGAAACGCACCAGAACCTTACCCCTGTCTGGCCTACGATAAAGGAAAAAGAGGTTTTAATAAAAGACCCGTCGGGGCTCATAAGGATCGAGCAGGTAAGGGATGTCCTGAATGTTCTGCGCTACAGGGTCGAAGAGGGCAGGAAGGTGGTTATCGTAGACAGCGCCGAGAAGTTCATGCCCGCTGCCGCGAACGCCTTTTTAAAGACCCTTGAGGAGCCTCCGGCAGGCTCGGTCATAATCCTCGTATCGTCCAGGGCGGCGGATCTGCTTCCGACGATAATCTCAAGGTGCCAGAGGGTTAACTTCAGGCCCTTGCCCGAGGAGACCGTCTCGGCCTTTCTTTCGGAGAGGGCTAAAATCCCGGCGGAAGAGGCCAGGGCGATTGTAAGGATAAACGGCGGGAATATCGCCAATTCCATCAGGTACATCGACGAAGGCCTGAACGGGACGCGCAAGGAAATGCTCTCAAGGCTCTCATCAATAAAGCCCGATTGTCCAGAGGATGCCCTGAAGTTCGCGGAGGAACTGGCGAAGCGTGACGACCTTGAGGATGTGCTTGAATTCATGAAAAGCTGGTACCGCGACAGGCTGCTCAAACTTGAGGGCGCGGAAAATCTTATAGTAAATGTAGATATTAACGGGTATATTGAGCAGGGTTCGCATCCCCGGAGACTTTTAGACAATTACTCGTATGTGGAAGAGGCGCGGCGCTCGATCATGCCGCCCCGCTACGGGAACAAGCAGCTTACGATGGAGTCGCTGCTCTTGAGGCTTACGGCCTGACAGGTTGCTGAAAAACCCTGAATTTGTTCAGGCTGCTCAAGAAGCATCAGCTGCAAGGCGTCGAGAAGCGAGGAATGAGGCGTACTTTGTCTGTACGCCGCAGTGACGAGCGACAATGACAACGAAGCAGATGGGCTTTTTCAGCAGCCCGCTAAAGTAAATTTGAAAGGTTGCCTTATGGTTAAAATAGTAGGAGTAAGGTTCAAGAAGGCCTGCAAGGTGTATGATTTCGAGGCTAACGAACTTGACCTTAATCCCAATGACAGCGTGATAGTTGAGGTGGAAAAGGGTCTGGGGATGGGCGTGGTCGTGTACAAGCCGAGGGAAGTAGACCCCGATACGGTTCAGAGGCAACTGAAGAAGGTGGTGCGGAAGGCCGATGTCGTGGATACGGAAAGGCACGGCTTCAACACTGAGAGGGAGAACGAGGCCTTCAGGATATGCAGGGAAAAGATAGCGCATTATAAGCTTCCGATGAAGCTCATCAGGGTCGAGTACCTGTTTGACTCAAGCAAGGCGATATTTTATTTCACCTCGGAAACAAGGGTGGACTTCAGGGAGCTGGTGAAAGACCTCGCATCGGGTTTTCACACCAGGATCGAGATGCGGCAAATCGGCGTCAGGGACGAAGCCAAGATGATAGGCGGGCTCGGGCCGTGCGGCAGGGAACTCTGCTGCTCCGGCTTTCTCTCGGATTTCGAGCCTGTCACGATAAAGATGGCAAAAGAGCAGAATCTCGCTCTTAACCCTGTCAAGATATCTGGCATATGCGGGCGTCTCATGTGCTGCCTGAGCTACGAGCACGATATGTACCAGGGCGAGAAGAGAGATAAGAATAAAGAGAATAAAGACAAAGATAAGGATAAGGATAAGACCAACGACAAGGACGGCTGCGGCGGATGCGGGAAGCACGGGAACGGACACGTACATTCACACGAACAGGAACAGGGACAGCAGCAGCCCCAGGGACAGCAGAATCAGAAACAGCAGCCCCAGTCTCAGCAGCCTCAAAAACAAAGGCATAAGCAGCACCCTTCGAGACAACGCCAGCAGCCTCATGGAAAACCCTCGCATGAGAAACGGTCTCAAGTACAAGAGACACAGGAGCAGCCTCAGGTACAGCAGCCTCAGGCCACGCAGGAAAAGCCAGCTCAGGTACAAGAGCCTCATGTAGAGCGCACTCAGGGGCAAGAGGTCAAGGGGCAAGATGGAACGCCGCAGGAAAGGGCTTGAGAAAGGATGCTCCGGAAGACCTACTACGTCACAACTCCCATCTATTATGTAAATGACGTCCCGCACATAGGGCATGCGTATACGACCATTGCCGCGGATGTGCTCGCAAGGTACAAGCGGCTTAAGGGTTATAAGGTGCTGTTCCTTACAGGCACTGACGAGCACGGCCAGAAAGTCGAAAAGGCCGCTGCCGCCACGAACGTCTCCCCCATAGAATTCGCCGACAATGTAATGCTCCGGTTCAAGTACGCCTGGGAAAAACTCGATATTTCGAATGACGATTTTATAAGGACTACGGAAGAACGCCACAAAAACGCGGTTTACCGCCTCTGGAAAGAGTCCGAAAAAAAGGGAGACATATATCTCGGCGACTACGAGGACTGGTACTGCACGGCGGATGAGACCTTCCTTACCGAAAAACAGCTCGTTAACGGGAACTGCCCGGACTGCGGAAGGCCCGTGGAGAAATTAAAGGAGCCGAGCTATTTTTTCAAACTCTCCAAATACGGCGAGCCGCTTCTTAAGCACATCGAAGCCAACCCGTCGTTCATAGAGCCCGAATCGAAGCGTAACGAGATCATAAGTTTCCTGAAAGAAGGATTGAGGGACTTAAGTATAAGCAGGACTACCTTTAAATGGGGCCTGCAGGTCCCGGATGACCCCGGTCATGTCATATATGTCTGGTTCGACGCGCTTGCCAATTATCTCACCGCAGCGGGTTATCCGGAAAACGCGGAGGGGTTCTGGCCCGCAGACCTGCATCTTATAGGCAAAGACATACTCAGGTTCCATGCCATATATTGGCCGGCCTTCCTGTTGTCGGCGGGCGTGGAGCTTCCGAAAAAAGTATACGCCCACGGCTGGTGGACGGTTGACGGCAACAAGATGAGCAAATCAAAGGGGAATGTGGTAGACCCCCTTGCCATGGCGGACACTTACGGCGTGGATGCCTTCAGGTATTTTCTTTTCAGGGAGATGCCGTTTGGCGTTGACGGGGATTTCTCGGCAAAGGCTATCGTAGGGCGCATAAACAGCGACCTCGCCAACGACCTGGGGAATCTCCTCAGCAGGACTATCACGATGGTTGAGAAGTACAGGGGAGGGGTTGTGCCTGAGCCCGCGCCTGAAAAGGACAGGGAGTTTGAAACAAATATCAAGGCCATCTTTAGCGGCCTCCCGGCCTCTTACGGAGCAGCCCTGGACAAGCTCAATTTCTATGACGCGCTCGGCAAGGTCTGGGCCGCGATAAGGGAGATGAACGCCTACGTGGACAAGTCCGCGCCGTGGAAAGAAAAGGATGACGGGACGCTTTCAAACATCCTCTACACGCTTACGGAAGGCTTAAGGATAGTGGCCGTCTACGTGTATCCTTTCATGCCGGCCTCCGCCAGGAAGATCTCCGAAGCCCTTGGGGCCGACGGCGATATCGCCGGAAAGCCGTTTGATCGGGAGACTGCCTGGGGCGCCGGGAAAAGAGGGTGTAAGGTCACTAAAATCCCATCGCTATTCCCCAGAATCCAGTAAAAATGTTATCATATGACATTCGGCTCTGATGATTTGGGGCGGATCCCGGATCCGCGGCCGGGTTTAGGCTGACGCATTAAAGGGTGAATATGGAAAAACCTTTATTTATAGATACGCACGCGCATCTTGATGACTCAAGGTTCGGGGACGACCGCGCCGAAGTTGTCGCGAGGGCCAAAGAGGCTGGCGTGCATAAGATAATATCCGTCGGCTGCTGGTCGAGGAAAAAGGGTTTTAAGGTACTCCTCGACGAAGTCCTCAGCTACTATGAATTCGTGTACGCCGCGCTGGGCATCCACCCGCACGAGGCCAAAGAGGTCACGAACGATGAGCCGTATGAGCTCATAAAAAAGCTCGCGCTCGAAAGCAAGGGCCGCGCAGTAGCCATCGGCGAGACGGGGCTGGATTACCACTACGACCACTCTCCACGGGACAAGCAGAAAGAGGTATTCAGAAGGCAGCTCGCGCTTGCAAGGGAATTGAGCCTGCCGGTCATCATACACACCAGGGAGGCTGAAAAAGACACCCTTGAGGTATTGAAGGAAGAGGGCGTCAATGAGACAGGCGGCGTTTTCCACTGTTTTTCAGGCACTTTGGATATGGCGAAAAAGGCCCTTGACATGGGGTTGCACCTTTCATTCACCGGGGTGATAACATTCCCGAACGCCGGGGTTTTGAGGGAAGTCGTCAAGGCCGTGCCCATAGAGAGCATGCTTATAGAGACCGATTGCCCGTATCTGGCGCCCCATCCGAACCGGGGCAAAAGGAATGAGCCTGCCTTTGTAGTTGATACCGCGAAGGCGATAGCGGAGATCAAACGCTTAAGCCTTGAGGACGTGGCGAGGATAACCACCCGGAACGCCGAAGACCTCTTCGGACTCAATAAAAGGACGGAAGAAGCGAAGATCGCGTATCCCATAAGGAACGCTCTGTACCTTAATCTAACCAACAGGTGCTCGAATTACTGCACCTTCTGCGCCAAGTTCAAGTCCTATACCGTCAAGGGTCATTATCTCAAACTCTCCGAAGAGCCGGATTTTGACGATGTCATCCGCGCCATAGGCCCTGACCCTGAAGACAAATACGAGGAGATAGTATTCTGCGGCTTCGGCGAGCCTCTCATAAGGCTCGACCTTGTAAAAGAGGTAGGCATGTACTTGAAGAGAAGGGGATGCAGGATCAGGATCGACACGGACGGGCTCGCAAACCTCGTCCACAAGAGGAACGTCCTTCCTGAGCTGATGTTCGTCGATGTGATATCGGTAAGCCTCAACGCTCCAGACTCCGAAACATATCAGAAGCTGATCAAGACCCCTTTCGGGGATAACGCCTATCCTGCGATACTCTTTTTCCTGAGGGAAGCCAAGAAGCACATATCAAAGGTCGTGGCCAGCGTGGTAACCGTACCTGGACTTGACATAGAAGCCTGCCGGAAAGTAGCCGAAGACGATATCGGGGTGGCTTTCAGGGTAAGGGAATACAATACCGTAGGATAGATATCGATGAAAAAGCTGTCCGCCTTTATTCCCGCCCTGTTAATCTTCCTATGGGTCATCGGAGCGGCCGGGGTCTTCAAGGCCGAGTTTTTTTCATTCAGATTAATCCCGGGCCTCCTTAATATGTCCTCTGAAGAGAGGGCGTCATTTGCCGGCGGGCCCGCTTACAGCCTGTTCAGCAAGGCGGTCTCAACAATCCCTCAAGACAAGAAGGTCTATTTTCTGATACCCGCGGGCCAGAAGAACGGTTATCTCCCCGGCAAGGCCAGGTATTATCTGTATCCCCGGAAGGTCGCGGCTGTCACGCTTGAAGAATTCAATGGCGCGGATAAGGATGACTACATCATGCTTGTTGCCCCCGTTGGTGAGATAGACACGGGTCGCCTGCCGGATGAGGCCTACATAGAGAAGGTTTTTGACCATACCGATGAGAAATTCCGCGCTGTGCTCTACAGGGTAGTTAAAGGGAATGGCTGATATCTACAGGCTCATAACCGCTCTTGCGGTCTTTACGCTCTCCGGCTTTGCGTTGATTCGAATGCTGGACAGGAAAGACGAGGCGTCCCTTACCCCGGCCGTAAAATACTGCCTGTCGTTTTTAATAGGCTTGGGGACGATATCGTTACAGATGTTCCTGTATTCCATCGTCTCCCTGCCCTACAGCTTCTATTCGATAGCCGCGCCCTGGGTGGCGATTGGCGGCCTCACGCTTCTAAAAAAGACGGGTGTGAGGCCCGCCGATAAAGGGCTGGGCGGCAAGAAAAGCCCGGTTGAGATCATTTTTTTATTGATAATATTGTCTCAGGCCGCGTACGCGTTCCTTTATGCCACGCTCTTGCCTGTAAGCGGTTGGGACGCATGGGCGATCTGGTTCCTTAAAGGCCGTGTTTTTTTTATGGATAAGGGGGTTTCAGAGGGTTTCCTCCTCGATAAGGCTTTTGAATACGCGCACGCCGATTATCCGCTACTGATGCCTCTTTCAATCGCCTGGGTCTTTACAACGCTCGGAGGGGCAAATGAGATGGCCGCCAAGGCCCTGTTCCCTTTGCAGTTCCTCTCGATGCTGGTTGTTTTTTACTACATTGTCAATAAGGCTTCCGGAGGGCGGGTTGCGATCCTGTTTACAGCCTTGATATCGCTTACGCCCATAATCCTCGTGCATGGGGCCGGTTTCCCGGTAAAGATAGGGTCTCTGTATGCAGGGGATTTTGTAGGATATGCCGACCTCTCGCTGGCGGTCTATTTCCTTGCGGCGGCAGGTTTCATATTCCTGCACTTGCTTGAAGGTAAGGGGTTATACGTTTTTTTCGCCTCGATCTTCCTTGGGCTCGGGGCCTGGACAAAGAACGAAGGGCTTGCGTTCGCGGCGTTTGGTTTCCTTGTCATGCTTTTAAGCCTTATAGGTAAACGTGGCGGGGCGTCAAAGGCGGTGATCTCTGCCGGGGTAATACTCTTATTTATATTGCCCTGGTATTTCTACAAGTCTCACTACGGCATCGGCAGCGAATATACCGGCAATATCTGGGCTGCGCCTGGCAACGTGGATCGCCTCGGCCTGATCATCCCCAGGATGCTGAGATATATGTTTTTGAATATCGGGCTGTATAACTTCACGTGGTGGGCGTATATCGCCTCTATCGCGGTGAATTACCGCGGTTTTTTTAAGGGCCGAAACCTCTTTCTGAATGCCTTGATCCTGTTCCAGCTTGCCGTTTATATATTCGCTTACGTCATTACCCCGTCGGATGTGGTATGGCAGATGAGCACCTCGCTCGACAGGCTCATCCTTCATCTGGCGCCGCTTGCGATGCTCGCGGCGGCGGTTAACTTCGGGGCGTTTATCGGAAAAGACACGGAAGCCGGGGCGGGGTAAAATTAGGCCCGGCCAATATCCCTCTTTGACACTCTTTGCCCTTAATGCTATCCTAAACAATTATCCTTGAATATGCATGGCGAACGTATCCCCCGCGGCTTGCCGCAGGGGAATCTTCGATATGTAAGTTTAGTACAGGAGAAGGTCAATTTATGGCTTTTAGATCAGGGTTCATTTCAATTATAGGCAGGCCTAACGCGGGCAAATCGACCCTTCTTAACGCGATACTCGGAGAGAAGATTTCGATAGTCTCGGATAAGCCCCAGACGACGAGGAATATAATAAGGGGCGTAAAGAACCTGCCGGAGTGTCAGATCGTATTCATAGATACCCCCGGCATCCACAAGGGGAGGGGGCTTCTCAACGAATACATGGTAAGGGAGGCGCTCTCCGCCCTGCACGACGTCGACGGGATCCTTTACCTCGTCGAGGCAGACAAGCCCGTCACAAGGGACGACCACTTCATAATGGAAGGGCTTAAAGGGCTTGAATGCCCGGTAATACTCGGCGTAAACAAGGTCGACAAGGTGGATAAACGGCAGTTGCTGCCGCTCATCCAGGAGTTCTCGAAGGTCTTCCCGTTTAAAGAGATAGTGCCTGTATCGGCCCTTAAGGCCGACGGGGTCGATACGCTGATACGCTTGTTTTCAGAGATACTCCCCGAAGGGCCGAAGTATTTCCCGGAGGACATCCTTACAGACCAGCCCGAGAGGTTCGTAGTAGCTGAATTGATAAGGGAGAAGGTATTCCATCTGACAAAAGAAGAGGTGCCTTATTCCGTTGCCGTTGTTATAGAGAGGTTCGAGGAGAAGAAAGGCGGCAAGCTTATCTCGATATCCGCCGCAATAAATGTCGAAAGGGATTCCCAGAAGGGGATAATAATCGGCAAGGGCGCCTCGATGCTCAAGCGCATAGGGAAATACGCGAGGCTCGATATCGAAAAGCTCCTCGGGGCCGATGTGTACCTGGAGCTCTTTGTGCGCGTACAGAAGGAATGGACTAAAAGTCCGGGGGATTTAAAAGAATTCGGGTATTAATAGTTGCTGAAAAACTCAAAATCACATTCAGGCTGCTCAAAAAGTTTAAGATGCAAGGAGTCGAAAAATGAGGAATGAGGCGTACTTACCTTGTACGCCGCAATGACGAATTTTGAAGACGACGCCGCAGATTGGGCTTTTTCAGCAGCCTGTTAAAAGGCAGATAGATGAAACCGATAGTAGCCATAGTAGGCCGTCCCAACGTAGGCAAATCCACGCTCTTTAACAAGATACTCGGAAGAAAAAAGGCGATAGTGGCCGACGAGCCCGGGGTAACGAGGGATTTGAATTACGCCTCGGTTGAGGAGCTTGGCCGCTCATTTACCCTGATCGACACGGGCGGTTTTGAGGTCGAGACAGAGGACACGATACTTAAGCAGGTCAGGGATCAGGCGCGGCTCGCCATAGAGGACGCCGACGTCATCGTATTCCTCATGGACGGCAGGGTCGGGCCGACGCCGCAGGATACTGAGCTTACGCAGATGCTCCGTAAATCCGGAAAGCCCGTCATCTACGCCGCGAACAAGATAGACTCGCCGAAGCTTGAGATGATATCGGCGGAGTTCTATTCGCTCGGCATAAAAGAGGTGGTGCCGGTTTCAGCCGAGCACGGCATAGGCTTAAACGAGCTCGTCGATTCGATACTCGAAAAATTACCGCCGGGCCGCGAGGAAGAGGCGGACGGAGAGCGGACAAGGATCGCAATAGTAGGCAGGCCCAACGTCGGGAAGTCCTCCCTCTTGAACAGGCTCATAGGCAAGGAGCGGGCGATAGTAAGCGACATCGCGGGAACGACAAGGGACGCGATAGACACCCCTTATGATCTCGATTCAAGAAAGTACCTCTTTATAGATACCGCCGGAATAAGGAAAAAGAACAAGGTCAGCCTCACCGTTGAGAACTACTCCGTATTGGAAGCGATAAGATCCATAGACAGGGCCGACGTGGCCCTGCTCGTCATAGACGGGGAAAGGGGAGTGTCGGGGCAGGATGAAAAGATAGCCGGCCTGATAGACGACAGGAAAAAATGCGCCCTGATAATCGTAAACAAGTGGGACCTTGTCGAAAAGGACACGCATACGGTGGAGTACGCTAAAGACACCATAAGAAAGAGCCTGCCGTTCCTTACATGGGCGCCGATACTGTTCACCTCCGCCTTGACGGGACAGAGGGTCACAAAAGTGCTGGAGACCATCGACGAGGTGGTCGAAAGAAGCAAAACCAGGATGACGACCTCCACGCTCAACGGGGTTTTTGAAAGGATCACGACTGCGCACAGGCCAGGGGCGTACAGGGGGAAAGAGGTCAAGTTCTATTATATAACCCAGGCGGGTGTCGCGCCGCCGTCGTTCGTCATCTTCACTAATATCCCGGAAGGCGTTTCAGAACAGTACAAGCGCTATATCATGAATGGTTTAAGGGAGTCGCTTTCGTTGGAAAACGTTCCTCTGAAGATCTTTTTCAGGAGCCGTCATTGATGTTCAGGCCGTTCGGGATACTGTTAGACAGCATAAAGATATTTAACAGGGCGAACTCTTTTACGAGCGCAGCCGCGATCTCTTTTTATGCTTTTTTTTCCCTCATCCCGCTGATGATACTGGTTACGGCCTCGCTCGGCTTTATTATGGGAGCCAAAGCAGGGCTCCTGGACAGGGTAATAGGGATGGTCAAGGAATCCGTGCCCTATATAAGCGACAGGATCATCGGGGATGTGAAGGGGCTTTCAACGGAGTGGAAAAAGATGGGGTGGCTCGGCGCGATCTCGCTGATCTGGAGCGCGGAGTTTGTGCTTGAGGCGACCGCCGGCGCGCTGACGAGCATATTCGGCACGGTGGAAAGGTTCGGTTTTGTAAGGAGAAAGCTGGTAAACCTTTTCATGCTGCTCCTTGGCATACTGGCGGCTCTGGCCTCTATTTTCATGACAGCCGCGGCCTTGATCATCAAGAACCTGCGCCTGAAGATTCTGAGGATAGATATCCTGGATTATTTTGTACAGACTTTTCTTTTCGAGTTTCTCTTCCCTTTTCTGGTGGTAGCGGTGGTTATCGCCATTATATTCAAGGTCTTCTCCGGCTCCGGCCTGGATTTCAAGTACGCCTTTGCCGGCAGTCTGATCTTCGCCACGCTCTGGGAGGCGGCAAAACACGTTTTTGCATGGTATGTTTCCAATTTTCCCAGCTATAATAAGGTATATGGCTCGCTTGGAGCGCTTATGCTGTTGCTCCTGTGGATGTTTTACTCCGCTAACATCCTGCTCTTCAGCGCCTCCGTTGCAAAGGCGGCTTACGGGCGGAGCGGGAGGGTAAGGACAAAGAAAAATGATCGGCTGCAGGGACGTAAATCCTGATAATAATCATATGATTTCGCCGCATAAGCCCGTATTTTAATAAAAGTTTTTTATTGTAAATAAGCGGAATATGTGACAGAATAAATTTATTTAATTATAACCTACAACCATTCCTTCGAGAGGATAATAGATGAACCAATTATATAAGAACATTGCCATGTGGCTCATCATAATCGCCACTGTAGTGCTGATGTTCAACCTCATAAGCTACAAGCAGCCTTCTTCGGAAAAGGTCATCTTCAGCGATTTTATCCAGGAAGTCGAAAACGGCAATGTGGCCGAGGTGACTATCCAGGGTAACGACATCCTCGGAAAGCTCAGGGATGGCAAGCAGTTCAAGAGTTACTCCCCCCAGTACCCTGACCTCATAGGCAAGCTCCGCTCAAACGGGGTGAAGATATCCGCGGAGCCGGTGGTGGAGACACCGTCATGGGGCACCATATTCGTATCCTGGTTCCCGATGGTGCTCCTGATAGGCGTCTGGATATTCTTTATGCGCCAGATGCAGAGCGGCGGCGGCAAGGCCATGAGTTTCGGCAAATCGAGGGCCAAGCTGCTTACTGAAAATCAACACCGCGTTACGTTCAAGGACGTGGCGGGCATAGACGAGGCGAAGGACGAGGTAGAGGAAATAATAGAGTTCCTTAAAGACCCGAAGAAGTTCACCAGGCTCGGCGGCCGGATCCCGAAGGGAGTCCTTCTGGTGGGTTCTCCCGGCACGGGCAAGACGCTCCTCGCAAAGGCGATAGCCGGAGAGGCAGGCGTGCCGTTCTTCTCGATCTCAGGCAGTGATTTTGTTGAAATGTTCGTCGGAGTCGGCGCCTCGCGCGTCAGAGACCTTTTTGTGCAGGGCAAGAAAAACGCGCCATGCATTATATTCATCGATGAAATAGACGCCGTCGGACGCCACAGGGGCGCGGGCCTGGGCGGTGGGCATGACGAGAGGGAGCAGACATTAAACCAGCTGCTGGTGGAAATGGACGGGTTTGAGAGCAATGAAGGCGTTATCATAATCGCCGCCACGAACCGCCCCGATGTCCTTGACCCGGCGCTGCTTCGCCCGGGCAGGTTCGACAGGAACGTCGTCGTACCCAAGCCAGACATAAAAGGCAGGGAGGAAATATTAAAAGTCCATGCCTCCAAGACGCCTCTTTCAAAGGACGTAAACCTTGAGGTGGTGGCAAGGGGCACGCCGGGATTCTCTGGCGCGGACCTCTCGAACCTCGTGAACGAGGCGGCGCTCCTGGCGGCAAGGAGAGGCAAGGAGACCCTTGAAAAAGTTGAGTTCGACGATGCCAAGGACAAGCTTCTCATGGGCAGCGAGAGGCGTTCCATGATAATAAGCGATTCCGAGAAAAAGAATACCGCTTATCATGAGGCTGGGCATACGCTTGTGGCGAGGCTCATCCCGGGCACCGATCCGATACACAAGGTCTCCATCATCCCAAGGGGCATGGCGCTCGGGCTTACGCAGCAGCTTCCTATCGATGAGCGGCATACCTACAATAAGGAATACCTGCAGAACAACATCTCCGTCCTCATGGGCGGCAGGGCGGCGGAGGAGCTCATCCTTCACCACATGACTACAGGCGCGGGCAATGATATAGAGAGGGCTACTGAAATAGCCCGTAAGATGGTCTGTGAATGGGGCATGAGCGATAAGCTGGGCCCCCTCACGTTCGGCAAGAAAGAGGAGCACATCTTCCTTGGCAAGGAAATGACCCAGAGGCGGGATTTCAGCGAAGAGACAGCCGAGGAGATAGATTCCGAGATAAAGAAGATAGTAATTGAGAACTACACAAGGGCCAAACAGCTCCTTGAATCAAGGGTCGACGTGCTTCATAATCTCGCCCATGCCCTTCTGGAAAAGGAGGTGCTCGACGCCGTTGAGATCGATAAATTCGTATTCGCGGACGGCAAGACCCCTCCGGGCGTCAAGTTCCAATTTCCAGAGCCAAAGCCCGAATCCCTTAAGCCGGAAGACGCTGCCCAGCTCGGTGTTGTCATTAAGAACGGATAAGAGCGCAGCCTTTTAGTCCTTTTTTTTCAGCAGCCCCTTTCGGGGCTGCACTGCATTTAAGCCCAGGCGCGGCGCGGCTCGATCAACCCGCGTGCCGATGCCTGCATCCAAAAGTAAATCCGGGCGGAGACCCAATTGAGGCTGTTACCTGTCAGATGCCTTGAATTAAAATCAACAGAGATGTCAGATTCCGAGATGCGCCGCATCGGGGTAGACCCGGCCGGTATCCGGATAATGGCCCCGAAGCAATTCCATTATAACCTTAAGGTCGACGGCCTTTCGCCGGCGCAGGCTAACGTCATAAAGCAGGAGATGCTCTCCCTGGGCGGCGAAGCGGCTGTGGCCAGGGGCGCGGCGTCATGCACGGTACCTTCAAGCGGGGCCATACTCTCAGGGACGCTCAGGCAGTTCGGCCTCCTTCTTGAAAAACTGAAATATCAGTCCTTCGGCCTCTCTGGAGTGGGAGAAGCCTTAAGCGTCGTCCTTGAGAATATTTCAAAACGCGATATGCTCCTTAAGGGCCGGGACAAGGAGTGGCATCTCGGGCGTAAAACCATTATAATGGGTATTCTCAATGTCACTCCGGATTCTTTTTCGGACGGCGGACGGTTTTTAGACAGGTCTGCCGCTATCGATAAAGCCCTGAAGATGGCCGAAGAGGGCTCGGACTGGATAGATATAGGCGGCGAATCTACAAGGCCCGGCGCGAAGCCGGTTGCGGTTGAAGAAGAGCTCGGGCGGGTTTTGCCCGTCGTTGAGGCGCTCTCCGGCAAAGGCCTGACTGTTTCGGTCGACACTACCAAGGCCAAAGTCGCTGAAGAGGCGCTTAAGGCGGGGGCTCAAATAATAAACGACGTAAGCGCGCTCAGGTTCGACGCGGATATGGCAAGGGTAGTCGCTGAATTCAAGTGCCCTCTCATACTCATGCACATGAGAGGCACGCCTGGGGATATGCAGAAAGACGTCGTTTATAAAGACCTGACCGGCGAGGTCTACAATTTTCTGTCCGAAAGGGTCGAATGCGCCGTCTCCTCCGGCATAGGGAGGGATAGATTGGTAATCGACCCGGGGCTGGGATTCGGGAAATCCAGAGAAGGAAATATCGAGCTGATAACGAGACTCCGTGAATTCAGGTCAATGGGACTTCCGATCCTCATCGGGGCTTCGAGGAAATCGTTTATTGGCAAGACCATCGGGGCGAACGAGGATGGAAGGCTCATAGGCTCGATAGCCATGTCAGTGGCGGCCATACAGAACGGAGCGGATATTCTAAGGGTGCACGATGTCAAAGAAACCGTGCAGGCGGCCAGAATGGCCGATGAGATGAAGGCGCTGGCGCGCTGACGGATTTGAAGTCTGCGAAAAAACCAAAACAGAGGTCATTGCGAGCGAGGCGAAGAATCTGTTTTTAGAAGCTGGCGCGCGTAGAAGGGCTGGATGATAGAGCACATATTTAATTTCAGCAACCTGGTTACTTTCGTGGACATCCTCCTCGTGGCTGTCCTCCTCTACTGGTTCATGCTCATGTTCAAGGGGACAAGGGCGGAGAGGATGCTGTGGGGCATTGCCGTTATAATCATCATCTACTTCGTATCGCAGAGGGCGGAGCTTCTGACGCTCCATTGGATACTCAGCAACTTCCTGGGCTCGATAGCCATCTTTATAATAGTGGTATTCCAGCAGGACATAAGGAAGGCTCTTGTTCAGATGGGCAAGCCCTTTTCATCGAGGGATACGGCTGGGTCCAAAGAGGTGCTTGAGGAGATAACCAGGGCCGTCGCTTCGATGTCAAAGGCCAGGACAGGCGGCATTATCGTTATCGAGCGCGGCATAGACCTGGGGGATTTTCTTGAGGTGGGGGTGGAGATAGACGCGAAGCTCTCAAAGGAGCTGATACTCTCGGTCTTCAATACGAACTCTCCGCTCCACGACGGCGCGGTCATAGTGCGCGGGAGCAGGGTCTTTAAAGCCGGATGCATACTGCCGTTGACCGAGAAGGAGCTGACCAAGTCCATGGGCACGAGGCACAGGGCGGCGATAGGGCTTTCCGAGGAGACGGACGCGGCCGTGATAGTCGTATCCGAGCAGACTGGAGAGATAACGATGGTTGTTGAGGACGGGCTTTTCGTCGATCTTGGACAGGACAAGCTCCTCACCGATCTAAAGAAGCTGTTCGCGCATAAGAGTTACCAGAGGAAGACCATTCTGCCCTGGAAGGCCGGTACGTGAGGAATTTTTTACTCTCGAATTTAAGGCTTAAGGTGTTCGCGCTCGTGTTCGCCGCGGCCCTCTGGTTTTTTGTCGCCGGGCAAAGCAACATGGAGATAGGCTTCTTTGTGCCCCTCGGGTTCAAAGGCACCCCCAAAGACCTGGTAATGACCAGCTCACCGCCTGACGAGGTGGAAGTGAGGGTGTCCGGGCCGAAGCTCTTTATCAATAACCTTTCTCCATCGCAGATAACAGCGGAGCTGGATCTGAGCGGCTCAAAGGACGGGCTTAATTCGTACAGGCTCACGCCGGGGGACGTCGTTACACCGATGGGCATTGAGGTCACGAGGCTGCGGCCTTCAACGGTCGATATAAGGATGGAGAAGCTCGTGAATGCCGGCCTCAAAGTTCGGGCGCGCCTCACGGGCAGGCCCGCGGATGGGTACAGGGTCGCGGACGTAATGGTTTTTCCCAGGGTTGTCACAGCCGTAGGAAAGCATGATATAAAGGAATTGGACTCGATATACACGAAACCGGTGGATGTAAGCGGGCTTAATTCTTCCACAAGCGTAACAGCTCCGCTTGATCTGTCGGAAAATGACTTCAGGTCGTTGAGCGTAAACAAGGTGGAAGTAAAGATAATCATCAAAAAAGAAAGGTAGCCAAATGGTACATACAAAGAGGCTTTTCGGCACCGACGGGGTCAGAGGTGTCGCCAATATAGAGCCTATGACGTCTGAGATGGCCTTGCAGTTAGGCAGGGCGATAGCTTACGTATTCAAGAAAGAGGCGCGCCGCCACAGGATTGTCATCGGCAAGGACACAAGGTTGTCCGGATATATGCTGGAGAGCGCCATGATGGCGGGAATATGCTCCATGGGCGTGGACGCGCTGATGGTCGGCCCGCTTCCCACCCCCGGGATAGCTTTTATAACATCGAGCATGAGGGCGGACGCGGGTGTTGTCATCTCCGCCTCGCACAACCCTTACCAGGATAACGGCATAAAGTTCTTCAGCCGCGACGGCCTTAAACTGCCTGACGCGGTCGAGCTTCAGATAGAAAGGTTCATATTCGAGAACCACGATCCCAGCCACAGGCCTACGGCGAGAGAGGTCGGTAAGGCATACAGGGTTGACGACGCTATCGGAAGGTATGTCGTATTCGCCAAGAACACATTTCCGAAAGAGCTTACGCTGGACGGGCTGAAGATAGCGGTTGACTGCGCGAACGGGGCGGCGTACAAGGTCGCGCCGGCCGTCTTCTATGAGCTTGGCGCGGAGGTCATACCGATCTCGGTCAATCCGGACGGCGAGAACATAAATCTCGAATGCGGCGCGCTCTACCCGGAAAAGATCGCCGCGCGGGTCAGGGAGGCGGGCGCCGATATAGGGTTCGCGCTCGACGGGGACGGGGACCGCTGCATCATGGTCGATGAGAAAGGAAAGATAATCGACGGCGATTTCATAATGGCGATAAACTCCCTTGCCATGATAAAGGAAGGCACGCTGAACAAGAATACCCTTGTCTCCACGATCATGAGTAATTCGGGGCTTGAGGAAGCTTTAGAGCGCGGCGGAGGGAAGGTCGTCAGGACGGGAGTAGGCGACAGGTATGTCGTTGAGGAGATGCTCAGGAACGGCTACAACTTCGGAGGAGAGCAGTCCGGCCATATAATCTTTCTTGACCATACCACGACAGGCGACGGAGTGATAACGGCGCTTCAGATATTAAAGAGGATGGTAAAGGAAGGGAAAAGATTGTCCGAGCTTGCCTCGTGCCTCAATATATATCCGCAGATACTTTTAAACGTGAAGATAAAAGAGAAGAAAGACCTGTCCAGGATACCCTCTATAGCAACCGCCATAAAAGCCGTGGAGGACAAGCTTAAGAACCGGGGCAGGGCCTTCATAAGATACTCAGGGACGGAGCCGCTGGCGAGGATCACCGTCGAGGGCGAGAAGGAAGATGAGATAAACGCGATGGCAAACGAGCTTGCCGAGCTGCTGAAAAAAGAGATCGGCTGAATTTTTTCATAAGAATACGCTTAAGGAGTGTTGGGGCAGATGTCGAGACTTTCCGTGAACGTTGATCATGTTGCTACAGTAAGACAGGCCAGATTATCGGTTGAGCCGGACCCCGTTACAGCGGCGCTTCAGGCGGAGCTCGCGGGAGCCGACGGCATTACGATGCACCTGAGGGAGGACAGGAGGCACATACAGGACAGGGACCTCCATGTCTTAAGAAAGATCGCCAAGACCAGGGTCAACCTTGAGATGGCCGCCACAAAGGAGATGTTCGACATAGCCCTTGAGGTGAAGCCCGATATGGTGACTCTGGTGCCGGAAAAAAGGCAGGAGCTTACTACCGAAGGCGGGCTGGACGTAAAGACGCACCATGAATCCCTTAAAAGGTTCGTCGGGGGGCTTAGGGACGCGGGCATACCGGTAAACCTTTTTATCGATCCTTCTCTGGATGCGGTAAAATTCAGCCACAAGATAGGCTCTGACGGCATTGAGATACATACCGGAAAGTACGCCGAGACAAGAGAAGGCGGCCCCGGCAGGGAGGCCGAGATTAAGAGGGTGGTCGACGCCGCCCTGCTGTCAAAGAGGCTGGGGCTTAAGACGCACGCCGGGCACGGGCTCGATTATCGTAATATAAAAGATGTCGCGGCGATAAAAGAGATAGACGAGTTCGCGATAGGCTTCAGCATTATAGCCATGTCTGTCTATACCGGCGTCGAGGCAGCGGTAAGGGAGATGAAGAGGCTGATCATTGAGGCGAGGCGCTGATCATTAATGATCCACGGCATTGGCATAGACATAGTCGATGTGGTTCGCTTCAAGAAGGCGCTTCTTCGCTGGGGGGACAGGTTAAGCTCCAGGCTTTTCACGCGCCCGGAGATCGATTACTGCTTTAGCCACAAACGGCCGGAGAGGCACCTTGCCGCGCGCTTCGCGGGAAAGGTCAGTCTCATAAAAGCCCTGGGGAAACCGCTAAGCTTTAAAGATATCGAGATAACGAGGGATAATGACGGCAGGCCTTCCATAAAAGCCGCCGGGATAGAGGGCCTTGTTTTCAATCTTTCCATAACGCATGACGGGGATTTGAGCATAGCCGAGACCATAATAGAGAAGGCCGGATGAAACTAGCGGACTCCAAAACAATACAGGCGATAGACAAAAGGGCCGTTGAGGACTTCGGCATCGCCGGCATCCAGCTTATGGAGAACGCGGGGAGGGGAGCCGCCGAAGCTGTAAGAAGGGAGCTTTCGGCCCTTTCCCATAAAAAGGTCGCGATCATAGCCGGGAAAGGCAATAACGGCGGAGATGGCTTCGTGGCCGCCAGGCACCTTAAGAATTCGAATATCGATGTAGCCGTATTTTCTCTTTCAAGGCTCGATGAGATAAAGGGGGACGCGGGGGCGAACGCCGCATCCTGGCGGAAGATGGGCGGAGAGACGTTGATTATCCTTAACCCAGGGGATTTGAAAAAGCATGAAGGAGCCTTGAGGGAGGCATCCGTCATAGTAGACGCCATCTTCGGCACGGGGCTTAAATCCAATATCGAAGGCTTGTTCGCGGACGTGATCAGGCTTGTAAACAGCCTTAAAAAGAAAGTGGTGGCCGTGGACATACCCTCCGGCATAGACGCCGCTACCGGAAAAGTATTGGGGGCAGCCATAAGGGCGGACCTGACCGTCACCATGGCGATGCCGAAGCTTGGCCTTACGGTATTCCCGGGCAAGGGATACACAGGCAGGCTTGAGATAATTGACATAGGAGCGCCGAGGGAACTTATTGAAGACAGCGCTATCAGGTGGAACCTCATCACGGAGTATACTCTCAGGGCATTTATAAGGCACAGAGGGGCCGAGACGCACAAGAGCAGCTTCGGGCACCTCCTTATACTGGCGGGCTCCCCGGGGATGACCGGGGCCGCTTATATGGCGGGCATGGGCGCTATGAGGATAGGGGCCGGGCTTACGACAATAGGGCTTCCCGAGAGCCTCCATTCGATTATGGAAATCAAGACCACGGAAGTCATGACCTCGGGCCTTCCTGAAACGGCCGATAAAGGGCTTGGGCCTGTCTCCTACGGACGCATAAAGGAGTTGATGAAGAACAAGACGGCGGTCGTCGTCGGGCCGGGGGCCGGGAATAGGAGAGATATCTTTCTCCTGATAGAGAAGATAATAAAGGATATAGAGGTGCCGCTCCTGATCGACGCGGACGGGCTTAATGCCCTGGCTGAGAATATTTCGATATTGAAAGATGCAAAGACGGACGTGGTGCTGACGCCCCATCCGGGAGAGATGTCGAGGCTGCTTAAAATAACCACGGAAGAGGTCCAGGCGGACAGGCTTGACGCCGCAGGTAGGCTCTCATCCATGACCGGGGCTACCGTTATCCTGAAGGGCGCAGGCTCCGTGATAGCATGTAATGACGGCTCTGTTTTTATCAATAACACCGGGAACCCCGGGCTTGCCACCGCAGGCACCGGGGACGTTCTCGCCGGGATGGTGGGTGGGCTTCTCGCCCAGGGATATAGGCCGCAAGAGGCTGCATGCGCGGGCGTTCATATACACGGCTTGGCTGGTGACAGGGTCAAGGCGGAAAACGGCGGGACAGGAATGATAGCCACAGACCTCCTGCCGCATATACCGAAGATCCTGAACTCATTCGCTTCCGAGAGTAATGATTAGCGGCAGATACATAACCCGCTCGCCCGAGGAGACCGAAGCTTTGGGGGCCGAGGTCGCCGGTACGCTAAAATCCGGAGACAGGGTCGGGCTCATAGGCGAGCTCGGGAGCGGAAAGACCCGCTTTGTAAGAGGCATTGCAAACGGGTTGGGCTCGAAAGGTTTTGTAAAAAGCCCGTCATTTACCATAATCAATATTTATCCGGGCGGCAGGTTGCCTCTTTACCATATAGACCTTTACAGGATATGCAAAGAGGGCGAATTTTATGAAACAGGGTTGGAAGAATTTGTTTACGGGAAGGGTATTTCTGTAATAGAATGGGCGGACAGGCTGTCCGGGCTCAAAGACGGCTGCACGGTGCTTGTAAGCCTTTCCTATAAGGGCGAGAACGAGAGAGAGATAGTGATAGAGCGGGCCGGGAACTGAGTTTGAGAATATACTTGCTGCGAGGGAACAGATGAGAGAATTTGACGTTGTCATTATAGGCGGAGGCCCCGGCGGATATGTAGCAGCCATAAGAGGGGCGCAGCTGGGAGCAAAGGTCGCGCTTATAGAAAAAGACAAGATCGGCGGCACGTGTCTTAACCGCGGATGCATTCCGACAAAGGCGCTTTATTATTCCGCCAAGACGATCGACGCCGTTAAGCACGCGGCCGAGTTCGGCGTAAATACGGGCGATTTCAAATTCGATATCTCCAAAGCCATCGACAGGAAGAACGACGTCGTTAAAAAGCTTGTAGGCGGCGTCGAGCAGCTCCTTAAAGGCAACGGGGTCGAGGTGCTGAGGGGCGAAGGTTTCCTTGAGGCGCCTGGAAGGGTAAGGGTTAAGAAAAACGACGGTGTGGAGACGGTCATGGGAAAGGCGGTGATCGTAGCGACGGGTTCGGAGCCCGCCATGATACCGGCCTTCAGCATCGACGGAAAAAACGTCCTTACTTCCACCGAGATGCTCGATATAAGAAGAGTCCCTGAAAGCATCCTCATCATCGGCGGCGGGGTCATGGGCTGCGAGTTCGCGACCTTGTTTTCAACCTTCGGCAGCCGCGTGATGATAGTCGAGCTTCTCCCGTCCATCCTTTCCACGGAGGACAAGATGGTCTCCAGGGTGATAATGAAGAAATTCAAGGACACCGGCGTAAGCGTCCTTACCGAAGTGACCGTGGACAAGGTCACAATAGAGGAAGGCAGGGTAAAGACCATGCTCAAGGACGGCAGGGAGTTCATTACGGAGAAGGTTATGGTCTCCATAGGCCGCTCGTTTAATTCCGCAGGCCTGGGGTTGGAGAATATCGGGGTTAATATCGACAGGGGCAGGATAGCCGTGGATGAAAAGATGGAGACTAGCGTTAAGGGCGTATACGCGATAGGGGATGTGACGGGAAAGATGCTCCTTGCGCATGTGGCTTCAGTGCAGGGCATAGTCGCGATAAATAACGCGCTCGGCAAAACCGCTTCCATGGATTATTCCGCCGTGCCGGCGGGTATATTTACAGACCCGGAGATAGCGTCCGTCGGGCTCAGGGAAAAAGAGGCTCAGGAGAAGGGTATTCCGGTCTCTATAGGCAGGTTCCCCTACGCCGCAAGCGGGAAGGCGCTGGGCATGGGAGAGACCGAAGGCTTTGTCCAGATAATAGCCGACCCGGGGACGGATAAGGTGCTCGGGTGCTCTATTGTAGGCGCGCACGCTACGGACTTGCTCGGCGAGGTTACGCTTGCCGTAAAGTCAGGCGCCAGGGTAAAAGACATTACAGAGACGATACACGCCCATCCGACGCTTCCAGAGATGGTGATGGAAGCCGCCGAGGATGTGCACGGTCTGGCTATACATAAGATAGGCAGAAAAAGGTAGAGAGTATCTTTAAGCTGGAGGAAGTATGGCATTGATAGTACAGAAGTACGGTGGCACATCCGTCGGCAACGTCGAGCGTATCAGGAACGTGGCGCGGAGGGTGGCGAATACCTACAGTCAGGGCAACAAGGTCGTGGTCGTTTTGTCAGCCATGTCCGGCGAGACCAATAAGCTCGTAGGGCTTACTCAGGAAGCGAGCGAGTTTCCCATAGGCAGGGAATACGACGTCATCATCGCCACGGGAGAGCAGGTCACGATAGGGCTGCTCTCTCTCGTATTGAAAGAGATGGGCTACAGGTCGAAAAGTTTTCTCGGTTATCAGGTGCCCATAATAACCGACTCGCAGTTCGGATCGGCGCGGATCGAATCCATAGACGACGCAAAGCTCATGGAAGAGCTCGATAACGGCGGCATCGCGGTCGTCGCGGGCTTTCAGGGCGTCGATATCAAAGGAAATATCACCACGCTCGGCAGGGGCGGCTCCGATACTACGGCGGTTGCCCTGGCCGCGGCGCTAAGGGCCGATCTATGCGAGATATATACCGATGTGGAGGGCGTGTACACGACAGACCCGAATATCTGCACTAACGCAAGAAAGCTCGACAAGGTCTCTTACGATGAGATGCTTGAGATGGCAAGCCTTGGGGCGAAGGTGCTCCAGACAAGGTCGGTAGAGTTTGCTAAAAAATACGAGATCCCGGTCATGGTGAGGTCTTCTTTCTCCGATGCCGGAGGTACTCTGGTCTGCAAGGAGGATAAGGACATGGAAAAGGTCGTGGTCTCGGGCGTCACATACAATAAGGGGGAGGCCAAGATATCGGTCTTGAGGGTGCCGGACAGGCCCGGGATCGCCGCCAAGCTCTTCCGCCCGCTCACCGAAACCGGGATAAATGTCGATATGATAGTCCAGAACATAAGCCATGACGCGCATACCGACCTCACTTTTACCGTCTCGAACTCGGATTACAAGAGGGCGCTTAAGCTTGTAAAAGAAACGACCGCCGGAGAGATCGGCGCCAAGGAAGTGGTCGGCGACCCGAACATAGCGAAGGTCTCGATAATCGGCGCGGGCATGAGAAGCCACGCCGGTATCGCGTCCAAGATGTTTGAGGTGTTGGCGAACGAGGGCATCAATATCCAGATGATCTCGACATCCGAGATCAAGGTTTCCTGTGTCATAGACGTGAAATATACGGAGCTGGCAGTAAGGGTATTGCACGACGCTTTCGGGCTCGGCTCGGGCGAAGTGGCAGAGGAAAAAGAGTAAGGGCAGCGAAGATGTTTAAACTGTACGACACAACACTCAGGGACGGCACGCAGGCCGAAGATATCTCCTTTTCAGTCGAGGACAAGGTCCGTATCGCAGAGCGCCTTGACGACTTAGGGATACATTACATAGAAGGCGGCTGGCCCGGCTCGAACCCGAGGGATATCGAGTTCTTCAAGGCCATGCGCTCCAGGAGCCTTTCAAACGCCGTGCTCGCGAGCTTCGGCTCAACGAGAAGGGCGGGTATAAGGGCCAAGGACGACGCGAACATAAAGGCCCTTCTAGAATCGCGGACGAGCGCGATAACCATCTTCGGCAAATCATGGAAGCTCCATGTCTTGAAGGCGCTCCGGGTATCGGTCGCGGAGAACCTCGACATGATATCGGATTCGATATGCTACCTTAAGACGCGGGTAGATAAGGTCTTTTATGACGCCGAGCACTTCTTTGACGGGTATAAGGAGGACGCGGCGTACGCGCTGAAGACCCTTAAGGCCGCTAAAGACGCCGGGGCCGATTATTTAGTGCTCTGCGATACGAACGGCGGCACCTTGCCTTTCGAGGTAGCCGAAATAATGGAGGATGTAAAAAGGCATATCTCCGCGCCTCTTGGCATCCATGCGCACAACGATGCGGAGGCGGCAGTGGCCAATTCGCTTGTCGCCGTAAAATCCGGCGCGACGATGGTGCAGGGCACGCTGAACGGGTTCGGCGAAAGATGCGGCAACGCCAATCTGTGTTCTATAATACCCGCGCTTAAATTGAAGATGGGTATCGACTGCATAACGGATGAGAGGCTTAAGAAGCTCCGGGATATCGCCAGGTTCGTCTATGAGCTTTCCAACCTCCCACATTATAAGCACCAGCCGTACGTCGGGGACAGCGCGTTCGCCCACAAGGGAGGCATCCACGTAAGCGCGGTAGTAAAAAATCCGCTGACATATGAACATATAAAGCCGGAGCTTGTTGGAAACCGCCAGAGGGTGCTGGTATCCGATCTCTCCGGCAGGTCCAATATACTTTATAAGGCTGAGGAGTACGGGGTTGATATAAAGAGCGGCTCAGAGCTTGTACGCGATGTACTGTCGGAGCTCAAGGTACTTGAGCATCAGGGTTTTCAGTACGAGGGGGCGGAAGCCTCTTTTGAACTGCTTATGCTGAAGGCGCTCAAGAAAAAGGAGAGATATTTCAGGCTCCTTGGCTTCAGGGTAATAGACGAGAAGAAAAAAGAAGACGAGGCCCCCTTTGCC
This sequence comes from Deltaproteobacteria bacterium, assembly GCA_016218105.1. GTDB lineage: Bacteria > Desulfobacterota > GWC2-55-46 > GWC2-55-46 > GWC2-55-46 > GWB2-55-19. Next base: position 49,920 of record JACRET010000028.1, read on the forward strand.
GAGGCTACTATAAAGCTGGAGGTGGACGGCGTCGTAGAGCACACGGCCGCCGAGGGGAGCGGCCCGGTTAACGCGCTGGACGCCGCGCTCAGAAAAGCCCTTGAGAGGTTCTACCCTGCCCTTAAGGACGTAAAGCTGCTGGACTTCAAGGTAAGGGTGCTGGCCGGAGTAGAGGGCACGGCCGCCAAGGTAAGGGTGCTTGTAGAGTCCGGCGACGGCAAAGACAAATGGGGCACGGTCGGCGTGTCTGATAACGTGATCGAGGCAAGCTGGCAGGCGTTAGTGGATAGTTTGGAATACAAGATTTTTAAGGACAGAAAGGCCTCCAAGGAACAGAGGCCAAAAAAGAAGAATAAAGATAAATAGACCGGATGCATTAACCGCCTGTTCTAGCAGTTTAGCAGGTTGCTGAAAAACCCGGATGGACTTTTTCAGCAGCCTGTTAGAGAGATAACAATGGACCGCGCCAGATACGGAGCATTCCTGATCCTCTCATTGGTCTTCCTTTCGATAACCTTTGCCCATTCCTTTAGATTCCCTTATAAAAACGAAATTCTGACGGATACAGTACCCGCCGCACCGGTCCAAGACCCGGAAAGCCACAGGGCGGCCTCAGTGGACGCCGTCAGGCCATTCCCCGGCTTTCCCATCGATATCAATACCGCTACCAAAGAGGAGCTAATGGTGCTCCCGTCTATCGGCGATAAGACAGCCGCCCGCATAATCGAAAAAAGGCGTGAACTCGGCGGTTTCCGTTCGGTAGACGAATTGACAGGGGTAAAATGGATTGGTAAAGTCAAATTAGGCAGAATCCGGCACCTCATCACAGTCAATAGCCTTTCCAATGAAAAAAAGGACAAGGCCAGTCCGTAAAATTTTTTTCTGAAGATCAGATTTACATTTCCATTTTTAAGGAGGGGCGATGGCCGGCGATATCCTTGAAGAGCTTAAGGCTAAGGAAGAGGAGATGGAGGCCCTTATCAACGACTCGAAGAAGAGGGCGGCCATAATAAGGGAGGCCGCTGTCAAAAACGCAAGAGAGATTAAAGGCGCTAAGATCAGGGAGATAGACGCGGAGCTTAAAAAGAGAGCCGAAATCTTTGAGGAAGATATGCGCCGTGAGATTGAGAAGATAGAGGCGGAAGGGATAGACAGGGAGGAAGATTTAAAGAGCAGGGGCGAGGCTGGGAGAGAGAAGGCCATTGAAGAGGTAATGAAAGTCCTCTCTGGAGAATAGCTGTGATCGAAAAGATGAGAAAGATTCAGATCATCGGGCCCAAGGCATATATTGACGAGTGCGTAAAGGTACTCCATGCCGCCGCTGTCGTCCATATAGAGACCGTTCGCGCGGGCTCGGCCGAGGAGGACTTTCTTACAAGGCTCCCGATAGAAAGGGAGAAGCTTAAAGAGCGCACCATGCTTGATAAGGCCTCGGAGAGGCTTAAGAACCTTGTCGTTCTGTTAAGGGCGCCTGAACCTTACAGGGCCGTGCGTGTCGGAAGCGATGAGATAGTCAAATTGTTGAGCCAGATCGCGCCGGTGGAAGAAAGGGTTAAGGAGCTCCATGCGGAAAAGGGCGAGCTTTCAGAGGAGCTTTCGACCATCAATAAGTACGAGAGGCTCCTGAAAGGGTTCGCGCCAATAGTCTCAAGGCTCGGCGGGCTTAAAAACTTCGATATAATAGGGCTTACGATAGAGAAGACCAGGGAGGACATTGCAAAGATACTTGACGCTGAGATTAACAGGATCACCGAGGGGGCGTATCAGATATATGTCAGGGACCTCGATGAATCGACTATCGGGATCGTTGTCACTTATCCGAGGGATTTTGAATCCAGGATCAGGTATCTCCTTACAGGAAAGGCGATAAACGAAGTCAAGCTCCCTGAAGAGTACGCGGACATGTCTCTCATAACGGCATTGAAGCAGATGGGCAGAAGAAAGGCGGAGCTGCCGGCATCCATAAGGATCATCGAACGTGACCTCGATGATATGTCTTTCAGGTGGCACGAGACCCTCGCGGGCCTCCTTCAGGCGGTTGAGGACGCCATAGATGAAATAGGGGTGCTTTCCTACGCGGCGCAGACAAAGTTCACGTTCGTCATCGAAGGCTGGGTGCCGGATGACAGGTTCGCGCAGCTGAAGGGGAAGTTCACTTCCATGTTCGGTGATAAGGTCGTTATAAGGGAGCTTGAAATAGCGGAGCGGGAGGTCGATCTAATCCCCGTATACATAAAAAACCCGGGATTTTTGAAGCCGTTCGAGGTTTTTCTCTCCGCGCTGCCGGCCCCGAAGTACGGCACAACAGACCCGACGATATATATAGCGCTCTTTTTCCCCTCTTTTTACGGCCTTATCGTGGGTGACGTAGGGTACGGGGCCATAATTCTCATATTAAGCCTGATATTAAGGAAAAAATTCGAATCCAGGGAGGCGCTTAAAAATATCTTCACGGTGCTGGCGGTGAGCAGTATCCCGGCTATAATATTCGGTGTGCTCTTCGGCGAGCTGTTCGGGGACCTGGGAGAGAGGCTCGGCATTATGCACCCCATATTATTAAACAGGATCGAGGCGCTCAAAACCCTTATCATGGTTACTATGGGGATAGGCATAGGTCATGTGCTACTAGGCATATTGATCGGCGCCGTAAACAATATGCACAGGGGCAAGACAAAGGAGGCCTTTGGAAGGATAGCTTATTTCGTTCTTATATGCTCATTTTTGGCGATCCTCGGCATGATGTTCGGTTATCTTCCGGACAGGTTTTTTACGGCCGGGGCGGTGGTATTGATAATATCCCTTATAATATTGACGGTGATCGAAGGGGTTTTGGGGCCGCTCGAGTTCATAAAGGCCCTTGGCAATATCGTCTCTTACGTCCGTCTGATGGCCGTAGGGACCGCGTCCGTGGTGATGGCTATCGTCGCTAACAAGATCGGCGGCGGGTCGAAGAACCTCGTTCTCGGGATAATCATAGCCGGGCTCATTCATTCCCTCAATCTGCTATTAAGCATACTAAGCCCGTCGATTCAGTCCATGAGGCTGCAGTATGTCGAGTTCTTCAGCAAGTTTTACGAGGGCGGAGGCCGGAAGTATACGCCGTTCAAGAAAAGGTGACGCCCAAATAGATTTAACTTACGGAGGTGGACATGGAAAAAGGACTCATAGCGCTCGCTGCCGCTTTGGCGATAGGACTTCCCGCGCTTGCCACAGCCTGGGCCCAGTCAAAGATAGGAGCTTCCGGGGCCGGGGCGCTCGCGGAAAAACCCGAGCTCTCAGGTGTAGTCATCATACTTGTAGCCATACCTGAGACGATGGTGCTCCTCGGGTTTGTCGTAGCCTACCTTATTATAAGCTAAAGAGGAAGATATATGCCAGAGGGTGCGTTATTAAAAGCCATCGAGGAAGACGCTTATGTCCAGAGCGCGAGGATAATCCAGGAGGCCGAGGAGGCCGCCAGGGAACTTACCGAGCTGGCCGGGAAAGAAGCTGCAAGCTTAAGGGAAGAGAGGCTTAAGGCGCAATCAGACAGCTTTGAGAGGAAGAGGGCCTCCGCCATCAACGGGGCGCGCACAAGGATGAACGGCCTCAGGCTTAAGCTCCGCCAGGAGTTCATAGAGGGCATATTCAAGGGCGTGACAGGCAAGTTCAAGTCGCTGCCCAAAAAGGAGCATGACCAGCTCATAAAACGCCTCTACGAAGAGCTTAAAAGGGACTGGCTGAGGGATAAGGGCGACCAGAGGCCCGTAGTCCATATAAGCCCATCGGACTTAAGCGCGGTAAAGGACGATTGGGCTCTTTTCAGCCCGGACGGGGGAGTGTCTCTAGGGGTCGTCTTTACCTCAAAGGACGGAAGGATCAGGTACGGGAATACAATAGAATCGAGGCTTCGGAGGGCGGAGAGGACGCTCACTGCGGCGGTCGATAAGATCCTTTTCGGCTGATGACGGAGAAGGACTGCCTTGGTACTGAAGCCCGGGATTTTCCGGCCGGCCTATAGGATTATAAAATGGACCTAAGCTATTTCAACGCGAGGATAAGGGCGATGATGGGGGCCCTACTTAAGGAGAACGATTACGCCCCTCTCTTTGCCGTTGA
>JACRET010000026.1 GCA_016218105.1 Deltaproteobacteria bacterium
ACTTCATTATCATAGACGAGTGTCACAGGGGCGCCGCTAACGATGAAAGCAACTGGCGCGATATACTTGAATACTTCTCGCCTGCCATACAGCTTGGCCTGACGGCTACGCCCAAGCGCAGGGACAACATTGATACCTACGTCTATTTCGGGGAGCCGGTGTATATCTACTCCCTCAAGGACGGCATCAACGACGGCTACCTCACGCCCTTCAGGGTGAAGCAGGTAGCCACTACCCTGGACGATTATGTTTATACGCTTGACGATACAGTCGTAGAGGGAGAGGTCGAGGCCGGGAAGCGTTATGAGGAGAAGGACTTCAACCGCATCATCGAGATAAAAGAGCGGGAGAAGAAGAGGGTCGTAATCTTCATGTCCCAGATAGACCAGAGGGAGAAGACCCTTGTCTTCTGCGCGAACCAGACGCACGCGCTGGCGGTGCGGGACCTTATAAATCAGATAAAGACCAATCCCGATCCGAACTACTGCCACCGGGTCACTGCCGATGAAGGCGCGCTGGGAGAGCAATACCTGCGGGACTTTCAGGATAACGAAAAGACCATACCGACCATCCTGACCACCTCGCAGAAGCTCTCGACCGGCGTGGATGCCCGGAACATACGCAACATCGTCCTGATGCGGCCCATCAATTCGATGATCGAGTTCAAGCAGATTATCGGGCGCGGGACACGGCTGTATGACGGCAAGGACTATTTCACAATCTACGATTTTGTGAAGGCGCACCATCACTTCAGCGACCCGGAGTGGGACGGTGAGCCTATAGAGCCGGAGATATGCCCCAAATGTGGCAGCTACCCCTGCCAGTGCCAGAAGCAGCCACCTCAGCCATGTAGGGTTTGCGGCCAGCGCCCTTGCGTTTGCGAACAGGAGACGTGCCCGAAATGCAGGCAGCGCCCCTGCGTATGCAAGAGAAAGGCACGGGTAAAGCTTGCTGACGGGAAGGAGCGGACCATCCAGCACATGATGGCGACGAGTTTCTGGCACCCCGACGGCACCCCGATGTCCGCACAGCAGTTTATGGAAGCGCTCTTCGGGAAACTACCCGAATTTTTCAAAGACGAGGCCGAGCTGCGCTCTCTATGGAGCACGCCGGATACCCGCAGGAAGCTACTCGAAGGACTCGCTGAAAAGGGATTTGGCAGGGAACAGCTTGCCGAGATGCAGAGAATCATCGACGCTGAGAAGAGCGACCTCTTTGATGTCCTTGCTCATGTGGCATATGCCCTTCCCCCTCTCTCCCGAGAAGAGCGCGCACATCGGGCAAGGGTCGTTATAAGGGGGCAGTTCAACAGCAAACAGCAGGCTTTTCTTGATTTCGTCCTGGCCCATTACGTCAGCGTAGGCGTAGAGGAGCTGGACCAGTCCAAACTGACCCCATTGCTGCGGCTTAGATACCACGATTCTATTGCAGATGCCGTGGCCGACCTCGGTAGGCCGGAAGAGATCGGGGCAGTTTTCACCGGCTTTCAGAAATATCTTTACCAGCCGCAGCCGCGTGTTTGACCGATAATTATCAAATCCACGGGAAGAAAAAATACCGCATAATTTTAGCTGGTTATCTTTAGTGCTATTTTAAAAAGTAGACTGCCTATACGGCATTTATTCCCACTTTGCGGCAACATTTCTTGCAAACATGGTATTTTACCATGTTTGGGTATAGGAATCTGGCAGTACAGGGGTATTTGCCTCATGCCAGTCTCGCTTGCGACAATACCGTATGTGTCGGTCTTACCGCTTAAAAACCTATATTCCTGAATCTATTTTTTCGTTTTGAACATCTAATAATTTTCTTGCTAAGTGTAGCGTTACACACTACGCTTAGGCGGTAGGGAGAATTGTTTAATGAAGAGTTCATCCAAACAATATGCTCATCCAGGTGCTTATGTTCGCCAGAACATCATACCTGCGGGCATGTCCGTTGCCAAGCTCTTTTCTAAGATATTCCATAAAGGGCATATTGCGGTCTTCGGCAGCGATCTTTACGGGTGCCGGAAATAGGAGCCGCTCCAGGGCGGCATCGTCCATGTCCGCGGGCAAGGGGCACTACAAGCCGGCCTTCGTAGCCCTCAATACGTACTCCCGTACCGTATTATGGGATACGGAGCAGCAACATCTGCCGGTTATAGAGCTTCAAGTCCCATTTGAGTCTAAGGATTTTTCTTATCTTCCGCATGGACAACCTCTCGTTGGGCATTACATCCTCCTTGGCAAGCAACATTGCCTTGAAGTATACAGGCTGCTCTACAGGTTTATCCAGCGTCGGTTGCGGGGGATTCCGGGACGCCCTGAAAAGCTGGTCAGTTTGCTCCGGAATACGCAAAAGGTTTGTTCCCTCAACGGGAAGACAGGCTTACACACCATGCTTGCCCTGCTTTTTTAACCAGCTGAAAAACATTAAAAAATCTTGATATTGCAAGGATTTAGCTCAGGCTTGCCATTTAACCTGATATGACTGGTTTTGACAGAGTTTCTCTCGGGACGGGGCTTAGACTCCATAAGCTCACTGGCAACTTTAAAGGCTTCTGTTCCGTAGAGGTAAGTGGCAATTGGAGAATAATATTTAAATTTGAAGGGCATGATGCCCATGTGGTCGATTATCTGGACTACCATTGAAAGGAGTTAAAACCATGATGCACAATCCGCCTCACCCTGGGGAAGTTATAAAGGCACTCTGCATTGAGCCTTTGAGACTCTCGATAACAGAGACGGCAAAGGCCTTGGGCGTAAGCCGTAAGACCCTTTCGGAGCTTATCAACGGCCGCGCCGGTATAAGCCCTGAAATGGCCGTAAGGCTTTCCATAGCCTTCAACACTACGCCGGAGAGTTGGCTAAATCAGCAGATGCAGTATGATCTTTGGGCAGTAAGAAAGAAGAAGTTGAAGGTTAAGCAGTTGAAGGCTGCTTAGGTTTAAAAATTTTCGGGGATAGGGTAGCTCCCGACAAGGCCGGACTCCTACTGGCCTTCCCGAAATCTTCTATAGGAGCTAAAGCCATTGTAGGAGGTGGCGATCATGAAAAAATGGTGTCCGCTTCAGCCCATTCCCGCGCCGTAATCCAGCCGGTCGGTGATTCAAACGTACAGATCTTTCATATTTCTAAAAATTAATTTTCTAGTTCTTTTAAAAGCTACTCTAGGATGACAATGGAAAAGTCCTTATTTATCCTTTTTGCGGTCATACAAATAAACTGCCAATGCCCCCGCAAAGCCGATGACGGTCATTATTAAGAAAAATATCGTCAGCCTGTCCATATCGTATGACGCTCCTTTCTATATTGTTCTACGCCTGGATTCAAAAAAACGAATCATAGCTTTGACTGCCGCCGACATTATGCTCTTCAGAAAAATTGAAATTGTGATCAAAAAACTGACTGGGAAGGCAGCAGGGGTCTATACGTCAAGAAAGGAGGTGCTTAGAGCAGTATGAGGCTCATCCGGAAAGGTTCGTGAAAAGAATCCCTACTCCGCCACAGTTGCCAACGAAGGTATGGATCAACAAGCCGAAGCCAGTGCAAGTGAACAACGAGAAAGTACTTTAAATTCGAACGGCAGGTGTCTCAAAGTCATTGACAGATTCCTATGCCCGAGACAGGTGGCTTATTCCGGAACAGGCACAGACGCTTCTTGATTCATGCGTGATTTACGCAACCGGGAAGGAGAACATCAAAATTCCCCATTACTGGTTACAGGAGATAGTACTTTTTGACCTGAACACCGGGATGAGAATGGATGAGCTCTTATCTTTGGAGTGGCCGCATGTTGACCTCTTTAGGAAGACGGCCACGGTGATGAAGTCTAAGAACGGCGAAAAACGGACCATCCCTTTGAACAAGACGGCATTCGAGCTGCTGAAGGAAAAGACGAAGGTTAGGCGTATAAAATGCCGCTATGTCTTCGCGAGCGAGGCCGGGACCAAGATCACCACAGGAACCTGAGAAGGGCTTTCTATAATGCCCTGGACAAGGCCGAAATAACTGACTTCAGGTTCCACGACCTTCGCCACACCTTGCCACTAAACTTGCACAGGCCGGGGTCGATCTTTACAAGATTTCAAAAATCCTAGGTCATAAGTCCTTGGACATGGTCACCAGATACGCTCACCATTGCACTGAAAGCCTTAGGGGCGGAGTAGCGGTGCTGGACAAAAAAAGCACAAATATAGCACAGTCCAACGGCAAAGGGGCTACGGCAGCGCCGTAACCCCTTGATTTAATTGGTGCGCCCGGAGAGATTCGAACTCCCGACCCTCTGATTCGTAGTCAGATGCTCTATCCAGCTGAGCCACGGGCGCATGTTGAACTGTATGGTTGAAAAAAACTATCGGATACAAAAAACCCGCTTATTGCGGGATTTTTAATTTTAACATTTGGGCTGTGCCAGTCAAGGGTTAATTTTTCCGGAGCGGTCTGCGGCACGGCCGTGATGTTTTGAGTTTATGAAGGCTCCTCCTGAAAACCCTCCCGAAAGAATCCCCGCGCGCAAAAAAGGCCTTTTTGTAAAGTAAAGCACGCAAGCCGGGGGAATTAACCTGAAACAGGATGATTGCCCAGGGCTTATAAAGCCGGTCTAATTCACCCCGGTGCTGCCGAAACCTTTTTCGCCCCGCTTGGTATTATTAAGCTCATCGGTCACTTCAAAGCTTACCTCAGGCACCGGGAGTAATACCATCTGGGCGATCTTGTCGCCCGCCTTAAAGATGAACTCCCCATCCGTCTTTGAATTTATGACCACTACCCCGACCTCTCCACGGTAGCCGCTGTCCACTACCCCGGCGGTGACTATAAGCCCCTTGGACCCCAGCCCGCTCCTTGATTTTATCTGGCCGTACCAGCCATGCGGTATCTCCATCGAGATCCCCGTGGGTATGACCCTTGTCTCACCCGGCCCGACCGTCGCCTCTTTTGCGGAAAAGAGGTCCCAGCCCGCGTCATCGATGTGGGATTTAACGGGGGCCTTGGCCTCAGGGCTTAATAGTTTAACTTTTACATTCAGCTTCGTCATAATCATCCTGCTATTTCCGGCTTTGGGTTCAGGAGCTGTCTTATCTTATCTATATGGCTCTGTACCGTCGCGGCCTCGTTGTATTCCTTTTTTTTGATGTAAGCCGTGTCTATCTCTTTTATGAAGCGTGAGGGCACCTGCTGGTTTACCTCTTTTCCTGAGCTTCTGTTCTTGGCGGAAAGGAGGAAGAGCCTGATTCTGGCGCGGGTCATGCCGACATAGCAGAGCCTCCTTTCCTCTTCGAGGCTGTCGTCCTCCTCCATGCTTCTTTTGTGCGGGAAAAGCCCCTCTTCCATACCTACCATAAATACTACCGGGAACTCAAGCCCCTTGGCGGAATGTATGGTCATCAGGGTGACCCTGTTGTGTTTCTCATCGTACTGGTCCTGGTCGCTCATGAGGGATACCAGGTTCAGGTAGTCTGCAAGCGTCGCTTTGGGGTGGTTGAATTCGTAATTTTTTATCGCGGCTATGAGGCTATCCAGATTTTTAACCCGTTCAAGGCCGTCTTCAGTCTTTTTTGAATGCCAAAGATCCATATATCCCGTAAGGTCGAGCACGCGGGCCGCGAACTCATGGAGGCTCATGGTATCCATCTCCCTGCGGAGTATGTCGAAGGTGCCGATGAAATCGGAGATATTGTTATTGTTCAGGAGTTTCTCGTTTACAGCCTTCCTGAAGGAATCATAGAGGGTGAGACCGTGCCCCTTGCTCAACGCATGGACTTTATCGAGCGCGGCCCTGCCGATGCCCCTGGGAGGCACGTTCACTATCCTTAAAAAATTAAGAGAGTCCTCCGGGTTTATCAGCGCCTTGAGATAAGCGAGGGTATCTTTTATCTCTCTCCTGTCGAAAAATTTAAAGCCGCCGATGATAGTGTACGGGATCCCCTCTTCAAAGAACATTTCCTCAAAGGGCCTCGACTGGGTATTGGTCCTGTAGAGGACGGTAAAGTCCCTGAACTTAAGCGACGCGTCAAGCGGCATGATATTTCTAATCTGGTTTACAACGAAGCGCGCCTCCTGGTACTCGTTCAGGCATTCCTCATATACGATCGCCTCTCCGTCGCGGTTGTCTGTCCAGAGTGTCTTGTCGAGCCGCTCTTCGTTGTTCCGTATGACCGAGTTCGCGGCGGAGAGGATGTTCTTTGTGGAGCGGTAGTTCTGCTCAAGTTTTACAAGCGTCGTGTCAGGGTAGTCCTCTTTGAATTTGAGTATGTTCCCGATGGAAGCGCCCCTCCAGCCGTAAATGGACTGATCCGGATCTCCGACCACGCATAAGTTCCTGTACTTCGATGCCAGGAGGTTTGTCAGATGATACTGTGTCTTGTTGGTGTCCTGGTATTCGTCCACCAGTATATGCCTGAATTTATCGCGGTACTTGTCGAGGATTTCGGATTTTGTCCTGAAAAGCTCTATGGGCTTGCAGATAAGGTCTCCGAAATCAACGGCGTTCATCGATGTCAATCTCTTCTGATATTCGCGGTAGATCGGTGAGATGATATCAGAGAGATTGCTCTGGCTGGCGCGGGAGTAGGCATCCGGCGAGAGGTTGTTGTTCTTCGCGATGTTTATTTCATACAGGACGGTCTTATGCGGGAGCGACTTTTCATCCAGCGACATCTCAGATAAAACAAGTTTTATCAATAACGCCTGTTCTTCTTCATCATAAACCGTAAGCTTTGAGTTAAGGCCGAGAGAGCGCGCTTCCTCGCGGAGTATCTTAAGGCCTATCGTGTGAAAAGTCCCTGCCCATATCTCATCGGTCTTTTCGCCTATCAATTTTTTAAGCCTCTCCCTTATCTCAGAGGCGGCCTTGTTCGTAAACGTAACCGCGAGTATGGAGTCGGGCGGCACGCCCTTTTTAAGTATAAGGTGGGCTATCCTTGAGGTAAGTACCCGGGTTTTGCCGCTGCCTGCTCCGGCAAGGATGAGTAGCGGGCCTCCCGTGAACGTGGCGGCCTTCAACTGAAGGGGGTTGAGCGATTTTAGAAAGGGCATCAGGGGTTCCGGTTCCGGTAAAATGGAGAAGAGAGCATATCAAAAAAATGCGCTAAAGTCATTTACGATGATGTGAAGGGGGTGATATTTTTAGTGAAGGCTTGAAAATGCCTTAGCGAGCGCTTTCCCCGCAGCTTGCCGCGGGGAGCTTCAATCCCTGCGTTTTTGGATCTTATATGTTTCCATCTTCCGGTAAATGGTTCTCCTGCTCATGCCGAGCAGGCGCGCCGCCTTCGATTTATTCCAGTCAGTCTTCTCAAGCGCGCCTAATATGGCGGCATGTTCATTCGCCTGGTCGTCTTTATTATAAATATGTTTCGGCATGGAGTGGAATAACTGAGGCAGATGATTAAGCTCGATCTTTTCACCCCTGCAGAGTATAAAGGCGTGCTCTATCGCGTGCTCAAGCTCTCTGATATTGCCGGGCCATGAATACGCCATAAAGGCATTTTCAACGTCAGATGAGATGGATGTAATCTCCTTTTTGTACTTCTTGTTGAATTTCGCGAGAAAGTATTCTGTCAGGAGCGGCAGGTCCTCAAGCCTCTCCCGGAGGGCAGGCACATTTATTTCGACGACCTTAAGCCTGTAATATAAATCCTCCCTGAACTTCCCCGCCTTAACCCTGTTTGTAAGGACTTTGTTCGTGGCGGCGATGATCCTTACGTCGACCTTTACCGTCCTCGAATCGCCGACCCGTTCGAATTCCCTATGCTGGAGGACCCGCAATAACTTTAGCTGCATATCCTGGGAAAGATCGCCTATTTCATCGAGGAAGATGGTCCCGCTGTCGGCGAGCTGAAACCTTCCGATCCTGTCCCGGACAGCCCCTGTAAACGCCCCTTTTACATGCCCGAAGAGCTCGCTTTCAAGCAAGTGTTCGGAAATAGCCGAACAGTTCACCTTGACCAGCGCCCGGTCGCTCCTGAGCCCCGTATAGTGGAGCGCCTCGGCAACCAGCTCCTTGCCTGTGCCTGTCTCGCCCGTTAAAAGTACCGTTGTCTGAAAATCCGCAAGGTCCTCGATAAGCGAGAATATCTCCTGCATGCCGCTGCTGCTGCCTATTATATTGTGGAGCTGTTTTCTTTCTTTAAGGTCGCGCTCAAGGTCGGCCAATCTGGTTTCATCCCGAACGACCATAACCGCCCCGGAGAAAGAGCCGTTGCCGTCTATCAACGGATAAGAGTTTATGCCGACGAACTGAGTGTGGCCGCTTGTTTTATGGCAGTCGAACCGGGCCACCTCGACGGGCATCTTCTTCTTGAAGGTCTCGATAAGCGGGTCAAGGCATCTCTTTGCGCAATCAGGGGGGTTAAATTGCCTGCCGATATCATCTCTTGTAAGCGAGCATATCGATTTTGCGGCGTCATTAAGCTCTATTATATGGAATTGCTTGTCAACGGTGATAATAGAGTCCCTGACACTCCTGAAGATCGCCTCGATATTGGCGCGGTATTTCTTAAGCTCTCCCTCTGCTTTCCTGACATCCGTAATATCCGTCCCGGAGCTGAGCGTAGCGTAAACCTTGCCGGATGAGTCCCGCAGCACCGTATTGTGCCAGGCTATAAGCTTCTCAGAGCCATCCCTGGTAAGGACGCTGTTTTCACAATAAAACATCGGCTCGTGATCCAGCCCCTCGGCAAAGAACTCGCTGAATTTGGATCTTATGGCCTCTCTTTCCGTTTCCGGAAGAAAACAGTCAAACCAGTTTTTCCCTAATACTTCCTCCTCGCCATTATAGCCGAGTACTTCAGCGCCTTTCCTGTTTATGAGGGTTACCGACTGGTTTTCATCTATTACCAGGAAGATTACGCCGGCTACATCCAGGTATTTTTGAGCCTTGTCCCTTTCCGCCCGGAGCACCTCTTCAGCGGCCCTCTTTTCGCTTATATCGCGGGCTATCCCTACCACGCCTGTTATCGCGCCCTTTTCGTTCCTGAAGGGGACGTTTTTATATTCGCAGAGGACACCGGTATCCTTGAAATAAAGCTCATATTCGGGCGATTCGCCCTTTAGGGTCCTTGTATAGACCTCGATAGCCTTTTTTAAGTTTTCTTCATCAAAGAGGGGCGCAAAGGGCTTCCCTGAAAACTCTTCCGGCTTATGGCCAGAATACTTAGTAAGCCGCTGATTTACAAATAAAATTATCCCCTCGGTATCGCATATATACGCGAGGTCATTGATACCGTAGAAAAGGGCCTCGAATTTCTTGAGCTCCTGTATCTGCAGCTCTTTTTCTTTAAGGCTGGCCTCAAGCATCTGGATTTCGGAAAGTTCAGCCATCTTTGTCACGTTCCCTAATAAGAAGGATTGGTTTTTTTATCTTTAAAATGCAAAGAGAGTGTATTCCCGCGGTTAGCCGTAAGGGAAGTAGTTCCAGCATAATTTTATAATACGTTTATTCAACGCATTAATATGCCTTTTATCACTTTTCAGGAACTAAATAGCTTTTTGTGTTACCATTATCCAACTCTGGGCAGAAGGACTCCATTTAGAACAAAAACGGGGAACAGTATCGGGCAGAAAAGCACAATGAAAAGCCGATACGCAGGATTATTCTATAATAAACACCATTGCTTGACAAGAATTCATATTTCCTGTAATTTTAGTCCCCTCAAGAGGGTTCATCGGACGCTCGCAGGGAGGTTTATAATCCAAAATGCCTTATAGTAAATTGAGCGAAGCCGCTATTGACAGCCTCTTTATGGAAGAGGCGCTTAAAGAAGCAAAGAAGGCCGAAAAGAAGGGTGAGGTTCCGGTAGGGGCGGTACTCGTCCATAAAGGAGAGATAATCGCCCGGGGCCACAACATGAGGGAGGCAAGGCAAGACCCCGGAGCCCACGCCGAATTCTTAGCGATAAGGAGCGGCTCCAGGAAACTCAAGAGCTGGCGTTTGAGCGATACCATCCTTTACGTAACCCTTGAACCCTGCCTGATGTGCATGGGCGCTATCATACAGGCAAGGATACCGAAGCTTGTATTCGCCGCGTTCGACCCCAAGGCAGGCGCCTGCGGTTCCCTCTACGATGTCTCTAACGACAAAAGGCTTAACCACAGGGTTCATGTCAGGACAGGTGTGCGCGAAGCCGAGGCAAGCGGCCTTTTAAAGGTTTTTTTCTCGCGATTGAGGGCCGGAAAGAAGGCCGAAAAGACCAAAGAGACAGACAAATATGAATAGCGAGCGCATTCCCTGCAGTCTTCCGCGGGGTCAAGCGAGCGAATAGAAATTGTTTCCTTACATATCAAAGATTCCCCGCGGCTTGCCGCGGGGAGCTTCAATCCCGATAGTAAAATCTATTTTTTAGTATATAATTAACGAAAACGCATAGGGCGCGCGTTTTTGTATGCTGAGGGAGATTAATCAGAAAATCAGAGCGGGGGGAAAATTAGATGATCGAAGTCTCAGACGCAATATTCCGTGAATACGACATAAGAGGCACTTTCGGGGCAGACCTTACGCCGGAGGTAGCCGAGCTTCTGGGCAGGGCTTATGCCATATATGTCCGTAAGCTGGGGCTCTTTAAAGACAAATTTAAAATAACAGTTGGCAGGGACGTAAGGACGAGTTCAAACGCCATATGGGACGGGTTGAGAAAGGGGCTGACCGAAAGCGGCATAGACATAATCAATATAGGCGAATGCCCGACCCCGCTCCAGTATTTTTCCATGCAGACGATAGAGTGTGACGGCGGGGTGATGATAACAGGCAGCCACAACCCGCCCGAATACAACGGGTTCAAGGTAAGCATCGGTAAAGAGACCATACACGGCGAGGAGATACAAAGGCTTAAAAAGGTAATACGCGAAGAGGTCATCGGAAAAACCCTTCCCAGGGTAAAAGAAGGCACGGTCAGTAATATCGACATAATCTCAAGCTATATAGACCATGTAAGCAGGAACATAACCCTCCCGGCATTAAAGCGGCCCCTTAAGGTGGTGCTCGATAGCGGCAACGGGACGGCGGGCCCTGTAGCCGTGCCGCTTGTAAAAAAGCTCGGATGCGAGGTGATAGAGCTTTTCAGCGAACCCGATGGCAGGTTCCCTAATCATCATCCAGATCCGACCATACCCAAGAACCTTCAGTTCCTTATGGACGCGATAAAGAAGGAAAAGGCCGATTTCGGGGTCGCCTATGACGGGGACGCGGACAGGATCGGCGCGGTGGATGAGAACGGCGGTATCATCTGGGGCGACAAGCTCATGATAATCTTCTCAAAGGCGATACTCGAAAAAACACCCGGAGCTACCATCGTCGGAGAGGTCAAGTGCTCCCAGGTCATGTACGATGAGATAGCCAGGCACGGCGGGAACCCTGTCATGTGGAAAACGGGGCATTCGCTCATAAAGGCAAAGATGAAGGAACTCCACGCCGCGATGGCAGGGGAGATGAGCGGACATATCTTCTTCGCGGACAGGTACTTTGGTTTCGATGACGCGATCTACTCCTCATGCAGGCTTATAGAGATAATGGCAAATAAAAGGGTGCAAGACCCGGGGTTTGTCTTTACGACCCTTCTTGAGGGTATACCAGAGACCATCGTAACGCCGGAGATACGCATAGATTGCCCGGATGAGGCCAAGTTCGAGGTCATAGAAAGACTGAATGAGGCGATAGGCGCAGGGAGTAAGGATTTCAAGGTAAAAGACATCATAAAAACAGACGGCCTCCGGATCAACTACGAGGGCGGATGGGCGTTGGTGCGCGCGTCGAATACCCAGCCGGTGCTGGTGTTAAGGTTCGAGGCGGCTGACAAAAAGCTCCTTGAGACCGCGAAGTCGTTTATAAAAGATAAGCTTGAGCTTGTGCGGCCCGGAACGCCTGTATCTATTTAGCAGGCTGGTCAAGCGGGATTTTCAAACATTCCGGCAAACCAGCTACGCAATTGACTTTGTATTTTATAAAAACAAATCCGGTTGTTTTAACGACTTTATCAAAATAATCTTTCCAGTAGGGGCATGGTCTAACGAGTCTACGAAAGTAACCTCAATAGCCGTGCCCCTTACTTTTTGTCTATCAAGCCCTGCCTTTATGGCCTTTGTTATTTTATCGGGATCGGCCCCTCCGCCATTTCTTAAAATAGATATACGAAGCTTATCCCCGCGTTCTTTAACTACCTGCCAGCCTCTTGTTTTATAGGCCTCCAGAATGTTATGGAAAAAATTGGGGTGTACCTTTACTGGAGCGCTGTTTTCACCCCGCAGTTCGATTACCTCCTCAAGCCGTCCCTCTATGCCATCGATAAGGGCAAAGGGCCTGCCGCACGGACACGCCATGCCGGAGGCCATGACCCTGTCATCCAGCTCATAGCGAATAAGGGGAAGAAGCCTGCTCCAAAGCACGGTCACAAGGAGCTTTGCCCCGTACTTTCCAGGTACTACGGGCCTGTGGTTCTCATCGACTACTTCAGTTATAACGAGGTCTTCATAGAGGTGGAGCCCATGCCAGGCGCACTCCGACGCGATCCCGCCCGTTTCCGTAGACCCGTAAACATCGAAGGCCTGCACCCCCCATGCGTTTTTTATAACCCGGCGTGTATCGGGGAGCAAGACCTCGGCGGCGGAAAATATATATTCAGGGGAGATATCAAGAGCACCGGAGAGTTTCTCTTCGGCAAGCATCTTTAAAACGCTCGGGTATCCTATAAGGAGAAGAGGGTTGAAGGCATTCAACTTTCTGACGATTTCCTTCAGCGGCTCGGCCGCGTCTATCCTCAAGGTCTGCGCAAACCTGCTCCTTAGTGACGCGCCAACTAGAGCGGACTGGTGCCAGGGGGTTGTAGTGCTCACAATAGCGATCTTAACTGCGTTGGTTATGCCCGTCTTTATCCCGGCGAAATCAGCGGCCCTTATGTAAGAGGCTAAGACCCAGAGCCACTCCCTGGAATTGTAGATAAACACCCCCCTGCCTCCGGTACTGCCTGAGGTGGCGGCTACGTGGAATCTGTTATTAAAAAGCCTTATGTCTCTTATCCCATAAAGGAAGTTCTGTACATCCGATAATTTTATGGTCCTGTCGGTCACAATATCATCCCACCGGTCCATCAGTATCTGTTTGGTAAGGACGGGCATATTTTGAAGGAGGGTATATTCGTGATTTTTGTGAAATTGCTTATAGAAAGGTGAATTCAAAACGGCATATTGGCATAGTTCCCTAAAAGCCCCTTCCTGATAGGCCTTAAGGTCGTTTTTGTTCCATTTATCGCGCCCATTCAATTTGGAGCGCAAAAAGAGGAGCCTTAATGTCTCATAGGTATTCATCTTGTTCCGGATTTTCCAAAAGCCCAACAATCCCCTATATAATCATACTCTAAAAACAACCTTGAGGCACGTTCATCTTATGAACAAAGCCCTTGACGAATCCGAGTTGCTATGTTATCGTTCATTTCATGAACAACAAGGTTGAAAACGCCCATTCCGCCAATTCCGACGACTACCGCTCGTTCCTCCTCCTGGACGAGATATCCAGGAACCATGAGCTTACGCAGCGGGATTTGAGCAAAAAACTCGGGGTCGCGCTCGGCCTCATCAACTCCTATATAAAAAATCTCGCTTCAAAAGGCTACATCACGGTTTCGACGATACCCAGGAAGAGGTACACATATTATCTGACACCGAACGGCCTTGCCGAAAAGACAAGGCTTACCTACCAGCACCTCCAGAACTTTACGAACCTTTACCGCACCGCGCGGAGGGATTACCATACGCTCTTCAATAATATAAAAAAATCCAAGATAAAAAAGGTCGTGTTCTGCGGTTTCGACGAGATCACCGAAATAGCCTATCTTTCATTGAAAGAAGCGGGGCTTGAGCTGTCGGGCATTGTGGACAAGGGGCAGTCCAGAAAAAAATTCTTCGGCTTTGAAGTCCTTTCCGTGGATGATATCAATACTCTGGATTTTGAGCTCATAGTGCTGACATCCTTTCAGGGCGGCGAGGCGCTTAAGTCCAGGCTCGTCCAGGCCGGGATCGATGAGAAAAATATTTGCGGACTTTCGACGGACTGGCTTAAGAGGATCGAGGGTTAAAAAGCTTGCTTCGTTGACAATCGGATGTAAACTAATTTCTGAGGATTGCGAGTGAACGGGCTTCAGTTCCAATGCAGGCAGCGACAGCTAGCGGAGCCGATACCCAAGGCGCGCGGCAAGCTGCGGAGTATCGACCCTATGAGAGCATAACCACCCAGGCCTCAAGCCCGGGGTCGCGGTAAGGTTCACAATACTTTTTTAAGGGGAAAGCGTGATGGCCGATAATAATAGGATGAAAGCCCTGGTACTTAGCGGCGGTAAAGGAACGAGGCTCCGGCCACTGACTCACACGGGCGCCAAACAGCTCGTACCGATAGCGAACCGCCCGATCCTCTCATACGTATTAGACAACATCGCGAATGTCGGCATAAAGGAGGTCGGCATAATCATATCGCCTGAGACAGGCGGCGAGATCAAAGAGACCATGGGGGACGGTTCCAAATGGGGCGTCTCGATAGAATACATCCTTCAGACTGAGCCGAAGGGGCTCGCTCACGCCGTGCTTATCGGCAGGGACTTTCTCGGGGATAGCCCGTTCGTGATGTATCTTGGCGATAATCTCATAGGCTGCGGCATAGAAAAATTTGTCGAGACGTTCAATAAAACAGGGGCTGACGCTGTAATCCTGCTTAAACCCGTGGATAACCCGTCGTCTTTCGGGGTCGCTGAAGCCGACGGGGCGGGCAAGATCATACGGCTTGAGGAGAAACCGAAAGACCCCAGGAGCAACCTGGCGCTCGTCGGCGTATATATATTTTCAGAAGAGATTCACAAGGCCATCTCCGAGATAAAACCCTCGGCCAGAGGAGAGCTTGAGATAACGGACGCGATACAGAAGCTCATTTCCATCGGCAAACCCGTGCACAGCCACATACTCGACACATGGTGGCTGGATACCGGAAAAAAGGACGATCTCCTCGCGGCCAATACGATCGTACTGGACGAGTGGTTCAAGAGAAAGATCAACGGCGAGGTGGATTCGCTGTCAAAGGTAACGGGTCGCGTCACCATTGACAAGGGGGCCGTCGTAAGAAATAGTATTTTAAGGGGCCCGATAGTGATAGGCCCTGGCGCCATTATTGAGGACAGCTTCATCGGCCCGTTTACGTCCATCGGCGCGAATACCAGGATAAAAAAATCCATAATTGAGCATTCGGTGATTTTGTCTGGTTCCGAGTTAAGCCATATAGAGAGGCTTGAGGACAGCCTCATCGGACGGAACACCAAGGTGGTAAAATGCCAGGACAAGCACCAGGCGCTGCGCCTTATGATAGGCGACGACTCGGTAGTGGAGGTCTAGATAAATGTTCAAAAACGGGACGATTGCGGATGTGGTGATAAGGCCGCTGAAAAAGTTTTCAGATGAGCGGGGCTGGCTTATGGAGCTGTATCGTAACGACGAGGTCAAAGCCGAACATGTGCCGGCGATGACATATATTTCGCTTACCCTTCCGGGGATCGCACGCGGCCCTCACGAGCATATCGACCAGACCGATTACTTTTGTTTCGCGGGGCCGTCCAGTTTTAAGGTCTATTTATGGGATAACAGGCCCGAATCGGCAACTTACAACCATAAGATGACTGTCGTCGTGGGCGAGAGCGCGCCCGCAATAGTCATAGTCCCTCAAAAAGTAGTCCATGCGTATAAAAATATCGGGGACAAGGGCGGGCTTGTAGTCAACTGCCCGAACCGCCTCTTTAAGGGGCACGGGAAAAAAGACGGCGTAGACGAAGTTCGCTATGAAAACGATAAAAATTCCCCTTACGAGCTTGACTGATGAGGATACTCCTTACAGGCGCATCCGGACAGCTCGCGAAAGACCTCTATCCGCTGCTCGCATCGGCGGGCCACAGCGTTTTTGGTTTTGACTCAAAAGAGCTCGATATTACGGACGGCGAGAAGGTTTTCAGCGAGGTCGAAAGGATAAGCCCCGAGTGTATTGTAAACTCCGCGGCTTACACGAAGGTCGACCTTGCGGAGAAAGAGCGGGACAGGGCGTTCGCCGTAAACAGAGACGGCGCGGCAAATCTGGCAGAGGCCGCTAAAAAGGCCGGTGCCCTGATGGTGCATATTTCTACCGACTTTGTTTTTGACGGAGGGAAGGCGGCCCCTTACAGAGAAGAGGACAGGGCGAACCCCTTGTGCGTATATGGCGAGTCAAAGCTGGCTGGCGAGACTGAAATTATAAAGAGGTTGCCAGAGCATTATATAATACGCACCTCATGGCTGTACGGGTCATGGGGGCCTAATTTCGTCAAGACAATACTCAGGCTCGCCAGGGAGCGCGATTCGATGAGGGTAGTCTACGATCAGGCGGGCTCGCCTACCTGGACGGTAGACCTGGCCTCCGCGATAGTCAGCGTTATAGGGTCGAACGCCAATGGAGACCGCAACTACGGCATATATCATTATTCAAACGAGGGCGTGGCGAGCTGGTATGATTTCGCGGAAGATATAGTCGAGGGCGCCAGGCACAGCGGCCTTCCCGTAAAATGCGGGACGATAGAGCCGATACTCACCCTTGAGTATCCTACTCCGGCCAGGCGGCCGGTTTATTCCGTGTTTGACAAAAAAAAGATCAAAAAGACCTTCGGCATAAGGATACCTCACTGGAGGATATCCCTGCTTAAGATGTTAAATGAGTTGAGTGAACTTAACGGGGGCGGCTATGCGTAGAATCCTTATTACAGGCGGCGCAGGATTTATAGGAAGCAACTTTGTCCTGCATATGAGGTCCGCCCATCCCGAGGACCGGATAATAGTGCTCGATAAGCTTACTTACGCCGGGAACCTCGACAACCTTAAAAGCCTCTCCAACGACCCCAATTACAGGTTTATAAGGGGCGATATAGGGGATTTTAACCTCCTTGAGGATATCTTTACAGGCGAGGACATCGATATCGTAGTGAACTTCGCGGCAGAGTCCCATGTAGACCGCTCCATACTTGGCCCCAAGGCATTTATAGAGACGAATATACTCGGCACCTTCGCCCTCCTTGAAGCCGCCAGGAAGTCATGGCTGAAGGACGGCAAGGCCCCGGAGGATAAAAAATTCCTCCATGTGTCAACTGACGAGGTATACGGCTCTTTAGGCGAGACCGGTTTTTTTGTGGAGACGACTCCCTACAGCCCGAATTCTCCTTACGCGGCATCAAAGGCGTCTTCAGACCATCTGGTGCGGGCGTACCATCATACTTACGGCCTGCCGGTCTTGACCACCAATTGCTCTAACAACTACGGACCGTTCCAGTTCCCTGAAAAGCTCATCCCCCTCATGATAATAAACGCGCTCAAGGGCAAGCCACTTCCCGTGTACGGCGACGGTAAAAATGTCCGTGACTGGCTGTATGTGGGCGACCACTGCACCGCGATCGATACCGTTTTATCCAAGGGAAGGCCAGGCGAGACCTATAACGTCGGCGGCAGGAACGAATGGAAGAATATCGATATCGTAAGCCTCGTCTGCGATATCATAGATGAAAAGGCGGCCGGGGATAAGAAGCTTGCCGGCAGTTATCCTTTTAATGGAAAGCGAAAGAGCCTCATAGAATTCGTAAAGGACAGGCCCGGCCATGACAGGAGATATGCCATAGACTGTGGCAGGATCGAAAGGGAGCTGGGCTGGAGCCCGAAATTCACTTTTGAAAAAGGCATCAGGGATACCGTGGAATGGTATATCAATAACAGGCCCTGGTGGGAAGGCATAATCTCGGGGGAGTACCTTGAGTATTACAAGCTTCAGTACAGCAGGTAAAGAATTCAATTACCCTGCCATAAATGGCAGGATTGCCGGCAAGGTACCTGTTCTTTTGTATAGCCCGATGAAGCTCCCCGCGGAATCCGCGGGGAATCTTCGATATGTAAGGAAACAATTTCTATGCGTTCGCTATGCATATTCAGGCTGCTTGTGGAGGCTGAATGCTTATGCAGAAAGGCTTCACGGTCTGGTTTACCGGTCTATCCGGGGCGGGGAAAAAGACTTTATCGAACATGGTGCATCTGCGCCTTAAGGAAAAAGGCGTTACGAATGTGGAAATCCTTGACGGAGATGACGCAAGGCATTACCTTTCAAAGGGGCTTGGTTTCACCAGGGAAGACAGCGATACCAATATTCAGCGCCTTGGGTGGGTGGCGGAGCTATTGACCAGGCACAGGGTGCCGAACCTTGTTTCAGCGGTCTCGGCGAACAGGACCGTGCGTGAAGAGGTCAGAAAGATGATAGAGCATACCGGAGGCAAGGGGAGTTTTATAGAAGTCTTTGTCGATTGCTCTGTAGAGGTATGCGAAAAAAGGGACAGCAAGGGGCAATACTCGAAGGCCAGGAGCGGTGAGTTGAAGCATTTTATCGGGATAGATGAGCCTTATGACACGCCGCATAATCCCGAATTGCGTATAAATACGGATAAGACGGCCCCTGAGGACGGAGCGCAAGCAGTGCTCCGCTATCTCGAAGAACATGGGCTGATTCAGGCGGGTTGAAAACACGGCAAATTTTTTAAAGCAGGACGGATGAAAGAGTCGAACTCAGACGTAGTGGTGATCGAACCAAAAAAAGGTTGGGTGCCGGTAAACTTCCGCGAGATATGGAGCTTCCGAGAACTCCTGTATTTCCTCGCCTGGCGCGACATCAAGGTAAAATACAAACAGACTGTCCTTGGCATCATTTGGGCGGTGCTCCAGCCAGTGCTCGCGATGCTCATATTCTCCGTGCTCTTCGGCAGGTTCGCCGGCATCCCGTCCGACGGCGCGCCGTATCCGATCTTCGTCCTCATCGGGCTCCTCCCCTGGAATTATTTCGCCGCCGTGCTGGGGCTTTCCACGACAAGCCTGGTGACCGGCACTAACCTTATCAGCAAGATCTACTTCCCGAGGTTGATAATCCCCGTAAGCTCCGCCATTACAGCCCTGCTGGACCTGCTTATAGGCTCCGCAGTGCTCGGGATCATGATGATCTATTACGGCGTTCCGTTCACCTTAAACATTCTTATGGTGCCGGTGCTTATTTTCATAACCCTTTTAAACGCGGCGGGGTTCGGGATATGGGCGTCGGCGCTGAATGTAAAATACAGGGACATCCAGTACGCGATCCCGTTTCTTATTCAGATATGGATGTTTGTGACCCCTGTCATATATCCAAGGACGCTATTAGGCGAGGAGTACGGCTGGATACTCCTTTTAAACCCTATGGCTGGCGTGATAGAGGCGTTCCGCCCGGCAGTGCTCGGGCATCTTCCCATGCCGTGGAACGCGCTTTTTATCTCAAGCATTACGGGTATCGCGGTATTCCTGGGCGGTATTTTTTATTTCCGGCGCGTGGAGCGGCAATTCGCGGACGTAATCTGAGAAGAGGGTCTTTCTTATGCCTGCCATAAATTACTCCATAGTCGTCCCGGTCTTCAACGAGGACTCCGTCATCGATGAGTTTTGCCGTAGGCTCCTGAAGGTCATGGAAGGCCTCGGTAAGGAATACGAGGTGATTTTCGTAGACGACGGCAGCGCGGACAAAACCTTCAAGGAAATAGAGAAGTGGTCTCGGAAGGAAAGCCGCGTAAAGGCGCTGAGGTTCTCAAGGAACTTCGGGCATCAGATAGCCATAACAGCGGGTATCGATGAGTCAAGGGGGGGCGCGGTCATAGTCATGGACGGAGACCTCCAGCACCCTCCTGAGCTTATACCGGAGATGATATCCAAGTGGAAAGAGGGCTATCATATAATCAATACCGTCAGGCAGGAGACCGCGGAAATACCTCTAAAGAAAAAACTATTTTCAAAGGCGTTCTATAAAATCATCAATCTCGATTCCGAGGTGCCGATACTTTCAGACGCCGCGGATTTTAAGCTCATGGACAGGACGGCGTGCGAGGCGTTTAAGAGGATACGCGAACAGGACAGGTTCGTCAGGGGGCTTACGAGCTGGATAGGGTTTCGTCAGACGCAGGTCTCATACAGGGCCGACGCGCGCCATTCGGGCCAGAGCAAATATTCTTTTTCGAAGATGGTCAAATTCGCCGTAAACGGGATCACCTCGTTCTCAACGCTGCCTCTCAAGTTCGTAGGGTACATGGGGCTCTTTGTCGCCCTGGCAAGCTTCCTCTACGCATGCTACGCGCTTTATGTCCGGCTGGTCTTGAACATAGCGGTCGAAGGCTGGACGTCGATGCTCGTAGGCATGCTCTTTTTAGGGGGCGTGCAGCTGATAAGCATCGGCGTTTTGGGCGCGTATATAGCGCGAATCTTCCGGCAGGTCAAAAACAGGCCTCTCTATATTATCCAGGACAGGATAGGTTTATAAATGGAGCGTAAAGGTCTATTCTACGACGGCTTCGCCTCGGAATTCGATAAGGCGATGAATATGTACGACACGAACAAGCGCCTGCGCATCGTCTACGAAGAGCTTTTTAGGAAAGGCGAGCTTAAAGGAAAAAAGCTCCTCGACGCCGGAAGCGGGACCGGCTGGTTCAGCGCCAGGGCCTCGGCGCTAGGCGCTACGGTCACTTCCCTGGATGTCGGGGAAAACCTCTTGAACGAGGTCAAGAAAAAATGCGATACGGCGCGCGTAGTGGGGGATGTGACGGACCTGAAGTTTCCGGACAGGAGTTTTGACTGCATAGTCTCGACCGAAGTAATCGAGCATACGCCAGACCCCAAAAAGGCCATATCAGAAATGGCGAGGGTATTAAGGAAGAACGGGGTGATCGCGTTGACGGTGCCGAACAGGTTCTGGCACTTCGCGGTGACTATCGGGAATGTGCTTAAATTAAGGCCTTACGATGGGTTTGAGAACTGGGTCGGATGGTCGGAGCTTAAAAGGGAATTTGAGAAGAACGGGCTTAAAATAAAAAAGCAATTCGGCTTCCATGCGGTACCTTTCGTATCCCCGAAGCTCTACTCCGCTATCGATTATCTCGACAGATACGGGGAGGGGCCCCTCGGACATTTTATGGTCAATATAGCGATAAGGGCGGAAAAAGGCTGATGTTTTTTAAAAAAGTTTTTAAAACAGGTGTTATTTAAAGTGCCGTATTCTAAAAAATCAGATATTTTATAATGAAGATAGCTTTTGACTGCAGCCTTGTGCCCGGAGAGAGGGGTGGTATAGGGCAGTACTCCTATAACCTCGCCCACGGACTATCAAGTGTAGACAAGATCAACACTTATAAGCTCTATATCCTTTTTCCGGCGGCAAGCCGCCTCCTTCACCCGGAGCGCCTGAAAACAGACCTCCCGGATTCCGGCAACTTCAGCGTGGTCTACAAGACAATACCGGTCCCATTCCAGCTTTTCCATTACTTCTGGATTCCCGGTATGCCGTCCAGCTTCAGAGAGTACATGCTCGGGGATCTTGACGTGGATATAATCCACAGCAATACATTCTCAGTGCCCCGCTTGAAAAATAGAAAGAAAAAGCTTGTCGTAACCATATATGATTTAACCGTTGTCACTCACCCCGAACATCACAAAAAAACCAATATCAGCCACTGCGTTACAGGGATAAAAGACGCCGTTAAATATGCCGATCATATTATAGCTATTTCAAACCATACGAAAAGGGATTTGATCGAGCACTTCAATGCGCCGGAGGAGCTCATTACGGTCACTCACCTGGCGGCAGGGCCTGATTACCGCGAGGAAAAAGACCCTGAAAGACTTGCTGCGATAAGGATGAAGTACGGACTACCGGAGGATTACGTATTATTTATCGGCTCGCTTGAACCGAGGAAAAACGTAAAGACGCTTATCAAGGCCTACTCGGCCCTTGATCCAAAAACAAGAAAGGAACACCCGCTTGTAATAGCCGGCGGTAAGGGTTGGCTGAATAGCGATATACCCTCTATTGTGAAGAAATCTGGCATAAGCGATAATGTACTGTTCGCAGGCTATATCAGCAGTGAGGACATAAGCGGAGTTTATTCACAGGCCGCTTTATTCGTATATCCTTCCCTTTATGAAGGATTCGGGCTTCCGATACTGGAGGCATTCGCCTGCGGGACCCCGGTAATAACCTCCAATACATCATCGATCCCGGAGGTCGCCGGGGACGCGGCCATGCTCATCTCTCCGGCCGACGCGGACCAGCTTACGGCGGCCATAGAGCGTCTTTTGAAGAATAAAGGCATCAGGGACGAGTTTCGAGCAAGAGGGCTTGCACGCGCATCTATGTTTTCATGGGAAAAATGCGCAAGAGAAACATTAGAGGTTTATAACAAGGTGATGAGGGCGTAGTAGGTAACCTGATAAACTGCCTGCGGAATTTACGAGGTTTCTGAAAGGCCTGATTATAAAGCGAGTGACGTTTTTATATTGCTTATAACAAAATACCTCGGTATTGCGAACAGGGCATGAAGGGAGCTGGTGAGAGGCTTCGGTTCCATTGCACAGCGTGGCCAGCCTTAAAAGGGCAGGTATTGCGCCGGGCATCCGATTAAACAAAGACCTTGACCGAAACGCTTTTAACATGGTATGTTCATTTTATGAACATTGAGAAGGAAAGGGCATGTGCAGCCCGTTTTCCTCAAAAAAATATGGAATCCGGGTACGAATTCAATTACCCTGCCATAAATGGCAGGGATTGTCGGCAAGGTACCTGTTCTTTTGTATAGCCCGGCTTTGACCCGCCCTTAAAAGGGCGGGATTCCGCCGGGCACCCGATGAAGCTCCCCGCGGAATACGCGGGGAAGCTTCGATATGTAAGGAAACTATTTCTATTCGCTCGCTTGACCCCGCAGCAAGCTGCGGGGAATGCGCTCGCTAAGCTTATTCATCAATAATATTTCAGGGGCCTGTCGGGACAAAGATGAGAGAATTTATAAAGAACTGGGTGCTGCCGCCGGGGGTTTCGAGGACGATGGGGCTGCTTTTACTGTCTCTCAGGGGTAAGCC
Organism: Deltaproteobacteria bacterium; assembly: GCA_016218105.1. GTDB lineage: Bacteria > Desulfobacterota > GWC2-55-46 > GWC2-55-46 > GWC2-55-46 > GWB2-55-19. The sequence continues at coordinate 22,926 of JACRET010000026.1, forward strand.
GCCTGAAGAGAGGGCACGCCTCGAAGAGAACCGGGTGATCCTTGCAAAGAACGAGGCGTTGAGGGACAGGCACAAGGGGCAGAGGTGCTTCATCCTTGGCGCAGGGTCGTCGATAAAAAAGCAGGACCTTAAAAAACTCAAGGGCGAGACCGTCATAAGCGTGAGCAATACATTCGTCCATCCCGACTACCCGCTTTTCAGGCCCAGGTATCATGTATTGCCGTCGATCTTCGGCCATACCATGCACAGTACCGATAAGTTCGTCAAGTGGCTCAAGGAGATGGAGCAAAAAACCTTTGATGCGGAGATGTTTTTCCATTATGGAGACAAAGGCCCCATAGAAACGCACGGCCTGTTCCGGAATAGGACAGTTCACTGGATCGAGTATTGCGCCTGGGACGGAAGTCCCAATACCCCTCTCGACCTTTCCAATGTTCCAACAATATGGTCGGTTTCAGAGCTGGCGATAACGGCCGCCCTTTTCATGGGATTTGAGAAGATCTACCTGCTCGGGATGGACCACGACTGGTTCAACGGCCCGCTGGTCTATTTCTACGACGAAAAGAAGGAACACGCGATGAAGCCGGACAAAGAGAGCCTCGCCTTTGCCGACTCTGAGTTCCAGATGAGAAGGCACGCGGATATTTTCAAGAAATACAAGTACCTCTACGGCCTCAAAAAAAACATATACAACGCCAACGCGGACCCGAACACATATTTGGATGTATTCCCAAGGGTCTCCTATGATTCGCTTTTCCCGGCAAAAAGGAGACGTGAATCGACTGGCGAGGTGTGAAACAATGCGTTATAGCAGGCTTTTACTGATAATTCGCGCCTTCAAGCGGTCTCTTCTTCACTTCTATGAAATAGAGTTGAGGAAAAAAGTGACGGCTAGGAGGTTCCCCGGCGCTGTTTTCGAAATCGGCGCATATGCCGAAGAAGGCTGTTCGATAGGCGAGGGCGCGGTCATAGGCGAGGGCGCGAGGGTGGCTTCCTCGACCGTAGGCCGGAGGGTCAAGGTCTCTTCGGGGTCGCTTGTTTTAAACTCCGTGATCGAGGACGATACGGTGCTTCTGGAAAAGGTCACGCTCGCGTCCGCAAAGATCCGGGGGCGGAGCTACGTCGCGCAGTCATCCCAGTTGCAGAACTGTACGATAGGCAAATTCTGCTCGATAGGGCCAGAGGTAAGGGCAGGCATGGGTAAACACCCGAGCAGGGGCTTCGTTTCAACTTATCCGGCGTTCTTCAGAAAGCAAAACTATGGATGCCTCAAGAGCTTCGTTAAAGAAGACCTTTTCGAAGACCTCGCCGATATTCAAATAGGAAACGATGTCTGGATCGGGGCCAGGGCCGTCGTCCTCGATGGCGTCAGGATAGGGAACGGGGCCATTGTTGGCGCGGGCGCGGTAGTGACAAAGGACGTCCCCGATTATGCTGTGGTCGGCGGCGTACCTGCAAGGATAATCCGTTACAGGTTCGAGCCGGCAGATCTAGATTTCCTGCTGAAACTGGCCTGGTGGGACAAAGACGAGGCCTGGATAGTCGATCACGCAAGGGACTTTTGTGATATTGAAACGCTCAAGAAAAAATTATCCAGTACTGTTAAACAGTAAAGGTTTGACGGACATTCCTTTTAATCAATGATGCGTAAGTTTGATCGGGTAAGGAAGGCTTAATGAAAACCATCCTCATCACGGGAGCAAGCGGTTATGTGGGCAAGGCCTTCCTGAAGGCTTACGGGCGGGATTACAGGTTCCGGGTCTTCGGCAGGACCGCCGTCGAGGGGCATGAGTTTTTCAAGGGTGATATAAAAAATATCGCGGATCTGGCTGAGGCCATGAAAGGGGTTGACGCGGTCGTGCATCTGGCGGCTGCGACAACCGACGGCACAGGCATCAGCGACACGGAGTACTTCCAGACAAATACCGTCGGGACGTTCAATGTGCTGGAAGCCGCCGCGAAGAACGGGGTCAAGAAGGTCGTCTATGGCAGTTCGGTCTGCGCCGTGGGCTTCAGGGCGACGCCGAAGCTCGTAATGGAGACGGACAGATGCGAGCCGAGCGACGGGATGTACGGCTACAGCAAATACCTCTCCGAACGGCTTTGTGAGTGTTATGCCGGAAAATACGGGATGAAGATAATAGCCCTTAGAACCGCCATGGTCGTACCACAGCACAAGATAGTCGCGCCCGCCAACCCGTTCGCGGCGCACTGGCTCGGGGCTGTCCACATAGAGGACGTCCTTCAGGCGTACAGGCTTGCCGTTGATAACGAAACATTGGGTTTCGAGGTCTTCCATATAGCCTCCGGCAGCCCGTATTCGAAGTTCGACATAAACAGGGCCAAAGAGGCGCTCGGCTACAGGCCGGCGCATAACTTCAGCGATATCGCCAGACCGGGCTTGATGAAGACGATCGGGGGCAGGGCGATAAGCCTCCTCCCTAGCAAGGTCAAGGATATGCTTGCGTCATTGATAAACAAGGGTAGGTGAAAGATGAAGGTATTGCTGATAAACCCTCCGGGATGGCAGAAGGGCTCTACGAACCTCGGGCTTTGTTATCTTGCGAGCAGTCTGCTTGCCCATAAGCACAAGGTGCTGATATTCGACGTGAACGCGACGGATAAGTCGCCCGAAGCAGTCGCGGAAAAGGCGCTGGAATACGCCCCGGACATAATCGGTTTTTCTCTTAAAACATCCACGGCGAATGCCGCGTTCCTGCTTTCAAAGGCCATAAAAAAGCGTTACAGCAAGGCGATACATGTGGCAGGGGGGGCGCACATAACACTGGCGTTCAAGGAGAGCCTCCTGGGGAACCCGGATATAGAGTACTGTTTTCTGGGTGAATCTGAAAGAAGCTTCATCGCCTTCGTTGAAAGGCTCCAGGACGGGCGGCCTGTCGAAGAGGTCCCGGGGATCGCCTATAAAAAGGGCGGCGAGGTCGTGGTCACTCCGCGGGAGTACATAGAGGACCTGGACTCGATACCATATCCGAACCTGGAAGTCATAGAGAATTTCAGCTTCAAGGACTTCCGGTATCCCATGATAACGAGCAGGGGATGCCCGTATCCCTGCACCTATTGCTGCGTGGGTGTGGTGAGCAGTAAAAAATGGCGCGCGAGGACTCCTGAGAACATCATCGAGGAGCTTAAAGCCGTAAAGGAGAGGCACGGGATAACGTCTTTCGAGATATTGGACGATAATTTCACTCTGAGGGTAGACAGGGCCAAGAAGTTCTGCCGCCTCCTCATTGAGAGCGGGCTTAACTTGAGCTGGTATTGCCATAACGGGATCAGGGCGGACAAGCTCGACCTGGAGCTCGCGAAACTGATGAAAGAGGCCGGATGCACGAGCGTCGCGCTTGGTGTCGAGAGCGGGGACCCGTTGATATTCGACAGCATCAAAAAAGGCGAGCCGCTTGAGGCGATAGTTAATGCGGTCAAGTGTATAAAGGAGGCCGGGATGAAGGCGGTAGGGTACTTCATAATCGGGCTTCCCGGCGACTCCCTCGAGGGTATCAAAAATACGATAAAGTTCCAGAAGAGCCTGGGGCTCGACCACTATACATACGGCATACTGAACCCCTATCCATATACCGAAGTCTATGACACCGTCAAGCGTGAGGGGCGGATGCTCATGGACATCAAGGAATCTTCCCACTTCTCGACGACCCTTACCATCCCTTTTGAGATGCCGGGATTCTCCCGAGACGACATGGAGAAGGCGTATTACCTGGCAAGGTTCCAGAAGCTCTATGATGCTATCGATAATTACGAAAAGAAGTATAAAAAAAGGCCCGAGAGGATATTGTATGTTGACTTCGCCCCCGCTTCCAAGTTCACGGACCATCTGGCGAAACTGCTCGAAGGGTATGAGCTGGATGTCTTCTGTTTCCAGTGGAGGAGCGACAATTACTTTAAAAACAGGGATTCGAGGAAAGTAACAAACCTGCACGTCTACGTGGATACCCCGTACTTGTCCGGCAGGATAAAGAAGTTTATTAAGATGTTCAACCTCTTCAGGAAGAGGGATTACAGCATGGTTTTTTACAACACGGAGACGCCCCAGATACTGCTGCCGCCATTCCTCCTTATCGTAAGGCCAAAGGCGTTTTACCTTGAGGCTGAGGACGGGGCTACTTTACTTACGCTTAAGGACAAGGAGATAAAGGCTCTATTGCGTAAAAAGGCGGGCTCATTTGTATTGACGATGCCAAAGCTGGCGGTCTCATTACTTGTTTATCCGTTCTTCAGGCTGGCCCTCATCGGCTTCGGCTTCTTTCTCTGCCTTAAGAAGGACGGAAAGGCCGTAGATTTCACACCCGACGGCCCAAAGTTCAAGGACATTGACAAGGGTGTATGAGGAAAATAAAATGAAAGTCATGCATCTTTGCGACCATTATCGCCCCATAGGCGGGGCTGAAAAGCTTCTTTTCGACACCCTCGACGCCCTTGAGAAGGCTGGCGTCGAGAACGTGATAGCGACTCACGATTACATCGAGAACAAGGCGACCGGGAACAGGAAAGAGTATATCGTCCACGACCTCGATATGCTCCCCTTATCCTGGAATTATCTGGATTATATGATCAGGAGCAGAAAAGCGAAAAAGGCCCTTCGACGCATCATCGATGTGGAAAAGCCAGATGTTATCCATATCCATAACATGCAGAACCCTTACACGATAAATGAGGCGGTCAGTTCCGCTCCAACTGTACGCTCAATACACGACCCGAGGCTTTATTGCTTCAACAACTGGCGGATCCTCCCTAAAAATAAGCAGATATGCCCTTACCCGCTCGGCTACAAGTGCATCACCGAGGGGTGTCTCTGGTCTGACCTGTTGGCGTACACGATCGACGGGAGGTGCGCCATGCCCAGATATGCCTTATACCTGATCCATAGAAAGGTAGACAAGCTCATCATCGAAAGCGAGGCTATGCGCGCATGCGTGCTTCAGAACGGTTATCGCGAGGAGCAGATAGCTTTTTTGCCCAATTTTACAAGGACATTCGATTTCGACGAGGTGATAAGCCGCCTCGATCAGTTCGACAAGCCTGACGAGAACAGCATTCTATTCGTGGGCAGGGCATCGTTCGAGAAGGGGATCGATTACCTGCTTGAGGCCGTTGCCATGCTCAAGATACCCTTCAAGCTGTATCTTGTTACAGGCGGGCCGGCCATAGCCGATGTGCATGAGAAGATCAAAAAGCTCAATCTCTCTGATAAGGTCGAGGTGCCCGGGGTGCAATCCTATGAAAAGACCAGGGATTATTACGCGATGGCGGACGTGGTTGTGGTGCCGTCGGTCTGGATAGAGTCTTTCTGCCTCGTTGGCATAGAGGCCATGGCCAACGCCAAGCCAGTCGTGGCATTCCGTACAGGAGGCATACCGGACTGGCTGGCAGACGGGCAGACAGGGTACCTTGCCGAATGCAGAAATGTAGAAGACCTGGCAGACAAAATCGAGCGTGTTCTCAGGGACAAAGAGGAGGCCAGGGCCCTCGGCATAATGGGGTACAGGCGGGTACAGGAAAAATACACTATGGATGTTTATCTGCCCAGGCTTTTAAATATTTACGAGAGTGCGATCGAGGCGAAAAGAAAAGCTTAGCAGGTTGCTGAAAAACCCGGAATTTGTTCAGGCTGCTCAAAAAGGTTGAAGCTCCCCGCGGAATACGCTGGGAATCTTCGATATGTAAGGAAACAATTTCTATTCGCTCGCTTGACCCCGCATAAGACTGCGGGGAATGCGCTCGCTATGCATATTCAGCTGCGAGGAGTCGAGAAGCGAGGAATGAGGCGTACTTTGTCTGTACGCTGCAGTGACGAGCGACAAAGACAACGAAGCAGATGGACTTTTGAAGTTTCCC
>JACRET010000027.1 GCA_016218105.1 Deltaproteobacteria bacterium
GCCGTTTAAGAGCCCCTTGGGGCACTCGGTGTGAGGGCATATGCCGCCTGTCTCGATAAGAACGCACTCTCCGCACAGCGAACAGCCCTCAAAGAACCTTCCGTACCTTTCAACAGTCGCTAAGAATATCGAATCGAGGGCAGGCAGCACCGGCTGGGTCTCCTCGGCGACATCGGCTACGGTCCTCACGCCAGCGCCGCACGCGAGCACTAAAACCGCCTCTGCTTTATTGAGCCCCTCTTTTGTCCGGTAATCCTTTAATACCAACTGCCTGTAGCAGGTCTCTTCAGGTAGCGAGCTTCCGAGCACTTCTATACCGTTCTCTTTTAAGATACGGGCCATCTCATCGAGCTCTTTACGTCCTCCGGTCTGGCACTGCTCGGCGCACGAATCGCATCCGAAGAGGTAGACGGTCTTTTTACCTTCGAGCGCCGCGAGGATCGTCTTTATATCCTTATTCCTGGTGATTATCATGGGGTTTCAAGAACCTCTATTTTGAGAATGCATGGCTTCATAAAGCCTTCTTGTCTTTTTTGGCTTAGATTAGGCCTGCCGCCTTCTTTGCGGCCTCGACCGTATTTTTAAGGAGCATGGCTATCGTCATCGGGCCAACGCCTCCGGGCACCGGCGTTATATGCGAGGCCTTTAGGGAGGCGCCCTCAAAATCCACGTCTCCGGTAAGTTTACCGTCCGGCAGCTTGTTCATCCCTACATCTATGACCACGGCGCCTTCTTTTATCCAGTCGCCTTTGACGAAGTTTGCCCTTCCTATCGCGGCCACGACTATGTCAGCGCTTCTTACCTTCTCCGCAAGGTCTTTGGTCTTTGAATGGCAGATGGTGACCGTGGCGTTCCTCCGAAGCAGCATCATCGCCATGGGCTTACCGACTATATTCGACCTTCCGATAACGACCGCCTCTTTACCGGAGGGGTCGATGCCTGTCGATTCAAGGAGCCTCATGATGCCGAAAGGCGTGCATGGCTGCAGGAGCGGGTTCCCCACCATGAGCCTCCCCATATTGTAAGGGTGAAACCCATCCACGTCTTTTTTGGGGCTTATGAGCTCCAGGATCTTCTCATCGTCTATCTGGGCGGGCAGCGGCAGCTGTACTAGTATACCGTGCACCTCCGGCGAATTATTCAGTTTTTCTACCAGCGATACCAGCTCCGCCTCTGTAGTTTCTTCGGGCAAGGTATGCTGAAAGGAACGGATGCCGGCTTCCTCGCATGCCTTGGTCTTATTCCTTACATATACCTTTGAGGCGGGATTTTCTCCGACGAGCACAACAGCCAGGCCCGGCGTAATGCCTTTATTTTCTATAAGATATACAACTTCGTTCTTAAGCTCGGCCCTAACCTCAGCCGATATCTTTTTCCCGTCTATAATCAAGCCTGTTTTCACTCTCTCCATAGCCTTCTTCCCGGATTTTTTTGAATACAAGTATACTTTAAAGGTCTTTATATTGCAAAGTTTTTTAAAAATCCGCCGTAAAAGAATGTGATAAAAAATTATCAGCTCATCCTTTCTCTTGACAGCCGGTGGCGCAGGCTATTATTATCAAAGGTGAGGCTTGAAATACGCCGTTTGGGAGGGCCGATGGGATTCTGGGATAATGTAAATGACGAACTGAAAAAGGCCGTGGAGGAAGGCTGGTCGGCTGTAAAGGAGAGCGCGAAGATAGGCAAATTAAGGCTCCGCGCGCACTCACTCCATAAAAACGCCGAGAAGCATTTTGCCGGGATCGGCGGGATAGTCTATGAGATGTCGGGGATTCCCCTGGAAAACCCTTTAAACAAGCCGGAAGTCCAGAAACACATAGAAGAGATCAAAAAGATCCAGGCAGAGACGGAAGTGATAGAAAAGGAAATAGAGAAGTTAAAAAGTAAAGAGCGCGCCGCGGGCGGCGCCAGGTAGAAATGACCACCCCGGGCTTGAAAGCCCGGGTTTTTCAACCGGCTTTTATAAACAGCGCTTCAACCAATCCCTCAGTACTCACCCTTTTACCCCGGATTTTTCCAGCCTGTTGCAACTTTGAACAAGGAATGCTATTTTGAAAACTCCTTTTTAAGGCTGCCTCTAAAGATGCTGAATAATTTTATGCGCGAGGATCACTTGTATTTTAACGATGATACTCTGAAATGAACACCCAGAGCTTAAGCCTTGGGTGTTCCAACCGGCTTTATGATCTTTCCATCGGGTTTTAAATGGAAAATATACCTCTATTAAAAGATATCGTCATCCTGATGGCTATATCGGTGCCCATAATCATCCTCCTTTCGAGGTTTGGGCTTCCGTCCGTCATCGGCTTTCTTATAACCGGCGTCATCATCGGCCCATACGGGTTCGGGCTTGTAACGGAAATCAATACCGTTGAAACACTCTCCCAGATTGGCATAGTCTTGCTTCTCTTTACAATAGGGCTTGAGTTTTCAATAACCAGGATGCTGTCGCTTAGGCGTGAAGGCATACTCGGCGGCGGCTTTCAGGTAGGGATCACCGTACTTCTCGTCTTTATACTCGGTCTGTTTTTAAATTATCCCATCTCGGTCTCTCTTCTGCTGGGTTTCATAATCTCCCTCTCCTCCACGGCGATAGTCTTAAAACTCCTCCTGGACAAGGGTGAGATCAGCTCGCCTCACGGGAACCTTTCCGTCGGCGTCCTCATATTCCAGGACCTGTGCGTCGTGCTCATGGTCATGGTAATACAGAATATCGGTGGCAACGGCGGCGCTTCCACATACGAGATAGCGAAGGGCTTGAGTATCTCCCTGTTCGCCTTTGCTATAATAGTCGTCGCTGTCACATACCTTATACCGAGGCTTTTCAACCATGTGGTAAAGCTGAGGAACCGGGAAGTTTTCATCCTTACGATCGTCCTCGTATGCCTGGGCACCGCGCTTGTGACCTCTCTGTTCGGACTTTCTCTCGCGCTCGGGGCCTTCATCGCGGGCCTTGCCATCTCAGAGTCCGAGTACAGCAACCAGATCGTCGCTGAGGTTATACCTTTCAGGGACACCTTCTCAAGCCTGTTTTTTATCTCCATAGGCATGCTCCTTGATGTCAATTACCTGCTGACGAACCTTCCGCTCATTATCGGCGTCGTAGCGGTCATTATCGTGGTCAAGACACTGGCCCTCGTAGGGGTAGGCCAGATACTAAGATATCCGCTGAGGCTCTCGATAGTGGCCGGGCTTAACCTGGCTCAGATCGGCGAGTTCTCATTTATCCTTATAAAAATGGGACAGGAGTTCGGTCTTCTGGGGGCCGGTCTTTATCAGGGGCTCCTTGCCGCGACTATCCTGACCATGGCGCTGACGCCTTTTATCTACCAGAGGTCGTCACACATAGCTCTTGACGTCGGAAGGTACTTTGGAAAGGGCGGCAGGGACGGATTGAAAAAGACTACCGTTTCAAACCATGTGATAATCGTCGGCTACGGCGTCAACGGACGTAACCTCGCGAGGGTCTTGAAAGAGACGGGTATCTTGCATCTTATAATGGACGTAAACCTTGAGCGAGTCCGCGAAGCCAAGAACGACGGCCACAAAGCCTATTTCGGCGACGCCTCCCACCCTGAGGTCTTCAAGGCGATGGGCGTGGATACGGCAAAGATGGTCGTTGTCGCCATTTCAGACCCCATAAGCACGCGGCGTATAGTCAAGACCGCGCGGGAGATGAACCCGGCTGTTTCGATACTCGTGAGGACTAGGTATTTAAGGGAGGTCGAGGACCTTTACCGCCTCGGCGCGAACCAGGTGATCCCGGAGGAGTTTGAGACGTCCGTTGAGATATTCGCGCGGGTTCTCCGGGACTACAGGATCCCCGGCAACATAATTCAGAACCAGATAGACCTTATCAGGCAGGAAGGCTACGCGATGCTCCGTAACCCGTCCATCGCCGGAGAGAGGCTTACAAAGCTTACGTCTATTTTAGAAAAGACCGTAATGGACACCTTCTTTGTGGACAAGGGTTCCGCGGTAGCGGAGAAGACTCTGGCGGCCCTTGACCTGAGGAAAAAGACCGGCGCGACTATCATAGCGATCGTAAGAAAGGGCGAGGCAAAGACAAACCCGCCGGCTGATTTTCTGATAACCGACGGCGATATCCTCGTTGTTCTCGGAAGCCACGCACAGCTCAATCAGGCCTTCGCGCTCTTAAATGAAAAACGCGCGGCGTTTTAATACCGGGTGCAGACTTGCGCGCGTAAAAAAATCCTCGCATCTTTCCTTTTTCACCCAAAAAAAGCCAATATGTGTTGACTTCCATGGGACGTAGTGCTAATTTTTATTTTGTTGTCTTTTGCAGAAAATCCTGACAGTTTGCTGAAAAATCCGGAATTTGTTCAGGCTGCTCAAAAAACTACAGCAGCCTGCTAATCGAAGAGGCCCCGCACAGGGCATCCCGAAAGCTAAGTCACCCCTCTTAAGTAAAAAGACACCGTCCGGTTGTACGCGTTAAATAATTTTTATAGAGATTTATTATCTGGTTTTTCTCCGAGGTCAAATGACTGTAAAGGTCAAGACAGACTATATCGAGGAGATCAAGACGCTCCTTGAGCGCCATAACGAGGCCGGGTTAAACCACCTCCTCTCCGAACTCCACGCCTCCGATATCGGCAGGGCGTTAAACGAGCTTACCGAGGAAGAGGCTACGCAGGCGTTCAAGTACCTGGAGCCGGAAACGGCTTCCGAAGTCCTGCTTGAGGTTGACGAGCGGCTCCGCAAGCTACTCATATCCTCCATCACTTCGGAAGAGCTGATCGAGGTGGTCCAGGAATTAGAGACCGACGACGCGGCTGACGTTATCTCCGAGCTTCCCCTTGAGGACGCCAAGCAGGTGCTCGAAGGGATCGACAGGCAGGAATCGATCGAGGTTCAAAAGCTCCTCGTCTATCCCGAGGACACCGCCGGCGGAAAGATGCAGGCCGAGCTTGTGTCCGTGTCCGAGAACTCCACGGTTGAGGAGACGATAGAAGAGGTACGGAGGAAGAGCAGGGACATCGAGAATATATCCAATGTCTTCGTCGTGGATTCGGCGCAGAGGCTCACAGGCACGGTAGGTCTGGATAAACTCATACTGGCCGGGCCTAAAACCCTGATAAAGGATATAGCCGAGAAAGAGCCTGTAAAGGTTTATACGGACCTTGACCAGGAAGAGGTCGCGAAGGTATTTCAGAGATACGACCTCGTGGCCATACCCGTAGTCGATAAGGAAGACCGGCTCGTCGGCAGGATCACCATAGACGATATCGTAGACGTTCTTGAAGAGGAGATCTTCGAGGACTTCTACAAGATGGCGGGCTTGAACGTAGAGGAACGGGTCATGGACCCGGCCTCCAGGTCTATCTGGATGCGGGCGCCCTGGCTCTTCGTGAACCTCGGCACGGCATTCCTCGCCGCAAGCGTAGTGAGGTTTTTTCAAGGCACCATCGAACAGCTCGTAATACTGGCGGTGCTTATGCCCATAGTCGCCGGCATGGGAGGAAACGCGGCGACACAGGCCATCACCGTCGTTGTCCGCGGTCTTGCCTTAGGCGAGCTTTCCTTGAAAAACGCGAGGTGGGTGCTGTATAAGGAGGCAACTATCGGACTTGCCAACGGGCTTATGACGGGGGCCGCCGCTACTGTGATAGCTTACATCTTCGGGGCTCCGCCGATAGTCGGGCTCCTGCTGTTTCTAGCCATGACCTGCAATCTGGTGATAGCCGGGCTGAGCGGGTCTTTGATACCATTGGTGCTCAAGTGGTTCAAGGTAGACCCCGCTATTTCATCGAGTATTTTCGTAACGACATGCACCGACGTAGGCGGGTTCTTTACGTTCCTGGGCCTCGCCACGGTGTTCATGAAGATGGGGCTCATATGAAACGGGGCCTTTTTAAGGCTGAGGCTATCATACTTAACTCTTTGGATTACGGCGAATCCGACAGGATCTTGACGTTCTATACGCTTGAGCACGGGAAAATCAGGGGAATAGCAAAAGGGGCGCGCAGATCGAGGAAGAGATTCGTCGGCAATCTGGAGCCCATGTCTCACATCGACCTCATCTTTTTCCATACCGAAAAAAGCGAACTTATGAGGGTCGAGGACGCCCACCTCATCGAGAGCTTCCCGAACCTTAAAGTGGACATTGACAGGCTCTCGCGGGGCTGCTACCTGATTGAACTTGTCTCTGAAATGACAAGGGAAGGGCAGGCCTCCCCGCCGGTGTTCCAACTCCTTTCAGGGTTTTTAAAGGTTCTTGATAACGGAGGGGATCTCGACGTCTTTACGAGGTTTTTCGAGATAAGGCTCCTGGCCGTTCTCGGCTACCTTCCGCACCTTGCCGGATGCGTGGTCTGTAAAAACCGGCCGGATGAGCCCTTAAAAAAATTCAGCTCCGAGCGGGGGGGGATCGTCTGCAGGAGTTGCGGCATAGGCGTACCGGGTCTTGTCCCTGTCTCTTCCGGGACAGCCGGGCTTTTGGCGATGGCGGCGAAGCTTGACCTCGACAAGCTTTCAAGGCTTAAAGTCAGCCAGGCCTTTATCGACGAGAGCGAGCGGCTACTTTACGATTTCATAAAATTTCAGATCGGCAAGGAACTTAAGACAAAGCGGTTCCTTGACAAGATGAGGAGTGCATCGGTCAGGGCGTGATCGCTCTACTTGCCTTTCACTCGGACTTCCTTTAAAATAAAAACCCGGCATAAGCCATAAGGAAACGAGGCTGCAGGAAATTTTCGGCTTAACAGGGTGCTGAAAAACCCGAAATTAATTGAAGCTCCCCGC
>JACRET010000029.1 GCA_016218105.1 Deltaproteobacteria bacterium
AGCGGGGCCGGGAAAGACGGCGATCCCTATGATGAGAGCCTCTATCTCTTTTTTGACCTGGCTCCCTCAATGGGGCACACGCATTATGACGCCATGAACATAATTATCTCGGGATATGGTTCAAAGCCGCCGTACAACCTTCTTGATGAGTCGGGCATTTCGCATGACTGGAACGTCAATCCGAGGACCCCGCAGTATTTCAGCCCACGGGCGCATAACGTTGTCGTAATCGACGGCAGACCTACGCCCTCGTGGGAGGATGATCCTCCCCCGGTACTGAGAAAATGGGTCTCGAACAGCTTTATCGATTTCGCGTCCGGGTCCTACGGGAAAAAGTACGAGGGGAATGATCTCAGCAGGGATATCCTCTTCGTCAAAGGCGAGTATTGGATACTCCGGGATACTATTCAGGGGCAAGGTACCCACGCCGTCGAACAGGTGTTCAACTTCTCCCCCGTTGTTAATGAGATTGGTAACAGGAGAGAGCGGAAGTATGATTTTGAAATAGACCCTGTTTCCAAGGCGTTCCACACGAATTATAAAGGTCCGAACCTTTTGCTTGTGCCGGCCGTACCGGATAAGGTCGAAGTCAATCTGCTGGACGGCTGGAAATGGCATGAAGACCTGAGTGACCCGAACCCCGCAAGGGAGGGATTTCTGGATGTCAGATCGCCCACGCTTTCATATTCGACAAGAGCTGATACCTCCGTCCCTGTTACCTTCGAGACGATACTTTACCCGCTGCACAAGCAGGAGAAAAGGCGGATAATCGTCGAGGAGCTCGATAAAGGCGCGCCTGCGGGCCGTGAAACGGGATTAAAAATCCTCATCAATGAAAGTAACCTCCGAGACAGGCGGAAAGAGAAGAGAGGGGCCAAAGCAGATTACTTCCTTACTGGCTCTGATTCAAAGGAATCCATTATCGGCCCTGGCATCAGGTTTGTCGGCTGGCATGGGATTGTGCGGACAAACAGCGCAGGTGTGTTTTTGATGTGCGTTGTGGACGGTAAGAAGCTTGAATATCACGGGCTTGGTATGGAATCGGAGAGAAGCGCCGATAGCTGCATCGAGAACACGCGGCCAGGCGTATACGAGGTTGAAACTACCGATGCCGTCAGCCTCAGCCTGCCGCTCGTGAATAAAGACGATCAGCCCTGGGTAAAAATGAAAAACGTCTTTTTAGGCGGCTGGATCGAAGCTGACTTCAAAATCGTCGAAGCGGGGCGGGAAGTTAGCGTGTTTATCCCGTCTCCTGGAAAATATGTGATTAAAGTCACGGAGCAAAAAAGTATTAAATAATATCATTTGACAATCTAAACAACACAGGAGTTTCTATTTGAATCCAGGCAGGGCTTTTTTCTTTTAAAGCCAGGCGGTACTTTATCCAGGCAATCCAATACTGTATCTATACGATCTTCCTCTCCCTTTTCTTTTTCCCCCGCTTCTTCCCTTTTCATGACCACATGTATTTTACAGATGGATTCCTGACATGAACCATGTGTTAGGAGGGGAATCTTGCGAATACCATTTGTCGATCTTAAGGCTCAATATCTCGGCATCAAAACAGAGATGGACTGCGCTATACAGGCCGTCATTAACGATTCCGCGTTTATAGGCGGGAAAAACCTCAAGTCATTTGAGATGAACTTCGCCGACTTCATAGGCGCCCGGCACTGCATAGGCGTAGGCAACGGGACAGACGCCTTGTTCATAACTCTTAAGGCCCTTGGCATTGGCGCGGGCGACGAGGTGATAACCGCGGCCAATTCTTTCATAGCGACCTCCGAGGCGATTACCGCAACAGGGGCCCGGGTGGTATTCGTAGACTGCGATGAGAGGACGTACAATATCGATGTCGCCGGGATCGAGCGGGCCGTAACTAAAAAGACCAGGGCTATCCTTCCGGTGCACCTCTATGGGCAGCCTGCCGACATGGACGGTATTATGGAGATCGCCTGCAGGCACGGGCTTCACGTTATCGAGGACTCCGCGCAGGCGCACGGGGCCGGTTATAAAGGCAGGAAAGCCGGCAAGTTCGGGACAGCCGCCTGCTACAGTTTCTTCCCAGGCAAGAACCTCGGCGCGTACGGGGACGGAGGCGCCATAGTCACTGACGACGACTCGCTGGCGACAAGCGCGAGGATGTACGCGAATCACGGCAGGATCGAAAAATACAATCACGAATTCGAAGGCGTAAACAGCAGGCTCGACGGGCTGCAGGCGGCGATACTGGACGTCAAGCTGAAGCATCTTGATAGATGGACTGAAAGAAGAAGGGCCATCGCGCTCAGATACGACGCGGGGCTTGGAGGCATTGTCATCACCCCATTCGCGCCTGAGCACGTAAGGCATGTATACCATCTCTATGTCATAAGGGTCAGGGACAGGGCCTTTCTAGCAAAAATTCTCTCTGAAAAGGGGATATCCACAGGCGTCCATTATCCGATACCGCTGCCGTTCCTCAACGCCTATAAGTATCTGGGGCATACCCCCGGGGATTTTCCGGTGGCGCATTTGTTGAAGGACGAAATACTAAGCCTTCCCATCTACGGCGACATGACGGATGAGCAGGCCGATTACGTGATAGAAACCGTCAGGGAAGCGCTCAACAACGCATAAAAGGAGCTTTATGGAGAGTATACGTTTTGCAATTATAGGCTGCGGGGCGATAGCGCAGAAACATGTCGCCGCGCTGGGAAGGATAGGGAACGCGAAGCTCGTCGGGGCGTTTGATATCGATTCCAGGGCCGCCGGATCGTTCTCAGAAAAATACTCCGTGCCGGTCTTCGATAATATTGAAGACCTTGTCGAAAAGACCGACCCGCACGTCCTTGACATACTCACGCCGTCAGGCTCGCACGGCGAGAACATACTCGACCTGATTCGCTTTAACAGGCATTTCGTGGTGGAGAAGCCACTGGCGCTCCGGCTTGACCAGATAGACGGCATCCTTGATGAATGCGACAGGAGGGGGCTCAAGATATATGTCGTCAAGCAGAACCGTTTCAACCCCCCGATTCAGAAATTGAAGGAGGCGATAGACAGGCGCAGGTTTGGAAGGCTGGTGCTCGGCACGGTAAGGGTAAGGTGGTGCAGGCCGCAGGGGTACTACAGCCAGAAGCCCTGGCGCGGGACATGGGCCTTTGACGGAGGTGTGCTCACCAACCAGGCAAGCCACCATATCGACATGCTTATCTGGCTTATGGGTGACGTCGAAAGCGTGATGGCGAAGACGGCGACAAGGCTCGTTAATATTGAGGCCGAAGACACCGGTATCGCGATACTCAAATTCAAGAACGGCGCGCTCGGGGTCATCGAGGCTACCACCGCCACAAGGCCGAAGGACCTTGAAGGCTCCATCAGCATATTGGGGGAGAAGGGTTCCGTTGAGGTCGGAGGCTTTTTCATGAACGAGCTCAAGACATGGAACTTCGCGGAACCCATTGAGGCGGACGCGGATATCTTCAAGACGCACGGGAAAGTCCCGGAAGAGCTTGGATGGAACCATACGGAGTTTTTCAAGGATGTCGTAAGGAGCATAAACGAGGTCAAAAAGGGGCTGATAGACGGCATCGAGGGCAGAAAATCCGTAGAGCTTATAAACGCCATCTATGAGTCTGCGGAAACAGGAAGCGAGGTCGCGCTCAGGTTTGCGCCCAAGAAGTGCCGCCTCGGCCATGAATACGATTCAACGAATCTTAAATGGAAGACAGTAGTATGATCTCGGAAACAGCAAAGATTTACCCGAATGTGAAGCTCGGAAAAGATTGCGTCATAGAGGATTTCGTCATAATCGGCGCGCCTCCCAGGGGGTGCGCCCCCGGGGAGCTGGAGACGGTCATAGGGGACGGAGCGATAATCAGGTCTCATACCGTGATATACGCCGGCAACAGGATAGGCAGCAATTTTCAGACCGGGAACAAGACTAACATCAGGGAACAGAACGAGATAGGCGACGATGTCAGCATAGGCACGCTCTCTGTCGTCGAATACTCTGTCAGGATCGGCAACGGCGTCAGGATACATACGCACGCCTTTATCCCCGAGTATACGGTCCTCGAAGACGGCTGCTGGATAGGCCCGAACGTAGTAATCACCAACGCGAAATATCCCAGATCAAAAAATGTGAAGAAAGAGCTCAGGGGCCCGCACTTCAAGAGGAATGCTAAGGTCGGCGCCAACTGCACGATACTGCCCGGTGTCACCATAGGGGAGAACTCCCTCATAGGCGCGGGCAGCCTGGTTTTGAAGGACGTTCAAGACGGCGCTGTGGTAGCCGGGCATCCGGCCAGAGTGATAAACACTATCGACAAGCTTCCGTACGGGAGTTGACCAGATGGACATATGGCTTATAAAGGCCGGAGAGGTGCTGCCGCTCGGCCAGGACGGGCGCAAAATGAGGACGGCGCTGCTCGCGGACAAGCTCTCTGAAAGAGGCCACCGCGTCATGTGGTGGACGAGCGCTTTCGACCATTTCAAGAAGGATTGGATATTCCCTGACGACAGGGAAGTACGCATAGGCAATAACGTAAGGATTCTGGCCCTCAAGGGTTTCGGGTATAAAAAAAATATTTCGATAGCGAGATTCTACGACCACAGGCAGCTCGCCAGAAAATTCCGTAAACTGGCCCCCGGTTTTAAAAGGCCAGACATAATAGTCACGGCCATGCCGTCTTATGACCTGGCTTACGAGGCGGTTATTTACGCGAACGCCATTAAGGTGCCGGTGCTCGTGGATATACGGGACGCGTGGCCTGATATTTTTTTAGATCAGGTTCCGAACGGGCTTAAAGCGGTTCTGAGACTCGCCCTTTACGGTGAATTCAGGACGCTGAAAAAAACCTTAAAAAAGGCTGACGGGATGATCTCGATGATGAATACGCTTCTTGAGTGGGGGCTTAATCACGCCGGGAGGCAGAGGACATGGAAAGACAAGGTCTTTTATCTGGGCCATAGGGAAAACAGGAGGCCTGCCGATGGTGGGGAGAAGTTAGGCAGACTGAAGGCGGAGCTTTCAGGAAAATTTGTAGTGACCTTCATCGGCACGTTCGCGTCCTATCATAACCCTTCGATACTTGTCGATTGCGCGAAGAAGATGGCTGAGGTCAAGGATATAACCTTTGTCCTCGCGGGCAATGGAGAGTTCCTTGAAGGCGTGCGGAGGAAATCGGAAGGGATGCCCAATGTGAAGCTGCCGGGCTGGCTGAGCCAGAGTGAGATATCTGAGCTCCTGAGCCGTTCCAGCGTTGGCATATGCACTACTGCGAGAAAAGCGGAATTCTTCCCGAACAAGGCTTTCGCCTATCTCTCGGCCGGGCTCCCTGTCATCTCGGCTTTTGATGGCGACCTTAAGGAGGTGCTTGAAGAATACGGAATAGGCTTCAGCTATCCGCCTAACGATGCCGAAGCGCTGGCAGGCTGCGTCAGAAGGCTTTACGAGGACAAGGCGCTGTACAAGAGGATGTCCGAAAAGGCACTTAAGGTCTTTAAGGAGCAGTTTGACGCATCGAAGATATATGAAAGCTACTCGGAACATATAGAGCAGGTAGCGAGCACTCAAGAAAAAGAAGAGGGAGTCCGTGGATATAAGGAAAGAATCAGAAAAAGAGTATCATAATCTCAAGAGAGACGAGGCCCTTAATGCGGCTGAGTATTCCGAATACTTAGGCTCGCAGAGGAAATGGTATTCCATAGTCCGGGGGAGCAGACGATACTATGAAAACTGGCTTGCCTCGAATTGCAAGGGGAAGAAGGTGCTTGATTACGGCTGCGGCGACGGGGACATGTCGATGTCCATCGCCGGGCTCGGAGCGTCTGAAGTGGTTGGCATAGACATCTCGGACGTGTCCGTCGGTAACGCCAGGAAAAAAGCGAAGGCCAGCGCCGGAGGCGGCATATTGTCTTTTTGCGAAATGGACGCCGAGAACATGATGTTCGCAAATGACGCCTTCGATGTGGCCTTCGAAAGCGGTGTGCTCCATCATCTGGATCTCGACAAGGCGTATGCGGAGCTTGCGAGGGTGCTTAAGCCTGACGGCAAGGTGCTATGCAACGAGACGCTCGGCCACAATCCGCTGATCCATATGTACAGGAGAAGAACCCCTCATTTAAGGACAGAGTGGGAGGTAAACCATATCCTGCACAGAAAAGACATAGAGCGCGCGTCCAGGTATTTTTATGAAGTCAGGGTTTTGGGATTTTTTCATCTGGCTTCAATAGCGGCCGTGCCGCTAAGGAACTCAAGGCTTTTCGGCCCGACCCTGGCCATGCTGGAAGGCGTTGACAGGGTTTTACTCAAGCTGCCGCTTGTCAAATGGCAGGCGTGGCAAGTGATATTCGTCCTCTCGCACCCGAGAAAAGAGACCGGCGGCAACGCCCGCGAGCTCAAACAATAGGAACCTGGATTTGTTTAAGCGTTCTTTCGATATTTTTTTCGCTTTCATCTCAATTGTCGTCTTCAGCCCGGTGATCCTGCTCATCTGCGTCCTGATAAGACTCGGCTCCAGAGGGCCGGTGTTTTACCGCGGCGTAAGAACAGGCCTCAATGGCAAGCCTTTCCGCATATTCAAATTCAGAACGATGGTGGAGGATGCCGAGAAAATAGGCGGGCCCTCCACCGCCCTCAATGACCCCCGGCTCACAAAAACAGGAAAATTCCTCAGGAAGTACAAGCTCGATGAGCTGCCGCAGCTTATTAATATTCTCATGGGAGAGATGAGCATCGTCGGGCCAAGGCCGCAGGTAGAAAAATACACGAAGGCCTATAAGGGCGAAGAGGAGATGATCCTGAGCGTAAGGCCCGGCCTGACCGACTTTGCCTCAATAAGGTTTATAAACCTGGATAAGGTTCTGGGCGATGACAGGGTGGACGAGAAGTACATTCGGGAGGTCGAGCCTGAAAAAAACAGGCTCCGCTTGAGGTACGTTCAGGAGCGCACGATGTGGGTTGACATCAAGATCATATACCGGACTTTTTTACGGATGCTCAGGATAAAGGCTCTATGGAATATAAGATACTAGGCAGGACGGACCTTAAGATATCCAGGATGGGGTTCGGGTGCTGGGCGATAGGCGGCCACGGCTATGGCGCGGTCGATGACAATGTGTCGATGAAGGCCGTGCGAAGGGCGCTTGAGCGGGGCATTAATTTCTTCGACACCGCGGATGTGTACGGCTTCGGGCATTCGGAAGAAGTCCTTGGCGAGGCGCTGGGGGCTGATAAGAACAGCGTGGTCATCGCCACCAAGTTCGGCGTCAACTGGGACAAGAACGGCTCCACATATATCGACTGCAGCCCCAAAAGGATACAGGAATCTATCGACGGAAGCCTTAAGCGTCTTAAGATCGACTGCATACCTCTCTATCAGGTCCATTGGTATGACTGGGTCACCCCTATACCCGATATCCTTGAAGCCCTGGAAAAGTGCCGCGACGCCGGGAAGATCAGGCATATCGGTTTTTCCAACTTCCCTCTCGATCTGATACTCGGACTCCCGAAAAAATACAGGGTCGAGTCCGTTCAAAGCCTTTACAACGTGATTACAAACGGCCCGGAGGCCGACTTCGAAAAATACGCCAAGACCCTCGGGATCGGGATAATTGTTTACGGGGTGCTTTCAAGGGGCCTTTTTACCGGAAAATACAACCCTGGCTCCCGCTTCGGGAAAAACGACACCAGGGACAAGGACGAAAATTTCAAGGCCGCGAATTTTCTTAAGAACCTTCAACTGGTCGATTATCTGAGGGAGGTCGGCGCATATTACGGCAGAAAACCGGCGCACGTGGCGATCCGCTGGGTTTTGGAGAACGGCAACGTGACCAGCGCCCTTGTCGGCATGAAGACGCCTGAACAGGTTGACGAAAATTTGAAGGCCTTTGAGTTCAGGATGTCGGTAAAGGATCGTAACAGCATCTCAAGATTCGTGGAGAGGATGAAAAGCAAAAACCTGGAAGAGGGGGAGTTGGATGATTACTCATCAGTATTATAGTCCGTTGCGGAAAGAAGAGGTCAGGAGTCTGCCGCGCTCAGAGCTGCTGTCGCTTTACGAGACGATGACGAGGATAAGGCTCGTGGAGGAGAAGGTGGCTGACCTTATCAAGGATAAGGAAATCGTCTGCCCATGCCATCTTTACATAGGGCAGGAGGCGATAGCAACCGGCGTCTGCGCGGCCCTGACAGTCAAGGATTACGTCTACAGCACGCACCGCTCACACGGGCATTACCTCGCAAAGGGAGGCTCTGTCAAAGGGCTCATGGCCGAGATTTACGGAAAGTCGACCGGATGCTCAAGGGGTAATGGCGGCTCAATGCATCTCGCGGCGCCGCATATAGGCTATCCCGGCAGTTCGGCGATCGTCGGCGGGACGATCCCGCTTGCGGTGGGTACGGCCCTGTCCTTCTACATAGACGGTTCGAGGAACGTGTCTGTTTCGTTCTTCGGGGACGGGGCAGCCACGGAAGGGGTGTTTTATGAGTCGATAAACTTCGCGGCGCTTAAAAAACTGCCGGTGGTCTTTGTCTGCGAGAACAACTTCTATTCGACCCATATGCATATAACCGCAATACAGCCCAGCAGCGATATATTCAGGCGGGCAAAGGCCTTTGACGTCCCGGCCGTCAAGATAGACGGGAACAACGTCATCGAAGTCCATAACGCCGCGAGCGAGGCCGTCACCCGCGCGCGCGCCGGGGAGGGGCCGTCTCTCATAGAGTGCGTTACTTACAGATGGAGGGGGCATGTCGGGCCGAATTGGGATATCGAGAAGGGGCTCAGGTCCCGCGAGGAAGTGGACTTTTGGGTTGACAACTGCGCGATAAAACGGACGGAGAACTTTTTCTTTTCGGAAGGGCTGATGTCACCCTCGGAAAAAGAGCGAATACTTCAGAAAGTGAGGACGGAGATCGAAGATGCCCTGAACTACGCCAGGAGCAGCCCTTATCCTGAAGTGAGCGAATATAAAAACAAGGTTTTCAAATAGAGGTCATATGAGAAAAATTAATTTCGCCCAGGCCATAAACGAGGCCCTCCATCAATTGATGAGCTCTGACAGCAGGGTCTTCCTGATCGGCCAGGGGGTGATAAGCCCCTGGTATGTGGGTTCCACCACGGTAGGCCTGTTTGACGCCTTTGGTGAAAAGCGTGTGATAGACACGCCTGTCTCTGAAAACGCGATTACCGGCGCGGCCGTGGGGGCGGCGCTTGCCGGACAGCGTCCGATACTGGAGCACCCGCGCATGGATTTCATGTACCTGGCGATGGATCAGATAGCGAACCACGCGGCCAACTGGTATTTCATGTTCGGCTATCAGGTAAATGTCCCGCTAACGGTCTGGGGGATCGTCAACAGGGGGGGAGAGCAGGCCGCGCAGCATTCGCAGGCGCTGCACGCCATGTATGCGCACATACCCGGGCTGAAGGTGGTGATGCCAAGCACGCCTTACGACGCGAAAGGACTGCTGGTAGCGAGCGTCAGAGACGATAATCCGGTGATGTTCATAGATGACCGGTGGCTTTACGGGGTCACAGGTGAAGTTCCCGAAGAAATATATTCAGTCAGTATAGGCAGGGGGGCCGTGAGAAAAGAGGGCACTGACGTGACGATCGCCTCGATCTCGTACATGGCGCACGAGGCGATGAAAGCCGCCGTCATGCTTGAGAACGAAGGCATAAGCGCGGAGGTTATCGATTTGAGGTCTTTAAAACCGCTGGACGTGGAAATGATCTGCAGATCCGTTAAAAAAACCGGAAGGCTGGTCGTGGCTGACGGCGGCTGGAAGACTTACGGGGTCTCGGCGGAGATATCCGCGCTGGTGTCCGAGAGCGTATTTGAATACCTGAAGGCGCCTGTACAGAGGGTCGCCCTGCCTGATACGCCAGCGCCCGCAAGCTCCGGATTGGAGAAGGATTATTATCAGGATCATATCAAGATTGCTGAAACGGCGAGGAAGATGTTCGCCAGAAAACTGGAAGCTGTTTAAAACAGGAAACGGCGTCAAGCAAAGGAAGGAGAGAGAATGTCAGGCAGGATCAGATTCGTAAATTATCCGAGGCAGTACCAGCAGCATAAAAAAGAATTCGACGGCGTCTTCGAGGAGATCATGTCGGGGGGGGATTTTATTCTGAGGCGCCATCTGGAGGTATTTGAAAAACGGATAGCCGAATACGTCGGCGTAAAGCATGCCATAGGGGTGAACACCGGCACGGACGCGCTCTACCTTTCGGCCCGCGCTCTCGGGTTCGGGCCCGGCGACGAGGTCATAACGGTCGGACATACGTTCGTGGCTACGGTCGGCGCCATAGTCCAGGCAGGCGCGTCGCCTGTTCTTGTCGATGTCAGGGATGACTACAATATGGATGTTGACCTGATAGAAAAAGCGATCACCCCTAAAACCAGGGGCATAATACCGGTTCATCTCAACGGACATTCCTGCGATATGGACAGGGTCATGGGGCTTGCGCGGAGGTACAACCTCAGGGTAATAGAGGATGCCGCCCAGGCGCTTGGGGCCGAATTCAAGGGCAGGAGGTGCGCCTCTTTCGGCGACACTGCGATATTCAGCTTCTATCCAGCGAAGATGCTCGGCACACTGGGTGATGGCGGCATGGTCTGCACCAACGACGATAATCTGGCAAGGACGCTCAGCGCTTACAGGGATAACGGGAGGGTGGATTCCGTTGAGGTGATCGAATGCTACGGCTGGTGCACGAGGCTCGATAATTTCCACGCCGCCATACTCAACATGAAGTTCAGCCACTTCGGAGAGTGGGTAAAAAGGAGAAGGGAGCTGGCGAGGATATACGATAAGGGGCTCGAAGGGGTCGGCGACATATCGATCCACCCGGTATCGGGCGGGGATTACTTCGATGTCTATCAAAATTACGTAATAAGGTCCGGGAGGAGAAACGGGCTGGTCAAATATCTGAGGGAATCCGGGGTAGAGGCGCTCATTTCATGGCCGACCCCGCTCCATAAGCAAAAGGCCCTCGGCCTTGAGCGGTTTCACCTCCCTAAAACCGAGCAGATATCCGCGGAGGTGCTTTCACTTCCGATGTATCCCGAATTGACTGACGAGGAGGCAAATACTGTCATAGAGAAAATAAAAGGCTTTTTCTGCGAAAGCCGCCTGGAACGCGCGGGGAATTTTTAAGGCAATCCCAGCGCTCAAAAAAAGCTCCGGGCGGGAAGCCGGCGTAATCATGCCGGGTTTTCTCCCGAGTTTTCTTTAAACGAGAGTGTCTATGAAAAGAGCTATCGATATAATTTTTTCCGCACTTTGTCTTTTGATTTCACTTCCCGCCTTCGCGTTCATAGCGGCCCTGATAAAGATAAGCTCACCGGGGCCCGTATTCGCGCGCCAGAAAAAGATCGGCATGGGACTTAAGCCGTTCATTATGTTGGGATTCAGGACATCAAGGCACCCTTATAAGCCCGGTGGCAGTTCGACCTTCATCGGAAGGCTGCTTGAAAAGACGGGATTTGCCTGCCTGCCCAGCCTCTTGAACGTCCTTGCCGGAGAGATGAGCCTCATCGGGCCCGGCCCTCAGACAAGGAAATACATCAATCTCTACAGGAAGGATTTCGAGGAGGTTTTTAAGGTCAGGCCCGGGCTTAAGGATGTATGGAGGATGGAGATGACGAATCCTTCCGCTCAGGAGAGGATGAAAAAGGACGCCGAATATTTTACCCACCTCATATTGCCGGAAAAAATCAGGGCCTATAAGGATTACTCGAACAGGGCGTCTTTCCTGCAGGACCTAAGTCTTACAGCCGTGTCAGTCTTTGAATTTCTCTATCCCATAAAGGCGATCCGCGGGGCGATTGAGCTCATATCGCCGTACCGCAAGCCCATAATAATCGGGGGGCAGATACTGATCTTCGCCGCGGCCAATTATCTGGCCTTCTACGTGAGATTCGACGGGTGGATACCGTCACCCCAGATGGCCTTGTTCTTCAAATACCTCCCCCTTATCATTACCATCAGGATAATGTTTCTCTACGCTTTTTCTCTTGAAAAGGGGCTCTGGCGCTACGTAAGCGTAAGGGAGCTCTTAAACATCGTCACATCGGTCACGACGGGCTCACTGTTCTTTTTCCTTATTCTCAATTTCTTTGACAAGGCCAGTTACCCTAAATCCATATACGTGCTCGACTGGAGCGCCAACATATTCCTTCTGGGAGGTGTGCGGCTTTTCAAGCGCATCCACGAGAGCGCGACATGGAACAGGGTCTCCAGAAAACGCGTCATCGTAATCGGGGCGGGAGACGCGGCGGAGATGCTCCTTCGCAATATCGAGCGCTCCCCCCTTTACTCTTACGACGTTGTCGGGCTTATAGATGAGAACAAGAACAAGACGGGCCTTAAAATAAGGAACGTCCCCATCATAGGCACCATTAAAGAGCTGGATGAGATAATCGAGGAGAACAGGCCGGACGAGCTGTTCATAGCCTGCCCTTCGGCGCAGGCGCTGAAGCTCCAGGAAATCGTAAAGGATATACGGAGATTCGGGCTGCCTATAAAGACGGTGCCGAGCCTCCTGGACATACTTACAGGGCGTGATATCTCCAACATGATAAACGTGCTTGAGCCCGAGGACGTTCTTTTCAGGGCCCCGGTAAGCAGCGAAGACAAGAGCCTGAAGGAATTCTTCGCCGGGAAGAGCGTGATGGTGACGGGGGCCGGCGGCTCGATAGGCTCCGAGCTCTCGAAGCAGGTCGCCTATTTCTGCCCTCAGACATTGATCCTCTATGAGCGCCATGAAGAGAACCTTTACAAGATAGACATGCACTTTAAGAACCTCGGAGATGCGAACAAATGCCAGGTGGCTTCGATCATCGGGGATATCATGGATGAGAAAAGGCTCGTTGAGGTGATGGAGAAGTATCACCCCAATATTATCTTTCACGCGGCCGCATACAAGCATGTGCCCCTGATGGAGGAAAATCCGCTGGAGGCCTTTAAGACCAATGTCATAGGCACAAAGACAGTCGCGGAGGTCTCCAGGGACTTTGGCGTTGAAAGGTTTGTCCAGATATCCACCGACAAGGCCGTAGACCCGGTGAACGTGATGGGGCTTACGAAGAAAATAGCCGAGAACATCATCAACCGTCTTTCAGAGGCCTGCAAGGTGCTGGCGAATTACCAGACCCAGGATTCGGATTTCCCGGTCACCAAGTACATGATAGTCCGGTTCGGCAATGTCCTCGGCAGCAGCGGAAGCGTCGTCCCGCTCTTCAAGGAGCAGATCAGCCGCGGAGGCCCTGTTACGGTAACGCACCCGGAGATGACACGCTATTTCATGACCATATCAGAGGCCGTAAGCCTTGTGCTGCAGGTCTCCGCTATGGGCAACGGAGGAGAGGTGTTCGTGCTCGACATGGGCAAATCGATAAGGATACTTGATCTGGCGAAGAGGATGATAAGCCTGTACGGGTATAAGCCAGGGGTAGACATGGACATCGCTTTCACCGGTCTCAGGCCCGGCGAAAAGCTTTACGAGGACCTTTTCAATTCAAACGAGGTGATAGAAAAGACCCGGCACCCGAAGATCAACATGGCTGTGTCGGCGTCAAAAAGCAACGTCATCGAGATAACGGAGCTCTTCAATTCCTTAAAAAACCATAGGATATCCAGGTACAATTCCGAGATAAAGGAGATCATATCGAAAGTTGTGGCTTGACGATGAGGCTCGACAATTTGCGCCGCGGCCGGGTGCGTTTATGGTAAGGGCGTGAAAAACCTTAACCGTTGAAGAGACGTCCGGCGTCTGGAGTGCGCTCTAAAATTTTACAGGGTTACGACGGGGAGGGTTCTCCCTGAGGGGATGTTTTTTGCAAATAAGCGTCATATATTTAATGGTCATCATAGTGGCTTCTTTATGGGCTGGTTTTGTCTTCGGATGGATA
>JACRET010000004.1 GCA_016218105.1 Deltaproteobacteria bacterium
AGAATATCCTCGACACTACGAGGCAGCCCGATACGCGTTTCGACCATGTCGACCTGAACCGCCTGCTTGACGATATAACGATACTCCTTTTGCCGGAGACCATTTCCAAACATATAAAGATAGTAAAGGATTTCGACGAATCCCTTCCGCTGGTATATGGGAGCAAGGGCAGGTTCGAGGAGTTATTTTTGAACCTGATAGACAATGCTATTGACGCGTGCTCTCAAAACGGAGTAATTTCAATTATCACGAAAACCGCCGGCCCGCCGCACTATAGCCTGCGGACAAACGACGGGCCCTCAAGGACGCCCTGGGCGCAGGTCACGGTAAAGGATAACGGCAGGGGCATACCCGAGGCGTTCCTTCAGGATATCTTCAAGCCCTTTTATACCACAAAGGCCCGCGGGCAGGGCACGGGCATCGGGCTCGCGATATCTCAGGAAATTGTAAACAGCCATCACGGCTTTATTTCAGTAGAAAGCATGGTGGACAAGGGGAGCGCCTTTACTGTGCTTCTCCCGTCCACAGAAAAGGTAAACGCATGAAATCCTCGATACTTGTTGTAGACGACGACCTCGTAGCGGCGGAGCTCCTCGCGGAGGTCTTGACCAAAGAAGGTTACAGGGTAAAGATCGCCACCCAGGGGAGCGAGGCGGTAAGGCTCGGGGAGGAAACTTCGTTTGACCTCGTGATAACAGACCTCAAGATGCCGGACTTTGGCGGCCTTGACGTCCTTAACGCGTTCAAGCGGATGAACCCGCAGACGATTACGATAGTCATTACCGCGTTCGGCTCTTTCGAGACCGCGATAGAGGCCATCCAGAACGGCGCTTATGACTACATAGTAAAGCCTTTCAAGATGGACGAAATAAAACAGAAGGTCGCCGGCTGCCTGGAGCAGAAGGCCCTGCTTTCAAAAAACAATTCGCCACTCAGCTATACCGGAAATTTTTCATTCAAGACCATCATCGGCTCAAGCCCCAAGATGCTTGAGATATACAAGACCGTAGCGAGGGTCGCCGGGAGCGACGTGCCTGTGCTCATCATGGGAGAGAGCGGCACAGGCAAAGAGCTTATAGCCAAGGCGATCCATGACAACAGCCCGCGCTCAAAAGAGCCGTATATCGTGATAAACTGCGCGGCGTTTCCGGAGAACCTTTTGGAGAGCGAGCTTTTCGGGTACATGAAAGGCGCGTTCACCAATGCCCTGACCGACAAGAAGGGGCTTTTTGAGGAGGCGAGGGGCGGGACGTGTTTCCTCGATGAAATAGGCGATATGCCTCTTAACCTTCAGGTAAAGCTCTTGAGGGTCTTGCAGAAGAGCGAGATCCGCCGCATAGGGTCGAACCAGAGCATACCGGTAGACGTAAGGTTCCTGGCCGCCACCAATAAAGACCTCGGCACGATGGTCAAGACAAAACAGTTCAGGGAAGACCTTTTTTACCGACTGCATGTAGTCACCATAAACCTGCCGCCGCTGCGCGAACACCCGGAGGATATCCACCTTCTGGTGGATTTCTTCTTCCAGAAGGCGGTCAACAAGACCAGGAAGGATATCCAGGGGATATCCAAAGAGGCGATGGATATCTTGGCCGGATACCAATGGCCGGGCAATATCAGGCAGCTTGAGAATGTCATAGAGAGGGCGATAGCCCTTACGAACAACAAGGTGCTTCTGCCCTCCGACATCCCCTCTGAGCTTTACGAGGCGAAAGAGACTCAGCCGCCTCAAGAGGACGCCGATGCGGCAGGGAGCCTCAGGACGCTGGAAGAGATAAAGATGGGATATATAGAGCAGGTGCTTAAACACACGAACGGGAACCAGAACATGGCAGCCGACATACTGGGGATAGACAGAAAGACGCTTTACAGGATATTAAAGAAGACAAAGAAGGACGGGGAAGAGGAGTAGGATAAAGAAGGGAAAACCTCTATTGATTCAGATACCGCTTTATATTTCGAGTCTACTGGATGCGAAGAGATTACCCTGCCCCGGCGTATTCCTTGTTGAGCATTTCCCGTACCCTTCTTAGAAGGTAGACAAATGAGAAAGGCTTTGAGATAAGGCTGAAATTCTCTCCGGGGATGCCCTTTTCACGGATTATTTCTTCGGCATAGCCACTTATAAACAGGGCCTTGAGCGATGGGTTCATCTTGAGGAGCTCACTGTAGACCTCTTTGCCGCTTTTCCTGGGCATTACCAGATCGGAAATCAGAAGCCTTATTATTTCCCTGTTTTTTTTGAATTTCTCTACAGCGTCCTCCCCGTCTACGGCCTCTATGACCTCATATCCGGACTTTTCCAATGTGAACTTTGTGAGGGTTCTTATGTGTTCATCGTCTTCCGCAAGGAGAACCGTCTCCGAACCCCTTACCGGGGTTTCAGGGGCGTGCGATACCTTTGTCTTCTCTTCCGCCGCTTCGGTCAGGGGGAAGTATATTTTGAATTCAGTCCCAACTCCCAGCTCGGTGCAGACATCGATGCATCCGTTATGCTGTTTGACTATCCCGTACACTATGGAGAGCCCGAGGCCTGTGCCGACCTCCCTGGTAGTAAAGAAAGGCTCGAATATCTTTTCCCTGGTCCTGGCATCCATACCGGTCCCGGTATCTGATACGCGCAGCAGGACATATTGGCCCGGTTTATCGTAACCGTGCGTTCTCACGAACTCCATATCCAGATCCGCAGGCTCTGTCGTTATGCTTAGCAGCCCGCCTTCGGGCATTGCGTGACGCGCGTTCGTGGCAAGGTTCATAAGAACCTGTTCCATCTGGCCTTTGTCCGCATTGATGACCGGTTCAGAGTCCGTAAGCGTGGTTTGAAGCTCAATGTCTTCCCCGATGAGCCGTGAGAGGAATTTTTTGAAATTTATAATAAGGCCGTTGAGATTTAATGGTTTAAAATCTACCGTCTGTTTCCGGCTGAAGGTAAGGAGGCTTTGGGTTAATTTCGCGGCCTCAGCCGTAGATGAAAGGATATTGTCAACAAATACGGTCGAGAGGTCATCCTCCTCCATCTGAACCTTCAAGAGTTCCGCGGACCCCATTATTGTAGTCAAGATGTTGTTGAAGTCATGCGCAATCCCGCCTGAAAGCTGTCCTATAGCCTCCATCTTCTGGGCTTGCAGAAGCTCCTGTTCAAGTTTTTTGCGATCGGTAACATCCCGCAGTATTCCCCGGTACGCCACGATATTGCCACCGTCGGCGCGCATGGTATTTGCGGTCACATTCACTACGATTTTCTGCCCATCCTTTCCAATAAAATGACATTCAAAATCCTTTACAAATCCATGCGTTCCGATCTCCTCCGCGAATCTTTTGATTTCTTTTGGATCATGACAAAGCTCCTTGAAGTTGACCTTCAACAACTCTTCCCTCGAGGAATAGCCGAAAAGTTCCACCCCGGAGGCGTTGATATCAAGGATATTCCCCTCTGGAGTATGTACTATGATAGTGTCTTTTGACTCCTCGAAGAGGGTTCGGAACTTCTTCTCGCTCTTCTTCAGGTCCCTGAGGAGCAAGAGGCTGCTGAGGCTGTCGGCTACCCTGCGGCCGATTTCCTTGAAGAGCTTCACCTCTTCCTCTGTCCAGACGTGTGCATACGAGCACTGGTGCATGCCGAAGACCCAGGGTTTCCCCAGCTTAGGGTAGATAGCCATGAGGATCATAGAACGGATCGTGAACTGCCTGGAAACCTGCGGAGGCAGGGGGCGCCCGGAATGCGGATCATAGACGATAGGATCGTTCGAATCCAGGGCCGTCTGGAAGATTTCGCTAACATCCGGCGTTGTCGGTTGCTCGCCACCAGTGGCATAAGCGCCAGGGTACTCCTTGCGGGTCCGCTCCATGGGGACCCTCCAGGACGAGGCGTACGGGTCGCATGGGTAGAGGAGCCAGGCCCGGTCGCTTTCAAAGACTGAAAGAACTGTTTCCAGCACATCCGCCATCATTTTGTCGAGGTCTTCTGCCTGCCGGATGGCCCTATCGATCTCCTCCAGATTCTCCAGGAACCTCAAGTGTAAAAGCCGTTCCGCCTCCGCCTTCCTGGCGGAGGTGATGTCCTGCCCCACGGCGATTATCCCGGCGGGCTGTCCACGAGAATCCAGCAAAGGATCGACGTTCCATGCGACGATCCGCTCGGTGCCGTCTTGGACTATGACCGGATTCTCAAAGCCCCTGGTAGGCTCTCCTGCCTGCACTTTTTTGATATCGGCCAAAATAGCGCCCCGGAAGGCCTCAGGAACGAAAAGCTCAAGGTAATCCTCTCCCAATACATCTTCCCGCTTTCGGCCGTAGAACCGTTCTGCCTCAGGATTGAACTCAAGGATCCGGCCGTCAGGCGAGAGGTGGAGGATGACGCTGGGGATGGTTTGAATAAGGGTTCTGAAGCGGTCTTCACTCTCCCGCAACGCCTCATTAGCATGCTTGCGTTTGGTGAAGTCGTGGATGGTAGCTGTGGAGAACTTTTTTATGGAGCCCTTCCAGCATATTACCCTGGCCCGTGCTGATGCCAGTTTTGGCCTACTCATAAAGAATTTCATCCCGGACGGAAAAACGCTGCCCAAGTGAGGAGAGATACATCTGCTCCATGCCTAATCATAATCCAGGATACGAAAAAAGCCCCTTGATCCAATGCATTTATAAGATTATCCTGCCTTCCAATCCTTAACGGAGACGGCGCAGTGTCGATCTATTCAATGGGCCTGGAGAATTTACCCACTTTTTTAACGTTATCGCGTCCATTTAATTATAAAAAACTTAAACAGACCTGATATTATAATTATACTATTATTCAGAGTAGGATGCTGGGATTTTAAAGGCGGTTTCATGGTAAAGACGCGGAAAAAAAGCAGGCAAAACCGGCTAAAAAGACCCCGTTTAAATCATATACGGATAGTTTAATGTTCGCACCTGCTCGGCGCAAAAACGCCGTTCGAGTCCCGTCATCGGCATAAAAATGAAAAAGGCCAGCTAACAAGCTGACCTTTTTATTTTTTATTGGTGCCGAAGGGGGGACTCGAACCCCCACGGGTTTCCCCACCACCCCCTCAAGATGGCGTGTCTACCAATTCCACCACTTCGGCATTTGGAACGAGGGACTAAGACAAAAATGCCGCCAGATAGCGGCATTTGGTTACTCAAACTAACATGAACTTTTAAGCCAAGTCAAGCAGTTTCGGTTGGTTTTGCTATACAGGCTGCTGAAAAAGTCCATCTGCTTCGTTGGCATCAAAGCTCGTCACTGCGGCGTACAGACAATGTACGCCGCATTCCTCGCTTCTCGACGCCTCGCATCTGGAGCTTTTTGAGCAGCCTGAACAAATTCCGTGTTTTACAGCAACCTGTTAAAATTACTTCTGCGCTGGAACCGGCTGCTCAACCGGCGCCTGAGGCTGTGCGGCCTCCGGCGCGGCCACGGCCGGCACATCGCTCATTATAGACTTCGACCTCTGCTTGCTTGAATTATACGTCAGGAAGAGAGAGGTCAGCATGAATATCGCCACGCATATGTAGGTTATCTTCGTAAGCATCGTCGCCGGGCCCGCGCTGCCGAATATGGTCTGGCTCGACGAGCCTCCGAAAGAAGACCCTATCGAAGCGCCTTTACCCACCTGCAAGAGCACCGCTATTATGATTATTATGCTGACTATAATGTGAATGATAGTTGTTATGGTGATCATAACCCTCCGCCAATCTGCCTTATTAAGAAGCCCGTAAGAGGCGATTATACGTCAACTTCAGCCCCTCCGGGCACTAAGATCAAACATAGAAATAGATATTTTACTTTTTTATCGGAGAAATGCAAGCGAAAACTGGCGGCAGGGTTATCTTGGAAGGAATTTGACGATCCTTGCGAAGTCCTCAGCCTTGAGGCTCGCCCCGCCGACCAGCGCCCCGTCTATATTGGGCTGGGACATGAGCGAGTCGATATTGTCTGCCTTTACGGAGCCGCCGTAGATGATACGCGTATTCTTTAACGAATCCGTATCGAACATCTCAAAGAGGAGTTCCCTCAGGGCGTTGTGTACCTCTTCGGCCTCTTCGGGCGAGGCGGTCTTACCGGTGCCTATGGCCCAAATGGGCTCGTAAGCCAGCGTAATATCCCTTAAAGCGCCGCCCGGAAGCCCTGCCAAGGCCTTTTTGACCTGAAGCTTCACTTTGGAGATGGACTTTCCCTTTTCACGCTCTTCAAGCGTCTCGCCGACACAGATGATGGGTTTGAGGCCGTCTCGAATGGCCGCGACCACCTTTTTGTTTACTGTCTCATCGCTTTCCTTGAAATATTCCCTGCGTTCCGAGTGGCCTATGATCACATAGTCGCACCCGGCGGTCTTGAGCATATCGCCGGATATCTCGCCGGTAAAAGCGCCGCTTTTCTCCCAAAAGAGGTTCTGCCCGCAGAGCCTTATGGGGCTGTCGGCGACGAGATGGCTAAGGTGATATATCGAGGTAAAAGGAGGGGCCAGTAGGACTTCTACGGCATCTACGCCCTTCAAGAGTTCGCGAAGCCTGATTACCAGCTCCACACCCTGGTGGATATTGGTATTCATCTTCCAGTTTCCGGCTATTAGAGGTCTGAGCATCGATTCCGCGTCCGGTACTTTTATTTGTTATACGTCTTAATTGTGCCTGAAAGCCTGAAATCTCTAGTTTGCGGCGGCTATATTTGCCGAGTCCGGCCTTTGCCTCAAAGCCGCGATACCCGGTAGCTCAACGCCTTTAAGTATCTCAAGGAACGCGCCTCCACCTGTTGATATATAGCTCATTTTGGCGAACTCTCCGGCACGGTGGACGGCTACGTCGGTGTCTCCGCCGCCGACTATCGTCATCGCGTAGGTATTTGCTACGCTTGTGACGAGGGCGAATGTGCCGCGGCTGAACGCGTCTATCTCAAATACGCCCATCGGCCCGTTCCAGATAATGGTCTTCGCATTCTGTATGGCCTCTGTAAAGAGGGTGACTGTGGCAGGCCCGATATCGAGGGCCATCCAGTCTTTGGGGATCTCCTGGTATGTAACGACCTTTGTCTCAGCCGAAGCGCTGAATTTGTCCGCCACGACGAAGTCAACGGGCATATAGAGCTTGATATGCTTATCCCGTGCTTTTTCAATGACTTCCTTCGCGGAGTTGAGGGCGTCGTTCTCGCAGAATGAGTTGCCTATCTCATAGCCGAGCGACTTGAAGAAGGTGAGGGCCATGCCGCCGCCGATGATAAGCTTATCGACCTTGTCGCACAAGCTTGATAAAACCCCGACCTTGTCGGAGACCTTCTTCCCGCCGACAATCGCCACGAGCGGCCTTGTCGGTTTTTCTAGCGCCATGGAGAAATAGGTAAGCTCCTTCTTCATAAGGAAGCCTGCCCCGAACTCCTTTACGAACCTGGTAATGGCGACATTGGAGGCGTGGGCCCTGTGCGCCATGGCGAACGCATCGTTTATGTAGACATCGGCTAACTCACCGAGTTTCCTGCCGAATTCTTCGAAATTTTTCTCTTCCTCAGGGTGGAATCTCAGGTTCTCAAGGAGAACCACATCCCCCGGCTTCATATTGTCAACGACCTTTTTAGTGTCTTCTCCGACGCAGTCCGGGGCTAAGACGACCTCTTTCTCAAGGAGCCTTCCGAGCCTTTTAGCCACGGGAGACAAGCTCATCTCAGGGACCCTCTTGCCCTTTGGCCTCCCCAGGTGAGAGGCGAGTATTACCTTCGCATTCTCATCGAGGGCATAGTTAATGGTCGGCAGCACGCCCCTGATCCGGGTGTCGTCCGTAATGTTCCCGTTCTCATCGAGCGGCACATTGAAGTCAACCCTGATAAAGACACGTTTTCCCTTTAAGGGAATCTCATCTATGTATTTAAGACCCTGGTTCAAGCTTACCTCCGTTATGTGTCTAGCGGCGATATCGTTCAGATTTGGTATTCCGGGAGGCTAAATCCCTTTTGAGGCTATCATGAGGACAACGTCCCTCATCCTGCAGGAGAACCCCCACTCGTTGTCATACCATGAAAGGACTTTTACCATGTTGTTGCCTATGACCTTGGTAGAATGCGCGTCGAGGATGGAAGAGTGCGGATTCCCTTTGAAGTCCACGGATACAAGCTCCTCGTCGCAGTACTCCAGTATCCCCTTGAGAGGGCCGTTGGCCGCCGCTTTTAAGGCAGCGTTGACTTCTTCAGCCGTTGCCGGCCTGGATATCTCGGCTACAAGGTCAACTACCGATACCGTCGGGACAGGCACCCTTATCGCCATGCCGTCGAGCTTGCCTTTAAGCTCAGGGAGGACAAGCGAGACCGCTTTGGCGGCGCCGGTCGAGGTCGGTATCATCGAAAGGGCCGCTGCCCTGGCCCTTCTTAAATCCTTGTGTGGAAGGTCTAATATCTTTTGGTCGTTTGTGTAGGCGTGGACGGTCGTCATCAAGCCCTTTACTATCCCGAACTTGTCCTGTATGACTTTTGCCACAGGCGCAAGGCAGTTCGTTGTGCAGGAAGCGTTTGAAATTATTGAATGTTTCTTCGGATCATATGCCTCGTGGTTTACGCCCATGCATAGGGTGATATCCTCGTCTTTCGCCGGGGCGGATATTATAACTTTCTTTGCTCCGGCTGCAAGATGAAGGGCGGCCTTTTCCCTGTTCGTGAAAAGCCCTGTGCACTCGAGCGCGATATCGATATTCATATCCTTCCAGGGGAGTTTGGCGGGGTCTCTCTCTGCAATGATCTTTATTTCCTTGCCGTTCAAAATTATGGAGTTTTCCTTAACCTCTACCTCGGCGTCTATCCTGCCGAAGACCGAGTCGTATTTAAGGAGGTGGCCGAGAGTGCGGGCATCGGTAACATCGTTTATAGCTACGAAGTCTATATCTTTATTCCTCAAAGAGGCCCTGAGGATATTCCTGCCGATACGGCCAAACCCGTTGATCGCGACCCTAACCATTTTTACCCTCCGTACAATCAAGTATTTAAGAAAAATAATAAAACATAGCAGAGCCTTAATGTCAAATAATCAAAAACGGGTTATAAAACTCAGCCCTTAAACCCGTACCGTTTGAATTCTTTACGCAGGTCTTTCAATGACAGCTGGCCCGGAGCTGTTGAGCCCGTCAAGGAGCCATAAGTGACAAGGGAGCCGAGCATGGGAAAGAACACCCTTGATGCGGCCCCTGACTGCCCCATCGCTATAATGATCAAGTCATTGGAATTAATAAGAAATCCGGCAAGCCTCTTTAAATCAAGCGGATCTGCGGCAAAGGCCGCGATCTTTACGATATCCCCGCCCTTTTGCCTGGCTTTCCTGATGATTCCCTGTAGATCGCTTTCTCCTGGTGTGGATTTAAAATTATGGTAGGAGATGATAACTTTTTTCCCTTTTCTCTTAGCAGAGTTTACCACATCTTTCATTATTTCGCTGGAACTTAATTCTATATCGATAATATCAGAAAAAGGGATAAGGTTCTCGAAGATTTCGGCCCTTTTCTCGCTGTCTATAGGGTATTTGCCGCCCTCCTTGGCAGACCTTACGGTCAGGAGTATAGGCAGATCTGTAAGGGCTTTGAGCTTTATAAAATCTTTTTTTAATTTATCTATACCCCGGTCACTGAAGGTATCTATCCTTACTTCAAGGATCTCCGCCCCGTCTTTTACCGCCTTTTTTACTATGCCGCCATTTACCCCGCCCACTATTACACCCGCAGTGCAGGGTTTGGATTTAAAAACTTTTTTTTTCAAGCGCCCTCCGGCTATCGATAAGAGAGATATTTTCAGTGGGCTCTTTCTTGTAACCCGTTAAAAAGTAAAAAGATTATGGGGTGGGTAATTTCAGATAAACTTGACCAATATTACCAATACTTAAAAGAATACTAAATGTCAAGAAGAAAGAGGCTGTTTCCCGGTTTAATCGGGTACAGATTTCAGGGAAAAGAATGCTTAAAATCCTTTTGCGGCGCGGTGCTTCAATTTTTAATTTTTTTCATATAATGTTTTTAATCTTTATGGATAATAATAAATATCCAATCTTCGATTGTAGTGGTGTATTCGGGGTAGTTTCATCTCGGGACCCATGCCATGGTATCCCGCCGGGCCGTCAATGAGCAAAAAGAATAGATTAAGCCTCGGTTGTGCTTGAAATTGATGAGTACTTCATTTATAATTTTTTTCTATATTTAGAATGGCAGAGGAGTTTTTATGGGTGGAGTAGGCGCTTTACTCGGAGTTTTCCTGATGTTCTCGCTCGCGGTCTCGTGGATCGCCGGTGACAAGGAAAAGACTCGTCTTGAAGACAAGGTAAAAGAGACCAAGACAGCCGAAGCTCAGCTGGAGAAGGAGCTTAATCAAACAAAAACTCAGGCGGCGAAAGACCTTGAGCAGTTAAAAGATATTGAAAAGAAGCTTAAGGAAGAGATAGCCGAAAAGAAAAAGCTTGAGAGGGCGCTCGCTTTCGAGGAGAGGCAGAAGAGGCTGGCTGAAAAAGATGGCGTCAGCGACGCCGACCTGAGCAAAGAGCGCGAAAAGATAAGGGCCGAGATAGAATCAAAGGCGCAGCGGGAAATATCCGAATTGGAAGCGAAGCTCCTCGCTGTTGAAGAAGCCAAGAAAAGGTTCGAGGTCGAGATACGCCTCAAAGTCGAGGAAGAGGCCCGTAAAAAGGCCGAGGCAGCCTGGACACAGGCAGAGCTTGCCAGATCCAAAGCCCAGGAAGCTGCGCTTAAAAATAACGCCCTTGAGGGCAAGTTAAAGGAGATGGAGAAGGCAAAGGTTGCCATCGAAACAACTCTTAAGAACCATGAGGCCGCAAGGAAAGAAGCTGAAAAGAAACTTGTTAAGGAATCCGAAGCGCGTGTGACGCTTGAGGCAAAGCTGAAAGAGGTCGAAAAATCCCTGACGCTCGCTAAAACACTTGGAGGCACGGCTAAGGGCGGATCAGGTTTGACAGCGGCCGCCAAACCTGAAGAAGCTGCCGTGGCCCTGAAGACAGCTGAGGATACAACCGCCTTAATGATAGCCGAGCTCCAGCGTTCCAGGGATGACGCACATAAGAAACTCAAAGAGAGCCAGGATTCTCTTGCCGCGCTCAAGGGCGAGATGGCAATGATAAACGAAGAGAAGGATATTTTAAAGAGGGAGGCGGAGGGTACCGCAAAAAGCCTCATACTGATAAAAGAAGAGCTTTTTGCCTCAAGGAAACAGGAAGAGTCGCTTCAAAAGGCCCTTGAAACGAGAACCGTCCTCTTGACCCCTGAAGCCGTCAATGAGAAGGAGGCGCAGAGAGACGAGCTTTCAAGGAAGGTAGCTGAGCTGGAAACCAAGCTCCTTGCTGCCGAAGAAGCCAAAAAGAAAGCCGGGGATTCATCGCTTGAGATGGATTCGCTCCGTATCCGCTCCGAGGAGCTTACCGGCAGGAACAGGGCGCTTGAGGGACAGATAAGTGAAATGCGTCAGGCATACGCCAAGGCGGATGCCGCGAGTGAAATGGCTAAAGACCTGATCGCCAAGAACGCGGAGCTTGAAGCAAAATTAAAAGAGGCGGGTCTTGTAAGCCTACAGGGCAAGGCGGCGTCCTTTGTCGCCCAGAAGTTGATAGAGCGCAATACCGAACTTGAATTGAAGTTTAAAGACGCCCAGCTCTCGCTTGTGCAGGCAGAGGCCGCCAGGGCTGAGGCTCAATCAGCGATTTCTCAGAACAGGGAGCTTGTGTCAAAGCTTAAGGACGCTGAGGTCGTATTGGCAAAGACCCAGTCTTCCGCCGATCTTGTTGACAAGCTCAATCAGAAGAACTCGGAACTTGAGAAGAGGATACTCCAGGCCGGGGAGGCGATAGCGCAGGCGGATGCCGCGAAGTTTATGGCCCAAGAGCTCGGCGAGAAGAACAAGGTCCTGGAAGAGCAGCTCAAGAAGGAAAAGGCCGTCAAGGGGGGAGACTCCAATGAGCTTGAGCAGCTCCGGCTTGCCAGGAAGGAGATGGAAGGCAATCTTCTTAAAGAGGCTGAGATGAAAAAGACCCTTGAGGCTACCCTTAAAGATGCTGTGGCGGCAAAGGCGGCGGGTGAGGAAGCGATAAAGGCTATAGCGGCTTCGAAAGAACAGACAGAGACAAAGCTGCTCCAGGAGACGGAAGCCAGGAAGGCGCTTGAGGCGCGTTTATTGGAAGCAGAGACGATAAAGAACGGGCATGAGGCATCCATGAGGGATGCCGAGTTTGTAAAAAAGAGGCTTGAGACCCAGCTTGCCGCTGAGCTTGAATCGAAGAGGACGCTTGAGGCCAGGCTAAGGGACATAGATTATCAGAAAAAGATCACTGATTCGGCGATTGAGGAGGCAGAGGCCGCCAGAAAGAACAGCGAATCGAAGCTCGCGCAGGAGCTTGAGTCAAGGAAGAGCGCTGAGGCAAAACTGGCTCTTGAACTTGAATCGCGGAAAAATGCCGAGTCAAAATTGGCTCTTGAGCTTGATTCCAGAAGGATAATTGAAGCGAAGCTCAGGGAAAGCGACGAGGCCAAGTCCGCCGAAAGAGAAGCCGTAAAGAATCTTGAGCAGGCGTTAAAAGAAGCTGAAGCAAAACTACAGAAAGAGAGCCAGGCAAGGAAAGACCTTGAGCTTGAGATTTCAAGGATCAGCAGGGAAGCAGACGCATGGCGGGCAGAAGGCGGGGTTACGGAGGCGGCCGCCATTCAGAAGGAATTCGCGAGCCTGAAGAAAAAGATACTCGAAAAACTCAAATCGGGCGAGGTAAATCCGGAAGACGTGGTCAAATTCATGCGGGTTGACGATGTGCTCGGTTTCTATATAGTAAAGAAAGGCGATACCCTCTGGAAGATATCCAAAAAGAAAGAGGTCTTCGGCAACGCCTATATGTGGCCGCTCCTTTACAGGTATAACGTGTCCAAGATCAAAGGCCCGGATATCATAAGGCCGGAGCAGATTCTCATAGTTTATAAGGAAATAGCCGTTAACGAGGCCAAGGACGCGGTTAAGAAGGCAAAGCTTCGCGGCGATTGGCGAAGGTGGTCAGACCAGCAGAAGAAAGACTGGGTTGAGGACTGGACAAGGTAAAATAAAAGTAAAATAGCATCAACCAAAAGGGGGCGCTCTCGCCCCCTTTTTTTTTATAAAAAACGAGGGTCATTGAGAGCGGAGCGAAGGAGTCTGGTATAAATATCCCCCTCACCCAGCCTCTCCCCAAATGGGAGAGGGGTTTTTCGTGTAGGGCCCGTTCCCCGAACGGGCCGGGAAACCATAGAAAAAAACCTCCCATCCCTCGATGGGAGGGGACTGAGGGGAGGGTGAATTTCTTTGTAAAAGGCCTTTTTTCGCGTTGCCACGCGTTTTCAGGGTATTGGCTCTGCTCGCTGTCGGCTCTCTCCCTCCGATAGAACTGAAGCCCGGTCGCTCGCCTCCTTTATGCTCGCTACGCAATACCCATGGTATTTTTTGAAGAACAAAATCTAAAAACGAGGGTCATTGCGAGCGGAGAGAAGGAGTCTGGTTTAATAAACCCATCACCCAGTCTCTCCCCAAATGGGGAGAGGGGTTTATCGTGTAGGCCCGCTCGAAGAACGGGCCGTGATCAAGGAAACCGTCGCCTATGGGTATCCCCGTCCCTTGACCACATTGGGGAGGCCAACATTTGTTTGAGACCGCGTTATATATCCTTGAAAGCCCTCACTTTTCAGCGTAGCACATGTAAAAATAACACTATGATTTATAGGTGTAAATTGTTATAATTCGCACCGCGATTCAGATTGTAAAAGCTCCATCAGGTTTAGGATAGCAAAAATCCTGAAAAGGGTGGTCTGCCTCCGTGATACTCCTTGCGCCATCAGTTGGAATCTGGATTGTAACCTGCCGTAATTCCAATACATTTCTATCTATTTTAAGAAGAATCTGCATTAACAGGCAATAATCCCGACGGGTATACCGCGGTTTTTAAGATTATCAGCAGGCCAGGTCAGGCCCTGCAATATCCGCAATTTAAGAAAGCTGGCCGCCGCACTATCTCAGAGCGTGGCTGCCAACAGTATCTTAAGGATAGTCGCTATGCGTTAATGCGTCTAAACAAAAAAGCTGTTTAAGCGAGCGGCCAATATTGCCGAAGTATAGAGAGGCTTCTTGCTCTTTCAAGCGCGCCATTTCAAGCCAAGCAGCGTATGGAGAGCCCGGTGGATGACGCATCCGTAGACAGAGAGGCTCACATGTTTAAGGGATAAGGATATCCCGAAATTATTGCCTTCACGCCAAGAGGATATGAATTCACCGACTCGTTCACAAGGAGACCTGAAAAATAAGGCTGCAAGGGGCATCCTTGTCCTGTCTATTTTAGTCTCCATTATTTATCTCGCGTACGCAGAGAATTACCTGAGCCTTACCGTCCAATTTCTGATAGGCTGGAGTTTCCTCGGCATCGTCATCATCCTGCACAGGATCAACGTTTTCCGGCAGGTACCCTTGAGGCTGGTCTTCCTTGTCTTCTCCGCCCTTATATCTTTCAGGTATCTGCTTTGGAGGACATTTGAGACGTTAATATACACAGGCCCTTTCGACCTGATCGGCATGACCCTCCTCTACCTGGCCGAGGCTTACGCTTTGACGATACACTTCCTTGGCATCTATGTCAACGCGTGGCCGATCAAGCACCAGAGCGCTCCTTTGCCGGATAACCCGGATAAATTCCCCACGGTGGATATCCTCATCCCGACATATAACGAGTCGGAAGAAATTATAAGGATTACGCTCACCGCCGCGACTCAGCAGGAATACCCGAAAGATAAATTCAAGATATATCTCCTTGATGACGGAAGCACCGTCGCAAAGAGGAACAATCCGGCGACTTCGGCGGCCGCCTGGGAAAGGCATTACCGCTTCAAACGCATGGCAGAGGAGCTTGGCGTAAACTATA
Source organism: Deltaproteobacteria bacterium (assembly GCA_016218105.1). Taxonomy (GTDB): domain Bacteria; phylum Desulfobacterota; class GWC2-55-46; order GWC2-55-46; family GWC2-55-46; genus GWB2-55-19. The sequence continues at coordinate 14,889 of JACRET010000004.1, forward strand.
TTACGCGCGAGCGCAATATACACGCCAAGGCGGGGAACATAAACCATGCCCTCAAGTACACTCATGGGGAGCTTGCCGCCGTCCTTGACTGCGATCACGTGCCCACAAGGGTCTTTCTGAAAGAGACGGTCGGCTGGTTCCTTAAAGATGAAAAGCTATTCCTCGTGCAAACCCCGCACTTCTTCATAAATCCGACCCCGGTTGAGAAAAATCTCTCGGATTTCTCGAATGTGCCCGGCGAGAACGACATGTTCTACAAGGTGATACATCAGGGGCTCGACTTCTGGAACTCAAGCTACTTCTGCGGCTCAGCGGCTGTTCTAAGGAGGAGCTGCCTTGAGGAGGTGGGCGGCATCTCCGGCCAGACTATCACGGAAGACGCCGAAACATCCTTCGTCCTCCACGGAAGAGGCTACAACAGCGTCTATATCGGCACCCCGATGACTTGCGGGCTTTCGCCTGACACATTCGACGACTATATCGTGCAGAGGACGCGCTGGGCCAAGGGCATGATCCAGCTTTTCATGCTGGACAACCCGCTTATATCAAAGGGGCTGACGTTCTCGCAGCGCCTCTGCTACTTCAACAGCTGTTTCTTCTGGCTGTTCGGCCTCTCGCGGATAGTATTCTATCTGGCGCCGGCGGCGTTTCTTATCCTCGGGCTCAAGGTATACAATGCCTCCATATACCAAGTGCTTGTATACGGGGTTCCGCACGTCATAAGCACGTTTATAGTCATGGACTTCCTGTACGGGCGCGCGCGCCAGCCGTTTTTTTCCGAGATTTACGAGAGCGTGCAGTCCATATTCCTTGTGCCGGCCATACTCTCGGTAATCCTCAATCCGCGAAAGCCCACTTTCGAGATAACACCCAAAGGCAACAGGCTTGAGGCGAATTATCTCAGCCGCCATGCGTCAACCTTTTTCATGCTTGCCGTCGTAAACATAGTCACAATCCCGCTTGCCGTCGTCAAATGGATCAATTTTCCTCTCTTCAGGGACGTTATCCTCATCACATTCTGCTGGGCGGTTTTCAATATTTTGCTTGCCTTGATCTCGCTCGGGGCTTTCTGGGAGAAAAAGCAGGTCAGGAGTTATCACCGCGCCAAGGCGGATGGGCCGGTTGAGGCGTATTCGCCCCGCCTGGACATGACGATAAGGGGCGAGATAAAGGATATCTCACTTACCGGCATGGGGATAGAGATAGCCGGCTCCTCCCCTCTTAAGGAGGGTGAGGATTTGACGCTGGAGGTCTTTGACAGCTATGGAGATCGCTATAATTTCCCGGCAAAGGTGCAAAGACACATCCGGAAGGGCTCGAAGGTCTTTTGCGGGGTGGAGTTCGTCATGGATAAAGAGATATACTCAAGGCTCGTTAAATTCGTTTACGGCGATACCCGCAGGTGGTCCGGCATCTGGGAGGCCCGCTCAAAGTCGACGGGGACATTGGATGAGCTTTTGGCCTTTTTCCGCATGGGGGTGAAAGCGAGCATGGACTGTTTTATTTACTTGAACAAAAGCGCGTTTTTTGGGATAAAAAGGTATGTTGTTTCAGCATTAGGCAAGGCGCAGACATTATATGAAAAGATATAGAATCAGGATGGGAAAGATATCGCTGTTTTTTGTCGCGGCGCTCTTATCCGTAATCTTTACCCTGGAAGTCAGGGCAGAGGTCCTGGATATACCCCTTTATAAGTTCGCGCCGGTCAAAAACGTAAACCTAAGGTGCATAAGCAACGACTACGTCGTCACTATCCCGGCCCCTGAAAGATGGAAGATAACCAAGGCCGTCCTCACCGTAAACTTCGTCAATTCCATAAATCTGATCGGGGATATCTCCCAGCTTTCGGTAAAGATAAACGATACCCCAATCGCGCAGGCCAGGCTTAACCCTCTTTCGCCGGAAAATACCCTCAAGATAACTATACCCCCCGGATTGCTGACCCCCGGTTATAACTATCTGAGCTTCCACGCGGTACAGCATTATAAAAAGGAATGCGAACATCCGTGCGCGCCTGATCTCTGGACGACACTTAAGATGGAAGAGGCCATGCTTCATTTAGAATATGATCTGAGGCCCGTTCCCCTTAAGCTTTCGCAGATTTCCTCATTTATCTACGACCCGAAGCTGTTTCCTTACGGCCAGGTAAACATTGTTACCGAAGACTCGACTGACGGGACAATAACCGTGGCCGGTGTAGCGGCCTCGGGTATTGCCAAAAAATTCGACTACAGGAAGGTGATGTTTTCGACGTCCGGCGATTTGAAGCAGGGCTTTGACAATATCCTTATAGGTAAAAAGGAGTTCGTGGAAAAGGCCCTGGCTCAAAAAGGCGTCAAGGTCGAGGGGATAAACGGGCCGTTCATCAGGATAATGCACCTGCCGAAGCCTCTTTTGAAGAAGCCGGAATCCGACCCGTTCCACTCGCTGCTGGTTATTTCCGGCCTCACGCAAGACCATTTGAAACTTGCCGCCGAGACGCTCGCGTTCATGAACTTCCCTTTCCCGGGACGGATCAGATGATAGTCGAGGCGTTCAAGATGGACAACATCGCCCTCTACGGAGGGCTTCTCATGCTCAAGGCCGACAAGGTCTACCGTTTTAAGACTCTCGGTTTCAATACTCATTCCTTCGAAGGATTTCAGCCGAGCAGCCGCGAGATAACATTCCGCCTCCCCGCGGACTTTCTCATAAAGGAAAACCAGCAGGCCGAACTCAAGATCAACTTCTCTTACGGCGCCGGTATGAGGGCGGACTCCGCGCTCAATATCCTCCTTAACGACACGCGCGTAAGGGTTATAAACCTGTCCAAGCAGGAAGGCGATACGATAGAAGGCTACAAGATCGCGATCCCGACGTTCCTTTTCAAGCCAGGGACGAATACCATAAAGTTTACGCCGGTGCTCACTCCGCTGACCAGGGAATGCGAGTTGATACAGCCGGAGAGCCTGTTTCTGACCGTTTTCGAAAATTCCACGTTCTACATACCCCCGATGCCGCACTACGTGGAGATGCCGCAGATAGGGCTTTTCATGATGAACGGGTTCCCGTTTACAAGCTGGCCCGACGGATACGAATCATCCATCTATCTGACGAGCGCGGACTCCAACACCATAAACGCGGCCCTTAACATGGTAGGGCTCATAACTCAGAGAAACTCCTACCCGTTTTTCGGCGTAGACATCCACGTAGGAAAAGACTCGATCGTGTATGGCGACAGGAGGGATATCATCGTCATCGGCGACCTGGACAGCATACCAGAAGATTTAAGGATGAGCGCGCCTATAAAGATGCTCAAGAGCTCCGACGTGAAGTATCCGGTGGTCAATACCCTTGGCGAGAGCCCCACGTTCGTATCGAGCAGGCAGATAAGCGGCCTTGGGCACGGGGCTGGCGCTATCATGGAATTCCAGTCTCCGTATAAAGCCGGGCGCACCGTGCTGCTCCTGACAGCGACGACCACGGCAGACCTCCTTACCTTGAGCAACGCCATGCTTGAGCCCAATATTCAGGGGCAGAGCAAGGGCGACGTGGTAGTGGTCGAATATACAAACCCTGAATTCAAGGTCAGCACGCTTGATGTCGGCACGAAGTATTTTACCGGGAAGTCAGGCAGGTTCTCCCGCATAGGTTACTACCTCTACTCGCGGCCTTACCTGTATTTCGGCCTTATTTTCATCCTGATCCTCTTTATAAGCGGCAGCGTCTTCTATGGTTTACGCAAGTACAGAAGGAAGGACGTCGTTAACAGCGAGGATTCATGGATTGGCAAGCAGGAAGGCTTGCTCAATAGATTAAAGGCATTGCTTATAAAGATATTCATAAAAAAGTGATGATAACCGCCAGAGTAAAGATAATCCCGGCGATCGTCGCGGTATTACTGCTTTGCGGGGTTGCCGCCGGGGCCGAGGACAGGGTCTGGGAGATGTACAAGTCCACCTTAATAAGCCCGGACGGCAGGGTTATCGACGGATCGCAAGGCGACATCAGCCATTCCGAGGGGCAGGCGTTCGGCATGCTCTTTTCCATCGCGTTTAACGACAAGGAATCCTTTGACCGGCTGTGGCGCTGGACAAAGCTCAATCTGGGGGTCAGGGGCGATGGCCTCTTCGCATGGCAATGGGGCAAGAGGCCCAACGGAGATTGGGATGTCATGGATTATAACAACGCGTCCGACGGAGATATACTTATAGCCTACGCGCTCCTGCGCGCCTCCGAGAAGTGGCCCGGAGGGGAAGCCTACAGGGAAGAGGGGAGCAGGATAGCTGAAAGCATAAGAAAACACCTCTCCATAAACTGGCGCGGAAAGGCGTTTATCGCGCCTGGATACAATGGGTTCAACGACAGGGGCGGTACCGTGGTCAACCCCTCTTATCTCATCTCTCCGGTGTTCAAAAAATTCGCAAAGACAGGTGAAAATAATTTCTGGGAGAAGGCGTACAAAGACAGCTTTTTTCTGGCCTCAGAGACTTGCTTCGGGCAGTGGTGCCTGCCGGCGGATTGGGTGATCCTGACGGATTCGGGCTCCCGCCTTTTTAATGAGAAGGGCGGGCGTTTTGGTTATGAGGCCATAAGAATCCTTATCTATCTGGCGATTGAGAAGGCAAGCATGCCCCGCGGGGTTGAAAAGATGCTCGATCTATACGATAAGATGGGCTACTTGCCGGTCTGGGTCGGCCTTAACGATGACAGCATATCTATCAAGGATGCCCCTGCCGGACATTACGCTGTTTACTCGCTGGCGGCAAAAAGGCTGGGCAGGCTCCACCTCGGCGGCAGGCTGATGAAAGCCGCGGAAGAGAAGCTTTCCAAAAGCGAATATTATTCCTTCAGCCTATATCTCCTCGCAAAATACAGCGACGAGATATTCCAGTAAAAGTCTATTTTAAGCTAAGGCTTTTTCAAGTTCCAGTCGTAAAACCATGTGACGTAATACTGGAACTTGTTTGAACTCTCTCCGAGAGCCGTAAATCTCTCCCAGTAGTAATCGATCCCGAACCGGAAGTACGATTTTCTGAACTCAATCCCGATGGCCGGCCCCTCCGCGTCATAGTAATCCTTATTCCTGGTGCGCGAGCGGTGCCTGTATTCGGCGAATGTATTGAAGACTACGTCGCCCGGAAGCACGGCCCAGTCTATGCCCTGGTTTACAAACCCCATGGCACCGGAGCCGTTTATGCTGTTCATGTCATATGACAAAAAACCCCAGGTAGACCCGGGCAGCGCCCGGCCCCATTTGAACCACGGGGCCCTGCCCCTCAAGTCCCAGTCGTAATACCAGCTGAAGTAGAATTCCTTGTTGTCCGAGGTCCTGTCCAGCTCCGTCAGACGCTCCCTGTAATAGTCGGCCCCCAGCCTGAAATACGTTTTTTTCAGCTCGATCCCGATGGCCGGGCCCTGCGTATCGTAGTAGGTGCTGTTTTCCGTCCTTGTACGATACCTGTACTCCACGAAGGTATTCAGGGTTATATCACCTGGAAGCTTCGTCCAGTCGATCCCCTGGTTTACGAATCCCATAAAACCCGTGCCTGTAAGGCCGCTGTCCGCGTCATGGGTCACCTGGCCCCATGTGGATCCTGGAAGCCCAACGATCTCGAAAGCCTCTGCAGGCCCGGCGGCCATGATGCCAAAGGCGGCCGCTGAAACGAAAACGATCAAGTTCCTTACAGATATGCTCATCTTATTTTCCGTCCTGTTTTTTAATCGGGTGCCCGGCGGAAGACCCGCCTTTTTAAGGGCGGATCAAAGCCGAGTTAAATCAAAGATAAGTACCTTTTGAGCGCAAATTGGCGTACCCTTCAATTCAAATCGCTCTCCATGATCTCTATCCAGTTTTTTTCTTTGCCGTGAAGATAGTACTTGGGCCCGTCCTTCATTATCAGCATCCCCAGGTTTTCGGAGACAAGGTCGGTTTGCGGTATGTTCTCGATGAAAGCCCTTGAAGAGTAATTATCGTTAACGAAAGGGCTCTTCTCCATGAAGGACGACAGCATGTGGGTTATAGCCAGATAGCTCGTCGGCTTGGAGATTATCTTCTGTCCCGCCTTGGCGCCGTTAAGTCCGCCCCCTAACACCTTTATGCCGACAGGGACCTTCGTTATCTGCGGAAGGGGTATGTCCCGGAGCCCCATCACCTGCATGTTGGTGCCCTTTAGCGCCATGCCGTGCTCCGGCACGAATACTACCACAACCTTTCGCCCGGATGAAGCGAGAAGATTGAAAAACCTGTTCATATTCTCCAGGAGCTTGTGCAGGCGTTCAACGTATTGCTCTTTACGGTCCCTCTGAAACCATTTTTTCTCCCCTGCCCAGTGCGCCCCGTCGTGCAGGGTAACCGTATTATAATATAGCGCCGCCCCCGGCTTCGAATGCTCCCGCGTCCTCCACCACTTTTCAAGTACCTGGTAATCGTCGTAGACAGGGGAGTTGTCAAACATGTAGAGGCTTAAGTTCAGGTCGTTCATCCTGAGGGGAGGGGCGTGCAAATGCCCGAAGCGTTTCACGTCCTCGGCGAAGTTTCCGTAGATGCCGTCATGGTTGAAGGCCAGGTTCGCCTCGAAGCCCCTGGAGGCGAGGGCATCGAAAAGAAAGCAGTCTTTTGAGGTTTCGGTATAAAGGTCGTCGTGGCGAGGCTGGCCGCAAGGGGATCTGAGCAATCTTATGACAGCCGGGCCGCTGTAGCTCGTAGCCGTATTGAAGTTCGTGAACAGATAGTCAAATTGGCTGAAGAACGGGTCATTCTCAAGGCCGGTCTCCTTCAGGTCATCTGAAGATAGGGAGCAGACATGCAGTATGACAATATCGAAGTCGGGGCTGGGCGCGCCTTTAAAACGGACGACCCGTTGTGACTCGTAATCAAAAAACTCATCGAGGGTCTGGGCGGCATTCTTGACCTCCGCCTTGCTTGTGCCGCTCAGCGGGATGGCGGCGAGCAAAAGTATTACCACGATCGGCGTCAGTTTAAGATATTTGTTGATCACGAGGGATAAAATGAATATCACCCCGATGATCATGGCCTCCCTGGGGCTGACGGCTCCTAAAACGAAGCTGATGATATACTCTTTTGACGGCATGCCCTGGGACTGAAGAAAGTTCATCGCGTCAAAGGGAGAGGAAAGCCATGAGTCATACCATAATAGGACGAATCCTATGGCTAAACTCAGAATCGCCTTTAGTGCCGTAAGGGCCCTGTATCTGTATTTTTCCGGGATTGGAACGGTCAGAAAAAGAGCGAAGAGAAGATTAAGGACGATGTGCAGACGGAGATACCCTTTGAAGTAAAGGTAGAGCTTGGCTAAAAAATAAAAACCCCATAGTCCCATATAGATATGGCCCTGTTCACAGAGCCGGTTCGAACAACCCCGGGCTTAAGACCAGGGTTTTGATTACGTTTTTCGCGTGGAACGGACGGCCGATCGCCCTGTCCATTCCGCTGGGTTGATCGCGCCCGGCCAGCCTGATTTAATTGGCGCGGCAAGTTTTAGCGGTCGATCAGGGTATGATCGTGCGCGTAACTTCGCCCACAGAGGCTTCACCCCTGCCAAGGCCGTCTATCGAGTGAAAAATCGAGCGTGTCTCGTTGGGTTTGTCCAACAGGTCAGGGATACCCTTCAATTGGCTGAACAGGAACATTAACGCCACCGGGAAGAAAAACACAAGGAAGAGCCTTAAAACCCCTGAGGTTTGAAATTTTTGAGACTTGGAGACCCTGTATTTGACGGGATCTTCGTTCTCAGCCTCTATCTCCTGAATGCTCCAGAAAGCGGTATATACGTTGACAGGCTTGGCAGAGCCTTTCATATAGGCGGAGCCTTTGAAGCGGCATAAGCCCCTGTTTTTGTCCTGAAGCGACTGATAGGTCTCTTCGGATATATATATCTCCCCGGGGTTTGCCATCGATTCGAAGTGCAGGGCTGAGTTGACAGGGCTTCCGATTATGCTCCCCTCCCTGATCGAACAATTCCCCGTATGCATGCCGATGCTCATGATAATGCGGGGGTCCGGGTTCCTCAGTATATTCACCCTGTCGGTGGCTATCTGCATTTCTATCCCGGCGGCCAGGGCATCTTCGGCGCTCTCGAAGTACGATACTATGCCGCTCCCGATATTTTTTACCGGGACGCCCCTGTTGGTCTTTATTATCGAATGGATCGTGTTGTTGTGCTGATTAAAAAGGATGCGGGTGGTAAGGCCTTCGCGGTTATCGAGGAGATCGGCCGTATTGTTCATGTAGGTGAACATTACGGTCACTAACCTTGAAGACTTATCGTAGAGAGGCGCGGCACTTTTACGTAAACGTCTGTTCTTGAAAGCGCCGGTGTCCCTCTTGATGGGAACTATTGTATTGTGCTTTGAGCCCATGCTAAAAGTCACTCTTCTGATAAATTATCGTATTTATAGCAAATCTGAAAGAAAAAGTCACTGTTTTTTTTGATATTACCCTTCAAAAGGGGTGTTTTTAATTCAATTGAAATGAGTTTCACGCGGAGGGTATGGCGAGGATATGTGGAAGATATAAATGTTAAAGTCTCTAAGCGTGCCTTCGGGGAATCTTCGATATTTATCGGAAAACTACCCCATCTCCTCTTCGAGCCTCAAGGAAGCCCTCTTTGCTTCCGAAAGGGTCTTGCCTATAGGCACTGACCGGGGCGTGATGATGACGAGATAATAGCCTTCCTTTAAAGGCGATATGGCCAGGCGGGTGCTGGACGTGGTGATAGAGACCGACCGCACTTCTTTGCCGGAACTTCTTGAGGACGCGTCTTTTATGATATTAAGGATAATCCCGTGGTGAGCGCCTATCAGGTCTATCTCAATCGAGGGCGAGGAGGCGTAAGAGGCCACTATTTCGCCTTCCCAATCGAGCATTATCGCGCCTGAAGCGGCTATCTTTTCGGCCAGACCTTTTAATATCGTATAGAAGGGCATCCTGAACCTGTGACTCTTGAAAATGCGTCGCAAGCGCATTCCCGGCAGTCTTCCGAGGGGTTGAGAGCGAATAAGTATTTGTAATACCGGCATTTCGAAGATTCCCCGGCCCGCTTGCGGCGGGAAAAACTTCAATACTTAAAACTTTACCGAGATCATCTTCGACACGCCCGGCTCTTCCATCGTGATGCCGTAGAGCGCGTCAGCCATCTCCATCGTCTTTTTATTATGGGTGATGAGCATGAACTGGCTTATCTTAGACATCTCCTTTACGAACGTATTGAACCTGTCTATGTTCGCGTCATCGAGCGGGGCGTCGACCTCGTCGAGCAGGCAGAACGGGGACGGCTTGATGAGGAAGATGGCGAATATAAGGGCTGTCGCCGTAAGGGCCTTCTCGCCGCCTGAAAGGAGCGTTATATTCTGAAGCCTTTTCCCAGGGGGCTGAGCGACGATCTCTACGCCCGCTTCGAGTATGTCGCCTTCTTCCGTAAGCCTCAGCTCGGCGCGCCCGCCGTTGAAGAATTTCGGGAAAGTTTCCTGAAATTTATGGCTTATTTCCTCGAAGGCGGTCTTGAATTTTTCGCGCGTCGTCCTGTTGATGCGCGTAATGGCGGTATGGAGGGTCTCAACCGATTTTGTAAGGTCTGTCTGCTGATCGAGGAGGAACTGATGCCTTCTTTCGAGGTCGGCGTATTCCTCCAGCGCGGAGAGGCTTACTTCACCGAGATCCGCTATTTTTTCTCTCAGCTCATTCCTTTTTGCCTCATTGAATTCCACGTCAGGCATCGTCTCGCCTTCGGCGTGCGTAAAGGGCGCAAGGTTAATGACGTACTTCTCGTTTATTCTTTCCCTGAGGTTTATAGCCGAAAGCTCGAGCTCCTTGACTTCTATCGAAAGCTCACCCTTGAGTTCCTGAAGCTCGGAGTAGTTTGCCTTTATCTCTTTAAGCTCATGCTCCACTTCCTTGATGCGCGTGGCAAGGGCGTTAAGCTGTTCGGTCTTCGCGACTTCCTCTTTTTTTACGCCGTCTATCGCCGATATGAACCCATCGAGCTTTCTCTTGCTTTCCTCAACGAGTCTGGATTTTTCTTCCGATTCGCTCCGGCCCTTTTCGATCTCGGCCTTCCTCACCTCAAGTCGCCTGTCGGCATCGAGTATGGAGCGGTCTTTCTCGGCAATCTGCCTCTTAAGCGACTCGAAACGCTCTTTCGCCTGAGCGAGCTTTACCCTTATTTCGGTGACAATGCCGAGTAAGGCATCCTTCTCCCCGGCCAGAGACGATATCTCGTTGGCAAGCGCGACGATGGTGCCTTCCCGGGCCTGTAATTGATTTTCAAGGGAGTCCCTCTCCGCCGAAAGAGACGCCTTCCTTGAGATCATCTCCGAGATCTTTACGGCCGCGTCTTTTACCTCGGATTCAGCCGAGTCCCTTGTCCTCGTGAGCCTGGCGGATTCCTCGGCCGATCTCTTGAGATTGCCTTCGATATTTACCCGTTCGATATCTATCGCGTGGAGGCTCTCCCTGCACTCGTCGAGCGATGCCTTTGCGCCTGCGATGCCTTCCTCTATCCCTTTAAGCCCTGCTTCGAAAGAGGCTATCTTTTCTTCCAGCCCGGCTGAAAGCTTCTTGATGGATCTTATCTCGCCCCTTTTCTGTAGTATCCCGTCAGAGGAGCTTAATGAGCCGCCGGTGATTATGCCCTGTGCGTCGATGAGGTCGCCTTCGAGGGTCACGATCGTCCTGAAAAGCCCGCTCTGGCTCCAAAGCTCAAGCGCGGCGCCCAACGTATCCACTACGAGGGTGTCGCCGAGGAGATAATTTACTATCGAAGGATAACCCTCTTTTATCTTAACTTCCGAGATAAGCTCCTTTGCGCCCGGATAATTGAAATCACCCGCCTGAACCGGCATCGGGCTGGCCCCGCGCACGTCTTTTACAGGGACGAAGCTGCCCCTTCCGGAACTGTTGGCCTTAAGGTATTCGATGGCGGCGACCCCTTCTTTATGGCTTTCGACTATCACATACTGAAGCCTTTCGCCCATAACGGCCTCGACAGCCTTTTCATAGCCCGGGTTTGTCTCGATGACATCGGCTATGAGGCCGTGTATGCCGCCGCGCTCATGCTTTTTCATTAAGGCCTAAGCCCCGCCCTTGAGGTTCTCGAAGTTTCTCTCCATTTCCTCAAGAGTAGACAGCCGGGCCGCGGCCCTCGCGTATTCGTCTTTGACCGATTTTATCTCAGAGGTCTTTTTGACCCTCTCGGATTCAAGCGACTCAAGCCGCCCTCGCACCGTTTTAAGTTCGGCTTCTTTGGCGGTCTTCCTCTCTATAGAGGCGTTTAAACCCTGTTTAAGTCCGTTTAACGGATCTTCAAGGGATGAGAGGGCCTTTGTCAGCTCTTCTTTTTGAGAGGCGGCTTTCGCCTCCCTGACCCTGTAATTTTCCTCGTCCCTGATGGAATTCTGCAAGGAGTGGCGCACATCGGAAAGCCTTGCCGAGATCTTGAGGGATTCCGCCTTCTCGATCCTCTGCGCCTCTTCCCTGCCTTTTAATCTGGATAGCAACGCGTCATAGGAAGCCGAGTTCTCGTTAAGTTTAAGGGTTTCCGCGTCGATGATCGAACCCGCCTGGGAAAGTTCCGAACGCAAAGACTCAAGCTCGACCGTTACGCGCGCCACGCTCCCTTTAAGCTCGTCAATTTCAGCCGTGATCCTTTCCTCGCCGCGCTTAAGCTCATCTACGCGCATCTTTGCCAGGGCGCTCCCGCGCTCTTCGTTCTGTATGAACTTTTCAAGCTCAAAGATCCGTTCCCTTATGCCTTTGTACTCGGCCTCGATGTTGTCATACTCGACCTTGATCTCGTCAGACAGCCCTTCTTTAAGGCCCATCTGGGCCGTAAGGGCCAGCTCCTCGTCTTTTATGGATACGAGCCTTTTGGAGGCCGTATCAAGCGCGTCCTTGAGTTTCCGAAGCTCCAGAGATGAAAGGAGGAGGTCTATCGACTTAAGCTCCTCGCGTAATGCCTTGTACCTCTCGGCTTTCTTCGCCTGCCTGTTCAAGGAGTTTAGCTGCCGTTTGACCTCGCTTATAATGTCATTTACCCTTGTGAGGTTCTCTTTTGTGGCTTCGAGCCTCTTAAGGGCGGCCTCTTTCTTATGCTTGAACTTGTTGATGCCCGCCGCCTCCTCGAAGATAGTCCTCCTGTCTTCGGGCTTGGCGTTGATAAGCCAGCCTACCTGTCCCTGCTCGATTATGGAATATGCCCGTGTCCCGATGCCTGTGTCCGTGAAAAGGTCGATGATGTCCCTGAGCCTTGACTGGACTTTGTTTATGTAATACTCGCTCTCGCCGGAGCGGTAAAGGCGCCTGGAGATCTCTATCTCGCTGAAACTTCCGAAGTGCGCGCCCGCCTTGCCTGTGTCATTGGAGAAGGTAAGCACGACCTCGGCCATGCCCAGGGGCTTCCTTGTATCGCTGCCGTTGAAGATGATATCTTCCATGTGCTTGCCGCGAAGGTGCCTTGCGTTCTGTTCACCCAGAACCCAGCGTATGGCGTCCACGATATTGCTTTTTCCGCACCCGTTCGGCCCTATAATGCCGGATGTTCCCATCGGGAAGTTTAAGGTGACTTTATCGACAAAAGACTTAAACCCATGGATGGTAAGTTTTTTTATCTTCAAGATTTGCCCCTGTGGATTATTGGTTACGAATCGTAACAGAGTTTTAGACCTTTGTAAAGCAAAAAAAACCCTGCAAATACAATGGAAAGTATGAAAAAAAGATGAAAACACTATATGTAGGGTTTTTGCACGGAGTTTCTGCAAAAAGGGGATTTTGATGAGACAGGATCTTATTCCATGAGGTTTGAAGGGGCAGGGGACTTGGAGGGGAATACTTTTTCATGGGAAAGGGAAAATGAGAAAGCCCCCTATTTTATTATAACGAAATGTGAAAAGAGAACATGACGTGTCTCGATGGCGCCTATGTACCTCTTTTTTCGTGTGGAAATGCGCCATAAATCATGGGGCGAACCCTGGCACATGAGTTGCAGTACTATAATGACAGATGGCTAGCTAACAGGTTTGGAATCAAGGAGGTGTTTTTTATGAAGATGCTTAAAGGCCTTGCGCTCGTGCCATTAATGGTAGCATTGCTTGCTACCGGTGCGATGGCAAAAGGGTATGGAGCCAAAGGCGGTGGGGCGTCCGAACAGCACCCCGGACAGTCTATGATAACACCCGGGGAGAAGACGAGTCCCGAACAGTTCAGCAAGATGGAAGGGGTTGAGTTTTTCACAGGCAGGTTGACCTCGATCGATCCTTCCGGGCAGGAGCTTCTAGTCAGGACGGAGGTTCCAGGACTTTTAGGGCCTCAGACAAGGGATGTTCCTTTCAGGATAGACCAGGATACTACCATGAACGTTTGCTTTGAATCGGTCGGTATTTGCGACAGCCGTTCAAACGGTAAAGACGGCATGAGGCTTCTCAGCTCACTGGAAGACCTTAACAGTCTTGCGAGCGTGGACAAGGACGTCATCGTAGTTGGCGACCCTGACAGCAACCGTATTATCCATGTGCAGATAAAGTATAGTCTGTAACCTGTAATACGCGTTCCGGTTTTGGTAAGGATTTGGATTGGAAAATATCCAACTTTTCCAAAACCGGGATAAATCAAAAAGCCCCCTTATTAAGGGGGCTTTTTGATATTTCAGGTCAACCGTCACGTTAAACTCCGCGAGGGAGGGTTGTAAGCTGCAGCTATTTTTTCTTGCCGAATTTAAGCGCGGCCTGCGCGGCCGAAAGCCTTGCTATCGGCACTCTGAAAGGCGAGCAGGATACGTAGTTAAAGCCGTTTAAGTGGCAGAACTCGACGGAAGCGGGATCTCCGCCGTGTTCTCCGCAGATACCGACCTTCAGGTCTTTCTTGGTCTTGCGGCCCTTATCTATAGCCATCTTTATAAGGAGGCCGACCCCGTCCTGGTCAAGCGACTGGAACGGGTCGCTCTTCAATACCCCGGCCTTTTTTTCGTCAACGTAATCCGGCAGGAACCTTCCAGCGTCGTCCCTCGACATGCCGAGCGTCATCTGTGTCAGGTCGTTCGTGCCGAACGAGAAGAACTCGGCCACCTTGGCTATCTGGTCGGCAAGGAGGGCCGCCCTGGGGACCTCTATCATAGTGCCGACAAGGTACTTTATCTTTACGCCCTGTTCCTTCATCACGCTGTCCGCGACAAGGCGCGTCCTGTCGGCGAGTATCTGGAGTTCTTTCGCGTCTATGATAAGCGGGAGCATTATCTCGGGGAATACGGCTATGTTTTTCTTTTTGCATTCAGAGGCGGCTTCCATGATCGCCCTTACCTGCATGTCGAGTATTTCCGGGTACGTTATGCATAAGCGGCTTCCCCTGTGCCCGAGCATGGGGTTTGCCTCGTGCAGGCGGTCGATCCTGCGCTTTACCTGATGGAAGGGGATGCCTAATCTCTGCGCCAGGTGCTTCTGGTCGTTTTCCGTATGAGGTACGAACTCATGTAACGGCGGGTCGATGAGCCTTATGGTCACGGGCTTGTTGTCCATGGCCCTGAATATGCCGGCGAAGTCCTTTCTCTGGAATGGCAGCAGCTCGTCAAGCGCCCTCTTGCGGGTCTCTTCGTCCTCGGCTATGATCATCCGCTGTATGGCCATCCTGCGGACATCGGTATCGAAGAACATGTGCTCTGTCCTGCAAAGTCCGATGCCTTCGGCGCCGAGCCTTATCGCGTTCTCGGCGTCGTATGGCGTGTCTACGTTTGTCCTTATCTTGAGCGTGCGTACGTCATCTGCCCATGTCATGAGGGAGTTGTACGCCTCGGGAAGCTCTGGTTTAATGAGGTTGAGAGGGGCCTTGAAGACCTCCCCGGTCGAGCCGTTTATCGTTATCTCGTCGCCTTCCTTTATTATGGTGTTGCCGACGGAGACGTTCTTTGCATCATAGTCTATCGCAAGGTCTTCGCATCCTACCACACAGCACTTGCCCCATCCCCTCGCCACTACCGCCGCGTGAGACGTCTTTCCTCCTGTAGCGGTAAGTATGCCTTTTGCCGCGTGCATGCCGCCGACGTCCTCCGGGCTCGTCTCTTTTCTGACGAGTATTACCTTTTTACCCTGGGCCGTCCATGCCTCGGCGTCCTTCGCGGTAAATACCACCGAGCCAGCGGCTGCGCCCGGCACGGCCGCGATGCCTGTCGCGAACAGGTTATGCTTGAGCTCGTCAAGGGGGATTTTAGGGTCGATTACCGGATAGAAAAGGCCCTCGATCTCTTTATCGCTGATCCGCAGGAGCGCCTCTTTCTTTGTGATCAGCCGTTCCTTTACCAGATCAACGGCGATCTTGAACGCCGCCATAGGCGAGCGCTTTCCGGTCCTGCACTGCAGTATATAGAGCTTGCCCTCTTCTATGGTGAACTCTATGTCCTGCATGTCCTTGTAATGCTTTTCAAGCCTTGACCTGACCTGTGTAAGCTGTTTGTAGATATTGGGCATTATCTTCCCGAGGTCGCTCAGGTGTATAGGGGTGCGTATACCCGCCACCACGTCCTCACCCTGGGCGTTCATCAGGAGGTCGCCGTAAAATATGTCTTCTCCGGTATTCGGATCGCGCGTAAAGCAAACCCCGGTGCCGGATGTGTCTCCCATATTGCCGAAGACCATCTGGACGATGTTGACGGCGGTTCCGAGGAGTCCCGTTATCTTTTCAACCCTCCTGTAGGTGACAGCCTTTTCAGCCATCCATGAGCCGATTACCGCGTCCACGGAGCCGGAGAGCTGTTCCAGCGGGTCTTGAGGAAAATCCTTTTTTGTATGTTCCTTATAGACGTTCTTAAGCCTTGTTATAAGCTCTTCAAGCTCCTGCTCGTTTACGTCGGTATCAAGGACGGTTCCTTTCCGGATATTGAGCCTTACCTTGGTGCGTCTTTCTTTTATATCATCGAATTCATCGTCGAATTTTTTCCTGGGGATCCCCATCGCGGTCGAGCCGTACATGATGATGAAACGCCTGTAGGCATCGAGGGCGAACCTTCTATTGGAGGTTTTCATGGCGAGGCCTTCCACAGACCTGTCATTCAGGCCCAGGTTAAGAATAGTCTCCATCATTCCGGGCATCGATCTCGCTGCGCCCGACCTTACCGATACCAGAAGAGGGTCGTCAGGGTCTCCGAGCTTTTTGCCTACGAGTTTTTCAAGCCTGGCCAGGTTCTTTTTGACCTCAAAGCTGTAGCCCTGGGGATATTTCCTGTTGTTTTTATAAAAGTAATCGCAGACCTCCGTAGTGATCGTAAACCCAGCCGGTACGGGAAGCCCGATGTTTGTCATCTCGGCAAGTCCCGCGCCTTTTCCGCCAAGGAGTTCTTTCATCCCCCCCTTGCCCTCGGCTTTACCTCCGCCGAAGAAATACACGTACTTTTTAGCCATACATATCCTCCGAAAAGTATATCTTAATCTGATTTTTTCTGATTTTAATTCGACAAGGCCGCTGCATATCAGGCCTTGAGAGTAAACTTAAAAAAGAAAGCTTAACAAAAACAGAAGAGAAAGTCCAATACCTAAATTTTTGCGCCTGGGGCCCTGTCTTTCAGGGCTTTTCCGGCGCGCTGATGCCTGGGCTTAAGGGACAGGGCGGACAACCCTTTAATACTCTTGACACGCCCTCAAAAGCTTCATATTATAAAATATTGCGATAAGCCGTGTAGAAAGCCCCGTACTTTCAAGCCTGCATAATTCCGAGGAAATGCGGCTATTTAGGTTTGCCTACAAGTATACACTGGATTTTACCGGATTGTAGCCGCGGGCGGGTACTTTCGAAAAATTTTTTAAAGCGAGGAAAGATGGCACAGGAACAGATCCCGGTCTATATAGAAGATGAAATGAAAAAATCCTATCTGGACTACGCGATGTCCGTCATCGTCGGCAGGGCTTTGCCCGACGTAAGGGACGGGCTTAAGCCGGTACACAGAAGGATACTCTTCGCCATGCACGAGATGGGGGTTGAGTGGAACAAGCCCTATAAGAAGTCCGCCCGCGTTGTCGGAGACGTCATAGGTAAGTACCACCCGCACGGAGACAGCGCCGTTTACGACGCGATCACAAGGATGGTTCAGCCGTTTTCCCTCAGGTATCCGCTTATAGACGGACAGGGAAACTTCGGCTCGATAGACGGAGACCCGCCGGCCGCCATGCGTTACACGGAAGTCAGGATGGCGAGGCTCGCAAGCGAGCTTCTGAAGGATATCGAAAAGGAGACGGTCGATTTTACCCCCAACTATGACGAGTCCCTGAAAGAGCCCGCCGTAATGCCGTCCGCGATCCCAAATCTTCTTGTAAACGGCTCATCCGGCATCGCGGTCGGCATGGCTACAAATATGCCGCCGCACAACCTCTCGGAGGTCATTGACGCGCTTATACTCATAATAAAGAACCCGGAGGCGGATCTTAAAGATATCATGAGGCTTATGCCCGGCCCCGACTTCCCGACAGCGGGTTTCATAAACGGAAGAAAGGGCATAAAGGACGCCTACGCCACTGGCAGGGGCGTGCTGCAGCTCAGGGCCAAGGCCTCTATCGAGAAAAATCCCAGGACAAACCGCCAGGCGATAATAATAACCGAGATACCGTACATGGTAAACAAGGCGAAGCTTATAGAGAACATAGCCGACCTTGTAAGGGATAAGAGGATAGAGGGGATATCCGACGTAAGGGATGAGTCGGACAGAGAGGGCATGAGGATCGTTATCGAGCTTAAGAGGGACGAGGTCGCCGAGGTGATACTCAATAACCTGTACCTCCATACGCAGATGAAGACGTCCTTTGGCATCATCAATCTCGCCATAGTCGACGGCCAGCCGAAGGTGCTCCCCCTCCCGTCCATACTTAAGGAGTTCGTAAGGTTCAGAAGAGAGGTGGTCACAAGGCGGACTATCTATGACCTCAAGAAGGCTAAAGAGCGGGCCCATATATTGGAAGGGCTGAAGATCGCCCTGGATAACCTTGACGCCGTAATAAAGCTCATCAGGGCGTCAAAGAGCCCGCAGGAGGCCAAAGCCGGGCTCATGAAGAACTTCGACCTGAGCGAGATACAGTCTCAGGCGATACTCGACATGAGGCTCCAGAGGCTTACCGCCCTTGAGAGGGATAAGATCATAGAGGAATATAAGGAACTCCTGAAACTCATAAAATCCCTTGAGGAGATACTGGCGAGCGAAAAGCTCCTGATGGAAGTCATCGTCGATGAGCTTATGGAGATAAAAGAGAGGTATGGGGATGAGCGGCGCACCCAGATCGTGGAGGAAGCCGGGGAGATCACCCTTGAGGATATCATAGCCGAGGAAGATATGGTCGTGACCATCTCAAGCGGCGGCTATATAAAGAGAAATCCCACAAGCCTCTTCAAGATACAGAGGAGGGGCGGCAAGGGCAAGACCGGCATGACCACCAAAGAGGAGGATTTCGTCTCGAACCTCTTCATAGCCTCCACCCACAGCTATATACTGTTCTTTACCGACAAGGGCAAGGCCTATACGCTCAAGGTATATGATATCCCGCAGGCCGGGCGCGCCGCGAAGGGTAAGGCGATAGTAAACATACTGAATGTCTCGGCTGACGAGAAGATAACGGCCTACCTGCCTGTCAGGGAGTTTGTGGAGAATAATTACATTATCATGGCTACGGCGCACGGCATCATCAAAAAGTCCGACCTGATGTCCTTTTCCCATATCCGCTCGGGAGGGCTGATAGCCGTAAGCCTTGATGAGGGCGACAGCTTGATAGCCGCGCGCCTGACAGATGGAAAAATGGACATATTCCTCGGCACCCGCCTCGGCCAAGCCATAAGGTTTAACGAGGAAGGGGTAAGGGAGATGGGGCGCCAGGCGAGAGGTGTTAAAGCCATAAAGCTCGATGACGAAGACAGGGTCGTCTCGATGGAGACCGTCGAGGAGGGCGCTACAGTCCTTACCGTCACCGAGCACGGATTCGGAAAGAGGACGGATTTTTCGGAGTACAGAGGGCAGGGCAGGGGCGGAAGCGGCCTTATAAACATCAAGGTCACCGAGAGGAACGGCCCTGTCGTAGGTATCACGAAAGTAAAGGACTCCGATGAGCTTATGATATCCACGAGCGTCGGCAAAATCATAAGGATAGCGATGAAGGACGTTGCCGTTATCGGAAGAAACACCCAGGGCGTAAAGCTCATGGACATAGATAAGGACGAGCAGATAACGGGCCTTGCTCCGATAGCTGAAAAGGAAGACGAGGAAGCCGGGGAAGAGGAGTAGGTCTGCCCCCGGATAAGGTCTGAATGGGACTTCGGAAGGTAAAGAAGCGAACAATCGGGAGACAACTATAAATGGAGCGTCTTACCGTCCTTGGAGCCGGCAGCTGGGGAACCACCCTTGCTGAAATACTGGCCCAGAAAGGCCATGAAGTCACGCTCTGGGTCAGAAATGCCGGGCTGTGCAGGGCAATATCTGAAAACTCTGAAAACGAGCAATACCTGCCGGGCGTTAAGCTTTCAAGGAGCCTCAGGCCCACGGCATCGCTCGAAGAGGCCTTAAAAAACGCCCGCTTTATAGTGAGCGTCATACCTTCGCACGGCCTCAGGGAAGTATTTACAAAGGCGTACCCGTTCATCTCTGAAGACGCGGTTATCGTAAGCGCGACAAAAGGGATCGAGGAGGGCACCCTTTTAACCGCGTGCGGCGTGCTGAAAGAAGTCCTGGCCGGAAAAAAATATAAAGATATAACCGTACTCTCAGGCCCATCGTTCGCTAAAGAAGTCAGCGTTAAGCTTCCCGCCGCCGTAAGCGCGGCGTCCGCCTCGCATGAATGCGCGAACCTCGTCCAGAACGCCTTCTCGACGCCTTATTTCAGGGTTTATACAAATTCAGACGTAATAGGCGTGGAGCTTGGGGGCGCGCTTAAAAACGTCATAGCGATAGCCGCGGGGATCTCCGACGGGCTCTCCCTCGGGCATAACGCCAGGGCGGCCCTCATTACCAGGGGGCTGGCCGAGACCTCAAGGCTCGGGATAAAGATGGGCGCAAATCCGCTGACCTTCTCCGGCCTGTCCGGCCTTGGAGATCTGATACTCACATGCACTGCTCCTCTTAGCAGGAACTATACGGTCGGGTTTCAGATAGGCGAGGGGAGGAAACTGAAGGACATCACGGGCGGGATGAAGATGGTGGCGGAAGGGGTCAAGACCTCAAGGGCCGCCAAAGACCTTGCGAGGGCAAACGGCGTAAACATGCCCATCACGGAAGAGGTCTGCAAAGTGCTCTATGAAGGTAAAGACCCAAGGGACGCTGTACTTGAGCTTATGATGAGAGAGCTTAAGGGAGAGTAGCTCCCGGGGCCGCGGGGAGCTTCAATTTTTAACAGAGTATATGGGGGCGCGAGGCATCAAAAAAGGCCTTTTGCAAAAGTGTGACAAAAGCAGCCGAAAGAGAACAACCTTTAAAACAAGAGGTTTTTAGAAAAATAAGCTAAATAAAATCAGCCGGATACCGATAATAAGTAATACAGGAAAAAAGCTTGAGTCCGTATTCGCCGGGGCCTGTTCGTATTTTTGTTAGTTGTTTCAGGTACTTGCGCTATTTTTGCACGCGGTGACGCGCCCTTTAAGGTATGCTCAAAAGAAGCCTGCATTCCAGAATACTTGTCTTGATAGTCGGACTTATCTCTATCGGCGTCATAATTTCCATCTATTGGGAATTGAAGCACAAGGAAGAAGAACTCCTCGATGAGAAGCTCCGCGCCAGCAGGTTTATGGCCCAGCCCATACTCAACGCTATCTATGAGGATATGCTTGAGGAAAGGGCGGATATGGCCAGGCACCTCATCAACTCCTTAAGCAAAGGCGAGGGCATAGAGTCGCTTTACATCGTAAGGAGTAACGGGACCGAGGAGGCGTTTAAAGACCTCAAGACCATCAATGAGGTCAAAAAAGAGTTCGGCGAGGTAAAACCCGAATGGCTTACGGACCATGCGGATGTTAAAGAAAACATCGCCAAGGGCGTCAATACAGCGGAATTCAAGAGTGCTTTCAAGTCTTTCAAAGAGAACTGGGCAAGGGGCGAGATATACTACATAGACAAGACCGACCACGAAAACCCCGTCTTCATATACCTCCATCCGATTGAGAAAAAAGCCAAGTGCAATACCTGCCACGCCACCGAAGGCGCCAGGGGGATCCTTGTAATAAGGACATCCCTCGTGGATATGTACGGTATCCTCGCCAAGGGGCGAAACCAGTGGATAATATCCGGCGTTCTGGCTATTTCCATCGGCGGGGTGCTGCTGTCGCTTCTTATAAAGAAATCCATTACAGGCCCCATACAGAAAAATGTCGAGGTCATCAAGCGGATCGCCGAAGGCAGGGGCGACATCAGCGAAAGGGTCGAGGTCACTGCCGAGAACGAGGTGGGCTATCTTGCCTCGGCGTTCAATAACATGCTTGATACCCTCGGAAAGAGGGCCGATGAGAATAAAAAGCTCTTTGAGCTGGTCACGAAGTCCAAGGAGGAGTGGGTCGCCACCTTCGATGCTATCCAGGACCTGATTTCCATCCATGACAAGGATTACAGGATCCTTAAAATAAACAAGGCGCTTGCCAGGAAGTTCAACGCGCAGCCGGAAGAGCTTATAGGCACCAGGTGCTACGAGCTATTATACAATTGCGGCGAACCGAAGTGCGACTGCCCGCATTCAAGGACCCTCAAAACGGGCAATATAGCCGATGCGGAAGTAGACGACCTGGTATTTGAGGGCATCTTCAAGGTAACGACCTTCCCGGTTTACAACGACGCGGGCGAGGTATGGGCCTCAGTCCATGTCGCCAGGGACATTACCCAGGAGAAGATGCTCAGAGAGCAGCTGCTCCATGCCGAAAAACTCTCAAGCGTCGGCAAGCTTGTCGCGGGAATTGCGCATGAGCTCAATAACCCGCTGATGGGTATCATGGGCTTCAGCCAGATACTCATGGACACGCCCGGCGACAAAAAGCTCGACGATATCAAGGATAAGCTCCGTAAGATATACCACGAATCCTTAAGGACCGCTAAGATAGTCCAGAACCTCCTTACCTTCGCGAGGGCGAAAAAGACCGAGCGGGAGTACCATAATATAAACGAGATATTGAAGCACACGGTCGAGCTGAGGGAGTATTCGCTCAAGGCGAATAATATCCAGGTCACCATGCAGTTCGATGAAACCCTCCCCAAGACGATGGTAGACCTCTTCCAGCTCCAGCAGGTGTTCATCAATATCATGAATAACGCGGAAGACGCGATGGTCGCAAGGAAAGGCAAGGGCAAGCTCGAGATAAAGACAAGGAAGAACCGCAGAAAGATCGAGATATCCTTCAAGGACGACGGCCCCGGCATCTCGAAAGAAATAATACACAAGGTGTTCGATCCTTTCTTCACTACAAAGGACGTTGGCAAGGGCACGGGTCTAGGTCTCTCCATAACCCACGGGATCATAACTGAGCATGGCGGGTCGATAGATATCATGAGCCCGGACGAAGGCGGCGCAATCGTTACGATCGAGCTGCCTATCGTGGAAAAAGAGCAGTGGGCGGAGGTGAAGAAGGCGGTAGACACAGGGGCGGCCGTATCACACGGCAACGCCCTCTCCGGAAAAAAAGTTCTCATAGTCGACGACGAGAAGTCCATAAGGGAAGCGCTCTACAGTATCCTCTCCAGGGAGGGCTTCAAGGTCGACACGGCCCGTGACGGCCGGGAGGCGTTGGAGATACTCGAGAGAAACAAGATGACGCTCCTCATTACCGACATAAAGATGCCCGGTTACAGCGGCATGGACCTCTATGAGAGCGTTATGCAGAAGCATGCGTATCTCAAGGACAGGATCATAATTGTCACAGGAGACGTGTTCAGTCAGGACGTGAAGGAATTCCTTACGAAGAGCGGATGCCCCTATATACTGAAACCCTTTGAGCCGAAAAAGCTTACTGACCTGATCCAAACAGTCCTTGCTGAGGATATCACAAGCGCCTAGCGCCTGTTTTTTCCCCCGGGTTCTTTAAATCCATCGTTTCTTCTGCTATAATCACCACGTGATTTTATCGGTCATAATCCCGGCCTTGAACGAATCGGCTTGTATTCGAGAAGCGGTATCGAGGGTCGGCCCGTTTGAGATAATAGTTTCGGACGGCGGGTCGGCGGACGGAACCACTGAGATCGCCAGGGGCCTGGGGCTTAAGGTTATCGAAGGGAAAAGGGGCAGGGGCTGCCAGATGGATGAGGCGGCGAGGATCGCCAAAGGAGAGGTGCTCCTCTTTCTCCACGCAGACACAATGCTCCCGAACGGCTGGTTCGAGGCCATAGAGCGGGCACTGGACGACAAAAGGAATGTCGCCGGGGCGTTCACTCTTTCTTTCGATTCCGGGGAATTATGGTTCCGTTTTACAGAGGCTGTGATAAGATGGCGCTGCCGCCTTTTGGGGCTTATTTACGGGGATCAGGCCATTTTCATACGGCGGGAGGCCTTCTTCAAGGCGGGAGGTTTCAACAAACTGCCCTTGATGGAAGATGTCGATTGTGTTAAGAGGTTAAGGAAACTCGGCAGGGTAGCCCTCCTTAAAGAAAAGGTTGTAACCTCCCGTAGAAAATATAGGGGTGGCGTTCTTTTTAACTCCCTTAGGAACGGGCTTATCCTTTCGCTCTATTACGCCGGGGTATCTCCGGACAGGCTTTACTCGATATATTACAAAAATAGATGATTTGATGACTATACAGCATGCAAAGGAGGTTTTATGGAATTTAAATCTATAGGCGAGATGTTTGACTCGCTGAAGGGCGCCGCAAGGGAAAAGGGGGGGGCTGTCGAGGTGCTCGATGAGAAGGCGCTTCGCGGTGAAGCCATAGACAGGCTCATATATAACGCGGTCTTCAACAACAACAAAGAAGTGCTGGCCGAGTCAAGAAGGCTTATAAAATACATCGCCATGAACCTGGGTATAAAGTCGGCCTCGATCCATAACCTTTATGAGGCGATGGGAAGAGGCGAGGCCGCCGGGTTCACTGTCCCGGCCGTGAATATAAGGGGCCTTACTTACGACACCGCGAGGGCGCTGTTCAGGTCTGCGAAGAAGAACAAGTCAGGGGCGTTCATCTTCGAGATAGCCAAGAGCGAGATAGGCTATACCGAACAGAGGCCCGCGGAGTACACGGCATGCTGTCTGGCGGCCGCCATAAAAGAGGGGCACAGGGGGCCGGTATTCATACAGGGCGACCATTTTCAGATAAACGCCAAGAAGTTCGCTCAGGACAAGAACGCAGAGATAAACGACCTTAAGAAGCTGATAAAGGAGGCGCTCGAAGCCGACTTCTTTAATATTGATATAGACGCATCGACCGTAGTGGACCTTTCCAAGCCCGACGTGAAGGAGCAGCAGAGGCCGAACTTCGAGACGACCGCCCTTTTAACCGAGTATATAAGGTCCAATGAGCCGCAGGGCGTCACCGTGTCGGTAGGCGGAGAGATCGGCGAGGTCGGCGGAAAAAATTCCACTGAAGAGGAACTGCGCGCCTTTATGGACGGATTTTCGGGCGCGCTCCCCAAAGGCAGGAAGGGGATCAGCAAGATCAGCATCCAGACAGGCACATCCCACGGAGGCGTGGTACTGCCGGACGGGACGATCGCCAAGGTCAAGGTCGATTTCGACACCATCGAGAAGCTCTCGAAAATAGCGAGAGAGGTATACGGGATGTCTGGCGTAGTCCAGCACGGCGCCTCTACGCTGCCGGACGATGCCTTCCATATGTTCGTAGCCAGAGGGGCGGCTGAGGTGCATCTCGCTACGGGTTTCCAGAATATGGTATACGACAGCCCCGCTTTCCCGCAGGAACTTAAAAAGGAAATAAACAAGCATCTCCTTGACAAGCACTCGGATGAGAGAAAGCCCACGGACACCGAGGAGCAGTTCATCTACAAGACCAGGAAGAAGGGCTTTGGGCCGTTCAAGGAGAGGATATGGACGATTGACGCCGGGAGGAGGGAGAAGATCGGCGCCGAGCTTGAGGCGCGCTTCGACCTGTATTTCGGCCAGCTCAATGCCGGGGATACCGTCAAATATGTAAAGAAGCATATAGGGTAATACGAGACTTCGTGAGGAGCCTTTACGGCGGCAGAGGGCTTGTTGCCTTTGCCGCCTTTTAAATTTCGGTAATGAAAAAAAGATTCTACTATGGTATAATTTTTCAAATATTCCAAAAGGAAGGGACTGAATATAATGATCGCCGCAACGCAACTAAGGGTTGGAATGACCATCCTGTTTAACAAAGAGCCTTTCAGGGTGGTAACCGTACAGCATATCACGCCAGGCAACTGGCGGGGCATGGTGCAGACCAAGCTCAAGCACCTTAAGACCGGCTCTACCGTAGAGAACAGGTTTCGCTCGGAAGATAAGCTTGAGAAGGCGCACCTTGAACAGCACGAGATGGAGTACCTTTACAGCGACGGCTCGGATTATCATTTTATGAACAGCGAGACATACGAGCAGGTGGCCCTGTCCTCCGAAATACTTGGCGACAACGTCTATTATCTGATCCCGAATATAAAGCTGATGGTCGAGTATTACAACGGTGCCGCGGTCGGCATAGACCCTCCGAAGGTGGTCGAGCTTAAGGTAACCGATACGACCCCGAACATGAAGGGCGCGACAGTCACGGCCTCCCAGAAACCGGCAACCCTTGAAACAGGTCTCGTGGTAAACGTCCCGTCGTTTATTGAAGTCGGTGAAGTAATAAGGGTGGATACCGGCGAAGGCAAGTACCTTGAGAGGGCAAAAGGCTAGATAAGAAAATATTGTATCGACCATACCACCCTGTTTAAAGCCAGGGTTTTTTAAACGGTTTAAAAAAGGCCCCCCTCGAAAGAGCAGGGCCTTTTTAATTTTCGTCAATGAATATGCATGGCGAGTCGAATCCCGGCCCGTTCGGGGAACGGGCCCTGCACAGAAGAAGCCCCTCTCCACCATTTGGGGAGAGGCTGGGTGAGGGGGTTTAAATACGGATTTCTTCGCTTCGCTCGCAATGACTTTCGTTTTTGCTTTTTGTTTTTAAAAAAATCACAGGGGTATTGCGTAGCGAGCATAGAGGAAGCGAACGACCGGGCTCCAGTTCTATCGGAGGGAGCGAGCCGACAGCGAGCGGAGCCAATACCCGAGAGCGCGGCAGCGCGCAAAAGGCTTTCACCACTGAGAGGGTTCCATCATAGTTTCCCGGCCCGTGTTCGGGGAACGAGCCCTACTCTCCTCGATCCCCTCCCGTCCATCGAGAAGAGGGCGGGGATTTTAACTGGAATCCATTTTCAAACCCTCCTCCTGTTGTATTTTCTTTTAATTCTATGCAATAATTATTTTATGAGCATTGAAGAGAAACTGAAAAATCTGCCCCATTCTCCGGGCGTGTATATCATGAAAGGCAAAGGGGGGGAGGTCCTCTACATCGGCAAGGCCAAGAGCCTGCGCTCGAGGGTGAGGTCTTATTTCAGGGAGACAGGGGATTCCAGGTATGCCGTAAAATTCCTTTCCGCCAGGGTAGAGGATATAGACTACATAGTGACGGCCAATGAGAAAGAGGCCCTTTTCCTGGAGGATACCCTACTTAAACAGCACAAGCCAAAATACAATATCCGCCTCAAGGACAGCAAGACGTACGTCAGCATAAAGATCACGATGGCTGAGAAGTTTCCTCGCATCCTCGTGACGAGGCAGATAAAGAAGGACGGCTCAAGGCACTTCGGCCCTTACACCTCCGCCAGGGCCGTAAGGGATACGATAAAATTCATCCGCAGGATATTCCCTCTCTGCGTATGCAGCGCAAGCGTCTTCCAGAACAGGGTCAGGCCGTGCCTCGACTATCAGCTCCACCTGTGCCCTGCTCCGGCCGTGGGCCTTATCTCTGAAGAGGCTTACCGTGAGCTGGTAAACGGCGCTATCATGTTCCTTGAGGGAAAGAACAGGGAGCTGGTAAAACTTTTGAGGGAGCAGATGAACGAGGCGGCAGCGAAGCTGGATTTCGAGAGGGCGGCGGAACTGCGCGACAGGATCGGCGCCATAGAGGAGATGCTGGAAGAGCAGAAGGTCGTGACCCACAGGCCCGTCGATCAGGATGTATTCGCCTTCCTGAGGGAAGAGGATTCCATAGTAATGCAGACCCTTATTGTTCGCGGCGGCAGGCTAGTAACCAGTGAGGACTTCTTTTTCAAGGATACCGGGCTGCCTGAGGAAGAGATACTCTCATCTTTTGTAACCCAGTTTTACCGCGGCGATAAATACATACCTGACCAGGTGATAATACCGCTCGATTTGGATGACAGGGGGGTTATCGAGGAATGGCTGGGTGAGAGAAAGCGGAAGAAGGTCTTTTTAATAGTTCCGGAGCGGGGTGATAAATTAAAACTCCTTAAGATGGCTGAATCTAACGCGGCCGAGAGCCTCAAGAAAAGGCGGGAGTCGCAGAGGGCCAGGGAGGATATACTCGAAGAGCTTAAGGCCAGACTGCACCTGAAGAATCTGCCCGATAGGATAGAGGCCTTCGATATATCCAACATAGGCGGGCAAAACGCGGTCGGCGCGATGGTCTCGTTCAAGAGGGCCGTCCCTGAAAAGGGATCGTACAGGCTCTATAAGATCAAGGGGATCGAGGGGCCGGATGACTACGCGATGATGGAGCAGGTGCTGTCCAGGAGATATAAGGGGCAGGAGGAGGCTGGAACCCTGCCTGATCTGATACTTGTGGACGGCGGTAAGGGTCAGCTAAATATCGCTGTCAAGGTTCTGGAGTCGCTTGGGATAGATTCCGCCGACATAGCCGCGCTGGCGAAAGACAGGGACGAGGCCTCGCCGCGGGACAGGTTTATCAAATCCAAAGGCGAGCGGATATTCCTCCCCCATGTTAAAGACCCGATAGTCCTTAAAGAAGGGTCGAAACCCGATCTGCTCCTGAGGAGGATCAGGGACGAGGTGCACAGGTTCGCCATCTCCTATCATAGAAAACTCCGCTCCAGGTTCACCTCTGTCCTCGACAATATCCCGGGTATCGGGGAGAAGAAGAGAAAGGCGCTTCTAAACCGGTTCGGGGATGTCGAAGGCATACTCTCGGCCGGGATAGAGGAATTGAAGGGGATCCCCGGGATAAACGAAGAACTGGCAACGAGCATCAAAGAAACCCTTAAAACCTACAAAAAGGAAGCTGAAGAACCGGCGTAAGCGGCCATCCGGCATGACCTCCAATTGTCCTGCGACATGGCAAGCCGCGCTTTTAAAAAAGCCTCCCTTTTGCGCGCTGACGCGTTTCGGTATCGCCCCCCCCCTCCAATGGAAAGAAGCCCCGTACTCTCTTCGCAATACTCCCCGATGTTCCGGGGCGGTCTTTTTTTAAAATATCTGTTTAAAAATATCCGCCTGCATGTTATAAATTTTTTATCTACTTCAAACAGGGCATCAGGAAACCAAGAATGCGCCCTCTTTTACCCGTCCTCTTAGCGCTCATGTCCGGGATCATCGCCTCCGGCAGGGTCGCAATCCCTGCCTGGATCTTGTACGCGTCCTTCGGGGTATTTTTGATCCCTGTTTTTATCTCCTGTAAAAGATCTTTCCGGTTCAATCCATTGGTCATCATCCCTCCGTTTTTTATCTTAGGCGCGCTCATCGCTATCCCATATCTGCGCCCTTCTTTGCCTCCGGTCCACATCCTGAATTTTATGAACGAGGGCAAGGAGCGCCCCTCGGAGCTCAAGCCGCTCGGCACAGCTGTCGAGGGGACGGTTGTACGGGCGCCGGAGTTCGCCGGAAGCAGGATGAAGCTTGAGGTCATGTCAGAGCGTATCTTTAGAGGAGACAGATGGGTTCCGGCGGAAGGGAAGATAATGCTGACGCTTCATGGCCACCGGTACGATATTATGGCAGGGGATTCCGTCAAGTTCGTGACGGAATTGAGAGAGCCCTGGAATTACGGCAACCCCGGTGAGTTCGATTACAAATCATGGCTTAATACCCGTGGGATATTCGCCACAGGGTTCATTAAAAATGGCATGCTTCTCGTTAAAACAAAAGACGGGGGCGGCTTAAGGCGCTATGTGGATTATTTAAGGGCGGATATACGGGGGTTTATCGACGGGCTTGACATAGGCAACAAGGAACCGTTGAAGGCCCTTATCATAGCGGAGCAGAGAGGGATCGACAAGGGGCTTAAAGACGCGTTTATAATTACAGGCACATACCATATCATCTCGATCTCCGGCCTTCATATCGGGATAGTCGTGCTCTTTTTCTATAAGATATTTCTCTTTGTATTGAAAAGGTCTGAGCGGCTGGCCCTCGCGTTTAATGTCCGTAAGATCGCGCTGGCGCTTTCCATAATACCGGCTGTTTTTTATGGTCTACTGGCAGGTTTTCCGGTCTCTACGGAAAGGTCGGTCATAATGGTAGCGGCTTACGCTTTTACGTTTATGCTCAACAGGGGAAGGGATTACCTCAATACCATAGCGCTGGCCGCCGTCGTTATACTCCTCGTATATCCTTATGCCATATGGGACATTTCCTTTCAGCTGTCGTTCGCGGCGGTGACGGCGATAGTATACCTTGCGCCGAGGCTCGCGCCCTTTTTTGTGATACCAGAGGACAAGCTGAAGACAAAAAGGGAGCTGTTTTTAACAAGAGTCTGGAACAAGAGGCTCCTTCCCGCGATACTCGTAACCGTCTCAGCCGGGATAGCGACAGGGCCGATACTGGCATATCATTTTAATATGCTTTCCCTGACGGGGATCGCCGCCAACATAATCGCCGTACCCATATCCGGCGCGATAATCCCTCTCTTGTTCGTGTCGTCATTTGTCTCGTGGTTGTGGGCGTGGCCCGCCGCCGTCATATTGCACGCGGCCGATATCCTCTTTGAGTTGATGGCCCGGGTAATAAAGGCCTTCGCCTCGCTGCCGCTGTCATCTATAAGGGTTTCCACGCCTACATTCATCGAGATGGGATTGTTTTATGTATTAATACTTGCCGCAATAAACATAAAGAGGGCGCGGGCGTATGCTTACGCGGCCTCTTTCGCGCTTATAGCCCTGTCTATGGATTGGGGATATTGGAATCTCTTAAAAAGAGGGGAAGGCGAGCTCAAGGTTACGTTCATCAGCGTCGGGCAGGGTGAATCCGGGCTCGTGGAATTCCCCGGCGGCAAGCGTATGCTTATCGACGGCGGCGGCGTTTACAGCGCCGAGTACGATATAGGTGAAAAGGTTATCGCCCCGCTGCTCTGGTCTAAAAAGATAACGGCGCTTGATTATGTGGTATTGAGCCACGCGCAGCTTGATCATATGGGGGGGCTTAAATTCATAGCCGAGAATTTTGAGATAGGAGAGTTCTGGTGGAACGGCGACGGCGAGCTCGGGGCGCTTGAAAAATCGCTGAGCAATAAAGGGGTCAGGGTCAGGAAGGCCGGGGGGCTTTTTGGCGAGGAGATCTCCCGCTATAATATCGACGGAGTGAATATAGACGTCGTCCATCCGTTAAAGGATTACGGCTTTGACAAAAACAACATGTCTATGGTGATGAGATTGAGTTACGGGAACGCCAGCGTTCTTTTTACAGGAGATATCGGCGAGGATGCCGAAAGGGAACTCTTGGGCTCCGACGTCCGTTCTACGGTCCTTAAGGCGCCGCACCACGGCTCAAGAAAATCGTCCACGCCCGAATTCCTTGAAAAAGTAAGCCCGTCGATCATCGTTGTATCCGCTGGAAGGAAAAACGTATTCGGCTTTCCGCACGAGGAGACGCTCGAAAGATATAGAAGGGCGGGGGCGGAAGTTTTCCGTACCGACAAGGACGGCGCAATAACATTCATAACGGACGGCGGCAACCACGCCGTTTCGGGTTATTTGACTGGGCAGGCGCCCTGGAGTATAATCAAACCATTCCAATGACCTTCCTGAGGCTATGGGTTATCGGAGCGTAAAGGCTTGCAAGTCTCGACCACTACATTGAACCCCCAGTGATGGAAAAAAGAGAACTGCCGATGAAAATTCTCCGTTACCTTATATCCGCTTTGTTGGTACTTAACGCCTCCTGTGCCTTTGCCGCGCTCTATCAATGGCAGGACAGGGAGGGGGTTATACACATAACCGACAGGGCCGAAAAGGTGCCTGAACGGTATAGAAAACAGGCGAAGGTCATTGAGACGACCCCTCCGAAAGAAACGGAAAAAACGGAGACAATATTAAAGACCGAGCCTCCTCCGGCAAAGGACAGCGGAGAGGAGATATTTGGAGACCACACACTGGAGTGGTGGAGGCAGAGCTTATCGAAGAAAAGGACGGAATTAAGCTCGCTTGAACAGAGCATACTCGCAAAAAAGCAGTACATAGACGTATTCGAGAGCGGCAGGAGGTTTGGCCAGATATTTTCTACAAGCGAGGTCGAGACCTATGAAAGGTATAAAAAAGAGGTCTCCGCGGACCAATTGAGGGTTTCAGAGCTTGTGGACGAATTGGAAGAACTCAGGAGGAAGGCGACCATCGCGGGCGTGCCCAGGGCAATAAGGGATTAGTTTTGAGGTCTGACGGGGTGGGGAAAAACCCGAAATCTACTCGGGCTGCTCAAAAAGATTGAAGTTTTTCGAGCCGCCTGTTAGAGCTTGATCTCCATGCCCGCCGCTACGGCGAAGCACTTCATCCTGGAGCCTTTCTCTGCTACTATCTTCTTGCACTCTTCCTCGATCCTGTCCACTTCAATATCAGTCCTGTCCTGATTATGATGAAACAGTCCGAGCGCCTTTACCCCGGCGTCAAGCGCGAGGTTCAGGGTGTCGAGATATACCGAATGCCCCCAGCCAGCGGTTTCCTTATACTCTTCCCTGCTGTATTCCGCGTCATGGAACATGAGGTCAGCGCCTTTTGCGAACTTCACATACGCATCGTATATAAGCCCTATCGGATGATGGAACGTCAGCTCATTGTCGGTCAGGAAGACGAACGATTTACCGTCTTCCTCAAGCCTGTAGCCTACCCCCTGATTCGGGTGGCTTAAGGGGATGGTGCTGATCTTTACCGATCCTATGGAGTAATTATTATGCCCCATGCCCAGAAAAGATATCTGGGCGTTAATGTCCTCAAGCTCGATCGGGAAGTAAGGCGAGGTCATGGTCTTTGAGATTATGGATTTCAGCGAGTCCTGCGTGGGCTGCGGCCCGAATATCCTTATCTCGGTCTCTTTTTTGTAGATCGGCTTAAAGAACGGGAACCCTGAGAGGTGATCCCAATGGGCGTGCGTGAGGAGGAGGTTTATCTTACGGGCGTTTTCACGGAGGAGCTTATTGCCAAGCGCCCGTATGCCTGTGCCGGCATCGATGACGATGATGTCGCCAGCATTGCTCACGACTTCGATGCAGGTAGTGTCTCCGCCGTACTTGTTAAATTCCTTACCGGAAACGGCTATCGACCCACGCGCTCCCCAGCATCTTACTATCATGGGAGTCCTGCTATTTTTGAGTTTTTAAGATTCTTCTTCAAAGCCGGCCCGGCCCTTTTCAGAGTTAAATCCTGGATTCATGGATATTATAGTCCCGTATTATATGAAGATAAGTGACTTTAGTCAACCGTATATTGAATATGCACAGCGAGCGCATTCCCCGCGGCTTTCAGCGGGGTCAAGCGAGCGAATAGAAATTGTTTCTTTACATATTGAAGACTCTCCGCGGCAAGCCGCGGGGAGTCTTCAATAGCCTGTTTTAGTACGTCGGGCTCCCTTTTCTATTTCTATTTCGCTTTGGCGGCGGCGGCTTTAGCGGAGTCCATTACTTCCTTTAAAGGGATTTTCTTCGCCTCGGCTATCTTTTTACAATCCTCGTACTCAGGCTGGGAATTTACGGTCTTGCCATTCCTCATCGATATCTTTACCCTGACAGTGCCGTATCCGGTCTTTACGCTGATGATCTTTCTTTCGAGGCAGTGCCTGTCCACGGGATAAGTCCTCACCCCGATAGAAGTGGATTCGGTAAATATGAGGTCAAGCAATTCTTCTTTTTTTTCTTCTTCGGCAAGGACGGTCAGAAGCATTCCGGGCCTCGATTTTTTCATCTGAACCGGCGTGATGAAGGAATCGAGGGCGCCTCTTTCGATAAGTTTCTCCATAAGATACCCTGCTATCTGAGGGCTCATATCGTCTATATTGGTCTCCATGATCAGGAGGTCTTTGCCAGGGCAGCTATCCTTGCCTGCTCCGGCCCCAGCCTCTCCGAGCATCACCCTGACGAGATTTGCCGATTCCCTGAAGTCTTTTTTCCCTGCGCCGTACCCCGTCCGTTCGATTATCATGGCGGGCATAGGGCCGAAAGAATCCGCGACTGTCTTGATTATCGCCGCCCCTGTAGGGGTTGTAAGCTCGAAGGGGATGTCAGACGAGGCGACAGGCGCTCCTTTGAGTATCTCAACCGTAGCTGGCGCCGGGATAGGAATCCTGCCGTGCATGGTATCGGCCACGCCTGAGCCGAGCGGAAGCGGTGAAGAGCAGACCCTGTCAACATTCAGTGATTTGATCGCTATTGCCGCCCCGACGATATCTATTATGGAATCCATGGCACCGACCTCATGGAAGTGTACTTTATCAGCCGGTATGCCGTGGATCTTGCCTTCCGCCTCCGCTATGGTTTCAAAGATGGAAATGCTCAATCCCTTAACGGCGGGAGAGAGAGAGCTCTTTTTTATTATCCCTTTTATGTCCTTGAAAGTCCTGTGGTGGTGTGAGTCGTGCATCTTCACGCGAAACGTCGTGCCGACGATCGAATGGCGGACTTCCTTGCCTATCTTGACGTCGATCTTATCCACGGTGAGCTTCCTAAGCTCTTTCAGGATCATCTTTGGGTCTACACCAAGATCTATCAAGGAGGCGAGGCACATATCCCCGCTGATACCCGTGGGGCAGTCGAAGTATAAGGTCTTCATGTTTTCCTTGTTTCTCAGGATATTAAATAACCGCTGTTTACTTACGCACCCTTGTGTTTGGGTAATACAAAAAACAAAACCTCACAGGGGCTTCTTCTATGTAGGGCCCGTTCCCCGAACGGGCCGGGATGCCAGTCTGATAAAACCTTTTTGCGCGTTGCCACGCGCTTCCGGGGTATTGGCTCTGCTCGCTGTCGGCTCACTCCCTCCGATAGAACTGAAGCCCGGTCGTTCGCCTCCTTTATGCTCGCTACGCAATACCCCTGGTATTTTTTGAAGAACAAAATCTAAAAACGAAATTATTTGCAAGCGGAGCGAAGGAGTCTCGTTTAAAATCCCCCTCACCCTCCGCCCTCTCCCGCAAGGGGCGAGGGAACTATGTAGGGCCCGTTCCCCGAACGGCCGGGATGTGAAGATTCATCTCAAGAGACGGAATGAAGAAAGTATTTACTCCCTGTTTATCAGGCTCGCCACGACCCCGGCCCCGAAGCCATTATCGATGTTTACAACCGAGATACCGGCGGCGCAGGAGTTGAGCATGGCCATGAGGGTCGTAAGGCCTCCGAGGTTCGCGCCGTAACCGACGCTTGTCGGCACGGCGATCACGGGCCTTGCTACAAGCCCTGACACAACGCTCGGCAGCGCGCCTTCCATGCCCGCCACCACTACAAGCACGTTAGCCGCCCAGAGGTCTTTCTTTCTGTGGAGCAGCCTGTGAATGCCCGCGACACCCACATCATAAAGCCTCTGCACCTTGTTGCCCATGCACTCGGCTGTTATCGCCGCTTCTTCGGCTACAGGCACGTCGGAAGTCCCGGCGGAAAGGACCAGTATCAAGCCCCTTCCAACCTCTTTTATCTCATGGGACTTGATAAAGACCGTCCTGGAGACGGCATCATACGCGGCCTTTGGAAAAGCCTTTTTCAAGGCCTTGCCTTTCTTCTCGTCGAGCCTTGTGATGAGGACGTTCTCTTTCCTCTTTAGCATGGAGGCGACGATCGCCTTAATCTGCGCCAGGGTCTTTCCCTGCCCGAAAATGACTTCCGGGAAGCCCTGCCTTAAAGACCTGTGCGTATCGACGGTAGCGAACTCAAGGTCTTCGAAGGGAAGCCCCTTAAGCTCGTCAAGGGCCTTCTCGATGCCCGCCTTCCCGTCCCTTACGTCTTCGAGGAGTTTTTGTAATACATGCACGTTCATAGGGTAAAATTCCCTGGAGTTCTGCCGGCTTGCGGTTCATCTTAAGGTATATCAGAAAATGAGAGTATTTGGAAATGTAAATGTAAGGCGGCGGGCTTACGCCAGGAGCAGAACGGCCTTTGATATTATCTGGGGCAGATCCAGAAGGAACACGGGCCTGCCGTCGCTTAAGATGGTCGTCCCTGTCACCCCCCAGAGTCTTGATATCGGCGGGATCAGCGGCTTGACATACGCGTCCATCTCCGCGCCGAAATCGTCCACCTTAAACCCGATGAAGCTTCTCCCCTGGGATACCGGGCCTTTGCTGTTTTCGACGACGATAACCGTATAAGATGGTTTTTCTTCCGGCTCTTCCATCCCCAGAAGCCTTCCAAGCCCGACAACAGGTATTTCAACATCGCCGAATGAAAGGACGCCGCCGGCGACCTCAGCGGAGCCTGTCTCGATTACCTTCTCGACCTTTGTGATAGGGAAGAGGAACAGCTCTCCGGAGATGCTTACGAGCAGGGCCTTTATTATCGAGGTAGTCCGCGGCAGCTCCATCCTTATAGTCGTCCCCTTGCCAGGAACGGAGTCTATCTCAAGCGCGCCCCCGAGCCCTTCCACCACCCCTTTGACCACATCCATGCCGACACCTCTGCCGGATGTGTCGGTGACGGTATCGGCGCTTGATACGCCGGGGAGGCATACGAGCATCAGAGCTTCTTTCGGGGTCATTGCCGAAACCTTCTTCCCATCCAGTCCCTTCTCGACCGCCCGTTTTTTTATTTTTTCGGAATCTATGCCCCTGCCGTCATCCGATATCTCAAGGATAGCATGGTCTTTCCTGGTGTACGCCTTTAAAAGTATCGTGCCAGCCGCGGGTTTCCCGAGCTGAACCCTCTCATCCGGCGTCTCCAGCCCGTGGTCTACGGAATTTCTTATGATATGCACCAGGGGAGAGCCCAGGTTTTCCAGTATGGCGCGGTCTAAACTGATATTGGCGCCCTCGATCCTAAGCTGTACTTCCTTTCCGCTCCTGTTTGACAGGTCCCTTATTACCCTGGGGAGGCCTTCGGTCAGATCCTTTATGGGAAGCATTCTGGCCGATAATATATTGTTGTGTATCGCGTTTATGGACTTGCCGAGCAGATGCACCCCGTCCTTGAATTCGATCGAGCGCGAGGCATGCGATAATTCCTTAAAGGAAGAGAGCGCCATGAAAAGATCGCCGACCGTGGTAAGGAGGTCATCGAAGACCTTGCCCTCCACCTTCATCATATGGGAGATCCTCAGCTCAGGCTCTCCTGCCCCAGCCGTCTCTTCCTGTCTTGTCTCCACGGGCCTGCCTTCCACGGCGCCCTTTATCTTCATCAGGAAGGGGGCTATATCGACGTCGAGCGGGATATCTTCCTCGACACGCATGACAAGGTTTTTAAGCGCGTCGAGGCACTCGAAGAGGGTAGAGACAATCTCTTTTGAAGGCTGGATCGATTTACCGCGTATTTTGTCGAGAAGGTCTTCTTCGGCGTGGGCGAGTTTCATTATGGGTTCATAGCCCATGGACGCCGACATGCCCTTTATGGAATGATAATGCCTGAAGAGGTCGTCAACACCGGCAAAAGAACCCTTCTCAAGCTCAAGGAGGCCAGTCTCAATGCCCGAGAGGTGGGCATTCGTTTCCTGAAGGTATAAAGCTTTATATTTAGAGGTGTCCATCTGAGATCATATGAAAATTTATTTTTTTAACAGGCTGCTGAAAAAGCCCATCTGCTTTGTTGTCTTCGACGCTCGTCACTGCGGCGTACAGACAAAGTACGCCTCATCCGCAAACAAAGCCATTGAAGAAAATACAAGATCGCCTGCGATCTATCTGGAGGGCTGGAGGGCTTTCGGATACCCCAGTGGGCTTGAAGCATACCGTTCATACAGCCTGATAGAGGGCGTTCAAGACCCCCAAAACTTTTTTTTCGGAGAGAGGCTTGATTATGTAAGCGCTCGCGCCAAGCTTCATGGCCTCGTCCACTACGGGCTCGTAACCTAATGATGTGCACATGACTATCTTAAGGGGCAGGTTTAAACGGGCAATGTCCCTCGCGGCCTCAAGACCGTTTTTTATGGGCATGACCACATCCAGTATTACGATATCCGGTTCAAGTGTCTTTGTTCGCTCCAGGGCCTCCTCGCCGTTCTCGGCCTCGGCTATGACCTCGAAGCCGCCTTTCAGGAGGATATCCTTGAGCAGGGTTCTGAAAAAGACCGCATCGTCCGCGATGAGCACTCTCTTAGGCACGCATTCCATCCGCTACAGACAGTAGTTTTGCCGCATCCTCAAAAATCCTTTTCCAGTCAACGAGCCCGATGGGGCCTTCGTCCGTTTCGATGGTTCCCTTTACATATCCCAAAACCTTTTCTGTTACTGTTTTGTCCTTAAGCCCTTCTGCCCATATGAATGAGACCTCCGCGCCGCCGGCATCGAGCCCCAGCGTACAGGCCGCGTCCCTTAAAACTATTATCTTATGAGCGCCATTCTCCCCGGGATCAAGCCCGAAGGCTTTTTTAAGATCCGCTACGGTTACAGGCTCGCCCCGAAGGCTTATTATCCCGGAGACGAACCCTTTCCTCCCCGGGAGGAAAGGGAGTTTCGAGACCTCGACTATTCCCGCGACATCCGAAGTCTCAAGCGCAAGCCTCACGCCGTCTATCGTTATGACCAGCTTGTCCCCGCCCACGGCTATCAAATGTTAAACTTGGCTACAACGGCCCTAAGCTCTTTTGAAAGCTCCGAGAGCTTTTCAGACGCGGCCATAGTCTCTTTTATGGCCGCTCCGTGCCTCTCAACGGCGGCCTCCACCTTCTCCGTCGTTGTAAGGTTCTCGCGGGCGATGTTTGCTACCTGCTCGATAATGGCGACCGTTTTTCCAGCCTTCTCCTTCTGTTTATGCGTAAGCCCGAGTATGAGCGTGGCCCGTTCAGCCACGTCGGACGTGTAATTCGTTATGTCAACGAGGATCTCCCTTATCTTTCTCAGGTCATCCCTGCCGCCCTTGAGGTTGGATGTGCCTTCGCTCGCGGAGGATACTACGCGCTCGACCTCCATGCGGAGCTCCTTTACTATCAAGGAGACGTCCTGGACGCTGTTGTTGGTATTGTCGGCGAACCTCCTGACCTCTTCTGCGACCATCGCGAAGCCCCTGCCGTGCTCTCCGGCCTTTGACGCCTCGATAGTTGCATTAAGCGCCAGGAGGTCTGTCTGGCGCGATATGTGAGTTATCACATCCAGTATCTTCGGGATATCGTTAAGCTTCTCTTTAAGCCTTATGGCGGCGCTCTCGGTATTTTCAATGCCGCTGAAAATAGTCTCCATCTTTTCCATCGCGGAGGTGGCGGTCGTAGCGCCCCGCTGCACCATCGAGTTTACCTTCTGGGAGGCGTTGACGCTCTCGGTGACCTTGTTGGCCACATCGTCCGCAAGCTCGGACATCGCCTTCACGGTAGAGCCCGCGTCCCCGATATGGTTGGCCTGCTCAAGCGCGCCGTCAAAGATGGTAGAGGTCCCGGAGATGACCTCTTTTGACGTGTCATGGCCTTTGGCTATGACGGCGGATAAGGTCTCCTGGGCCTCCCCGAGGTTGTTGCCGGTCTCCTTAATGCGCTCCACAAGCGATTTGAGGTTCCTGGACATGAGCGAAAGCGCCTCTTCGAGATCGCTCGTCTCGTCCTTGAACATGGTATTGCCCAGCTCTCCGGAGCTCGTCAGGTCGCCGCGGCTTATCTTCTGTGCCGTGCTCGTAAGTATACTGAAGTTTCTGGTAAAGGTTTTCGTGAAAACCGAGCCGAGTATAAGCCCTATTACTATGGCGGTCAGGAAGCTTAATGGCTGCTGCAGCCATTCGGCTACCCCTGTATGCTCTATAACCGTGGGTACGAAGGCCGCCGCCGCGACGACCGCAATGAAGCCCAGTATGAATTTATAACCGATCGGAATTTTCATGCTATTCAAGTCTTACCGCCTTTTATTAAACATATCAAGATATTATAAAATCCTTTGGGACTCAAAGTCAAACGGTTAGGGCGCGCGCCTTAAAACGCATATCACCATGTAATATTTCGACATTTTCCGGCTCTAACTTTAATTTTTTTTAACAGGCACGGATGAAGAATCGCTAAATAAGGAGGGGATGCCGGATCAGAATGTCAAAAGTGCTCGAAGCCGAGCCTTTTTAGCTTCATGGGCCTGCCGTTTTCATCGAGTATTTTTAGCCCTTTTCCGGTTATCCTGCCGATAGGGGTTATCCTGATCTTCAGCCTCTCCGCGAGCCTTGAGATCTTCTTTTTATCAGCCTCGGGTGCTGTAAAGAGCAGTTCATAGTCCTCGCCGCCCGAGAGGGCGAGGTCTATCCATGACCTGTCCTTTACCCGTTCGGCATACTCTTTCAGTTCCGCCGAGACCGGAAAATCCTTAAGGTAAATCTCGGCCCCGGCATTGCTTTCAACGCAGACACGCTTAAGGTCAAGCGCCACGCCGTCGCTTATGTCTATCATCGATCTGGCGATGCCTTTTTTCGCCAAAAGGCTCCCGGCCTCCATCCTCGGAACAGGGGCAAGATGTCTTGACACAGCCTTTCCAAAACGGCCTTTTACCGCTGCCCTGTATCCGTGGTTTTGCAAGACCTTAAGCCCCAAAGCCGAGTCTCCGGGGGTTCCTGTCACGAATATGGCGTGGCCTTCCCGAGCGCCGCTTCTATAGACGGCTTTGCCCTTCGGTACCTCGCCGATGACGGTCGTGGAGATCATGGTCAACCCGGCCCTGGCGGTATTTCCGCCCGCGAGGGCGACCTTGAACTCTTCTGAGATCTCCTTTATTCCCCGGTACAGGGCGTCTATGAATTCTTTTTTGGTTTTTGGAGTGAGAGCTATGGAGACCAGAAAAAACAAAGGCTCTCCGCCCATCGCCGCTATGTCTGAGAGCGATATCGAGAGAGCCTTTTTCCCTAGTAAGCCGGGTGGGGCGTAGCTTAAATCAAAATGAGTCCCCTCTATCAGGGTGTCTGTAGTCGAGAGAAGGAGCTTGCCCCCGTCCTGGGCCGTAACGCTCGTATCGTCGCCGATACCCTTTATGACGCGGGGATTTTTCGGGGCGAAGCTCTTTTCCAAGCCCCTTATTATTCTGTCCTCGCCAAGTTCCGTTAGATATCTTTTCAATCCGCCGCAGCCTTAAGGCCTTACGGTCCGCCTCTCGGATTTAGTCTTCTTGGGAGGCTTACGAGGGGCCGGCTTGTTCGATTTCTTTCTGAAAATAACCTTAAGCACATCATCCATGTGTTTGACCGGGATGAAGGTGAGCTTCTTCCTGATATCCTTTGGTATCTCTTCGAGGTCCTTCTTGTTCCTCTCCGGGATGATGATCGTGGTGATCTTGGCGCGCAGCGCCGCAAGGCACTTTTCCTTGACCCCGCCTATGGGCAGCACCCTTCCGCGTAGGGTTATCTCGCCTGTCATCGCGATGTCTTTATTTATAGGCGTCTGCGTCAGCGCGGAGATGAGCGCCGCGGCCATTGTTATGCCGGCCGACGGGCCGTCCTTGGGTATAGCCCCTGACGGCACATGTATGTGGATATCGAGGTCTTTATAGAAATCAGGGTTGAGGTCGAATATCTTTGCCCTGGACCGCGCGTAGCTTAACGCGGCGTGCGCCGACTCTTTCATCACGTCTCCAAGGTGGCCTGTAAGCGTGAGCTGGCCCTTGCCGTTCATGATGGTAGCCTCGATGTGCAGTATCTCTCCCCCTACGGGCGTCCATGCAAGCCCCGTAGCCACTCCTATTTCGTCAACTTCCTGTTCAGCTTCAGGGAGGTACTTGGGTATTCCAAGGAACTCCTGAAGGAGTTTTGGGGTTATTACGGTAAGCTGGGTTTTGCCGGAGGCGACTCTCTTCGCCACTTTTCTGCAAAGGGACGCTATCTCGCGCTCGAGGTTACGGAGCCCCGCTTCCCTCGTATATCCGGAGATGACCCTCTTGATGGTCTCATCCGGTATCGTCAGGAGTTTTTTCGACAACCCGTGCTCTTTTAATTGCCTTGGGAGTATGAACTTCTTTGCTATCTCAAGCTTCTCCTCTTCCGTATAACCAGGGAGGTTTATAAGCTCCATCCTGTCCAGGAGCGGCTCCGGTATCGGGTCCGCCATGTTCGCCGTCGTTATGAACATGACCTTGGAAAGGTCAAAAGGCAGGTTCAGATAATGGTCGCTGAAGGCGTAGTTCTGCTCCGGGTCCAGTACCTCAAGCAGGGCGGATGACGGGTCGCCCCTGAAGTCCATCCCTATCTTGTCTATCTCGTCCATCATGAAGACGGGGTTGTTCGTGCCGGCCTGCTTTATGCCCTGGATGATACGCCCTGGCAGCGCGCCGACATAGGTCCTCCTGTGGCCGCGTATCTCGGCTTCGTCCTTGATGCCTCCGAGAGATATCCTTACGAAGTTCCTGCCCATCGCCTTCGCTATGGACCTGCCTAGCGAGGTCTTTCCAACGCCGGGAGGCCCTACAAAGCAGAGTATGGGCCCTTTGGTCTTGCTCTGCAGTTTTCTGACGGCAAGATACTCGAGTATCCTCTCCTTGATCTTCTCCAGGTTGTAGTGG
This sequence comes from Deltaproteobacteria bacterium, assembly GCA_016218105.1. Classification (GTDB taxonomy): domain Bacteria; phylum Desulfobacterota; class GWC2-55-46; order GWC2-55-46; family GWC2-55-46; genus GWB2-55-19. The sequence continues at coordinate 56,632 of JACRET010000004.1, forward strand.
TCGGTGTCGAGCACCTTTTTGGCCTTGTCGATGTCGATAGCGTCTTTGGTCTGTTTCGCCCAGGGGAGATCGACGAGCCATTCTAGATAAGTCCGTATGAGCGCGGCCTCGGCCGCGTCGGGGTGCATCATCTCTAATCTGTCGGCCTGCTTGTGCGCCTCTTTTTCAACCTCCGAAGGCATCTTGGCCTTCCGGATCTTCTCCCTGAACTCCTCCATGTCCTCGGTCGCTTCCTCGATATCGCCGAGCTCGTTCTTTATGGCCCGCATCTGCTCCCGTAAGTAATACTCTCTCTGGGTCTTGTCCATCTCCTCTTTTGCCTGAGACTGGATCTTGACCTGCATCTGCGCGACCTGAAGCTCTTTTATGAGGAAGTCATTGACCTTCTCAAGTCTTTTTATCGGATCGAGAGTTTCCAGCACCGCCTGGGCCTCGTCTATCTTAAGGCCCAGGTTGGCGGCTACGAGGTCCGCCATCCGGCCCGGGTCCGTGATATTGTCGAGCACCATCATGACTTCCTGGAAGATGACCTTGCCGAGCGTGGAGAGCTTCTCAAGCTGTTCCTTGACGTTACGCATGAGGGCCTCTATCTCCAGGGTCACCTCGCCGGCCGCCTGTTCTTTCGTCTTGGTTATGCCTACGGTGTAAGAGGGCTTGGTCTGGATAAACTTGTTCACCTGGGCGCGGGCAAGGCCCTGGACGAGGATCTTCACCCTGCCGTCAGGGAGCTTGAGCATCCGCATTATCATGCAGACGGTGCCTGATGTGTAAAGGTCCTCAGGCTCCGGGTCTTCCTTGGAAATATCCTTCTGCGTAGCCGTGAAGATCAGCCTGTCTTTGGTAAGGGCTGAATCGACCGCGTTGATGGACCGCTCTCTTCCGACAAAGAGCGGCACTATCATGAACGGAAAGATGACCACGTCCCTTACGGGCAGAAGCGGCAGCGCTTCAGGTATGATCAGCTGTTCTTCTTCTCTTTTATCTTCTTCAGCCATTTAAAATTTATCCTCTCTTTTTTATATGGACTCGATCGGGACTTTTTTTGTGGCCGAGCGTTTATCCTCAACCCTCGGCAGCACTATTGTAAGCACACCGTTTTTGTAGATCGCCTTTATCCTGGCGGTATCAACTGAATAGGGCAGCTCTATTGCCCTGAATATCCTTCCGAACGACCTTTCCATGCAGACGTAATTAATCTTGTCTTCCTCGAAGCATTCGAACTTGAGGGCCTTAATCGTCAGCGTCTGCTTAAGAAGCGTTATGTCGATTTCCTGTTTTCTCACGCCCGGAAGCTCCGCTTCAATGATCACTTCCGCGGCGTTTGAGTATACGTCGACGTTCGGGATCTGGGTTATCGGCTCCGGCTGGGTGAATATGCCGGTGTCTTCCATGCCCTCAAAGATAAACTGGTTTATATTGTCGATCTCTACCGCCGGCGAACTCCCCGCCGGTTTTTTTGACATCTTGGCCATAAATTGCTTTTCTACCTCACGTCTCTTGGTTGAAAAAACAGTCTTAAAAGGCCTCTTGCTCTAATTTGAATCTGATGAAAGTGACAGGATTCGGAAAGATGGTACAGGGCTTGCGCCCTCGAATGAACGATGATGTCAGAAACCCAGCTGTTTGAGGAATTTTTTGAATTCCGCCCTGAGTTCGGGACGCTTCAACGCAAGGGACACATTCGCTTTAAGAAATCCGAGCTTGTCCCCGGCATCATAACGATTGCCTTCAAATTCGTACGCGTAGATATCTTCGGTCTCAAGTAGTATCTTAAGCGCGTCGGTAAGCTGGATCTCCCCGCCTTTACCGGGCCTTGTCCTCTCAAGGGCGTCAAAGATCCCGGGCGTTAGAATGTATCTGCCGATGATAGCGAGGTTTGAGGGCGGATTCTCCTTCGGCTTCTCTACCAGGTCAAGCACCCGGAAGACGCCCGGCGCGACCTGTTCGCCCTTTATAACCCCGTAAAGATGGGCATCCTTTTTATTTACGCGCTGTACCGCGAGGACGCTTGTCTTATATTCCTTGTGAACCCCGATCATCTGTTTCATCGCCGGGACTTTTGCGTCTATTATATCATCTCCGAGAAAAACAGCAAATGCTTCGTCATTGATCAGATTTCTTGTTATTGAGATCGCGTGGCCCAGCCCAAGAGGTTTTTTCTGCCTGGTATAGGCAAAATGGACGAGACCCGACACTTCCTCGATCTCTTTTAAAAGCGCCGTCTTGCCGCGCTCCTTAAGGAGTATCTCAAGCTCGAACGAGGTGTCGAAGTGATCCTCTATCGCGGTCTTGCCCATCCCGGTTACAATGATCATCTCCTTAAGCCCTGAGGCCTTGGCCTCCTCGACAGCGTACTGGATCAGGGGCTTGTCTACCAGCGGAAGCATTTCTTTAGGGATTGCCTTTGTAGCCGGGAGGAACCTTGTGCCAAAGCCTGCTGCCGGGAAAACCGCTTTTTTGATGGTCATTTATCTCTTTCCAGAAGACTATTTTTTCACTATATCAAAATATGATAATAAGTTTTATTTGATAAGTCAAGAGGCAGAGGACAGTTAATCTCAGGTATTTCAGGGAGATTTTCCGTATCAGGCGGGCGTTAAGGACGCGTATTTCACGGCGAGTTTTTTAATGCCGAAATTCTTGAAGTTTACGGTGACCTTCATCTCCTCGCCCCTGCCTATCCGGCTCATTATTATGCCAGGGCCGAAGCTCGGGTGAGTTACCTTCATGCCGACTTTCAGGGGCTCTTCCCCGGATTCCTGGTCGAAGTGGTCTACCTGGTTGTCGTCCCTTGTATAATAGGTCTCGTTCGTGGAATATACGGCCTTCGGTTTTGGGGTCTCAGGCGCGTTAACGGACAAGTACTCCGGAGATATCTCGTCAATGAACCTTGAGCGCATCTGGTAGCGTGTATCGCCGTAAACGGTCCTGGTCTTGGCCGAGTAAAGGAAAAGCTCTTCCCTTGCCCTCGTCATCCCTACATAGCAGAGCCTTCGCTCCTCTTCTATCTCCTCCGGGTCGTCGGCGCTCCTTGAATGAGGGAAAAGACCTTCCTCCATGCCGACGAGGAAAACCACCTTGAACTCAAGGCCCTTGGCTGAGTGGAGCGTCATCAGCGTAAGCCGGTCGGATTTGTCCTCATAATTGTCGAGGTCGCTTATAAGGGCGACCTGGTCTAAAAAATCCGACAGGGACGCGCCGTTGTTGGCGGTCTCGAAATCCTTTATCGCGGAGATGAGCTCGAAGAGGTTTTCGACACGCTCAAGGGCCTCTTCAGTGCCTTCGTCCTGCCACATGAGCATATATCCCGAGTCCTCCAGCAGCCTCAGCGCCAGTTCATGGAGGCTTAAATTGCCGATGTCTTTACGGAAGCCGTCGCACGCCTCGATAAAGTTCCGCACCCTGGTCTTGCCGAGCATGCCTTTGTCGAGGGCTTCTTTAAACGCCTCGAACAGGGGCATACCGTATTCATTGCTCAGGGCCTGGACTTTTTCAAAGGTAGCCTTGCCGATCCCCCGCGGGGGCTTGTTTATTATGCGCTGGAGGCTCAACGAATCGTTCGGGTTCGCTATGAACCTGAGATAGGCTACGGCGTCTTTTATCTCCTGCCTGTCGTAGAACCTGACGCCCCCGACTATCGAATAAGGGATGCCTTCCCTTATCAGCTGCTCTTCAAATACCCTGGACTGGGCGTTAGTCCTGTAGAATACGGCAAAGTCCTTATAGAAAAGCGTTCTGGAGGATATAAGCGCCTTGAGTTTCCTTATGACCGTCCGCGCCTCGTCGTATTCATCGCGCGCTTCCTCGTAGGAAAGCGGCGAGCCGGCTTCGTTGTCCGTCCAGAGCGTCTTTTTAAGGCGTTTCATATTCCTTTCGATTACCGAGTTGGCGGCGGAAAGGATGTTTTTGGTGGAGCGGTAGTTCTGCTCAAGCCTTAAAACGGTCGCGTCCGGGTAGTCTTTTTCAAAGTCGAGTATGTTCTTTATGTCCGCGCCCCTCCATGCGTAGATAGACTGGTCGGGGTCGCCCACGGCAAGCAGGTTCCTCGTGCCGGAGGCAAGGAGGTTTGTGAATATGTACTGCGCCTTGTTCGTATCCTGATACTCGTCTACAAGCAGGTATTGGAACCTCTCTTTGTAGGAGTCGAGTATCTTCGAGTCCTGGCGTAGCAGATTTACCGGCTCGCATATGAGGTCGCCGAAGTCCAGGCACCCCATCTCGCGGAGCTTTTTTTGATATAAGGAGTATACCTTGGCCACCCGTTCGGAAAGGAAGTCGTGGGCGTGTTTAAGGTACTCCGAATGAGAGATGTTTTCGTTCTTCGCCTGATTTATGCGCGCTAATATGACCTTGGGCGCGAAGGTCTTTTCATTTATCTTAAGCTCGGCCATGACCTGCTTTATCAAATTGAGCTGGTCGTCGTCATCGTATACGGTGAGGTTTGGCGTGGAGCCCCCGATCTTCATCTCTTTTCGAAGGAGCTTAAGCCCGAGCGAATGGAAAGTGCCGAGCCAGAGGCTCTGCGCGTCCCTGCCTATGAGCTGCTTAAGCCGCTCTCTCATCTCCCCAGCCGCCTTGTTCGTGAACGTGACGGCAAGGATGTTCTCAGGGAGGATGCCCATATAGAGGACAAGATAGGCGATACGCGCGGTCAAGACCTTTGTCTTGCCGCTACCGGCCCCGGCCAGGATAAGGAGCGGCCCGTCGCCGAAGGTAACGGCCTCTTTTTGCAATGGGTTTAAGGATTTAATGAACATATTCCGTCAGCCTGCGATCAGGGCAAGGGTTAGTGGTGAAATTGCGTGCAACCGGGTACCCTTAATTTTTAACATAAACTCACGAATGAGGCAATTGGACTTTGAGGCATGGCAGGATTTTATTTGTCATTGTGATGAGCTGGAACCTTCAGAAATCATGTAAATGGCTTTTTTGCGCGCTGGGCGCGCTTTCGGGGTATTGGCTCTGCTCGCTGTAGAGCGGGCAGAGCCCGGCGGATTTTTCTTTCCTTATTGACTTGAAACCCTGTGTTTTTTCTGTTAAGTTCTGCCGTATGAGACCAAGAGTGATAATCGTATCCCCAGAGGCTGCGCCTTTTGCAAAAACAGGGGGGTTGGCCGATGTGGCGGGCAGCCTCCCCAAGGCTTTAAAAAAACTCGGGTGTGAAGTCTCCATATTCATGCCGTACTACAGGCAGGTTGCCCAGAGCGGTTTGAAGCTGGAAACCACCGGCATCGACATAACGGTACCCCTCTGGAAACGCAAGATAAAGGCGGAGGTGTTAATGTACGGGGGAGGGGATGTCCCCGTATACTTCATAAAGCAGGATGAGCTTTACGACAGGAGCTACCTTTACGGGACGCCTGAGGGCGACTACTTCGATAATTTAGAGAGGTACGCCTTTTTCTCAAGGGGAGTCCTTGAGGCCTTAAAAGAGGGCGGGTTTACCCCTGATGTGATCCACTGCAACGACTGGCAGACGGGGCTGCTGCCTGCTTATCTGAAAGACGCGTACAAAGGCGAGCCATGTTTCCAGAGAACAGCGGTAGTCTTTACCATACATAATATCGCCTACCAGGGGCTTTTTGACGCCCGGCTTTTTGAGCTTACAAACCTGAGTCCGGCTTTTTTCAACCCCGAAGGCCTGGAATTCTGGGGCAAGGTAAATCTCCTTAAGTCAGGCCTCGTCTATTCGGAGATCATCACTACGGTAAGCAGGGCGTACAGCGCCGAGATACAGACCCCTGAGTACGGCTATGGCCTTGAAGGGGTTTTGCAGAGGAGGAAGGACAATCTTTACGGGGTGCTTAACGGGATCGATTACGAAGAGTGGAACCCGGAGGCCGACCCGATGATACCCGCGAATTACTCAAGAGACGACATGAGGGGTAAAAGGCCCTGCAGGAGAAAGCTTCTAAAGGGGTTCGGGCTTAAGCTGAAGCCCGAGGTGCCGTTAATCGGCATAATATCGAGGCTCGCGGCCCAGAAAGGTTTCGACATACTTTCAGAGGCGATGCCGGAGCTTATGGAGCTTGACCTCGGGATAGTACTCCTCGGTTCGGGAGACAGGAAATACAGGGAGCTTATGGAGGGGCTTGCGGAGCGTTACCCTGAAAAGCTCGCGGTAAAGATAGACTTCAATAACGCGTTGTCGCATCTTGTGGAGGCCGGGTCTGATATGTTCCTCATGCCGTCGAGATATGAGCCGTGCGGGCTCAATCAGATATACAGCCTCAGGTACGGGACGATACCGGTAGTCAGGGCTACAGGGGGGCTTGAAGACACCGTCCGTGATTACAAAGAGGGTGACGGCACGGGGTTTAAATTCAAGGAGTATTCCGCAAAGGCCATTGTAGAAAAGGTAAAAGAGGCGATAGCGGTATTTGAAGATAAGAAGGCATGGGAGGAGCTGCAGAAGCGGGCGATGGCGGAGGACTTCTCATGGGAGAGATCAGCGCGTAAGTACATGGAGCTTTATCAGAAGGCGGAAAAGTGCTTAAAACTTAATCAAGCAAGCCTCAAAAACACGCATACCAGGATTTTGAAGTAGTATCTACCCCGCAAAACCCCTTTAATTCCAAGGTTGGCACTGAAATTGCTTTTTAATCCCGCCATGAGAAAGATAGCCATTATAGACGACGACTCTTCTGAAAGGCTGGTTATTAAAGGGCTTATACTGGACGGCGGCTTCTCCGTAGTGGGCGAGGGTGAAAACGGCAGAGAGGCCGTAGAGCTCTGCAGGACAAAGTCCCCTGACCTGATCATCATGGACGTAAAGATGCCTGTAAAGGACGGGATCGACGCGGCTGCCGAAATAAACCGTCTCTTCCCCGTGCCTGTCGTTCTCCTTACGGCAAGCGACGACGAGGAGACCATAAGGCGGGCTGCCGAGGCCGGGGTGATGGCATACCTCCTTAAGCCTGTAAGGCAGGAGGAGCTTTTGCCGGCTATCGAAATGGCGGTATCCCGTTTCGAAGAGTTCAAAATGCTCCGGCAGGAGAACGCTGAGCTTAAAGACACGCTTAAGTCGAGAAAGCTCATAGAGAAGGCAAAGGGCCTTTTAATGGAGAGAGAAAAACTATCTGAGTCCGAGGCATTCACCAGGATAAGGAAGATAAGCATGGATAAAAGAAAGTCGATGACCGAGATAGCCGAGGTCTTAATCCTTGCCTTTGAGAAAAAGTAATACTATATTTCTCTTCTGAGCAAATTTCTTTTGAGGAGATACCCGTGAGCAGAATCCTTGTTATCCAGCATGTGGCGCATGAAGGGCTCGGAACCATTGCCCCCTTTTTAAATGAGTTTGATATCGATTTTCTCAAGGTCTACGAGGCAGGGAAGATCAATGCCGCGCCGGAAGGATATTCGGCGCTCGTCGTTATGGGCGGGCCGATGGGGGTTTATGAGGAGGATAAATACCCTTTCATAAAAGACGAGCTGAGGCTCATTGAGGCGGCGCTTAAGGAAGGCGTTCCGGTACTCGGCATCTGCCTGGGAGCCCAGCTCCTGGCCAGGGCGGCGGGGGCCGAAGTTTATAAAGGCAAGGCAAAGGAGATCGGCTGGTACAAGGTAAGGCTCTCGGAAGAGGGATTGCAGGACAGGCTCTTGCTGGGACTGCCGGAGGAGTTTACGGTCTTTCAGTGGCACGGGGATACCTTTGACATCCCAAAGAACGGGGTATGCCTCGCCTCGTCAGACCTTTTCCTGAACCAGATAATAAAGGTCGGCAAAAACGCGTACGGGTTTCAGTTCCACCTTGAGGTGACTGAGAAGATGATAGCGGAGTGGATCGAGATAAATACCGATGAGCTTAAGGCATTGAAGGAGATAGACGCCACTAAGATCATAAAAGAGACGCCGGAGAATATACAGTCCCTCCGTATGCTCGGCAATTCGGTATTCGGAAAATTCAGGAGGCTGATTGATTAATAGGCAATCAGTGCCTGTAATTGAGGCAGGTTAAGGGGCTAAGCGAAAAAAAGGCTTGTATTTATAAGGTTTTTTCATTGGCATTAAAGTTGCAAAACACATCAGCGTACACGTTGGTATGGTTACAATGATGTAACCCTGATTAAAAGAAGAAATGGGTCAAGGCAAAGGCGCCTTTCCTTACAGGGGGGCGCCTTTTTTAAATCCCCCCTCGGTTGTAAAAACAAAAAAAAGAAAAAGCAGAGAGGGAGGAGTAGAGATGAAGATGAAGAAGCTGGCGGCAGCGGTAATTACAACAGGCACTTTGGTCCTTTCATGCGGCATGGCGGAAGCGACGCCATCGACCCACATCTGGTCGCCTTCTACGGACGTCCAGGCTTATGGAGTATTTCACCTTACAAGCGATATATATATCCCGGTCGATAAGCCCGCCGGAACCAGGCCCGGTACGATAACCAACCTGGGCCTCACTACAGGCGTCCTTCCTTTCGAGAAGTTAAACGCTGAAGTCGGGTTCGATCATATAGAAGGCAGCTATCCTTTTTTCCTGAACGCCAAGGTCGGGATACCTGAGAACGCATATGGCGAGTTTTTCCCGGCGCTTGCGATAGGCGGGTATTCAATCGGCACAAAAAACGACGCGACCGATTATAACATTTACTACGCAAAGGCCGCCAAGACCGTAGGCAAGCTCGGCAGGTTCTCGGTCGGATATTACACAGGCAACGACAAGCTCCTCGTCGATGAGAACGGAAACCCGGACGAGAGCGGGGTGCTTCTCTGCTGGGAGCGCACCTTGAGCGAGATCTCAGAAAACCTTTGGGTCTCTGTTGACTATATGGGTGGCGACAGCAACTTCGGAGCCTTGAGCTACGGCTTTGCATGGAAGTTCGCTCCAAATACATCGGTCATATTCGGATATGTAGACCAGAACAACGACAACCTGAACCCCGGCGACACATTCACGGTGCAGGCGGACATAGATTTTAACGTCTTTGGCAAATAATTTTTAAAAGAGCTGTAAAGAGAGACGGGCGCCGGCAGAGCCGCCCACCGGCCCTTCGGGGCGGCCCCGCTCTCTGATCAAAGTTGATCGAAGGAGGATGTGGAAAGATGGAATGGAGTTTCAGCTGCACGATGGTTCGGTTTTTAACAGGCAAGGGGTTCAAGGTGGCGGCATTAATATTTATAATGCAGGCGATTCTGGTCCCGTTCGCCGGAGCCTCGGAAGTCGCCGCGGCGGCCATAGACAAGGCCGACACCGCATGGGTGATGATATCCACGGCGATGGTAATGTTCATGATCCCCGGGCTTGCTATATTCTACGCCGGGATGACTCGGAAAAAGAACGTGTTAAGCACCATGATGCAGAGCTTTTTTCTGCTCTGCCTCATATCCATACAGTGGGTGCTCTGGGGTTACACATTAAGCTTTGGCCCTGATATCAACGGGTTGATCGGAGGACTTGATTTCCTGGGGCTTGAAAATGTCGGGGTAGAGGCAAAGGGCACGATACCCCACCTGGTATTCATGATGTTCCAGGGGATGTTCGCGGCGATCACCGTAGCCCTCATAACAGGGGCGTTCGCCGAAAGGATAAAATTTTCAGCGGTCATTATTTTCAGCCTGCTCTGGGCTACTCTCATATACGACCCGCTCTGCCATTGGGTATGGGGCGGAGGATGGCTGCAGAAGCTGGGCGTCCTTGATTTCGCGGGCGGCATAGTAGTCCACATAAGCTGCGGCCTTTCGGCCCTCGTGGCCGCCATCTACGTAGGGAAGAGGAGGGGGTTCCCGAGGGAGCTTATGCCTCCGCATAACCTGACCCTTACGGTAATAGGGATGGGGATACTCTGGTTCGGATGGTTCGGGTTCAACGCGGGCAGCGCCCTTGCGAGCGACGGCGTGGCGGCAATGGCCTTCGTCACGACCAACACGGCGGCCGCCGCCGGGACGATAACCTGGGCCTTCATCGAGTGGGGGCACAGGGGCAAACCCACGATGCTCGGGGCGATGTCCGGTGCGGTAGCCGGGCTCGGCTCCATAACCCCAGCTGCGGGCTTCGTAACGCCGGGCGCAGCGATACTCATAGGCATAGCCGGCGGTCTGCTCTGCTACGTAGCCGTTACGATAATTAAGCCCAAATTGAGCTACGATGACACGCTGGACGTATTCGGCATTCATGGGATAGCCGGCACATGGGGAACGATCGCTACAGGCATCTTCGCTTCTATCGGGGCAAAGGGGCTTCTTCAGGGGAACCCAGCGCAGCTTAAATCCCAGGTGATCGGCGCCCTGGTGACTGTAGCCCTGTCGGTCGTTGGCACGTATATACTCCTTAAGATAGTAGACCTCGTCATAGGCATCAGGGTCTCTCCGGAAGAAGAGATGGAGGGCCTGGACATATCGCAGCACGAGGAGAGCGGGTATACCCTGTAAGACTGAAGTTTAGCGGGCGTTAAACCCGCATCTTAAATAGACGGTACAGCGCTGTACCGCGCGTAATAAGGCAAAGGCGCCTTTTTGAGGGGTTAGAATATCCTCATCAAGGCGCCTTTGTATTTTTTAAAGGAGGCGGGTGTCCATGAAAAAGATCGAAGCTATCATAAAACCGTTTAAGCTCGATGATGTAAAAAAGGCGCTTAACGACCTTAATATCGAGGGCATGACCGTGACAGAGGTAAAAGGGTTCGGCAGGCAAAAAGGACATTCCGAGTTCTACAGGGGGGCCGAGTACACGGTCGATTTCCTGCCCAAGATAAAGGTCGAGATCATAACAGCCGAGGTGATGGCGGCGAAGGTCGTAGACGCCATAGTCGGGGCGGCTAAGACCGGCAAGATCGGCGACGGCAAGATATTCGTCTCCTCTATAGAGGAGACTGTAAGGATAAGGACGGGAGAGAGCGGCGAGAGCGCGCTCTGAGATTACGGGGGAGTTTCGATCTGAGATCCCATAAGGTGTTTGCCGAAAAAAGTAGACTGGAGGAAGTATGCTGAAGAAGATAGCGCTAATGATGTTTATTTACCTGCTTATGCCGCTTGCGGCTTTTGCGGAGGAGGCGGCGGCCTCTGCGCCGAAGATAGATACTGGAGATACGGCATGGGTGCTCACGTCGACCGCCCTGGTGCTTCTTATGACGGCTCCCGGGCTCGCGCTCTTTTACTCGGGTATGGTAAGAAGGAAAAACGTGCTTGGCACAATAATGCAGAGCTTCGTAATACTCTGCGTCATAAGCGTTCAATGGGTGCTTTGGGGATACAGCGTTTCATTCGGCCCTGACAAATGGGGGCTCTTCGGCGGGCTTGAATGGGTAGGCCTGAACGGGGTCGGGCTTGAGCCGTACCCTGATTACTCCGCTACCATCCCGCACCAGGCGTTCATGATCTTTCAGATGATGTTCGCTGTCATAACGCCGGCCCTTATAGCGGGGGCGTTCGCGGAGAGGATGAAGTTCAGCGCCTTCCTGGTATTCACGATCCTCTGGTCTACTTTCGTATACGACCCTATCGCCCACTGGGTATGGGGCATCGGCGGCTGGCTGAGGGCTCTCGGCGCGCTTGATTTCGCGGGCGGAACCGTCGTCCACATAAGCTCAGGGATATCGGCCCTCGCCACGGCGCTTTATATCGGCAAGAGAAAAGGCTTTATGACGGACGTTATGGCACCGCATAACCTGCCTTTGACTGTGATAGGCGCGGGCCTCTTGTGGTTCGGCTGGTTCGGGTTCAACGCAGGAAGCGCCTTGGGCGCGAACGGCCTCGCCACTTCAGCCTTCGTCGTCACCAACACGGCGGCCGCGGCGGCCGCTGTGTCATGGATGATAGTTGAATGGGCGCACAGGGGAAAGCCGACGCTCCTGGGACTGGCCTCGGGGCTGGTCGCGGGGCTCGTCTCGATAACCCCGGCATCGGGTTTCGTAGGCCCGGTCTCGGCGATCATACTGGGTCTCCTTGCCGGTGTGATATGCTATGTCTCCGTCAGCTTCATAAAGCCGCTCCTTAAATACGACGACTCGCTCGACGCCTTCGGTATCCACGGGGTGGGGGGCATATGGGGCGCGCTCGCAACAGGCCTCTTCGCGACGGTGGCGATAAACTCCGCTGGCGCGGACGGCCTCTTTTTCGGCAGCGCGGCGCTCCTCTGGAAACAGGTGATAGCGATAGTTGTCAGCGGCGGGTACTCGTTCATAGTGACCCTTATAATACTTAAGATAGTGGATATGACGATAGGCCTGAGGGTCTGCCAGGAAGACGAGGTAATGGGGCTTGACCTCACACAGCACAGCGAGAACGGATATAACCTGTAAGTCCAGTCCGTTGGTTCAGGGAGGCAGAGAGGGTTGAACTGAAAATCACAAGTGAGCAGGGCCTGTAAAAAGGCCCTCTCAAGATGGCCGTTACGCGGCAGTAACGGACAAGGGCAAAGGCGCCTTTTAAAAGGACTCAGATCCTGCTAAAAGGCGCCTTTCTATTTTTTAAAAGGAAGGAGGAGAACGATGAGAAAAGTAGAGGCGATAATAAAGCCGTTCAAGCTCGATGACGTTAAAAAATCCCTCAATGACCTTAACATAGAGGGGATGACCGTCACGGAGGTGAAGGGGTTCGGAAGGCAGAAGGGGCACACGGAGTTCTACAGGGGGGCGGAGTACACGGTCGATTTCCTCCCCAAGATAAAGATCGAGGTCGTAACCGCCGAGGAGATGGCATCAAAGGTCGTCGAAGTTATCATGGATGCGGCCAGGACAGGAAAGATAGGCGACGGAAAGATTTTCGTAACCACGATCGAAGAGGCTTTCAGGATAAGGACGGGCGAGAGCGGTAAAAACGCCCTTTAAAGGGAACAAGGCATTATTCCAAGGAGGTTGTATATGTTCAAAAAAATCTTTTTATTGATTGTTCTGCTCTTCGGTTTCCTCTCGCCGGTAGCTTCATTCGGCGAGGAGGCGGTACAAGGCGCGGCGATACAGCAGGCGCCCGCCGCAGTCGAGGCGCAGGCCCCTCTGGCGGCTGAAGCGCCGGGGCCAAAGCTTGAAGAGACCGTTACGGTTAACAAGGTAGCCCTTGACACGGTCTGGGTTCTCGTCGCCGCGTTTTTGGTCTTCTGGATGAACGCCGGGTTCGCGCTAGTCGAATCAGGCCTCTGCAGGGCAAAGAACACCGTAAATATACTAGCCAAAAACTTCGTAGTCTTCGCCATCGCCTCCATAGCCTTCTACATAATAGGCTGGGGCCTCATGTTCGGCGACGGCAACCCGTTTTTCGGCACTGAGGGGCTTTTCATGCTCCACGGCGCGGATAACAGCCCGGCGACGGGAGACGCATACAAAGGCGTCTACTCCTCGATGAACTGGACGGGCGTGCCGCTTTACGCCAAGTTCTTCTTCCAGCTCGTATTCGCCGGGACGGCCGCAACGATAGTGTCCGGAGCTGTGGCTGAGAGGATCAAGTTCCTGAGCTTCATAGTATTCTCGTTTATAATAGTCGGTTTCATATACCCTGTGATCGGCCACTGGATCTGGGGCGGCGGGTGGCTCGCGAAGCTGGGCATGTTTGACTTCGCGGGATCAAGCGTTGTCCACTCCGTAGGCGGATGGGCGGCGCTTGCCGGCATAATAGTCCTCGGTCCGAGGCTCGGCAAGTACAGAAAAGACGGCAAGATCAACCCCATACCCGGCCACAACATGTCAATGGCGACCCTGGGCGCGTTGATACTCTGGCTCGGGTGGTTCGGTTTCAACCCCGGCTCGACGATGGCGGCTGACGCCAACGCGATAGCCCGCGTCGCGCTTACGACCAACATGGCCGCAGCCGCCGCGACCCTGACCGCCACCATTACGGCATGGCTCCTTATCGGCAAGCCCGATCTTTCGATGATACTTAACGGCACCCTCGCGGGCCTTGTAGCCGTAACCGCGCCCTGCGCCTTCATAAGCGTTGAGAGCTCTCTCATAATAGGCCTTGTGGCAGGGGTGCTTGTAGTCGTGGCGGTACTGTTCTTTGATAAGATCAAGCTCGACGACCCCGTAGGCGCCCTCTCGGTTCACCTTGTAAACGGCGTCTTCGGAACGCTCGCGCTGGGGCTTTTCGCGGAGGACAGGTTCATGCCCGGCACCACCGGCAACGGCCTCTTTTTCGGAGGCTCCAAGCTTTTTGCCTCACAGCTTGCGGGAGTAGTCGGCGTCGGCGTATTTACCTTTGTTGTCAGCATCATAGCCTGGTATGTGATCAAAGCCGTTATCGGCTTAAGGGTAAGCCAGGAAGAGGAGATGATCGGCCTCGACATCGGTGAGCATGGGGCGGAGGCGTACCATATAGAGCCGGGCGAGACATACCCTGTCATAAGGACGGAAGAAAGGCTCAAGCCGCTGTAAACCGGCGTAGAAAGGTTTGAAAATGGCAAAGGCGCCTCGGCCAAAGCCGGGGCGCCTTCTGTTTTTCAGTGGTTTATAAAAAAGGGGGGAGGCTATGAGGGATAAAAACAAAACAGGAGAAAAGCTCGTCGTCATAGGTAACGGCATGGCCGGGACCGCGTGCCTTGAAGAGATATACAAGCTTGGCCCGTCGCGCTTCGATGTGACCGTATTCGGGGCCGAGAGGCACAATTATAACAGAGTGCTTCTGGCCCAGGTGCTTACCGGAGAGAAGTCCCTTAACGATATCACGCTTCATAATAAGGCATGGTATGAGGAGAGGGGGATAAAGCTCCACACCGGTGAAAAGGTGGTGGAGATAAAAAGGAAGAGCAGGAAGGCGGTGACTGAGAGCGGCCTGGAGGTGCCTTATGACAAGCTCATTTTCGCGACCGGCGCGCTGCCTCTTATGCCACCGATTCCGGGCATGGATAAGGAAGGGATATTGCCCTTCAGGAACATGGATGATTGCCACAGGATCGTGGCGCTCGCCCGGGCCGGAGGGAAGGCCGCGGTAATAGGAGGGGGGCTTCTGGGGCTTGAGGCGGCATGGGCGCTTAAACGGCTCGGGATGGAGGTCACGCTCATACACCTCATGGACAAGCTCATGGAAAGACAGCTGGACAGCCTTGCGAGCGCCTTTTTAAAAGATGATATCGAGAAAGCCGGGATCAGCGTATTGCTCAACAAGGAGACCAGGGAGTTTTCAGGCAATGGGAGGGTAGAGGGGCTGGATTTCAAGGACGGGTCATCCATTCCAGCTGATCTGGCCGTGATATCCATAGGCATAAGGCCCAACGCCGTGCTTGCCGCTTCTTCAGGCATATACTGCCGTAAGGGGATAGTCGTAAGCGATTGCATGCAGACGTATGACCCCGCTGTGTTCGCCATAGGCGAGTGCGTTGAGCATAGAAATACTACGTTCGGGCTCGTAGGGCCGATATTCGAGCAGGCGAGGGTAGTCGCGAACCATCTGGCGGGAGACGGCCGCCTTGTATTCAAGCCGCAGCCCGCTTCGACGAGGCTTAAAATCCCCGGCATAGAGCTCTACTCAGCCGGAGAGATAAACTCGAAAACCGGGGCGGATTCGGCGGATTCGATAGAGTACCTCGACAAAGGGGCAAGAACATATAAGAGGCTCGTTATAGATGAGGGCAGGCTTAAAGGCATAATCCTGTACGGGGATACTTCCGATGGGCCGAGGCTCTTCTCCTCGCTTTTGGACGGCGAGGATATCTCGGGAAAAAGAAGCGCTCTGCTCCTCGGGGGCGGCGCGCAACCCGGCGCCCCGTCCATCGAGGCTATACCGGATAACGCTATCGTATGCGGCTGTAACGGCGTCACCAAAAAAATGATAGTGGACGCCATCGAGAAAAAAGGGCTCTTTACCCGGGAGGATGTGGTCAAGGAGACAAAGGCGTCCGGCTCGTGCGGAGGCTGTGCCGGTGTGGTCGACAGGATACTGGAGTCCACGCTCGGGTCTAACTTTCAATCCAAGGCAAAGGCCGCTAACCTTTGCGAGTGCACGAAATATACGAGGGACGACGTCATAAAAAACATAAAAGAGAAGGGGCTTAAATCTGTAAGGGACGTGATGGACACGCTCGGCTGGGAGACGGTCGGATGTTCCACGTGCAGGCCCGCGCTCAACTATTATGTCTCTCTTGTCTGGCCGGATGGCTCTGAGGATGACATAACCTCAAGGCTTGTAAATGAGCGCTCTCACGCGAATATCCAAAAGGACGGGACGTTCTCCGTTGTTCCGAGGATGTACGGCGGGATAGCCGATCCTGCGGAGCTTAAAAGAATAGCTGAGGCGGCCTTGAAATACGAAGTGCCTCTGGTGAAGATAACCGGCGGCCAGCGCATCGCCTTGATCGGCGTTAAAAAAGACGATCTCGAAGAAGTCTGGAAAGACCTTGATATGCCGTCGGGGTACGCTTACGCCAAGGCTCTTCGTACAGTAAAGACCTGCGTGGGCTCAGGCTACTGCAGATTCGGCACGCAGGATTCCCTGGGTTTTGGGATAGAGCTTGAAAAGTATTTCGAGGGCTTATGGATGCCGGCGAAGGTCAAGATGGGCGTAAGCGGGTGCCCCAGGAGCTGCGCGGAGTCGTCGATAAAGGATATTGGCGTGATTGGCGTGACAGGGGCCTGGGATATATACGCTGGTGGATGCGGAGGCATCGAACTCAAGGGCGGGGAAAAGCTTTGTACGGTAAAGACCGAAGAAGAGGCGTTGGACATTATAGCGGCTTTTGTGCAGCTCTACAGGGAAGAGGCCCACTACGGCGAAAGAACGTTTAAGTGGATCGGAAGGATGGGTATGGGCGCCCTGAGAAAGGCTGTTGTAGAGGACGTTGAAAACAGGGGAAGGCTTAAGGAACGGCTCGATAAGGCAAGGGAGAAAGCGGCGGATCCCTGGGAGGCAAAGGTCTCGTCATCAGGGAAACAGGGAGGCAGACGTGTCCTTCATTGAGGGGAGCTGTCCTTATGGGCGCCTAAGGCATTAAGGAGGGCAGGGATATCAAACGGCTTTTGAAGGAAAAAGAACCCGAGCTCCTTTATGCGCGGCCAATAGGATTCTGTGTCCATATAACCGCTTGTAATAACGACTTTAAGGGCGGGGTATTTAGATACGGCCTCTTCGGCAAGTTCCACTCCGTTCCTGTTTTTAAGCGTCAGATCGCTTAAGAGGATATCAAACCGCCTGTTTTCCCCGCTTAAATAGGCCGAGGCGTCATCGTAACCCGAGACCTCGGCCACGTCATACCCGTTTTTCTTCAGCGCTATCGAGATGGCGTTACGAAGGGTCGCCTCGTCCTCCACTACAAGGACGCGTTCCCCATTCCCGCTATGCGTTTCAATCTCCGCCTTTTTGGAGTTTTTAAGGGCCTCATGGGTTGCCGGGAAATAGACCTTGAAGGTAGAGCCTTCGCCGATGACGCTATCCACGTCTATCCAGCCTTTATGTTCTTTCACGATGTTCTTTACGACAGAGAGCCCGAGCCCACCCACCCGGCCTTTGGTGGTGAAGAAAGGCTCGAAAAGTTTTTTGCGCACGGCCTCATCCATCCCTGCCCCGGTATCTTTTACCGTAAGGCAGACATAGCTCCCCGGCGTTCTGTCCTCAGAGCCGGAAGCGGCGCTGAGGACGGCCGCGTTGTCTGTCGCGACCGTTATGGTCCCGCCTTTGGGCATAGCGTCCCTGGCGTTTACGACAAGGTTCATTATAAGCTGTTCGATATTGCCCTGGTTGGCCTTAATGGCCCAGATGCCCGGCTTGAACGCGGTTTTTATAAAGATATTTTCGGTGATGAGACGCTGAAGGATATTGAGCATCCCCTTTACGGTCTCGTTCAGGTCAGCCGCCTCAAGCTCAAGGTGCTTGTTCCGGCTGAATGTCAGGAGCTGTTTTGTAAGGTTCGCGGCCCTTGCGGATGCTTCCTCGATCTGCTCAAGATGGCTTTTAAGCGGGCCGGACGGGCCTTCTTTAAGTCCAAGGTTCACGTAAGAGACGATCACGGTCAGCAGGTTGTTGAAGTCGTGGGCTATGCCGCTTGCGAGTTTCCCGACTGCGTCCATCTTCTGGGACTCGATGAGCTGCGCCTGGATACCCTCCTTCTCAACCTCCGCCCGTTTACGGGCGGTAACATCGTTCAAAGAGTAGACCAGGAACTCTACCTCTCCGGCGTTGTCAAGGATCGGGACGAGTGACCAGTCCCAGTAAGTGGCCCCCCATTCCGGGTGGTCTGGATATTCAAAAGGTTTTTCGAAAGCCATGTACGGCTTTTTTTCCATGACGACGGATTCGAATATCGCCTTGTTCCCGTCGTGAGGATAGAGTTCAAAGTGGTTTCGGCCGGCAAATTCATCCCTGTCCCGAGCGGCGGCTTTTGCATAGGAATCGCTGACCATGATGAAGTTGAAACCCTTGTCCAGGAAAGCGAGCGGGGTCAAGACATGCTTAAAGAAAGCGTCGAGCCTCCTGGACTGGCGCTCAAAGGCCTTTGACATGCGTCTGCGCTCTGACGCTTCCTCCTGAAGCCTCCGGTTAAGATCCGTAAGCTCTGACGTCCTTTCCTGTACCCGTTTCTCAAGCTCCATGTTTGACCTGCGGAGAACCTCTTCGGCGAGCTTGTGCTCCGAACGCTCGAGAATATCCCATTTCCCTTTTCTCTTTATCAATGCGAAAGGATGGGTGGAGACCACGTCGAGCAATTCGCCGGCGCCGCACTTTTCCAGAGAGTACGTGCAAAGCGCCATCATCCTGTATGAGCCGATTACATTATCGACAGCCCTCTCATATTGAGTGAAGTCTTCCCAGAGCTCTTTGTTAAGCCAAAAGGTATTGCCCGTAAGTCTCAGGCCCTGATAGCCGCAGGAAAGTCCCTTGATGTATTTATTTACCCACTCCTCAAGCACCCTTTTCGGGTCGAATACCCCGTCCTTCAGGTACCACTCGGTGTGGCTGTGAAACTCTATCTGTCCTTTCGCGAGGCATTGGTCTAACCCAGGGAAGGCTTTTTTAAGCGCCTTTTTTGCCTCCTCGACGCCGAGGGGCTCAGAGGTGACCCACATGCAGAATTCGTTTTTTTCAAGCCCTGCCTTGAAATATGGGACGAGCACGCTCAGGAGGTCTTCCTTGTCCGCGTAGAATTGAGAGAAGTGAGAGCCCCAGGGCAGGTCTCCTATCACTTCGAGCCCGGTATCGCGAAGGTCTTCAGTACAGGATTCTTTTTCTTTTTTATGGTTTCTTGACATGATGTGGTTCCGCCTGAAAGATTTTTACCCAGTATATCGAAAAATCAGATTTTCCGCTTATCCGCCACCCGGATTATGGAAGCGACCTTTGATGGCACATCGCCTGAAAGCAATATGTCCGATATTATGGCCGCGCTATCCGCCCCCGCGGCTATGACAGACCCTATATTCTCTTCGGTAATCCCGCCGATCGCGACGATGGGAAGGGGTGTCGCGCCCCTTACCTCTTTAAGCCCCGAAAGCCCCTTTGGGGCCTGGGCGTCCTTCTTTGTCTTTGTAGGGAATACGGGGCCGAACGAGATGTAATCGGCATGGGCGCAAGCCGCCGCTTCTTCTTTATTATGGGTGGAGACCCCGATGATGGAACCCTCGCCAAGGAGCTTTCGGGCATCGGCCGCGGGGAGATCATCCTGCCCCAGATGCACGCCGTCGGCCTGCACAAGCGCCGCTATGTCGGCCCTGTCGTTTATTATAAAGATCACCCCGTTTTTTAAAGTGACCTCCCTAAGCGCCCAGGCTGTGTCGAGCATCTCGCGCGAAGAGAGCCCCTTCGACCGGAGCTGCAATATCCCGGCCCCGCCCTTTATGATCTTTTCCGCCATCATTCGCATCCCTTCAGGGGCGACATAAGCCGTGTCTATGATGGCGTAGAGGCCCTTTATATTCCCGGAATTTACGCCCACGGCTAATCCTTCAGTTTGTCTATCTGGATATTGAGTTCCTTTATCTTTTTCCTCAAGGTGTTTCTGTTGATGCCGAGCACCTCGGCGGCCTGCAGCTGGTTGCCTCTGGTCTTTTCAAGCACAAGCCTTATAAGGGGCCTTTCCATGAAAGGCATTATAAAATCATAAAGTTCCTGCTTGCCCTTGTTGCCGGTCTTCTCTATAAAGGGCTTGAGCCGGGCGCTGATTATCTCTTCCAGGGATTCTTTTTTGTGTCTCGACTGCGGAAGGTTCAGGTCTTCGGGGGAAAGATTGTTGGAAGGCGAAAGGAGCACAGCCCTCCTTAAGATATTTTCAAGCTCCCGGACGTTGCCGGGCCATTTGTAATTTTCCATGGCTTCGATAGACCTTGACGATAATGACTTGATAGCGCCACCGAATTCATGATGGAATTTCTCGATGAAGAATTCTGAAAGGAGCGGTAGATCTCCCTTTCTGTCCCTGAGAGGCGGGAGGGTGACCGTGACCCCGTTCAATCTAAAGAGGAGATCTTCCCTGAATTTTTTTTCTGATACCGCCCGGTCAAGGTCCTGGTTCGTGGCGGCTATGATCCTGACGTCCGTTTTTATGGACTCCCTGCCGCCCACCTTGTAAAATTCCTTCTCCTGAATTACCCGAAGGAGCTTGGCCTGAAGGTCAATGGGCATGTCCCCGACCTCGTCAAGAAAGAGGGTCCCTGATTCAGCCAGCTCGAACTTCCCTTTTTTTGCCTCTATAGCGCCCGTGAAGGCCCCTTTTTCAAACCCGAACAGCTCGCTTTCCATCAGTTCTTTAGGCACAGCCGCGGAGTTTATGGCGATGAACGGGCCTTCGGCCCTCCCGCTGTTTGAGTGGATGAGCCGGGCCAGAAGCTCCTTGCCCGTGCCGCTCTCCCCAAGTATAAGGATGGTCACGTCTTTTCCGGCGATCTTCCCTACGGTCTTGAACACGTCCTGAACGGCTTTGCTCTTGCCGATGAAGGCCGTTTCTGTCGCGAGTTTTTCCTTAAGCCGTTCCTTGAGGCTGGATACGCGCGCCTTAAGCCTGAGGTTTTCAACCGCCCTGTCGAGTATTATCTCAAGCTCGCCTATGTCGAATGGTTTGGTAATATAATCAAACGCCCCGAGCTTCATCGCCTCCAGGGTGTTTTTCATCGTCGATTCGGCGGTCATGATTATGATAGCCGCCTCATTGCCGGCCTCTTTAGCGCCTTTAAGCACGGCCAATCCGCCGCTGCCCGGCATGTTGATATCGATGATCGCGATAGAGGGGGCCTCCGTTTTAAGGAGCTCCTCCGCCGAGGGCCCATCGCTTGCTTTTATGACGCGCATCTTCTTGCCGGTTAAGGTCTTCTCCAGCACCCAGAGTATGCTTTCGTCGTCATCAGCTATCAATACTTTTATCTCGCTCATAAACCTATCTCTGTGGGCAGGTACACGGTGACGGACGTGCCTTTGCCGGGCGTGGAATCTATTTTAAGAAGGCCGCCGTGCTCCTTTATTATCTTTAATGATATAGCCATGCCGAGGCCGCTGCCCTTTGGCTTGGTAGTGAAAAACGGCGTAAATATATTCTCAAGGTCAGACTGCTTTATGCCGCATCCGTCGTCTTTTACCTCTATGGAGACCATCTTTCCGCCCGGTGAGCCTTCCTCGACAAGATGGAACTCGGTAAGTATCCTCGTGCTTATCTGTATATGGCCGTCCTTTGAAATAGCCTCTTTGGCGTTCTTGACCAGGTTCAGGAAGACCTGCGTAAGCTGCCCCTCGTCCCCCATCACGTCAGGTATCGACGGGTCGTAAGTTTTGACGAACGCCGATCGAGGGAGGCCCTCCTGCAGGAGGAGGACGGTCGAATCGAGTATTTTATGTATGTTGATCTCTGTTTTATTGAGCTTGGCGGGCCTTGCGAAGTCGAGCATGCCATTTAGGATATTGTTAAGCCTGTCGGCCTCTTTCATGATAACGCCCGTATAATCGGAGAGCGATTCGTCTTTTACCTTTTTCGACAAGAGCTGTGCCGCGCCCCGTATGCCGCTTAAAGGGTTTTTTATTTCGTGAGCCAGGTTTGCGGCGAATGCCCCTATGTAGGCGAGGCGTTCCTTTCTAAGCGACCCTGCCTCAAGGGATTTGATCCCTGAGAGGTCCTTAATAAGCGCCGCCGCGCCGCTTAGATTGCCGTTTAAATCAAATATCTGGCTCGTGGTTATTCCGACAGGAAGCGTCCCACCGAAACGCCTGTGAAGCTTTTCTTCGTACTCAGCGAAGAGACGGCCTTCGTCAAGGGTCTTGGCGAGCATCTCAGTAAGCCTTACGTCGCGCCTGAAGACTTCATTTAAGTCCTTGCCGATAACGAGCGACCTCGAAACCCCTGACATCTTCTCAGCGGACTGATTGAAGACAGAGACCTTCTTGCCGAGGTCTATGGCTATGACCCCTTCGCTCAGATTTTCAATTATATCTTCGTATGAAAGCATAACGTCCGGTAGTGGAATTAAATGCCTAAATAATAGGCATAATAGCAGTGATAGCAAATAAAGGCAATAGAAATCAAAGAGATCGCCGAGCGATTCTTCATCTTGACCGGTGCGCTAAACTTTAAGATAATCACCTTATGAAAAGAGAAATGTCAGCGGGGCTTATTATAAAAGACAAGAGGCTTCTCCTTGTCCACAACATAAAGCACGGGCTGAGGATAGAGCCGCCAGGGGGTAAAAAGGAGAGCGGGGAATCCTGGGATGAGTCTGTAAAGCGCGAGGTCAGGGAGGAGCTTGGGATCGAGGTCCGTCCCATACGGCTGTTCGGCGTCTATGATACCCATTCGCCTGAGGGGGAGTTCTCCGTCCATCTGTATCTTTGTGTAATAACCTCGGGAGAGCCGCAAGTGCGAGAGCCTGACAAGATCCCTGGATTTGGCTGGTACTCGCTTGATGAGATACAGGAATTAAGGGAGGAGGGGCATCTGGTCCCGAATATGGTCGAGGCCCTGGCAGACCTGAAAGAATATCTTCGATCGGAAAGCTCCCTGTAAGTAGGGCCCGCTCGAAGAACGGGCCGGGAAACCATAAGGGAACCCCGCCAAGCTTCGCTTGTCGTCCCCAAAACCTCCACTCCCTTGACGGGAGGGGACAGAGGGGAGGGTGAAATGCCTCTCTGGTAACGGCCTTTTTGCGCGCTGCCACGCGCTTTCGGGTATTGCGTAGCGAGCAGCTAAATTAATTTTCCTCTAATCTTTTTTCGGTAAAATAGGGCTGTAGAAAAAAGATAAGGAGGCAATTTATGGCGAGAATTACAGGCATAGCCCCGATAGATGTTTTTGCGGCCCTTATAGTCGCGGTTACCTTGACGGTTGCGCTCTTGTAGCCAGCTTTTGATAAGCAAGACATCTCTTCGATTACCGGGAAGAGAACAGTGCCGTAAAAACAACAGAAGGGACAGCCTGCGTTGAGCAGGCTGTCCCTTCCTGATTTAAAGGCTGAACACGTTTTCAAAAGGGGTTCAGGAGGCTGTAAGGATCACCTTGTATAAACCTAATGGGACTCGTTACTTTCCATCTTGTCGTAACCATAGAAGAGAAAGTATATGACAATCCCGATGAGCGTTACAAGCATGTAGATGCCTTCGTGGAACAGGTACCAGGCGACCCCTCCTAGGATGCCGATTATAAACCCTGCCCAGTTCACCTTCTTTACGGTACCGGGGCTCATGTTTTTTATGAGCTTATCGGCCCTTCTGTATACGAACATCAGGGCGATAAAGACCCCTATAATTATCAGAAAACCGGTAAACGTCATGGCTGCCTTTCTATTTGGGGAATAGCGCCTTAAGCCCTTTTACGTAAGGGGCTTTTACTACGCCTTTTTCAGTTATTATGCCTGATACCAATCTGTTCGGCGTTACGTCGAAGGCAGGGTTCCGGACCTTTATGCCTGCCGGCGCGAGCCTTTTGCCTTTCATGTGCGTGACTTCGCTGGAGTCCCTCTCCTCAATCGGTATATCGTCGCCGTGTCTTATCTTGAGGTCGATTGTAGATAACGGGGCCGCGACATAGAACGGTATATTGTGCTCTTTGGCCAGGATGGCCACCGAGTAGGTACCTATCTTGTTGGCTACGTCTCCGTTGGCGGCTATCCTGTCCGCTCCGACCACTACCGCGTGAATGAAACCCTTCTTCATGATGTAGCCGGCCATGTTGTCCGTTATGAGAGTCACGTCGATATTGTCCTTCTTAAGCTCCCATGCGGTAAGCCGCGCGCCTTGGAGAAACGGCCTCGTCTCATCCGCGAACACGCTTATCTTTTTGCCGGCCTCTATCGCGCCCCTTATTACCCCGAGCGCAGTGCCGTAGCCGGCTGTTGCCAGCGCCCCCGCGTTACAATGCGTGAGCACAGTCGATCCGCTCTTAAGGAGAGCGCCGCCGTGTTTTCCGATAAGCTTGTTTATCTCGATGTCTTCCCTGTGGACTTCCTTCGCCTCGGCGATAAGCCTGGCCTTAAGCTCAGGTATGGCAAGCGATGAGTTATCCTCGACGACCTTTCTCATCCGCTCGATCCCCCAGAAGAGGTTTACGGCGGTGGGCCTTGTGGACGCGAGCAGAGAGGCGATCTTGTCGAACTCTTTTCTGAATCCCTTTATCTCCTTCGCTTTTATCTTTGACGCCCCCAGCGCGACACCCATTGCCGCTGAAACGCCTATGGCCGGGGCCCCTCTTACCACCATGTCCTTTATGGCGCCGGCGACCGCTTTATAATCCCTGTATGTCCTGTAAACTTCCTTTTCAGGCAGTAATCTCGGGTCTATCATTACAACGCCCGTCTTTTTCCACTCGACTGTCTTGAACATTTTCCTCCCCTTGCTTCTCAGAATAATATAATCAAACGATTTTAAAAGGTATGATGAATATCAATACCAGGCTTTTTCTCTTAGAAGGATGGATGGATCGAACGGCTGCACCTTTACTGTCTCCCCGGCCTTGAAGCCTGAGGAGTCCTTTGGAACTATTATAAAAGAGTTCGCGCGCACCATCGTTGATATTACGCCCGAGCCCTGCCCGTCCAGAGGCGTAGCTTCAAACCCGGCTTCCTCCATCTTCAATTCCGCCCTGATGAAGTTCATCCTGCCGGGCTTTATCTTGATGTCTTTTGTAAGGAGGGCCGAAAAGGTCTGGCTGAAAACAGCCTTCCGCCCGGCCATTTTGAGGAGAGCGGGTTTGACGAACTGCTCGAATGCCACCATCGAGGAGATGGGGTTGCCCGGAAGCCCGAACGCGGGCTTGCCTCCGATGACCCCGAAGGCTAGCGGTTTGCCCGGCTTCATGGCGACCTTCCAGAATATCATCTCTGAGCCAAGCTCTTTAAGGACATCCTTTACGAAATCGTAATCTCCTACGGACACTCCGCCCGAAGAGATGATGCAATCGGCCTTCATCGCGATCTCAAGTTTTTCACGGAGGCTTTCTTTCGTATCCCGCGCTACCCCAAGCCATATGGGCTCGGCGCCCACGGCCGCTACAAGAGCGGAAAGGGCATAACCGTTGCTGTTGGATATTTTTCCCTGGGGCGGTACTTCCTGGATATCGCAAAGCTCGTCTCCAGTGGAAAGCACAGCGACACGGGGCCTCTTATGGACAAATACAAAAGGCGCGCCTACGGTAGCGAGCATGCTAACCTCGGCGGGCCTTATGAGGGCGCCTGATTTTATTACGGTCTCGCCTGCGTTAAAATCCTCTCCGGCCCTTCTTATGTTCTCGCCTGTCCTGGCCGCTGCCTTGATAAGTACCGTCCCACCCGGGCCTCTTTCCGTCCGCTCGACCATAACTACGGCCGTGGCGCCGTCCGGGACAGGCGCGCCGGTCATTATCCTGACAGCCTCGCCGTTCTTTACTGGGCCCTTGGGCACCTGTCCGGCGGGAAGGTCATAGATGACATTAAGGCTCACAGGAGCGGCATCGGACGCCCTTTCGAGGTCCTCCGCCTTAAGGGCGTACCCGTCCATGGCGGAGTTGTCCCAGGGAGGGTTGGGCCGGGAGGCCTTTATGTCCTCGCCGAGCACCCTGCCAAGCGAGGAGAGTATGCCGGTCGATTCCACGTCCAGCGGTTTTATTTCTTTTAAAATGGTCTCTAGAGCGGATTCTACAGTTATCATACCGGCCTTTAAATAGGTTGGATTTAACAGGCTGCTGTCATGCACAGCGAGCGGTTAGCGAGCGAATCACAAGTGAGATTTCCTTACATGCAAGTTTTCCGCGGCTTGCTGCGGGAAACTTCAAAAGCCCAATCTGCGGCGTCGTCTTCAAAATTCGTCATTGCGGCG
>JACRET010000031.1 GCA_016218105.1 Deltaproteobacteria bacterium
GAGGCTATACTTAAATTTGAGGGCGCGGCCATTACCGAAGCAAAGTCGATCACGCTTGTCATTAAAGGGGTGGGCGGGGTTGATGAAAGGTCATTTAAGTTCGAACAAGAATGAAGTAATGGGAATGGGAAGATTATGGCAAAAGACCCGGTTTGTGGAATGTCCGTAGACCCGGCTAAAGCCGCCGGTAAAAGTTCTTATAAAGGCGAAGAGGTCTATTTCTGCTCCGTTAAATGCAAGGTCCGTTTCGATAAAGGCCCTGAAGCCTTTATATCCCGCAGCGGCGAACTTAAGCATAAGGAGATGGAGGCCGCTCAAGCTGGAGCGCGGGACACGGCAAAAGACCCGATCTGCGGCATGGTGGTCGATAAGCATAAATCGCTAAGGAAAGACGCAGGAGGCAGGACGTACTATTTTTGCAGTGATGGTTGCTTAAGGACGTTTGAGGCCCCGGAGGAAGAGCTAAAGAAGATGAAGCGGAGGGTCTCCATCGCCCTCGCCGGAGTCCTTGTGCTGGCAATCTTACGCGCTGCCTTCTTCCTTGGCCTTGCCGCTGGCGCGACCATAGTAACCTGGGCGCCTATACCTCAGCTTCCGTGGTTTACCTGGGGGATGTGGCTCTTTATCCTTGTTACTCCAGTCCAGTTTATAGGCGGATGGAGCTTCTACAAGGGCGCGTATAATGCGATTAAGAACCGGATGATAAACATGGACTTCCTCATAGCCCTGGGGACGAGCGTGGCCTATGTGTATTCGGTTATAGTCATATTTGCTCCTGATATCCTGCCGGTTAAGGTAGCAGAGAGGGATGTCTACTTCGAAGTCTCGGCGGTCATCATCGCCTTTGTTCTGCTTGGCAAGTACATGGAGGAGATAATCAAAAAGAAATCCTCGGCTGCGGTCAGGAAATTACTCGACCTTAAGCCCCAGACGGCAAGGGTAATAAGGGAAGGCCAGGAGATGGAAGTCCCGGCTGAATCGGTTCAGGTCGGCGAGATAGTAATAGTCCGCCCCGGAGAAAAAATTCCTACTGACGGTATCGTAATCGAGGGTTCGTCCTCGGTCGATGAAAAGATGATAACCGGGGAGAGTATCCCTGTTGAGAAGAAGCAGGGTAACGAGGTAATAGGCGCAACTATAAATAAGGCCGGGATGCTCAAGTTCAAGGCTGCACGGGTCGGGGCGGAGACGACACTCAGCCAGATCATAAAGATGGTCGAGCAGGCGCAGGCGTCTTCGGCCCCGATACAGAGGATAGCCGATCAGGTCTCAGGGTACTTCGTGGTAGCTGTTGTTACCGTTGCGTTCCTTGCCTTTTTCGGCTGGTGGGGTTTGGGGAACTTTCCTCAGGGTCTCCTCGCGTTCATAGCGGTCTTGATAATAGCCTGCCCGTGCGCCCTTGGCATAGCAACCCCGGCAGCGCTGATGGTGGGTGTAGGAAAGGGCGCGGAGGCCGGGATACTGATAAGGGGCGGCGAATACCTTGAGCGGGCGCAGAAGTTAACGACAGTCGTTTTCGATAAGACCGGCACGCTTACAAAGGGAGAGCCGTCGGTAACGGATATAGTGAGCTTGAACGCCCCGGAAGACGAAGTCCTTAAATACGCCGCTATCGCCGAGAAAGGCTCTGAGCATCCGCTCGGAGAGTCAATATTGAAGGCCGCGAAGATGAGAGGGATGGATGTGCCTGATGCGGATTCGTTTGAGGCGGTTCCAGGTCATGGCGTAAGGATAGGCTACAAGGGCAGCATTGTCCTTTTTGGCAATAGAAGGCTCATGGATACAAGCGGTATCCCCATAGCCGAATTTGAAGAAAGGCTGAAGTCCCTTGAGGAGCAGGGCAAGACAGCCATGCTCCTTGCGAAGGATAAGATAGTTGTCGGGATTATCGCTGTGGCGGATACAATTAAAGAGAACTCTGTTGCCGCGGTAGGAGCCCTTAAAAGAGAACAGATAGAAGTCATAATGCTTACAGGCGATAACGAAAGGACGGCAAGGGCTGTCGCCAGGCAGGTGGGGATTGAAAAGGTCATCGCAAATGTGCTGCCGGGCGAAAAGGCGGGGGTCGTAAAAAAATTACAGGCGGAAAGGAAGGCGGTCGCCATGGTCGGGGATGGGATAAATGACGCCCCGGCGCTCGCGCAGGCTGACATAGGCATCGCTATCGGGAGCGGCTCGGATGTGGCGAAGGAGACAGGCGGCATAATACTTGTTAAGGACGATGTCAGGGACGTATATGCCGGTATCAAGCTTTCAAAGGCGACGATGAGGAAGATAAAGCAGAACTTGTTCTGGGCGTTTATATACAACGCAATAGGGATCCCCATAGCCGCGCTCGGTTTTTTAAATCCAATTATAGCCGCCGCAGCCATGGCGCTGAGTTCACTTTCGGTCGTGGCCAATTCCGCTACCTTGAAGACCTTAAAGATAGAGGTTGATTGAGAAATGAAAAAGATCTTGTGGCTCTGCCCTATCCTGATGATCGTCTTCGCCGTTTGGGTTCTCATCAGGCTTGGATTTACCATATGGGCGGCGGTTCTAATAGCTCTTCTCCTTGTATGTCCAGCAATTATTATCTATGGGCTTATAACGGTATCGCGGCACAGGGGCGGATTTTCCCCTGAAACGCTCCATACACGTGGCATGCCGCTTGATATATTGGCGCCTATTTACGACAGGTATTGCCCCGCTGTAGGGCTTGGCCTGGCGTTCAGGCAGAAAACGCTCGGCTTCGCGGAGTTAAAACCCGGCGATTGCGTGCTTGACGTCGGGTGCGGTACAGGGGTATTGACGCGTCTTGCAGATCTGGCTGTAGGGCAAGCAGGGAACGTGGTGGGCATAGACCCGGCCGCAAAGATGATAGGGGTTGCCAAAAAGAACGCCCTTCTCCAGGAGAGCCGTGCTGAATTCAGGCTCGCCGTGATAGAAGACCTCCCGTTTGAGGACAATCGGTTTGATTGCGTCCTTTCAAGCGCCATGTTTCATCATCTGCCGCCTGACTTGAAGGTCAAGGGGGTCTCAGAGGTTCACAGGGTGCTAAAGCCAGGCGGGCGTTTTGTACTGGTGGACGTGGACAGGCCCACCGTCTTCCTGTGGTGGGTAATCCTTTGGCCGTTGCTTTTCTGGTCATTTACAGAAGACCAGGTAAAAGGCAGGCTTGGCGTTCTGATGCGGCGCGCTGGCTTTTCAGGGGTTGAAAAGGTCGGCTCTTGGGGGGGCTTTCTGGGGTTCTGGAAGGCACACAAATAGGAATCAGCCTAGGATGTCCTTCTTCCTCTCCAGGTATTCCTCTCGCTTAACCTTCCGCGCGCATATCTTTCGTCGA
>JACRET010000033.1 GCA_016218105.1 Deltaproteobacteria bacterium
GTTTTTTTTCAGGTTCCGGCGCCGCATATGAGCCAAGGTATGCTATAATTAAAACTCTCCGCAAGCAGCGGGGAATGCTCTCGCTATGCACATTCAGGCTTCGAAAAAGCTTCAGCTGCGAGGCGTCGAGAAGCGAGGAATGAGGCGTACTTTGTATGTACGCCGCAGTGACTAATTTTAAAGACGACGCAGATTGGGCTTTTGAAGTTTCCCGCAGCAAGCTGCGGAAAACTTGCATGAAAGGAAATCTCAATTGTGATTCGCTCGCTAACCGCTCGCTGTGCATGACAGCAGACTGTTAGGTCTTCGATTCTCCAGAGCTGAAGTCATTACTTGTGGGTTCTATTGATAGCTGGGTCTTGCGCAATGGTACGCTGTAAATCCCGCCAGGTCCGGAAGGAAGCAACGGTAGCAGCTTCATCCATGTGCCGCAAGGGTGCCTAGCTATCAATAGAGCCCGTAAGCATCTTAAATAGCCGCAGGCATGCCGAATGTCCTCTTACCTGGTAATAGCAAGAAAATGGAGGCCGAGCCTCTTTGAGGAGATCGTTGGACAGGGCCATGTGACAAGGACCCTTAAAAACGCCATCTCTTCGGGCAGGGTCGCGCATGCCTACCTGTTTTCAGGTCCAAGGGGCGTCGGAAAGACGACCGCCGCGAGAATACTCGCGAAAAGCCTCAACTGCGCGTCCGGCCCGACACCTCTTCCCTGCAATATTTGCGAATCGTGCAAGGGGATAGCTGCCGGGTCATCTGTCGATGTCTTTGAAGTAGACGGCGCTTCGAACAACAGCGTTGACAATATAAGGGAGCTTACCGAAAGCATAAGGTACGTCCCAAGCCAGGGCAAGTATAAGGTCTACATAATAGACGAAGTCCATATGCTCTCGACCCCGGCGTTCAACGCGCTCCTTAAGACCCTCGAAGAGCCGCCGCCCCACGCAGTGTTCATCTTCGCCACAACCGAAGTCCACAAAATCCCTTTGACCATACTCTCCAGATGCCAGCGGTTCGATTTCAAGAGGATCCCCTTTAAGGAGCTTCAGCATCACTTGAAGAGGATCGTGACCGAAGAGGGGATAAAATTCGAGGACAAGGCCATATTCACAGTCGCGCGCGAGGCTGACGGAAGCCTGCGTGACGGGCAGAGCCTCCTTGAGCAGGTATTGGCTTACTCCGGGGGAGATCTGAAAGACTCGGACGTGGCCGACGCGCTGGGGCTGATGGACAGGTCGATCCTTTACGAAATATCAGGGGCCATCATCTCCAAAGACGCAAAGGCGTGTTTAAATATTGTTGAAAAGATATATAATTTTGGGTATGATTTAAAGAGGGGCTGCAGCGAACTTCTCGAACATATAAGAGACCTTACCGTCATCAAGGCCACCGCAGACCCCACTCTCCTTGATCTGCCGGAGAGTGAGCTGGAACGGTTAAATACCCTGGCCGCCGGGGTCAGTATAGAGCGGCTTCATATGCTTTTCGGCATCATCTCGAAGGGGTACGAAGAAGTGGTCAGAGGGGCCTCTCCGAGATTTTCTTTTGAGATGGCCCTCTTGCGGGCCGCGCACTTTGATGAGATAAGGCCCGTCGATGAACTGGTTTCGAGGCTTGAATCTTTAAGGCAGAAGATCGATTCCTCAGCAGGGGCAGGTCAGACTCAGAGGACAGCGCCGAAAGAGCCTGGCCCTTTAAGAAAAGAGGCCAGCCCTTTAAGAGAGGCTCCCGCTAAAGCTCCTCTTAAGGCGTCCGAGGCCGCAAGCCCGTATACTGCCGCGAAACCCGCGGCCGGAACCAGCGGCGGCGGTCTGATAGATTTTGTAAGACAGAAGAGCCGTCCGCTCGCGGGGCCGCTTGAGGCCGCAAGCGTAAATATCGGGACCGACAGCGTTACCATAACGGCCGGAAGCGAAACCGAGAAGTTTTTATTCATAAAGCGCGAGCTCCTTCAGAGCCTGTGCGCCGAGTTCTTCGGCAGGCCCATGAAGATCGAGATAAAGGCATCCGGAACGGCGGCGCCGGAAAAAAAGAAAGAGACAGACCCCATAATAAAAGACGCTGTCCGTGTATTGGGAGGCAGGGTCATAGAGGACCGGAGGAGGACCAATGTCTAAACAGTTGGGAAATTTAATGCGTCAGGCCCAGAAGATGCAGGAGAAAATGGCCGAGATGCAGAAAGATCTTGCGACAAAGACCATCGAGGCATCGGCTGGCGGCGGCATGGTCACGGCCACGGTCAACGGAGCGCAGGAAGTCGTCTCCGTAAAGATAGACCCGTCGGTAGTGGACCCGAAGGACATCGACATGCTTCAGGACCTCGTGGTGGCGGCAGTGAACGAGGGCATCAGGAGAAGCAAACAGATGGTCTCCGACGAGATGGGCAAGCTGACATCGGGCCTCGGGATGAACATACCCGGGCTATTTTAATTTACCGGACAAGGGCGCGGCCCTTTAAATACGTTCGTACAGGTTTTTAACCGGATGCAATACGCCGAACCTATAAATAATTTAATAAAAGCTATCTCAAGGCTTCCGGGTATCGGCGAAAAGACGGCTACAAGGCTTGCCTTATATATCCTTAACTCAAAAAAGGAATATGTGGATGAGCTCTCAAGCTGCCTTCTGGGAGTCAAGGATAAAGTCACGCTTTGCTCCGTCTGCATGACCTTTTCTGATACCGACCCGTGTATAATTTGCAAAGACGATTCCAGGGACGCCTCGATTATTTGCGTCGTCTCTGATTACAAGGATATGATGGCCCTTGAGGGTATGGGCGGATACAAGGGCAGATATCATATCCTTCACGGCAATCTTGCCCCTCTTAAGGGCATAGGGCCGGATGAGCTGAGGATTCATGAGCTCATATCAAGGGTTGACTCCTCCGCGGTCAAGGAAGTCATACTCGCTACCGGCTTTGACTCGGAAGGGGAGGCGACAGCGGCCTATCTTTCAAGGCTGTTGAAGCCGTATAATGTCAAGCTTACCCGCCTTGCTTCGGGCATACCCGTGGGGAGCTATGTGGAGTACATGGACGGGGCGACGCTTGGCAGGGCTTTAGAAGGCAGGAGAGAGTTTTAAAAGCGGATCGAATGCCAATAAGGCATTTAAAAAACATAGAGGGAAAGATCATATGGAAAACTATATTGAAGTGAGATGGCACGGAAGGGCGCAGCAGGGTGTCGTCACCGCCGCCAAGATACTCGGTGAGGCGTGCCTCATATCCGGCAAATACGTACAGGCATTCCCGGAGTTCGGCCCCGAAAGAATGGGCGCCCCGGTAAAGGCTTTCAACAGGATATCCGATGAGCCGATAAGGCTCCATTGCCAGGTGACCGACCCCAGGTATGTACTGATAGCGGACCCGACGCTCATCGGGATCGTAAACGTCGTCGAGGGTACGCCTGATGACGCGGTCTTCATAATAAATACCCAGAAGTCCCCGTCGGAGATGAGGACGGAACTTGGTATCAAGGGAAATGGCCCAAAGGTATTTACGCTTGACGCGGCAAAGATATCTCTTGAGACCATAGGGAGGGTAATGCCGAATACCCCGATGCTGGGGGCGCTGGCGAAGGCGACCGGCTTTATCACCCTGGACGCGCTTGTAGATAACTTCAAGCTGAACTATGCGAAGAAGTTCAGCCCCAAGGTCATTGATGGCAACGTTGCCGCGATGAACAGGGGGTTTGGCGAGGTAGTCGGGGAGTAGAGGCTCTATAAAATTCTCATTCGGAATTTAAGGTTTCGAGAGGCGAAAGGGAGAGTGTAATAATGGAAAACAAAAAAGAATTCCCCTTAGGCGGGGTTATACCCGAGGGCGGCACCGCCCACGGATATTCAACAGGCGGGTGGAGGAAGCTCCGTCCGGCAGTGAATAAGGATAAATGCACCAATTGTCTTATCTGCTGGGTCATGTGCCCGGATTCGGCGGTAATCACCGAGGACGGCAAGATGATCGGCTTTGATATGGAGCATTGCAAGGGATGCGGCATATGCGCCGTCGAATGCCCGGATAAGGTAAAAGCGATAAAGATGGAAGAGGAGGCCGACTGATGGCTATAACGATGACAAAAGGGCAGACGGGGCTTACGGGAAATTCCGCCGTAGCTTACGCGATGAAGCAGATAAACCCTGATGTATGCGCGGCTTACCCGATTACCCCCTCAACAGCCATAATAGAGGATTTTTCAGGCTATGTGGCGGATGGGGCAGTCGATACCGAGCTGATAACGGTTGAGAGCGAGCACTCGGCCATGAGCGCCTGCATAGGGGCCGCGGCGGCCGGGGCGCGCGTTATGACGGCGACATCATCCCAGGGGTTGGCACTTATGTGGGAGATGCTCTATATCGCGTCAGGCATGAGGCTCCCGATAGTGCTTGCAAACGTAAACAGGGCGCTTTCCGCGCCGATCAACATACACTGCGACCATTCGGACTCGATGGGCGCGAGGGACGCCGGCTGGGTGCAGATATACTCGGAAACCGTCCAGGAAGCTTATGACAATATCATTCAGGCCGTAAAGATAGCGGAGGATGAGAACGTGCTCCTGCCGACCATGGTATGTTTTGACGGGTTCATAACAAGCCATGCGATAGAAAACATCGCTCTTCTTGAGGACGCGGAGATAAGGGGCTTTTTAGGGGACTACAGGGCGGCTGCAACGCTCCTGGATACCGACAACCCCGTAACCATGGGGGCGATGACGCTGCCTGATACTTATATCGAATTTAAACACCAGCAGTCCCAGGCGATAGGACGCGCCAAGGACGTGGTTCTGAAGGTCGGCGAGGATTTCGGCAAAAAATTCGGCAGGCAGTACGGCCTTTTCGACGCTTACAGGCTTGAGGACGCGGAGATCGCTATCGTGATACTCAACTCCGCCGCAGGCACCACGAAGGTCGCTGTGGATGAGCTTAGAAAACAGGGGCAGAAGGTCGGCGTGCTCCGTCCGAGGTTATTCAGGCCTTTCCCGTTCAAGGAGATCGCGGAAGTCCTTAAGGGCAAGAAGGCGGTAGCGGTACTGGACAGGGTTGATTCGATGAACGGCTTCGGCGGGCCGCTTTTCAATGAAGTGCGCTCTTCCCTTTATGATATGGACAACAGACCCAGGATAATAGGCAGGACATACGGGCTCGGCGGAAGGGACTACAAGGTAAAAGACGCGCTTTCAGTATTTGAGGAACTTAAGAAGGTAGCTGCTACCGGGCAGATAGACACGCTCCTTAAGTACATAACATTATAAAAAACCTCAGGGTAAAAGGACATAAAGATGGCTACTCTTAAAGAACTTTCAAAACAGAAAGAACTGTTAACAGGCGGGCACAGGCTCTGCGCCGGGTGCGGCATACCGCCGATAGTAAGGCTGGTTTTAAGGGCCGCCAACGGCCCGGTTGTGGCGACTTCCGCCACAGGATGCCTGGAGGTGGGCACTACCATATACCCCTACACGGCCTGGAGGATCCCCTGGATCCATTCGGCGTTCGAGAACGCGGCCGCCACCATAAGCGGCGTAGAGACGGCTTACAGGGCCTTGAAGAAGAGGGGCAGGCTCCCGGGCGGGGACAAGGACATAAAATTCATCGCCTTCGGCGGCGACGGCGGAACATACGACATAGGCCTGCAGGCCCTTTCAGGGGCCTTGGAGCGGGGGCATAACTTCCTATATCTCTGCTACGACAACGGCGCCTATATGAACACGGGCATCCAGCGCTCAAGCGCGACCCCGTTCTTCTCGAACACGACCACGT
Source organism: Deltaproteobacteria bacterium (assembly GCA_016218105.1). GTDB lineage: Bacteria > Desulfobacterota > GWC2-55-46 > GWC2-55-46 > GWC2-55-46 > GWB2-55-19. The sequence goes on from JACRET010000033.1 coordinate 5,749, forward strand.
CCCCCGCGGGCGAAGTGATCCCAGGCAAGCAGGAGTGGAGAAAAGACCTTACACGCATAGTCGCGGCGCACAATATCCCTTACGCGGCGCAGGCGAGCCCGCATAACTGGTCGGACCTCTCGAAGAAGGCGGAAAAGGCCCTTAAGATAAACGGGCCGGCTTTCATGAACGTGATGTCGCCCTGCCCGCTCGGCTGGTACACAAAGTCCGAGGATTCGATAAAGTGGGCGAAGCTTTCTGTAGACACATGCTACTGGCCGTTGTACGAGATAGAGGACGGCATACTCAAGATCACCTACAAGCCCAAGGAGAAAAAGCCTCTCGAAGAGTGGCTGAAGCCCCAGGGCAGGTTCAAACACCTCTTTAAACCGGAGAACAAGCACTTACTGGAGCAGTTCCAGGCGCGTGTCGATTTCGAATGGCAGAGGCTTCTCGATCTGGACGGAAAGCGTATCTAAGAAAGGTATTCAATGCCGCAGAGCTCTTTTATAATGTTCGATGAGGAATACCGCGAGATAACGGCGGCTATAGAGAAGCTCCTTCGCGAATCCAACGCCAAATGCGTGTACCTTGTCGACAAGGACGGGCAGCTCATATCTTCGAGCGGCGAGACCAGGGACATAGACGCTACTTCGCTGGCCTCTCTTACCGCGGGCAATATCGCCGCCACGGGGGGGCTCGCGAAGCTTATCGGCGAGAAGGAATTCTCTATCCTTTTTCACGAGGGCGAGCGTGACAACCTCCATATCTCAGTCGTAGGCCAGAGGGTAATACTTGTCGTGATCTTCGATAAGAGATCATCTCTGGGGCTTATAAGGCTCAGGGTCAAGAAGGCGAGCGAGGATTTGAATAAAAGCATACAGAAGCTTTTAGACAGGATGGCCGCCGGCGCGGATAATGAAAACCTTTTAAAAGAGATAACAGACGACGATATCGAAAAGCTCTTCCATTAGGCGCCATTTGTTTTACAGCCGGACGTCCGGCCCAAGTCAAAAAGACCTGTCTTAAACGCTTAAGCTTTGCCGGGGTTTTTCGCCCTGAGCGGAAGATGCGCCGGTCAGCACAGATAGTAATCCTTCAGCGGCACATTATTCTCAAAAATGTCATTTATAAACTATTCCTCAAGGGAAATAAACTGTAAGATTGTCTATTACGGCCCGGGACTTTGTGGCAAGACTACCAATCTTCAGTTCATCTTCAAAAAGACGAGGCCCGAGGCAAAGGGAAAGATGATAACCCTTGCCACCGAGACCGAGAGGACCCTCTTTTTCGATTTCCTTCCGCTCGCCCTCGGCGATATCAAGGGGTTTAAGACCCGCTTCCACCTCTATACAGTGCCGGGGCAGATATTCTATGACGCCTCAAGAAAGCTCATACTCAAAGGCGTTGACGGCATCGTGTATGTGGCTGACTCGCAGGTCGAGAGGATGGACGCCAATATCGAGAGCTATGACAATATGAAGATCAATCTCGAGGAGCAGGGTTATAACCTCATCCAGATCCCGCATGTGGTCCAGTATAATAAAAGGGACCTGCCGAATGCCGTGCCGGTTTCGGAGCTTAAAAAGGTTATTAATACTGGCGGGGTGCCGGACTTCGAGGCTGTGGCCAGCGAGGGCACGGGGGTCTTTGAGACGCTTAAGACTATAGTAAAGCTTGTTCTTATAGAATTAAAGAAGGGCGGTTAAGTGCGCCTGGCCTGAAGCCAGGGGCTATCCGGAGAAAAAACTGCTGGGAGCGGCATGGCCTCCAACTAGGGTATCGCCGCTTCGTTTTTGGGGCTTGGGATTGAACCGGGTTTTTTTCAACCGGCTTTATAATTTTTTTTAAGGAGAATGCGAGTGAGCTTACGCGATGACATTGCAAAAGAGGTCGGCGTGGCGCTTAAGGCCGGGCAGAAAGAGAAGCTCTCCACGTTAAGGATGCTTCTTAGCGCCGTCAAGTACAAGGAAATCGACCAGAAGAGGCCCCTTAACGACGAGGAGGTCCAGCAGGTGGTCGGGACCCTTATCCGCCAGAGATATGATTCCATCGAGCAGTTCAGGAAAGGCGGAAGGATAGACCTCGTTGAAAAGGAAGAGGGCGAAGTCGCCGTGTTGAAGGCTTACCTGCCCCCGCAGCTCTCTATCGAGGAGCTACGCGAACTTATTAAAAAGATAGCGGCGGAGGTAGGCGCGACGGAACAGAAAGACATGGGCAAGCTCATGAAGGCCGTTATGCCTCACGTTAAAGGCAAGGCGGACGGCAAGGCGGTAAATGACGCGGTCAAGGAAGTACTCGGCGGCTAAAGGGGCTGAGTTCGCAAAATGACAGCCCTGGGCCTGAACCGATATCCAACCGGCCTTAAAAAATCTCATCCGTACAGGGAAACCAAATGAAAATAAAAGATATATACGAGAAGGCGATTAAAAGGGGGATGGAGCTTGACCCCCGCGGCATCGACGAAGTAAGACGCGAACTCGATCACGAAAAGAAAGATTTTGACTCGAAAAAAGAAAAAGACAAAAAATTCTACGATACCGAGAAGCTTGCCAACCCATACGCCGACAGCCGCATCCTTTACGGAGACCCCGAGCGCGAGGTAAAAAGGATACTCGTGGGGATCGACATGGAAATAGGAGAGGTGCTTCTCGCTGACAGGCTCAGGGAGAGAGGCAAGCCCATAGACCTGATCCTTGCCCATCACCCGGAGGGCAGGGCCATGGCAAATCTTTACGGCGTTATGGATATGCAGTCAGGGATACTCCTTAAGTACGGCGTTCCGATAAATATAGCCGAAGACATAATGGATGAGCGGATAAGGGAAGTAGAGAGAAGGCTCATGCCAGCCAACCACACAAGGGCGGTGGACGCGGCAAGGCTCCTGGATATCCCTATGATGTGCCTGCACACCCCGACGGACAACGCCGTGACGGAGTTTCTCCAGAGGATGTTCGATGAGAAGAAGCCTTACTATATCTCCGACATAATGGACATGCTGAGAGACATACCGGAGTACTCGGCCGCGTCAAGGGAGACGTCCACCGGCCCAAAGGTCGTCTGCGGGTCGGAAAAGAGGAAGGCAGGCAAGGTGTTTGTCGATATGACCGGCGGAACAGGCGGCTCCAAGAAGGCGTTTGAGAATCTCGCCGCCGCTGGCGTCGGAACTGTCGTAGGGATGCACATAAGCGAAGACCACAGGAAAGAAGCCGAGAAGAATCATGTGAATGTCATCATAGCTGGCCACATCTCAAGCGACACTCTCGGCATTAACCTTATTCTGGATCATGTCCTTACTGATGTGGAAGTAGTAGAGACGTCGGGATTCAGGAGGATAATAAGGACTTAAAACAGTGGATGAGACTACTTTCGAAACGCTCGAATACGGGACGGTTCTCGCTGAACTGGCCGCGTTCGCTTCAAATACGCTAGGCCGCGAAAACGTATTGGCCTTCAGGCCCAGAGCCTCCATCCCCGCCATAGAGGAGGATTTCAAGGATTACTCGGAAGTAAGGGAATTTCTCAAGATCTCCGGGAAGCTCCCTGTCGGCGGCGTTACCTGCCTCGCTGACATACTCAGAAGGACAGAGCCCGAAGGGGCGTACCTCTTCCCCGAAGACCTCATGCCCGTAAGGCATAACCTCCAATCGGCCCTGGAGCTGAACGCGCTCCTTAACCCATCCTTTGAGCGCTCTTATCCGAGGCTTGCGCAAAAGATAAGCTCGCTCTCGGACACATCGGAGATATTATCCGAACTTAACCGCATACTCGATGACAAAGGCGAGATAAAGGACTCCGCCTCTCCCACGCTTTCAAGGATACGCAGGGAGATACGCCTCAGCAAAGAGCGGGCGCGCTCCATCATAGAGTCCGTCTCGACCGACAAGAAAACCAAAGACCTCCTGCAGGAAGACCTGATTACCATACGGGACGACCGCTATGTCCTGTGCATAAAGGCCTCGGTCCATACTTTTTTCGACGGCGTCATCCACGGCAGGAGCGGGAGCGGGGCGAGTTATTTCATAGAGCCGCTGGAGCTTGTCGAGCTCAACAACAGGGTAGCGATACTTAAGAAAGATGAGAGGCAGGAGGAGATAGAGATACTGAAGGCGGTGACCTTTTCGATATCTCTAAAGAGGGACGGGATATTAAACGACCAATGGATAATCGGCGGGCTCGACTCTATCCAGGCAAAGGCCTTATTCGCCAATGAAACATGCGGGGTAGTGCCTCGGATCAAAGAGGCGGGCGAACTCAAGCTCCTGAAGGCAAGGCACCCGCTCCTTATCCTTAAGGAGAAGCGGGGCGGCTCCAGGGTGGTGCCGATAGACCTGATGGTGCCTGAAGAATGTCAGGTACTCGTTATATCAGGCGCGAATACCGGCGGCAAGACCGTCGCCTTAAAGACGCTCGGGCTGCTGACCTTTATGGCCCTCTCCGGCATACCGATACCGGCTGACGAAGGCAGCGAGGCGCTCTTTTTCACCGATATATTTTCGGATATAGGCGACAGGCAGGATTTGATCGCAAGCCTCTCGACCTTCTCGGCTCATATAAAAAGGATAAGGGAATTCCTCTTCCACGCCGGCACGGGCTCACTGGTGCTGTTAGATGAGCCGGGCGCTGGCACGGACCCGTCCGAAGGCAGCGCTCTGGCGCTGGCGGCCCTTGAGACATTCAGGCAGAAAGGCGCGAAGACCGTTGTCACGACGCACCTCAATCTCATCAAGGCGCACGCACAGGCGGACAAGGCTTATTTGAATACCTCGGTCGAGTTCGATGAGAAGACCTTGCATCCGCTCTATACGCTCCATTACGGAGTTCCCGGGCCTAGCCTCGGGTTGGCGATAGCGGAGAGCCTCGGCATACCCGCTTCCATTATCGAGCAGGCGCGGAAAAATATAAAAGAAAAAGAGGGCGCTTTTATAGAGTCCGTAAGGATGCTCGAAGCTGAAAAAGACGCGATAAGGAAATTGAAAGAGAGACTCTCCGGCCTTGAGGCAAAGAGGGAAGAGGCGGTCGCGCGATTGAGGGCCGATAGGGGAGCTATACTCGAAAAGACAAGGGCGAAGATCGAAGGCCTTATCAATTCCGCTAAAGAAGAGATGAAAGAGGCTATAGAAAAGATGCGGGAAGAAGGTTATCAGGTGAAGGCCCCTGCCAAAACGCTATCCCGCGTTGAAGAGGCGGCAAATAAGATCGCCTCAGCCCTGAGCCTTGGGGCGAAGGTTAATTATATTCCCTCTCCAGGCGACAAGGTATCCATGGCAGGCTCCAGTACAAAGGGTTTGGTGTTAAAGGTAGACGCTGAAGGCAAAAAGGCCGAGCTGATGGTGGGGGGCTTGAAGGTATGGGTGGCGTTCAATAAGCTTGTTAAAAGAGGCGGACACGAGCGGGCCAGGGCGTCCGCTCAAGGCTATGGGATAAACGCCGATATGGAGGTAAGTTCCTCTGTGAATGTCATAGGCCAAAGGGCTGAACAGGCGCTTGAGGCCGTGACAAAGTTCATTGACAACGCGCACGCCAGCGGCCTCAGCAGGGTCGAGATCATACACGGGGTCGGCACTGGAAGGCTTTCCAGGGCTGTAGAGGAATATTTGAAGAAAAATGATCTGGTAAAAGGCTTCTCGCACGGAGACCCGCAAAGGGGCGGGGCCGGGGTCACTGTAGTCGAGCTTAAATAATTCAGTTCCGCAAAATCCGGTCTGCTATCCATGATGATACCCAGAGAAAAGGTCGATGAGGTAAGAGAGCGCGCAAGCATCGTGCAGGTGATTTCTGAATACCTGCCACTTACCAAAAGAGGCCATAACCATATAGGGCACTGCCCTTTCCATTCCGAAAAGACACCTTCCTTTACGGTAAGCGAAGAAAAGAAGATATACTATTGCTTCGGCTGCAACTCAACCGGGAATGTCATCACCTTCATAATGAAAAAAGAGGGCCTCAGTTTCCCCGAGGCCGTAAAATCCCTTGCGAAGAGGTACGGCATAACCATACCGGAGGCCCAAAGGAGCGGCCCTGACCCCAGGGACGTTGTTTACCAGGCGCTCAGGGCGTCGATGGAGTATTTCCTTAGAGAGCTTAAAGGCCCGGGCGGGGGGGCGGCGCGCGGATACCTTAAAAAGAGAGGGTTTGAAGGCGACATGGCTTCAAGGTTCAACCTCGGCTTTGCGCCCGATTCCTGGGGAGGGCTTGTAGGGTTCCTGAAAGGAAAAGGGGTCTCCGTTGACGGGGCGCTCAAGGCTGGGGTAATCATAAAAAAGGAAAAAGGCTATTACGACAGGTTCAGGGGTAGGGTTATTTTTCCAATAACGGACGTAAGGGGCAGGATTGTGGGGTTCGGGGGCAGGAGCCTGGACAACAAGGAACCAAAGTATTTGAACTCCCCGGAGTCGATGGTCTTTAAAAAAGGAGAGACCCTTTACGGCTTTTATCAGGCAAAACAGCCTATAGTCAAAGAAGGGAGCGCGATAGTGGTAGAAGGTTATTTTGACCTTCTGGCCCTTCATAAACACGGTTTTATGAATAGCGTGGCGACTATGGGGACGGCGCTTACGCCTGAACATTTACGGCTTATAAAAAGTTATTCGACTACCGTCTACGCCCTCTTTGATTCCGATACGGCCGGAAAGAACGCGGCCATAAGGAGTTTGCAGCTTTCCATTGAAGAAGAGATGGATGTAAGGGCCGTGCTCCTTTCAGATGCCAAGGACCCGGATGAATTTCTCTCTAAAAAAGGCGCTGACGCCATGCGTGAGGCGATATCAAAGGCAGAGCCGCTGATGGAGTTTTATCTGAACGAGCTTAAAAAGAAGCTCGATATCACAAGGCCCGAAGGGAAAAGGAAGTATCTGGATAGCGCCACACATTATCTTTTAAGGATAAAGAACGTAGCCGAGAGAGGACATTACGCGTCCATTGTGGCATCCACTCTGGGTGTGCCGCCGGACTCTATATACGAGTCTCTCAAACTCCCTGCTGAGAAATCCGGCAAAGGCCCGCCGAGCCTCAAGGATATAATAGAGGCGAAGAACTCAAAGCTCATGGAGCTTACTATTTTAAAGGTTATAATAAGCCACCCGGAATTATATAAAGATGACGTCGCGTCCGCTATCAAGGCCTTCAGCGACCCCCATTTAAGGGAGATTGGGGAGAAGATAGCCGAATGCTATTTAAAGGGCAAAAAAATAGATGCCGGGTTCATTATGGAAGATATCAAAGACGATTCCGTCCGGGGTACGGTGGCAGGCCTCCTTTTCAGGGTAAATGACGGGTTTATAGAGGCCCCGGAAAGGATGCTTGAAGATAGTTTGAAAAGGGTATTAAATAGGGGTAAGATAAAGGACACGACCCGGCATATGATAGAAAAGCTCGAAAAAATGGGTGAAGCCGAGGTCGCTTCGGATATGAAAAAGAGGGTTGAGGCCGGCATTACCGGGAAAAAATAATTTTAAAGCTCCCCGCGGCATATTCAAAAGGTTTGTCGAATCTCCTGCCAGGATAGTTGTTCTCTTTTGAGAGGCCCCAGATGGAAGATATGAAGGATATGTCCGAAGAAAACGAGACCGAAATAGAAGAGCTGGAATTGGATATGGAGGACACCCGCCTCGCCCCCGATAATGAAGAGGCGGCGCCTGCCATTGGGGAGGCTTCGGCCGCCGCCACTTCCGATCCGGTAAAGGCCTATCTTAAAGAGATGGGGTCGGTCTTCCTGCTTTCGAAAGAAGAGGAAATCGATCTCGCCAGGAAAATCGAGGAAGGCAAACTTGCCATAACAAAGGAATTTCTGAGGTCCAGGGTCGTCGTCGAGGAACTCGAATCCCTGAAAAACAGGCTCGCTGAAAGGAAGGGATCTGAGGAGGTGCTCGGGTTTGACGACGACGAGGGTTTCCTGACGGAGGACGAGCAGGATCTAAGGGATGTGATGGGCGAGATCGAGGAGTCGATAAAGATCTTCGGGCGCCTCTCTGACGCAAAGGACAATAAAAAGGACGAAGAGAGGCTCGTAAAGCTGCTGGTCGATATTGAGAAGAGGACGAATGTTTACGACCGCACCATAGAAAGGCTTAAAAAGCGCGCTCAGGAATTAAGAAGGCTCCGGAAGAAAAAGTCCGTAATCGAAAAGACGATCGGGATGTCTGAGGAGGAGATACTAGGGGCCGGGAACGGCAGGGCGCTTTTGAAAAAGGAGTTTGAGCCCCTGGCGGCTGAGCTTAAGGATTTAAACGGTGAAATAAGCGCGATAACCTCTGTTACAGGCCTTGACTATGGTGAGCTTTCGGAAATAATAAAGGCCGTCGCCAGATGGGATGAACAGATAGAGTACGCCAAGGAAAGGCTTATAAAAGCCAATCTAAGGCTTGTGGTCAGCATAGCGAGAAGATATACGAACAGGGGGCTCCAATTCCTCGATCTCATTCAGGAAGGCAATATAGGCCTCATGAGGGCGGTGGAGAAGTTCGAATACCAGAGAGGTTATAAATTTTCGACATACGCCACATGGTGGATACGCCAGGCCATATCCAGGTCTATCGCCGATCAGGCGCGGACGATCAGAATACCCGTCCACATGATAGAGACGATAAACAAGCTTGTGCGCATCTCTCATTATATCGTTCAGGAGACAGGCAAGGAGCCGGCCCCGGAAGAGCTCGCCGAAAAGATGCGCCTTCCGATAGACAAGATACGCAAGATCATGAAGATAGCGAAAGAGCCGATCTCCCTGGAAACCCCCGTAGGGGAGGACGGCGACAGCATGCTCGGCGACTTTATAGAGGATAAAGAGGCCGCCGTACCCCATGACGAGATAGTAAGTAACGACCTTACGGGACATATGAACGAAGTGCTGTCCACTCTGTCCCCTCGAGAGGAAAAGGTTTTAAGGATGAGGTTCGGAATAGGCGAAAACAAAGACCATACGCTTGAGGAAGTCGGCGCGTTTTTTAACGTCACAAGAGAGCGGATACGCCAGATCGAGGCAAAGGCCCTCCGCAAGCTGCGCCACCCGAAACGGTGCAGGAAGCTGAAGACCTTCTCCGAGAAGTAAGAGGGCTGTTCGCCTGCCGCCCTCCTTTGCAGATAAATTGCTGAATTTTACGCCGCCAATCCTTTCCCTGGCCGTTTTAAAAATGCCTGTATCCGGCTGGCTGAAGTCATAAAATTGTCTTTATTTCGTGAAAAAAGGGAAAATTTTCAGATTTTCAAAAAAATTTTGACACACTACGGCCCGTAAAAACCCTTAATTTAGCTTTGATTTTTCAATGAACAGTTTCAAGGGGCGTCTTTGGATTAAAATTATCTAAATTTTGTCTTGACTAATTTTAATCTCGAAGTATAATGAAAATCAGAATTTAAGACTTATAGGCTCAAGACGGGCCTCTGAAGTCTGGCGATGGATGCCACAGTACAACATTAGGGTTGTATTGATGGCATTTTTTTTTGCGTAAAATCCCGCTAATGTGAGGGCTCTATGAAAAGAATACTTTTCAGCCTCTTTGCGATAACAGCCAGCGTAGCGCTTGCAGCCTCTGTAAATGCCGCCAACGTTACTAATTATCCGGCAGGAACGGCGGCAAGCGGCATCGGAAAATCAAGGCATGACATGGGAGGCTTGGGAAGGGTCATCTCATCGAATGGCACGACCGAGATCTGCGTATTCTGTCATACGCCGCATCATTCCAATACAGATAATAACCTGAGGCCGATGTGGAACAGGGGGACATCAGCTCCAACCTCCTTCACGGCGTACGGGGCCACTATCGGCGGCACTACCATAAATAATACCGATATCGGTTCGACAACCCTCGCGTGCTTGAGCTGTCACGACGGCGTGACCACCTTCGATAATATTGTAAACGCTCCTGGTAAGGCGGGGGTTACGGCAGGGGGGTCTGACCGCGGATGGAAGTTCAGAATGCCTGTCGGAAGCTATCTTGTCACAGGTGCGGATCACTTCTCAGCGGGCCAGTGTACGGCTTGTCACGGAGCAGGTGGATTCTATACCGACAATGACCTTGCATCCCGGCTTATTATTGGCTTGGATCTTAGTAACGACCACCCGGTCTCCGTAGCCTACAATACAGGCAGGGCGGGTTTAAGGCCGACCAATACTACGATCAATTCTATAGACCTTACCAGTGAAATGGCTATATCCGCCAATACGGCGTATAACGGCAATCTTGCCCAGAACCGCTGGGCTGTAAAAGGGTTTGTCTCAGACACAGCCACCATCTCGGATCTGTTGAGAAACGGAAAGGTCGAGTGCTCCTCATGCCATGACCCCCACTTCAGGAATTTAAGCTGGGACGAGGCAGAACCCACATGGGGCGATGAAGGCGGGTTCCTTACTTACTGTACGGCCGGAGAGGACTGCGCTGACGGACAGTTCTTAAGAAGGGTGGGCGGCAATACCGGCTCAGGCGTTTGCAGAACCTGTCACGAAAAATAATTAACGCCAGCCCGGGTTTTTCAAACGGCTCAATAAATAAAAAATACCAGCATGCAAAAACAGGCGATAGGTTCTTTCTATCGCCTGTTTTTTTATCTTTTCCACTATCGTTTAAGACGAGCTCACACTGCGGATTTCGCGTTTTTACAAAAGGCCTTTTTCGCGCGTTCGGTTAGCGTTAAAAATATAAACGGCCCGAATGCCCGCCGGGCTATATAAAAGAACAGGTACCTTGCCGACAATCCCTGCCATTTAGGGCAGGGTAATTGAATAATTTCCGGTTTTTCAGCAAACTGCTAAAGCAAATTTTAAAAACGGCCTGGTTTGTGAAGCCGGTTGGGAAACTCTGGATTTTAAGCCAGGGATGAGGGGCGCCTGACACGCGTTAAGGGGCTGGCGGCGCGGATGGAGTTACTGCCTGGACAGGCGTCAGGGTGGCGGCGGGTTCTTTATTTATGAGCTTCTGTACCCTGTTCTGCATATTGTTGATCTTCATCATCATTTCATTAGACGCGCTGCCTTTGACATTCGTGAATATTACGAGCTTCAGCTCGGCCATGTCCTTAAGCAAGGCCTCAAAATCATTTTGCAGGCGGTCAAGTTTTGCCTGGGCGCTGTCCTTGTCCTCTTTAAGCTGCATGTATCTTGCGGTAAGCTCGCTCAAGGTTTTCCCGCGTTCCTGAACCCTTGTCTCAAGAGACTTTACGGCAGAGGCATTTGCGGTTTTCTCCGCCCGGAGCCTCTCGGACATGACCTGCATATTCTCCTCATATGCGCTTCTTGAGACGCACCCCTGCATCGAGAACGCAAGAGCAAGGGTACATGGCAGAGTAAATGCGATGATATTTTTTATCTTCATAAGGTGGTATGATCGCCTCCGGTCATAATA
>JACRET010000030.1 GCA_016218105.1 Deltaproteobacteria bacterium
CATGAGGTCGTAGCCGGGCTTCCTCAGCCGGATTCACCGCACGGTTTGCGGGGTACCTCTAAGCCATTGAATGACAAGGCCTTTTTGTAAGACACGGCAAGCCGCCGGGTAATAAACCTGATAAAGAGCTAAGATCAAATGTCTGATAACTGGATAGAAATAAAAACCCGTGGGCCGAGAGGGAAGGGGGACGAAGCGACAGACTTCCTTATCAAAGCCGGAAGCCCAGGGGTGCTCGAGGACGAGATACAGCTCCCCAAAGACACCCTTAAATCCCAAAGCTTTTGGGATTCAAGGGATGAGATTTGCGAGGGCGCGCCATCACCAAAGGTCTCATTTACGGCATATCTGCCGGCAGGTTCTCCTGACAGAGCCCTTCAGGTAAGAGCGGAGCTTAAAAGGATTGGCTTTAGCTTTTCCGCCTCGGCCTTTAAAGACCGGGACTGGTCGGTCAAGTGGAAGTCTTCCATCAAACCCGTAAGGGTGAAGGGAGACCCCTATTCTATCCTTATTAAGCCTACCTGGAGCAAGATACCGAAGAGGAAAGGCGAACTGGTAATAGAGATAGACCCGGGCATGGCGTTCGGCACAGGCGGACACGCGACCACGAAGATGTGCCTTAAGGCGATGCTACAGCTTTTGAAGAAAGACAAATCCCTCTCCGCCTTTCTCGATGTGGGCACGGGGACGGGCGTTCTCGCAATAGCCGCTAAAAAACTCAGGATGAAAAAGGTTGTCGGGATAGATATAGACAAGGTCGCACTGAAAGTGGCGCGAAAGAACGCCCGCTTCAACGGGTCAGCCATTACCGTAAGCGGCAGCCCTGTTGAAAAGGTCAAAGGGTCATATTCCATCGTAGCCGCGAACATACTCGCCGGAGAGCTTATAAAACTGGCCCCGGCAATTTCTGCAAAGGTGGCACCCGGAGGCTTCCTCATCCTCTCAGGGATACTCAAGATGGAGGAAGACAGAGTGGTCGAAGGCTACGCGACCCCCGCCTTCAAGCTCATCAGAAAATATTCCTCCAATGAATGGGCCGCGCTGGTATTCAAAAGATGCAGATAAGAAGGTTTTTCGTAGAGGACATTAAAGAGACCAGCGCTTCGGCGCGGATCGCAGGCGCGGAGTTCACTCATCTTAAGAAGGTCTTAAGGCTCGCTGCCGGAGACACCGCGGCTGTTTTTAACGGCAGAGGGCTTGAGCTTACGGGCGTCATCGAATCTATCGGCAGGGATTCGGCCGAGGTAAGGATAACCGGAAGGGCCGAAGGGGTGAAGGAGAGCCCGGTTGAGATAGCGCTCCTGCAGGGCGCGTTAAAGGGCGATAAGCCCGAGTTCATCGTCCAGAAGGCGACAGAGCTCGGCATAAAAGAGGTCTGTTTCTATACGACAGGGAGGACCGTCCCTGAACTCAAAGGCTCCGGAAAAGAAAAGAGGCTTGGGAGGGCCGCGATCGAAGCCGCGAAACAGTGCGGGAGGCCGGTTCTGCCCAGGGTACGGGTTACGGATTATAAGGATGCTATTTCCGGGTATACGGATTTTTTCAAACTTATCTTGTGGGAAGGCGCTGAGACCGGTTTGAAAGAGGCGCTAAGGGATGCCGACGCAAAAAAAATCGCCGTTCTTGTCGGGCCTGAGGGCGGGTTTTCGGCGGAGGATGTGGAACTTGCCAGATTATCAGGGTTCAAGGTGGCAAGCCTCGGGGCGCGGATACTCCGCGCTGAAACAGCGGCAATGGCGATCCTGTCCATACTCCAGTACGAGCTGGGAGACCTTAATTAAGCCACTCTATCTCTTCCTTCTCTTTCATTTATGCAGCAAACCCCGCAAACATTACAAACCTGATAAATCAGCCGGCGCGAGCGAAGCAATCTCTTTCTCTAATTCAATTACCCTGCCATAAATGGCAGGAGCTGTCGGCAAGGTACCTGTCTTTTATATAGCCCGGCTTTGACCCGCCCTTAAAAGGGCGGAATTCCGCCGGGCACCCGATTAAATTCCCCTCCCTCGATGGGAGGGGATTAAGGGGAGGGTGAAATTTACGCCTCTTGGTGAAAAACCTTTTTGCGCGCTGCCGCGCGCTTTTAGATATTGGCTCCGCTCGCTGTCGGCTCTCTCTCTTCAATGGAACTGAAGCCCGGTCGCTCGCCTCTTTTATTCGCTTCGCAATACCCCTGTTATTTTTTAAAAACAAAAAGCAAAAACAGCTGTCATTGAGAGCGGGGCGAGGCAATCTCGTTTTGAAACCCCCTCACCCAGCCGGGGAGAGGGGGTTTTCGTGTAGGGCCCGTTCCCCGAACGGGCTGGGGAGCTATAAAGAACCCTTCAGCAATACCCCCCCCCAAAAAAAAAATTCCTCCCTTTCTCGATCGAGGGGTTCCGATCAGGGGATTTCGCAAGATTTAGAAGCGCGATGCTGTAATCTCGCCGCCCGAGAGCTTTGTTATTGACAGTGAATAAAAATCTTGTAATAATGGCTGAGGCCCGCTTTTTGTGTTGTTTTTTATGGGCAAGGTTAAAAGCGTTGGAATGGCACTTAACTCATGGAAATCTGATATCGGCCTTCGTAAAATTGAAGGCCGATATTTCTTTGGTGATTGTTTAAATTGATTTAAACGGATTGATTTAGGGACATGGACGACAGTGACGTTGTTTTAAATAGGCTGCTGAACTCACCTGGCTTTTTATCAATATGCTCATCCAGGCAATTTTCTAAGGCGATTCCGTTAAGGGCGGCAGGGGGGGAGCTACAGTGAACGTTACCCCGCTTGAGCTCGTCTCCTTATCCGTCTTTGTCTTCATCTGCATGGCGGCTATCGCCCCGCTGCTGGCCTCCAGACAGAAGTTTCTAATATCGATAGCCTTTCTTTGCTCCTCGTTCAGCTCCGCTATCGCCCTTTTAGCCGGTATCCTCTCCGTAAAGAGCGGGGTTGCCGGGATGATGGCCCTCCCGATAGGTCTTCCCGAACTGCCGTTCTACCTCAGGCTTGACCCGCTTTCAGGTTTTTTTGTGACCGTCGTCTCGGCCCTCGGGCTTTTTGTGTCGATCTATTCCCCCGGATACGTCAAGGGTTTTCTCGGCCACCGTTCGATAGTATCCCTTGTGGTCTTTTACTGTCTTTTCATGGCGGGCATGCTCATGGTGCTCGTGGCCGATGACGCGTACTCGTTCATGGTATCCTGGGAATTGATGGCGGCTTCGTCATTTTTCCTCGTGACTTTCGAGGACGAGCACGGCCAGAACAGGCGCGCCGCGTTTATTTACCTTTTGATAGCCCACATCGGGGCGGTGCTCATACTCCTTTCATTCGGGGTAATGGCCGGTTTCGCGTCAGGCTTTGAGAGCTTCAACGGTTATACCTTTTCCTCCATGCGCTCCTCCGGTATCTCTCCTCTCTGGGCAAGCGTGGCGTTTCTTCTCGCGTTCTTCGGGTTCGCGGCAAAGGCCGGCGTTATACCTCTCCACGTGTGGCTACCGGAGGCGCACCCTGTCGCCCCCAGTAACGTATCGGCCCTTATGAGCGGGGTCATGCTCAAGACCGCCATTTACGGGATAATGAGGGTGACGTTCGACATCCTCCATGTGTCCAGCTGGTGGTGGGGCGGGCTTGTGCTTATCCTTGGGCTTATATCGGCGGCCATGGGGATACTGTTCGCCCTGATGCAGGTCGATATAAAGAGGCTCCTTGCTTATTCGTCGGTGGAGAATATCGGCATAATACTGATATGTCTCGGCTTGTCGATGATATTTACGTCGTTTAACATGTCTGCGCTCGCGGCGCTCGCGATGATCGCGGGGCTTTATCACGTATTGAACCACGCCATGTTCAAGGGGCTCCTTTTTATGGGCGCGGGGTCCATATTGCACGCCACGCACGAGCGCAACATGGAATCGATGGGCGGGCTAATTCACAAGATGCCGTGGACAGCCCCTCTCTTTTTAATAGGCTGCCTGTCCATTTCAGCCCTGCCGCCATTTAACGGTTTTGTCTCCGAATGGCTGGCGTTCCAGACATTCCTGCTCTCTCCTACGCTTCCGAGCGCTTTACTGAACGTCCTTATCCCGCTTGGGGCGGCTATACTGGCGCTTACGGCGGCGCTCTCGGCGCGCTGCTTTGTGAAGGTATACGGGGTTACGTTCCTCGGCAATTGGAGAGGCGCTCACAACAAGCAGGTGCACGAGGCGGACTGGACGATGAGGATCGGGATGATACTTGCCGCCGCGGCCTGCCTGGGCCTGGGTGTTTTACCCTCATATGTGATCGGCTGGATGGATGTCATCCCAGAGGGGCTCGTTAATGCGGCGGTTCAGGCGGAGTCGCCTTACGGCTGGCTGTGGATAACGCCTGTGGCGGCGGAGCGGGCGTCATATTCGGCTCCGCTTGTCTTCCTCGGCATATTATCGGTAGTCGGCGCGGCATATGTGCTTTTCCACGCCAGAAAGACGGCGATCCGCCGGGGGCCTGTCTGGGACTGCGGATTTGAGAAGATAACGAACCGGATGCAGTATAACTCCACCTCCTTCGCCATGCCTCTCCGGAGGGTCTTCGGATTTCTCTTCAGCATAAAGGAAACGGTAAGGGCGAATGGGAATCCGAACGTTTCCATGATGTTTCAGGACAGATATATCTATCATTTAAAGCTCAGGGACCGCATCTGGTACAACTGCTATAAGCCGGTATCGGAGCTTTCTTTCTGGTTCTCAAGAAAGGTAGGGAAGCTTCAGCACGGCCGTATCCAGATATACCTTCTTTACTCATTCGTGACTTTAATAGTGCTGCTTATGTTCTCATGATAAAAAGTTTCTATTCCATCATAATAGAGGGCCTTCAGATACTGATAGTCCTCGCGGCGTCTCCGCTCCTTGTGGGCTGGGTGAGGATGCTCAAGTGCTGGGCGCAGGGCAGAAGGAGCGCCGGCATCCTGCAGCCGTACAGGGACCTGTATAAGCTTTTCATGAAGGACATAGTGCTTGCCGAGAACGCGTCCTGGATATTCAGGTTCACTCCTTACGCCGTTTTTGGCGCGACCCTCATGGCGGGGGCCATTATACCTATCATCTCCGTTGACCTGCCTCTGGCGGCCACAGCCGACATCATAGCCCTTGTGGCGCTCTTCGCGATCGCGCGTTTCTTTACGGCTCTCGCGGGGATGGACAACGGCACGGCGTTTGGCGGGATGGGCTCAAGCAGGGAGATGATGGTCGCTTCGTTGGCGGAGCCTGCGATGCTCATGTCCGTTTTTACGGTGTCGCTGGTCAGCCATTCCACGTCCCTGTCCCACATGGTCCACGCCGTTATCGAGAACGCGATAATGCTCAGGCCTTCCCTGGCGTTCGCGCTCCTGGCTTTTCTGCTCATAGCGATAGCGGAGACGGGAAGGATACCGGTAGACAACCCGGCCACGCATCTGGAGCTTACGATGATACACGAGGCCATGATACTGGAGTACTCGGGCAGGCATCTGGCTCTTATCGAATGGGCGGGGATGATGAAACTCTTCCTTTTCGGGTCTTTGGGCGTCGCGCTCTTCCTCCCGTGGGGGATCGCCGGGAGAAATGACTTTACAATGGTGCCGATAGCGTTTTTAACTCTCGGCATAAAGCTTGCGCTGATCGGCATATTGATAGTCCTCATAGAGACCAGGTTCGCGAAGATGAGGATATTCCGCGTACCGGAGTTCCTCGGCTCGGCGTTCCTGCTCGCCACGCTCGGGATGCTTTCATTTTTCATGCTGGAGTAGACATGACCACAAACCTTGCCGCACAGATAAACAGCGTTCTCGCTGCCCTGGTACTTCTTACCTCATTCGGGCTCCTTGTCCAGAGGAGGATCTACGGGCTGCTGCATATATTCGCGTGGCAGGGGGTGTTCCTGTCGATAAGCACCGCGGTCGTAGGTTACACGGCGGGTCTCCACCACCTTTATATCTCAGCGGTGCTGACCCTGATACTTAAGGTCTTCGCGCTACCGTACATACTTTACGTCCTTATACACAAGCTTAAGATAAGAAAGGAAGTGGAGGAGGTGGTCAACACGCCGACCAATATGCTCATAGGCATAGCCCTCGTCATATTCTCCTACCACCTTACGGCCCCCATACGGGAGCTTTCCACGCTGGTGACGCGCTCTACCCTGGCCGTCGCGCTCGCCACCGTCATGCTGGGGCTTCTCATGATGATAACCAGAAAGAAGGCCGTGACGCAGATAATAGGATTTCTCGCGCTTGAGAACGGGCTGTTCTTCGCGGCGACGTCCGCCACTTACGGCATGCCGCTCGTGGTCGAGCTCGGGGTGGCGCTGGATATACTCATAGCCGCGTTCATATTCGGCATATTCTTCTTTCAGATACGCACCACCTTCGACAGCCTCGATCTGAAGGAAATGGAAAAGCTCAAGGAGGAGGACTGATTTGTCAGTCGCAAATGACCACCCTGGTTTAAGGAACAAGGCATCCGGAGAAGAAACCGCCCGGCTTCGCGGAGTATTGGAGGGGCCATGGTCCTTCTGACGCTTCTCGGCATCAGCCTTGTCGCCGCGATCATACTCGCTTTTGTGGGAGACAGGAAGATCGCGCCGGAGATAAACATCATCGGCTCCGCCGCGACGTTCGTAGCCTCTATCTTCCTCGCCCTGCAGGTCTACTACGAAGGGCCGATGATAACGGCCGAGGGGTTTTTCTTCGTCGACGCGTTTAATGTCTACCTCTCCGTCCTTACCGCCTTCGTCTCGATGACGACGGCGATCTTCAGCCGCCGTTATATGCGGCATGAAAGGGAGCACGGCAAGGTCGGAAGGGCGGGCATGAGGTTTTATCACGCTATGTTCCAGCTCTTCATATTCGCGATGCTGCTGGCCCTCCTTACGAACAACGTAGGCATACTCTGGATATCGATGGAGCTGGCCACCCTGTCCACGGTGCTGCTGGTCTCCCTGTACCGCACGCCCTCGGCGGTGGAGGCCGCCTGGAAGTATTTCATACTCTGCGGCGTTGGCATAGCGCAGGCGCTTTTCGGGACGGTGCTCCTGTATTTCGCGGCTGAAAGGGTCTTCGGCGAAGGCTCGGCGGCGCTCCTTTGGACTAACCTAAGCCAGTCGGCTGACAAGCTGGAGCCGACGGTATTATCGCTCGCGTTCATATTTTTCATGGTAGGCTACGGCACGAAGGTCGGCCTGGTGCCCCTTCACAACTGGCTTCCCGACGCGCACAGCGAAGGCCCGACCCCGATATCGGCGGTGCTTTCGGGGCTCTTGCTGAACGTCGCGCTCTACGCCCTCGTCAGGTGCAAGGTGCTCGTGGACGGCGCCACGCACAGCAATAAAGCCGGATACATAATGATGGTATTCGGCCTTATCTCGATACTGGTCTCCGCGTTCTCCCTGCTGCGGCAGAAGGACATAAAAAGGATGTTCGCGTATTCCTCCATCGAGCACATGGGGATAGCCACGTTCGCTTTCGGCCTTGGCGGGTCTGTTGCGACGTTCGGCGCGCTTCTCCATATGCTCGTCCATTCGCTTACCAAATCCTCGATATTCTTTACGGTCGGCCACGCCTCGCAGATGCACTCCTCGCAGGAGATGTCGTCCATAAAAGGCCTTATCAAGGGCAACCCGCTCGTGGGCTGGGGGCTGATGCTGGGAGTGATCGCTATCGCCGGGATGCCGCCCTTTGGGGTATTCACCAGCGAATTTCTGATACTCACGGCCGCGATGAAGAACGCTCCTCTGTTGACCCCGTTCTTCCTCCTGGGCATAATCGTCGCCTTCGCGGCGCTTTTCAGGAAGGTCATGCCGATGGTATTCGGTGCGCCCCCGGCGTATCAGAAGCCGCTCAAGGCGTCTCATATCCCTGTTATAGTGCATATGGCGGCCGTCCTTATATTGGGGCTTTATCTGCCGGTATTTTTAAGCCAGTGGTTCCATACCGCGGTGGGGTTACTTAAATGAGCGTAAGCTTGAAAGAGATTTTAAAGGGCATAGCCGATATCAGCGGCTCCAAAGACCCTTCCCAATGCGGGGTCTCTGGCTATGTCATAGGGCGTGAGGGCTTCGCCAAGGCCGCCAAGGCCTTAAAGGGCGCAGGCTTCAGGCTTGTCGCCGAGTGGGCGGCGGATGACAGGCTTGAGGGGAAGGGCTACTCTGTTTACGCGGCTTATAACAAGGCGAGCGAATATTTCGTGATCAAAATAGAGCTTCCGAGGGAAGACCCGTCCTTTCCGTCGCTGACACGCAAGTTCATCTCGGCCTATCGGTTTGAGAGGCAGATAAACAGCCTTATGGGCCTCGTCCCGTCCGGGCACCCTGACCTCCGGCCGTGGATAAAGCATGAGGACTGGCCGGACGACGCTTTCCCTTTAAGGAAGGACTTTGACGGGAAAAAGGGCCTGCCGAGGATCGATGGAAGTTATAAGTGGTTCAGGGCGGAAGGCGAGGGCGTCTTTGAGATAGCGGTCGGCCCCGTCCACGCAGGCATCATCGAGCCGGGACACTTCAGGTTCCAGTCTGTCGGCGAGGACATAATCAATCTGGAGACAATGGTCGGATACGTCCATAAAGGCATAGAGAAAAAGTTTGAGGAGATGGACTGGAGGGCCGGGGCAAGGCTTGCCGGAAGGGTATCGGGGGATACGACCGTAGCCCATGCTATCGCTTACTGCCGGGCCGTGGAGGCAGCCTCCGGCGTTATTGTCTCAAAGAGGGCCGATTGGCTCCGGGCGCTGCTCCTTGAAAGGGAAAGGGTAGCCAACCACATCGGCGATATCGGCGCCATATGCAACGACACGGCTTTCACGTTCATGTTGTACCAGTGCGCGATCCTCAGGGAAAAGATACTAAAGAACAATGAGAGGATATTCGGCCACAGGCTGACTATGGATAAGGTCGTGCCGGGCGGGATCACGTTCGACGTCTCCGGGGAGGATTCACAGCTCATGCGCCGGGAGATGGATGAAATAATAAACGAGTTCGAGCGGCTTGTCAGGATTTATGAGGATCACCCTTCTCTTGAGGACAGGCTCTATACAACGGGCGTGCTTACCCAAAAAACAGCCGAGGAGATAGGCGCCGTGGGGTTTGTAGCCAGATCAAGCGGGGTCAGGCTCGACGTGCGCTTTCAGGATATTCACCCCCCCTACGAGACGCTTGTGCCGAGGGTCACGCTCCTGACATCAGGCGACGTCCACGCGCGCACATGGGTAAGGATAGAAGAGGTGAGGGACTCGATAAGGATAATAAGGGGCATACTCGACGCGATGCCCGAAGGGCTAGTGAATGTAGACTGCCCCAGGCCGGCCAAAGGCAGGTCCGGCTTTGCCGTGGCTGAAGGCTGGAGAGGGGAAATAGTCTACTGGATAAGATTCGGCGCGGACGGGATTATCGACCGCTGCATGGCGAGAGACCCGTCGAGCGTCAACTGGCTCTCTATCGAGCAGGCTATAAAAGGCAACATCGTCCCGGATTTTCCGCTCTGCAACAAGAGCTTCAATCAATCGTATTCGGGCCATGATCTGTAACAGGATAAAGCGATGATAAGGATACTCCACCAGATATTCCGGACGGGGATCGTCACGGAGAAACTCCCTGAGACGCAAGAGGAGCAGGTAACGATTGTGGGCGCCTCGCTCGGGGAAGAGGTGATGAAGCGTTTCAGGCGCTCCATCACCATAAGGTTCGTTGACGCTGGCTCATGCAACGCCTGCGAGCTCGAACTACAGGCCGTCAATAATCCGGTATACGACAGCGAAAGGTTCGGCATACACTTCACGGCCTCTCCCCGGTTCGCTGATATGCTGCTTGTAACAGGGCCGGTATCCAGGAACATGGAGATCGCGCTCAAGCGCACCTATAACGCCATGCCCACGCCTAAATTTGTAGTCGGGCTTGGTGACTGCGCCTTTAACGGCGGGATTTTCGGGGAAAGCTACGCGTCGCTGGGAGGCATCAGCAGCGTAGTGCCAGTAGATGCTTATATCCACGGGTGCCCCCCTTCGCCCGCGGCGATACTGAACGGTATACTGAAAGCCATCCGATCCGAAAGGAAGTAGTCCCTTAACTGCTGAAAAAGTCCATCTGCTTCGTTGTTATCAAATCGTCCTGCGGCGTACAGACAAAGTACGCCGTTCGCTCAACCTTGCCACTTATACAATACCCTGTCTAGCCTGCACAAAGGCTTAGTTTATAATCGACAAGATTGCTTCGCTCCGCTCGCAATGACAGCTGTTTTTGCTTTTTGTTTTTAAAAAATCACAGGGGTATTGCGTAGCGAGCATAAAAGAGGCGAGTGACCGGGCTTAAGTTCCATTGGAGGGAGAGAGCCGACAGCGAGCGGAGCCAATACCCCAGAGGCGCAGCGGCAGCGCGCAAAAAGGCCTTCCCAGCCTAAGTTTCCGGCCCGTTCGGGGAACGGGCCCTGTTTGAACCGCACAAAAGCTTCTTTTATAATCGACAAGACTTCCAGCGTGGGACAATTCTTGTTGAGACTGGCGGCCCTTGTGCTATAATCTCTAGCTTATTTCGGGACGCGGGCCTTTATAAAGCCGTTTGAATATGCATAGCGAGCGCATTCCCCGCAGCTCGCTGCGGGGTCAAGCGAGCGCATAGAAATTGTTTCCCTACATATCGAAGATTCCCCGCGAATTCCGCGGGGAACTTCAAAAATATTGAAAAACCCTGGCGTAAAAGCCCAGGGTGGTTATATATCAGGGGTTTATGACAAATAGAGCAGTTGTGCATATAGATCTGGATGCGTTTTTTGCGTCGGTTGAGATTAAAAAAAGGCCGGAACTTAAAGGAAAGCCCGTTATTGTGGGCGCTGACGGCGACCCCTCGAAACGGGGTGTCGTATCGGCGGCCTCTTACGAGGCCCGCTCATTCGGGGTGGCCTCGGGGATGCCGCTAAAAAAAGCATACAAGCTATGTCCGGAAGGGGTATTCCTCCCCGTGGATTTCGGGTCTTACGAGAGAGAATCGGAAAGATTCATGGAGATAATACGGGAGTACAGCCCCCTTACCGAATCGTTCGGGCTCGATGAGGCGTTTGTGGAGGTGATAGCCGACCCTGGCGCCGATCCCATAGCGCAGGCCGTTGAAGTCGCGAAAGACATAAAGAGGCGGGTAAAAAAGGATCTCGGGCTTACGGCCTCGGCCGGGGTGGGCCCCAATAAGCTCATCGCCAAGATGGCTTCGGATATGGGAAAGCCGGACGGCCTTTTCGCGATAAGGGGCGAAGAGATAGAAAAGATATTCAGGGACATGCCCGTAAGGGATCTCTGGGGCGTAGGTGTGAAGACCGGGAAGAGATTAAATGAACTTGGCATCAATACCGTGGGGGAGCTGTCAAAAGTGCCTGTAGCGCATTTAGACAGGAATTTTGGCCCTATAACGGGGCGCACCCTTCACGACCATGCGTCAGGCATCGATAACAGCCCTGTGGTGCCGTTCTCGGAGCCCGAATCCTTCGGGAGGGAAGTGACCTTCGAGGAAGATACGCGGGAGGCCTATACGATAAAAGAGACCCTTTACATCCTGACCGGGGACGTTGTGGCGAGGCTCAAGCTGTCGGGTTATAAAGGCAGGAAGGTAGCCATAAAGGTACGCTTCAACGATTTTAAGACGATCACAAGGGAAGCCACCTTTGACAACGAGACCGATTCGCTCAACGACATATGGCCAGCGGCTCTGAAACTCCTTGAATCCGTTGACCTTCCACGGCCCGTAAGGCTTGTGGGGGTGAGGATATCAAAATTCACTGGAAGTCAGCCCGTATCTTTCTAACAGGCTGCCGTCATGCATAGCGAGCGGTTAGCGAGCGAATCACAATGGAGATTTCCTTACATGCAAGTTTTTCGCAGCTTGATGCGGGAAACTTCAAAAGTCCATCTGCTTCGTTGTCTTCGTCACTCATCACTGCGGCGTACAGACAGAGTACGCCGCATCCTGTATATGCTAGCGAGCGCATTCCCCGCAGTCTTCTGCGGGGTCAAGCGAGCGAATAGAAATTGTTTCCTTACATATCGAAGATTCCCCGCGTATTCCGCGGGGAGTTTCAATTAATTTCGGGTTTTTCAGCACCCTTCCCTCAAGCAATTCCTCAAACTACCCACTCAGGTTTGACATTCAAATCTCCTAATATACACTGAAATAAAGTGTGTCTCGCGTTGGTTCGTCCTTTTTGCGCCCCCGGCTCGCCTGGAGAATAATTCATGGCAAGGATTTCCCTTATACAAAAGGTGACGTTTGTACC
>JACRET010000034.1 GCA_016218105.1 Deltaproteobacteria bacterium
AGCTCCCCGCGGAATCCGCTGGGAATCTTCGATATGTAAGGAAACAATTTCTATTCGCTCGCTTGACCCCGCAGAAGACTGCGGGGAATGCGCTCGCTATGCATATTCAGCTGCGAGGCGTCGAGAAGCGAGGAATGAGGCGTACTTTGTCTGTACGCCGCAGTGACGAGCGACAATGACAACGAAGCAGATGGACTTTTACAGCAGCCTGCTAAAAGGCAAGAAGGCTTTCAACTCCTGTCGCTCCTCACCCCAGCGCCGCCAATATGTTCTTAAAGTGTATCGCGCTGGCGGTATCTCCGCTTATCTCAAGCTTCCTTGAGAAAAACACCGTGTCAGGGTCTTCCTTGCCTGTCAGGACGTCAACAAGTACAGATACCTCGCCCCTCATCTCCACGTCCGGGGCTCTCACCGCGTGCGGGACGACCTTTATCTCCTGATCCTTGATATGGAGATAGAACTTCTTCCGTATATCCTTTGCCTCAAAGAGAAACAGCTTGTCGTCTATCTCCTTGAGCCTTGCCTTGAAGTTCGGGTGGCTCTCGACGATATTGGCGATGAACACCCCGACCCCTATGGCCTCCACCCAAAGCGGCATCGCCTTCAAGGGGAGATTAAGGGATTTGAGGAACTTTTCCTTTATCTTGTTTTTTAGCTCGTCGCTTTCCATCTCTACACCTTCACGCCGATGTGCACCGCCGCGATGCCGTTAAAAAGGTTATAATATTTGACCTTGAAGAGCCCGGCCTCTTCCATGATCTTCTTCAATTTTTCCTGCGGGGGGAACTTCCTTATCGACTCCGGAAGGTACTCATACGCGCTCCTGTTCCCGGTTATCATCTCACCAACGGTGGGAATTATGCTGAATGAGTAAAAGTCGTATACTTTACTGAATAACTTGCTCTCCGGGTGTGAGAACTCCAGGCATATGACCTTGCCGCCCGGCTTGACGACCCTGGCCATCTCACTGAAGGCCCTGTCAAGGTGGGTCACGTTCCTGATGCCGAAGCCGACGGTTGCGCAGTGGAAGGTATTGTCCTCAAACGATATTTCCTCGGCGTTCCCCTGCACACAGCGGATATTTTTAAGATATCCCCTGTCTATGCACTTGTCCCTGCCGACCTTGAGCATCTCGCCGTTTATATCATAGACCACGACATTGCCGCCCTCTCCGACCCTGTCGGCCATGAGGAGCGAAATATCGGCGGTGCCGCCCGCCACATCTATGGCCGACTGGCCGGGCCTAAGTCCCGTCTCTTTAGCTATAAGCCTCTTCCAGATACGGTGCGTACCCATCGACATAAGGTCGTTCATCAGGTCGTATTTAGAGGCAACGGAGTCAAAAACCTCCCTGACCCGGACCTTTTTTTCATCTTCAGGGACTAGTTTATTCCCGAAGAAAGTCATCTTTTCGCTCATAGCGGCTCCACTCCGAAAAGAAATCAAAAACCTAACTATTTGAAATTACGGTATTTTTAACCTATGCAAAAATTGCATAAAGCTTGTCTGTTAAAAAACCAGCCTTTAATAATGCTCTAATATACATTCAGTATAATAGAGCCATAAAGGATGCAAAAACAACAAAAAAAAGGAGAGACTAAAATGACAAAATCAAAAGGGATACTGGAAACCGCAGCGAGCCTTGCCGTGATAGTAGCGGTAGTAGCCGTAAGCACTTTAAACTTCGTAATGTAAGCAAACTCGAAAAAGGAGACTCAAAAATGAAAACAAAGACATCAAAAGGGATACTGGAAACAGCGGCAAGCTTAGCGGTAATCGTAGCGATAGTAGCGATAAGCGGCCTTAACCTCGTAATGTAGCTAAACCCTTAAACAAAGCATGGGAGAGTAAAAAAATGAAGACAAAGACGATCTTTGAAGTCGCGGCCAGCCTCGCCGTAATAGTAACGATAGTAGCCGTAAGCACTCTAAACCTTGTAATGTAGTTAAAACTGAAAAGCAAAAGGGACGAACCATGAAGACAAAGACGATCATCGAAGTAGCGGCAACCCTTGCCCTGATAGTAACTGTAGTAGCCATAAGCGGCCTTAACTTCGTAATGTAGGCATGATCCCTTCAGGGATTATGCCTCTTCCGGGCCGGGGCCTGCCGGCCAAAATCGGCCAGACCTATTCATCCCAATCAAACGGCTCGTACAGCCCCTCTTCCCTCCGCTTTGTGGCGGTCTTACTCTTATAACTGCCCTTTTTAACCTTGAGGCCCTTACGCTTGAGTATCTTTTCTATGTAATCTATGTGCGGGCATGTCGGGTAATGGCCGTTATCGGTCACTATGCAGGAGGCGAGGTGTATCACGATCCCGTCTTTTTCTATTTCCGCCTTTTTCTTCGCCCTCTTTATAAGATTTGAGGCAACCCTGCTGATGCGCCTTCCGGGGCATCCGCCGCAGTTGAAGGGCACGACCATTATATTTTCGTCTTTCGGGTATTTGGTGAACGCGTCTATCCTCTGCATGAATGAGTTCATGCACCCGAAACCGCTGCACCGTTCCCGCGCGAAGTCACACTGGATTATGCCTATGATCTTTACTTTTTTATCGGTCATTCCGCCCTCTCCCGCAAGTAGTGCCCCCTCGAAGAACGGTCCAGTCTAGGGAACCAGGCGGCAAGCCGCGGGGAATTTTGGGATTTAAAAACCTCACTTCTTGTCTGAAAAAAGCCTGTATCCGAGGATCACCGCAAGGACGAATCCTATGTCGCTTAAGACCGGGAGCCCGAGGAACGTAGCCGCGTCCCCCCCTGAATATACGGCTACCATCGACGCTCCGATCACAAGGGAAGCGATGATTATCCCGCCACCTATCCTTTTACCGGCTGTTTTAAGCTCGTCCGTGACGGTCTCAAGCCTGTGATGGACAAAACCGATCTTCAGCTCCTCTTTGAGCGCGCGCCTTAAGATCGTATTTATCTGTATCGGAACCTCTAAAGCCGCCCCGGCAAGCTCCTCAAAGCTATCCCTCCCCTTTTCTATCACCGATTTAGGAGAGAACTTCTCTTTTACCACCCACTTGTAGATGAGCGGCTTGGCGACCTCCCACATGTTTACATCGGGATACAGCTGCCTGCCGACCCCTTCTATTATGACCATGGATTTCTGAAGGAGGAGCAGGTTCGGCTGGAGCGTCATATCGAAACGCCTGGCGGTCTGAATGAGCTTCATGAGAAGCCCCGAGATATTTATCTGCTCAAGCGTGCGGCCGAATATCGGCTCTGAAATGTCGCGGAGCGCCTCTTCGAACTCATGGAGGCTTACGCCGTCCCCTATGAGCCCCATCTCCCTGTGGACAGCGGCCATCCTGGTGTAATCTCCGCGCACAAGGTAAAAGAGCATCGAGGCGAGATACTTCCTCAGATCCTTGTCGATCCTCCCGACTATCCCGAAGTCGAGATAGATTATCACACCGTCATCCCTTACGAATATGTTTCCGGGATGAAGGTCGGCGTGAAATATCCCGAACTCGAATACCTGCCTGAAAAATAACTCTATGCCCCGTATGGCGATCGGCTTGACGTCCAGACCCTTGGCCTTGAGCGTCTCGACCTCGTCTATCGGCGTGCCCGAAATCCTCTCCATCGTAAGGACTTCTTCTGACGTATAGTCCCAGTAGACATACGGTATCTGTACGGTCTGGTCGCCCTTGAACATGGTATAGAAACGGTTTATGTTCACCCCTTCTATTGACAGGTCCTGCTCGTTCTTGATTACCCGCTCGAATTCGGCTACGACCTCCTTTGGCCTGTAACGGCGTGAAGCAGGCACGTACTTGTCAAGGAGCCCCGCCAAGGTATTCATGACCGACATGTCGGATTCTATTATGCGGTCTATGCCCGGCCGTTTTACCTTTACAGCTACCTTCGTGCCGTCACGGAGCTCGGCGAAGTGCACCTGGGCGATAGATGCGGAAGCTACCGGGGTTTCGTTGAACGATTGGAATTTGGAAGAAAGCGGCCCCTTGAGCGAGGTCTCTACGACCTTCTTTATTTCTTCAAAAGGAACGGGCGTGACCATGTCCTGGAGTTTCTTGAACTCATTGATCCATTCAGGAGGCAGCAGGTCCGCCCTCGTAGAGGCGATCTGGCCTAATTTAATGAAAGTAGGGCCAAGCTCCTCCAGCACCATCCTTATGCGTTCAGGGGTGCTGAAATCCTCTGTTTTTTTCCTGGATACGAATATCCTTTCGATGCTTGAAAAAAACCTTGGGAAAATGTGCAGCTCGGCGGCCAACCCCCCGAAACCATAACGGATGAGGGTTACCACTATCTCATTTAAACGGCGTATGTTTTTGTAAGTGCTGTTATTCATGTCGCTTTAAAGAACTACTCGGTCTTGCCGAGCCTTGCCTCCAGCTCCTCCACCCTTCTTTCCAGCTTATCCACCTTTTCCCTGGCGATCCGCGCCATCTCTTTTATTATCTCTATATCGTTCTGGGTGGCGACATTGAACTTTTCAAGTACCTTCTCGGAGGAAGTGGCGAACTCACGGTCGAGCTTCTCCTTGCCGGACTTCACGACAGCTAAAAACTCCTTAAGGGCGTTCACTCCGTCTTCCACGACCCTGTTCTCGACTACCTGCTTGGGTCCCAGGCCTGGGGCCGGGGCGCCCTCTGCCGCGGGCGTTGCGCCCTCGCCTGTCTTGCCCGCCTGCTGCAACTCATCAAGCACTTCTTTTGCCTTTTTCTCCAGCCCTATGCCTATTAAAATAGCCTTATCCAGAAGATCAGCCATAACTACCTCCTATCGGTTTAGGTTGCTTGCGACTTAACCCTCTCTATATAGTCCTTGCCCGCGCCTCCGGGATACCAGCCGTTGCAGAACCTCTCGCCGGAACTTCTTAAAATCCCTATCCCCTCATCCGGGCCGATATCCCCCTCTATCCTCTTCCTGAAGAGGTCAACGATCTTTCCAGTGTCCTTATACTGCGGGGAGATCCTGAGCGCATCTACCCCGATAGCCCGCAAATCCTCTACAAACTCTACAAGGGTATAGGTGTCCGCGCTCAAAAGAGACGTCCCGTTTACCGTAAAGATAGCGTCTTTTTCGACTGTCTTAAGCTCCATCCCATCCGGGAATTTCGCGCAGTGGTGCCTGCATTCGGTCTTCGACAGGTTATACGCCCTGGACGTATAACACCTCCATGAAAAGGCGAGCGGCGCTTTTCCATGGGCGAACACCTCCCCATCGATGGCTGCGCTCTTGAGGATATGTGCGAGCGATTCCCTTGGAAGCTCTACCGGAAAAGTGACCCTCTTAACGCCGGCCGATTTCAAAAACTCTACGGAAGGGGCGTTATAGCTCGTTATATGGGGTCCCGCAAAGACCTCTTTTTCCTCCGGGTTGACTATATTCATGACAGACATATCGTTCGCCTCAATCGATGTATGGAGAGCGGCGATCTTTCTCGTATACTCAAGCTCCTCTTCATTCGAAACGACCGCGAGGCTCGATAAGGTCACCTTTTTGCCGGCGCCCTCAAGCCTTTTTATTATCTCCTCGATGTCTTTTAGGTTGAGCCCGAGCTTTTTCGTGCAAACGACCTCCCCTATATACACCCGGTCTACAGGCATCGTTGAGACGTTCTCGTAAAACCGTAATATCTCTTCTCTTTTCCATTCAAAGAGTATCGGGCCGAGAGTCAGTTCCATGTTGTCCATATAAAGATAGCTTCCAGTAATTAAGGTTAAGACCCTGTCTTTTCTACTTTTTTTGCAAGTCTAAAGTATGCAATAGCGTACATTGAAAAACAAGTCTATTTTTTTATATCTTGCTCCTCTTTTTTCTTTTAAAAAACGTACAAAAGGGTTACCACTCAAAGTGACCCTGGAAGGCATTCAGATACCCCGCTGGCTGCGCGCGCAGTTCATAGACAAGGGAAAGATGAGTGGGAAGGGGGGTCAGTAATCTATCTTTACGAGGAAAAGTCCCTGCGGGGGCGCTGTCATGTGCGCGGCGGTCCTGTCCCTGGCCTCTATTATCCGCCTTATGTCATCTGGCTTGAGCCTGCCCTTGCCGAGCTCGACCAGGGTGCCTACCATTATCCTGACCATGTGCCTTAGAAATGCCGTGCCTTTCACCTCGACGATCAAAAGGCCTTCTTCGCTATCGTGGATATCGACGGAGAGCACTTCGCGGATCGAATGGAGCGAGTCTGATTCAGCAGCCTCGAAAGACGAGAAGTTTTTCTCGCCTATCATGTGGAGAGCGCCTTCGCGCATAAGGTCTCTATCAAGTGGCCTGAAAACGAACCAGGAAAATTTCCTGTAAACGGCTGAGGGATGATCCCGGTTGAGTATCTTATAAACATACGTCTTTTGCTTGGATTTGCGCCTGGGGTCAAAATCGAGCGCGACTTCCGAAGCCTCTTTTATGATAATATCCCCGGGCAGTTTCGCGTTAAGCCCCTGCATGAAGGTGTATGTGGAGAGCCTTGATTCCGTCTTAAAGCACGCCACCTGACCGAAGGCGTGCACCCCCGCGTCTGTCCTTGAAGCGCCTGAAACTATCAAATCCTCTCCGGTAAGTTCCTTCAATGCGTCCATGATCGCGCCCTGGATGGACGGAGAGGTGTTTTGCCACTGCCAGCCGGAGTAGTTTGTGCCTTCATATTCTATTATTAGCTTTATATTTCGCACAGTCTTTACGTAAAATCAAAAAAGGGTTTTATATCAATGAATAAGGATTCTGCCAGCAAGCCGGGAAGCCCGTCACAGCTAAAAACAAATCCCCTCCGGAAGAGGGGATCGCGAGCCTGATTATTTTATAAGCCGGTGGGGCGCCCTGGCTTTAAGGCCGGGTTGCCCTTCGGGAGGGCGTTAAATGTAATCCTTTATAAGCACCTCAGCTATCTGAACGGCGTTGAGCGCCGCGCCCTTTCTGAGGTTATCCGACACTATCCACATATTTATCCCGTTCTCCACGGTATCGTCCTGCCTGATCCTGCCGACAAAGACATCGTCGAGCTCGGCGGCATCCACGGGCATCGGGTAGTATCCTTTTTTAATGTCATCGACTACGGTTACGCCCGGCGCTTTGTTTAAGAGCTTACGGACTTCCGCGGCGGTTATCGGCTTTTCGGTCTCTATGTTGACTGATTCCGAGTGGCCGACAAATACTGGCACGCGCACCGTGGTGGCAGTGACCTTTATGCTGTCGTCCCCGAATATCTTTTTCGTCTCATTTACCATCTTCATCTCTTCCTTGGTGTAGCCGTTATCAAGGAATGAATCGATCTGGGGGATGCAGTTGAAGGCTATCTGATACGGGAATATTTTAGGCTCGGGCGCAAGCATATTGAAGAGCTTTCTTACCTGGCCGGACAACTCCTCCATCGCCTCCTTGCCTGCGCCTGAGACCGACTGATATGTAGAGACTACTATCCTCTTAATCCTGTACTTGTCGTGTATCGGCTTTAAGGCCACTACCATCTGGATGGTTGAGCAGTTAGGGTTCGCTATGATGTTTTTCTTCTTATACGCGGCTATCGCGCCGGGGTTTACCTCAGGGACTACTAGAGGGACATCGGGGTCCATCCTGAACTGGCTTGTGTTGTCTATTACTATGCAGCCGGCCTTGCCGGCCCTGGGCGCGTGAATAGCGCTGACACTCGCTCCCGGAGAGAACAGCCCTATATCAATGGACTCAAAGGTCTCTTCGTCAAGGAGCCGGACAGGCTCTTCAAGCCCCTTGAAATCCATATGGCTCCCGGCGCTGCGCTCCGAGGCCAGAAGCCTTATCTCCCCTACGGGGAAATTCCTCTCTTCGAGTATCCTTAAAAATTCCTTGCCGACAACGCCTGTGGCGCCTGCTATGGCTATATTGTATGCCTTTTTCTTCACTTTGCGCTTCCTTTAAAATTATTTATATTCTAAATAATAATGCAAAACCGGCGCTCAAGTCAATGGGGTCTTTATAACTTTTCTTTTTCGATCACATCTTCATCGGGCGTTTTTTCCCCGCCCCCGCCAAGCCCCTTGAGCTTATCCCCTAATTTGTCCGCTTTTCTAGCCGCCTCGTCGTATTTGCCCTTTGAATTATTTATATGCCTTCCCAAAGTCTCGAAGTCGTCAGAGAATTTAACGAAGTCGTTTTTAAGCCCTTCGATGTGAGAGTGCATGGCAAGGGCCTTCTCGCTTATCTCCATGCCGCGCAGGCCCAGGAGGATCGTCTGGAGGTAGGCATAGAAGCTGTTCGGAGAGACCGGGATCACCCGTTTTGAAAAGGCATATCCGAGGATGAGTTTTTCATCCCCCTCGTCGTCCTTGATTATAGTCTCGTAGTATACGTTTTCCGCCGGTATATACATAAGGGCGAAGTTGAAGGTGCCCTCCCCGGGCAGTATGTAAGAAGATGCGATGGCGTCTATGTGCTTTTTACAGTCGCCGGCGAATTTTCTTTTCGCCGCCTTCTTCGCCTCCTCCGTGGGGCCTTCAAGCATCCTCCTGAAGTTCTCCAGGGGGAATTTGGAATCTATCGGCACAAGGCCGTCATTGAGCCGTATTACCGCGTCCACGATCTTCCCGTTCCTGAAAGCATGCTGCAGGCTGTAGTGGGCTGAAGGCAGGCATTGAGCGAGCAGATCGCCAAGAAAGAACTCCCCGAGCCCGCCCCTTAGTTTCGGCGCCCGCAGTATCTCCTGAAGGCTCGATATGTCTTTTCCTATCTCGAAGAGACGCTCTGTGGCTTTGGAAAGCTCTCCGAGGCCCTGCCTCACCTCCCCCACCGCCCTTGTGGCGTTGTCCATCCGGGAGTTGATCTGGCCCGTCGAGTTTTGAAGCTGGAGAGTGACAGTGGACAGCTGGCCGTTGACCTGGCTCGTAACGTTCGCGAGCTGTGCCGTTACCAGTTTGAGGTTTGAAGAAAGGGAGTTCTGCAGCTCTGACCTTAAAGAAGCATACTCCGCCTGCGTTGCCCTGCCCTCCTGCCTCCTTCTGATCATATAAAAAAAGAGGATGCCTCCCAGTCCCGCGACCGCGATTACCAGGAGGCCCAGCAGCGCTATGATCTCTATTCCCATCTTTTTGTGCGGCCCGGTCCCGAGCTGAAAACCTAAGACCTCTGCATGAATTCCCTTGCCTGATGGACAAAGGCTTCCATGCGTGTCATTGAGTTTGAGTCCTCGATCCCCTCGTAAACCATATTGAGGTAGGGGATGTTCTTATTCTCTTCCCTCAGCCTCTTCAGGATGGCATTGACTACCGTCCCAGGCATACAGGTGAAGGGCATGGCGTTTACTATGCCGTGCGCGCCCTTGCCGATGTATTCGAGCGCCTTGCCGACACTCAGGATCGCCTCGCCCTCGAAAGAATCATGTATGTAGCCTTCGGCGTACTTCATGATCTCCTCAACGCTCGTCTCATGACCGCCCCTTAAATCGCCGTTAAGGATGTTCTCCATCTTCTTCTCGTCCTTATGCTGGAAGAAGTCGTTCATCTTGGTCCTGAAGAAGTCGCCCCAGTGCTTCCGCTCCCAGTTTTTTCTCTTGGAGCAGAAGTTCGTGTAGAATATCCACTCGGATATCGTGGGCATGCGCACCTCCGCACCCAGGTTCTCAAGCTTTCTCAAGAGGTCTTCGTTGCTGAAACGGTTGCTCCTTACGTATATTTCACCGACGAGCCCGATTATGGGCTTTCCTTCCGGGGCATACGCGGGGATTTTCTTGAAGGCCTCTTTTGCGGCCTTAAGCTCTTTTTCAGGGAACTTTCTCCTCTTTACGGCGTCGCAAACGCTGTGTACGCTCTCCCAATAGACCTTATCGCTTTCTCCGGGGTTCTTTTCATAGGGCCTGATCTCTAAAAGCCTCTTGTGCAGGAGGTCTACGGCAAGGATGCCCCACCACGCGAGCCTCTCGAAGTTTCCGCCGATAGAGCCAAGCTCTTTGTAGAAGTTGCCGTCCTGGTCCGGCGCGAATACCGGGACGTTTTTGTAATTAAGCTCGTCGAGCACGAGGCGCTGGTAGCGGTTGTACTGGCCGAACCTGCAAGGGCCGCTGCCGGAGGGCATGAAGAACGCGCTCCTCTCAGGGTCGAAGTCCTTGTCCTTAACCTTCTTTACCATGTCGCCTGTGGTGATGATGCACGGGTAGCATTCCCTGCCGGACGTATAACGCCTGCCCCATTTAAGGGATTCCTCATCGGGCATGTCCATCACTTCCGCGTCGATGCCGCATGCCTGGAACCCGGCCGCTATGGCGTAAGCGCCGTCGGCCATGTAAGGGAGATATATCTTTTTCTTGAGGTTCGTCCTCTTGAGCACCTCGATCTTTTTTTCCTCGATCTTGAGCTTGCCCTTGATATTTTTGATGCTGTCGAGGAAGGCCTCGCATCTTGTGATGGCGCCTGCATCGGCCGAGTGCTCGTCTATCTCAAGCTGAAGGAAAGGCTTGCCGGCCGCCTGGTCTTTGTAGAAGTGCGTTATCAGCGAATCAGGCCCGCAGCCGAAGTTCGTGATATAGACCGAGAAGAGCCGCTCATCCTGCCTTATCAGCTTCGCGACAGCCAGGATCCGCTGCCCGCTCTTCCAGTACATATCCTCCGCCAGCGCCTCGTCTATCGCGTCGTCCAACGGCAGCATGTCGTAGGGGATCGCAATGGTGCCCATCTCGCGAAGTTTCTGCGGCAGCTCAAGGTTTATCCCCGAGTCAGCCGTGTTGTACGACCTGCCTACGATTACAAGCGCGGTATCCTCTTTTTTCAGGCCGTCTATGACCTCTTTGCCGCGCGCCTGAAGCTTCTTTCCAAACTCGTCCCATGCGGCAAAAGCCGCGGCGAGAGCCTTCTCCGTAGTGGCTTTATCCTTGCCGAGCATCTTTCCAAGCGCGTGGAATTCCTTTTTAGTGCTGCTCTCGCGCTGGTTGAAGTGGATCACCGGGGTCAGTACTTCCACGCCGGCGGCCTTGAAGTTGAATGCCGACTGCGTGAGATACGGTATGGTCTGCACGTAGGGGCATAACACGGTAAATATCTGGCCCGGCTTGGCCGGCCTTAAGTTGATGATGCTGGGGAGGAATATCTTCTTGACGCCCTTCTCGATAAGCTCGTTTACGTGGCCATGCGCCACCTTTACGGGGAAGCAGGTCTCCGTGACTATCTTCTCAAGCCCGTTCTTGATAATGTCCCTGTTCGTGGGAGACGAGAGCTGTACCCTGAAGCCCATGTTGTCGAAGAACGCCTTCCAGAACGGATACATCTCGTGCATGAAGAGCATTCTCGGTATGCCGATGACGGGAGCATCCTTGGACGCCAGCTTTCCGGTATATGTACCGTAGAGTATCTTTTCCCTGTCCTTAAAGAGGTCCGGGAGGTGCGCGTTCTTATTGTCCTCTCTCTTTACGTCGTACTTCTCGCATCTGCCGCCGTAATAAAGAGGGGCCTCGCCCTCCATAACGACTTTTCTGACTTCGCATATATTGGAGCAGTCCCTGCATTCGAATGACTGGAGCTCGTACTTCTTTTTGCTGAGGTCAAAGCCTTTAAATCTTGTTTTGGCGCCGGGGGTCATTTCCCGAAGGGCCAGTATGGCCGCTCCGATTGCGCCCGTAACGTCGTGGTGCTCGGGAACCGTTATCTTTTTGCCGGTCACCTTTTCGAAAGCGGATACTACGCCGAGGTTTGCGGCGGTTCCGCCCTGGAAGAATATCCTGTTGCCGATCCTCCTGTCGCCGACGACCCTGTTAAGGTAGTTCTGCACTATGGAATAGGAAAGTCCGGCTACAAGCCCGTCCTTCTCAACACCCCTCTGCTGGAAGTGCACCATGTCGGATTCGATGAAGACCGTGCACCTCTCTCCCATCGGAGGAGGGGCCGAACATCCAAGGGCCAGCTCGCTGAACTCTCCTTTGATGCTTATGCCGAGCCTTTCCGCCTGCTCTTCAAGGAACGATCCGGTGCCCGCGGCGCAGACCTTGTTCATTTCAAAGTCCACGACTACGCCGTCTTTAAGAGCTATATACTTCGAGTCCTGGCCGCCGATTTCGAATATTGTATCGACGCCGGCGTCTATGGATGCGGCGGCTATGGCCTGCGCCGTTATTTCGTTACGGACTATGTCCGCCCCGATAAAGTCTCCGGATAGATATCTGCCGGACCCAGTCGTGCCGACGCCTATTACATTTACCGCGTCACCGCACTCCTCATCGACCTCCCTGAGTCCCTTGCGCACCGCCTCAAGCGGACGCCCGGCGGTAGCGAGATACCTTTTGGTCACAAGCTTGAGGTCTTTATCTATAAGGATGACGTTCGTGGAAGTGGAGCCGACGTCTACTCCGAGATAGCAGTCTACCTTCTTTTCTTTGCTCAGTGGATAGCCTACCGTGCTCTTTCTCTGTGAGGGATGGCCTTCAGGACGGGCCAGTTTTTCAAGCGATCTCTCATTTTTCCTGCCTGAATGGATGTATTTCTGAAGTTCGTCAATGCCCTTGAACTTCCCTATCCCTTTACCGAGCTCAAGGCAGGTATAGATAGCGCCGATCGCGCCCATTGACGCGTAATGCGCGGGGATTATATAGTCCCTGTCTGAGAGCTCGAGGACGTCTTTAAAAGCCTTCCTCACTCCGAGGTTCGCCGCCACGCCGCCCTGGAACGCTATGGGGGCTACGAATTCCTTGCCCTTGCCTATCGTAGCCTTGAAGTTGCGCGCCACGGCGTAGCAAAGCCCGGCCACGATATCATAGTCGGGTGTAGCTATCTGCTGCAGGTGTATCATATCGCTCTTGGCGAAGACGCTGCAGCGTCCGGCGACCCTTGGCGGGTTTTTGCTCTTTAAGGCGAGATGGCCGAATTCTTCTATCGTCAGGCCCAACCTGTAGGCCTGCTGGTCGAGGAACGATCCGGTGCCCGCGGCGCAGACCGAATTCATCTGGAAATCCGCTATCCGCAGCTTTCCCGAATCCCCATCAGGCGCGAGGAAGATGAGCTTGGCGTCCTGCCCGCCCATCTCTATTACTGTTTTTGCCTCCGGGTGGAAGACCTCGGTCGCCTTTGCCTGAGCTATGACTTCGTTCGTAAAGCCCGCGCCAAGGAGAGGCGTTATGAGCTTCCCGCCTGAGCCTGTGGCGGCGAGGAGCTTTATCGAGCCCTGGCCGTAGCGTTCTATTACTTCCTTAAGTACCGCGTAAGAAGTCTCGAGGGGTTCTCCTTTTGTGCGGGTATAATGCTCTTCAAGGAGATTTTTATTTTCATCAAGGACTACCGTATTAGCGCTTACCGAGCCGATATCAATGCCTACGTAGATGGTTCTGCCAGCCAACTTAACACCTCCGGATTCACTTGGACTTGAGATATAAAAACATCAAAGACTACTTGGCCGGAGAAAAAAATTTCCCGGCGGACAATCATGCAGCTACTGATCTGAGACCCGATAATTTTTAGAAAGGATTTTGTTTGGAGAAGGTAAAACAGACCTCGATAAAACGCCTATTATTATCAACTATTTCGGTTTTCTTGTCAATATCGTCTTGCACGAAAAATACTAAAAAAATAAGCCGATCTTCTACCACCCATATTAAAAGTATAGCCGGGATAATTGGCGGGGCAACTCCCCGCAGTGATCCTCACCTTAAGCCGCCCTTATCTAAAAAAAAAGCCCGGGATTAACCGGGCTTTTTCTGAAGACTTCCTTTTGGAGGAAAAATTACTTCGCGGCTAATGACTTGAGGTGGGCGACAACTGCCTTAAGATCATCACCAGCGAGGCTCTGCTTCGGCATGCCGATAGCGAACTGCTTGTACTTCTTGGCGGCGCCGTCACGGCCGGTGGTGATTACGGTGGAGATTGCGTCTTCCTTGCTGTCCTTTATGAACGCATTGCCCTTGAATGCCGGGGCCATTGCCGTGCCCTGACCGTCTGCACCGTGGCAGGCCGCGCATTTCGCCTTGAAGATAGCTGCGCCATCAGCTGCGAAAGCTGAACCTGAGAAAGCTACGCCTAAAGCAAGTACACCAATTCCTAATAATTTCCGCATTGACATCCTCCTTTGTTTTAAAGAATTTGAATTCAAAGAGTACAATCAAAAACCTGCCTTGTCAAGTACTTTTATGACCTTTTTGCAGGGAATTCAGACGGATTACATAACCCCTTTTACGGCCGTATCGACAATCACCGCGGTAAACAGAACTCCTAAATACATCATGGAAATCTTGAAGTTTTTCCACGCTATATCCTTCGCCGGATTTCTTAGAAGCTTTATATTCCAGAATATGAAGTACACCCCTACCGCGATAGCGGCAACGAGGTATATCCATCCGCTGTAACCCATGAAAAACGGCACAAGCGAGGAAACGACCAGCAACACCGTATTGATGAGTATATAAAGCGCGGTCTTCCCATCCCCTATTACAACCGGAAGCATGGGCACCCCCGCCTTTTCATATTCTTCCTTATGAAAGATTGCGAAGCTCCAGAAGTGAGAGGGCGTCCAGAAAAACATTACTACGGCCAGGAGCACGGGAAGGAGGCAGAATTCCGGGTTTACCGAAGCGCCGCCGGCAAGCACGGCGAAGCTCCCGGCGAGCCCGCCTATTATGATGTTCATCCAGCTCCGCCTCTTGAGCCAAACCGTATATATTATCGCGTATACAAATGCCCCAAGTGCAAGATGGAGCGCCACCATCGGGTTTAACGTGTTGAATGATACCAGAAGCGACAAGAGGAAAAGGGCTATGGCTATAAGGAGTACCGTCCTTGACGCGATAAGCCCTCCGGCCGGGAGCGGTCTTTTCCTCGTGCGGCTCATTACCGAGTCTATGTCACTGTCAAAGTAATGATTGAACGCGCTCGCCGAGGCTGACGCGAGCATCGTGGCTATTATCAGAAATGCCATCTTCCCGAACGAGAAGGACTCCGCCGCTATAAGGCCTACTATCGCGCTGAACGTAATCAGGCTGCAGATACGGAGTTTGAATAACGGCAGGATGCTTCTTATCCCCATGGGACCCCCATTTGTAAAACAGATTACCCCCCGGCTTTTGACCAGGGCGTCTCTTCTTCGTCTATAACTTTAAAAAACTCTATGCGGCGGTCAGACGCGCATCTCCTGCGCGGCCAGAGACCCGGATGTCTTTTCCCTGCCCAGGAGCGTAATCAGGGCGTTAAGGACAAAGGTTATACCGCCGCTGATGGCCACAAGTCCGCCGATGCCCATTATGGACATGCCGATAAGTTTACCCATATTATTCAGATTCTGCTCGCTCCCGTAAGTCTTTCTCGCCACCCCGTGCGACCCGGCGAGGTAGAGCCCTACCGCAAAGAGCACTATGCCCAGCGTATACAGATACGGCTGTACGGCAGCCATTTTCTTGCTCCAAAGCGTCCTTCCAAGGAGCGGCATCAGCTCGTAAAAGAGCCCCATGAACGCGATCGTCACCGCCCCTATTACGCAGTGGTAATGGGCGGGGATCTTTGTATTCACACCGCTCATTTCAAGGGCGATAAGCCCGCCCAGGATAAATACTGAGATCGACAGCACAAGGGACGAAAATCCGGGATTTTTCCAGGGCCTTTTTCCCTTTGCAAATATGCCCCCTCCGAGCACCAGCATAAATATCGTGGTAGAAGGCCCCAGCCCCCATCTCATGAGGGTGGTAAAGCTGTCTTTATACGCCTGGGTCGATGTGTCGAATATAAAATATATAAAAGGCGCGGGGAGTATGAAAACAAGGTAAAAGCCATACAGCGCCGCGGCGGTCTTCCCGCCCACTGGCTCGGACTTGAGTATCAGAACCGACAGATATACCCATACCGTTACCATCGATATGGTATTGGCGAACTGGAGTATGTGGCCGCCGCCCCAGAACAGCCTCTCGAAGTCCAGGAATATCTTGCCCGTAGAGAGCTGGAAGTACCCTGAGAGCGCGAAGCACACAAAGGCCACAAATACCGCCGCCCCCGCGGTAAGCATGCCTATGGTTATTACCGGGAGCTTTTTGCCATTCCTTACGGCCTTTATTACCGTAAGGAAGGTATTGATAAGGTTCAGGCTGATACCCAGGGCAAAGAGTATCAACCCGGCATAAAATACAGGCGTAAGGAGGACAGGCACATAATTCGCAAGCTCGGCGGTCCCCAGGCCGAAGATCGCGGCAAAGACTATCAAGACCATTCCGGCGACGGAAAGGGTCAATGAGGCCCACCCGATGGCCGGGCTGAATTCTCTCTGAGCGAGCTTGACTGTGCTCGTATATACCCAGAGAAAGCCCTCAAAAGCGAGAAACCATATGACTACCGCCAGGACTACGTGCCCGACGAGGGCGACATATATGTAATCTCTACCGAGCGGAAGCATATTCTCTATTACAGGGGTTCTCGCAAGGGCTACCATAAGCGCGAATATCCCGGCAAAAACCAGTGAAAACACCGATAATAGCAGCCAGCCGTATATTAGCCTGTCCGTCCCTTTATTTGGCGCTGTATTCATATATTTATTAAGTTAAAGTTAAGTAAATCTACCAGAAAAGCCTCCATGTCGCAGGCCGGCACAAGGGTCTGCCCGGCCACCCCCTCTTGTGCAGGTTACTAATTAATAAACCAAAACAAGGGTTAATAACATGACGGAAATCATTTATTATTGCTTGAAAGGTCATTATAGTCATTATATAATATATTGTTATTAATATATTATGGAGGCAGATAAATGCTGAGGGAAAGAATAGAAGACGCTCTTAACGGTATCAGGCCCGCTCTTCAGGCCGATGGCGGAGATGTGGAACTGGTAGATATCGACGAAGCGCAGGGTATTGTACGTGTTCAGCTTCAGGGCGCATGTTCGGGATGTCCAAGCGCTCAGATAACCCTTGCGATGGGAGTCGAAAGGGCTATCAAGGAAAGGGTTCCTGAAGTAAAACAGGTTCTTTCCATATAAAATAGATTCTTTGAACCTGGTTTAAGGGCCCTGGGAGGTTCCGGGGCCCGATTAATACAGGTGCGTAAAAGTACCGTTCGATCAAAGCGTTTGAAATGCTTACGATACGGTCGAATACACACCCTTGAGATAAAGGCAGGTTTTATGGCTTTTCACATACTTGGCGAATGCATCTCTTGCGGCGTATGCCTCCCTGAATGCCCTGAAGGGGCTATAACGGAAGGCAGCCCATTCATAATAGACGCCAAGCTCTGCACAGAGTGCGGCGCGTGCGCTGAAGTCTGTCCAATGGACGTCTGCCAGCCCCTCCCGACAGAGGCTCAGCCTAGCTGAAAAACCCGTAATTTGTTCGGGCTGCTCAAAAAGCTTCAGCTGCAAGGCGTCGAGAAGCTAGGAATGAGGCGTACTTTGTCTGTACGCCGCAGTGACGAGTGACGCTGACAACGAAGCAGGTGGACTTTTTCAGCGGCCTGTTAAAAGCCTGCGCGAGGCGTGTATAAGCTGCAACAGGCTTACGTAGGCGAATAAGCATACATTTATAAAAATTTTTGGAGGAGTTTAATGAGCAGTATTACAGTCTGGTTTATAAGATGCGCGATGATTTATTTCCTTCTCGCGATCCTGCTAGGCATACATATGAGTGTTGCCGGCCCTGTTTATCCGTACATGCCTATTCATGTGCACTTTAATCTCCTTGGCTGGATGTCGATGATGGTCTACGGCGTAGGTTATCACATACTCCCCAGGTTCAGTGGCAGGCCGCTTTGGAGCGACAAGCTCTCCTACTGGCAGTTATGGCTTGCCAATATCGGCCTTGTCGGCATGGCGATAGGCTGGGGTGTAAGGAATTCATCGGGAGATTCCACGGTTCTGCTCGTATTCTCGCTTCTTGAGTCCGCTTCGATCGTCTTCTTCGTGATTAATATGCTCCTCACGATAAAAGCGGCACCGGCTCCGCCCAAGCCCGCGCCTGTTAAAAAGTAATCTTTTGGCCGCGTATGGATGATACGATAGATAAAGACATGATCATAGGAGAGGTGATAGAAAAGCATCCCTCTACTATTGCCGTCTTCAAGAAGTTTTTCGGAGACGGGTGCTACACCTGCCCCGGCGCAAACAACGAAGACATCGCGTTCGGCTCAATGATGCATAATGTCGATGCCGGCCTGGTTTTAAAGGAGCTTAACGCGGCGATAAAAAAGGGACAAAAAGGCAAATAAAATGGCGCTCACAAAAGAACTCGTAGTCAATGACTGCATAAAACTATATCCCAAAACAATCGGGGTCTTCACTCAGTTCAAGATAGACTCCTGCTGCGGCGGCGCGGTTTCCATAGAAGCGGCGGCGGCGCGCGACGGAGCCCCGATAGACGACCTTATGAAGGCGCTTAACGAAGCGGCGGCGCGGTAAACTCCACGGAAGTTTATTGAAGCTCCCCGCGGCAGGCCGCGGGGAATCTTCGATATGTAAGGAAACAATTTCTATTCGCTCGCTTGACCCCGCAGAAGACTGCGGGGAATGCGCTCGCTATGCATATTCAGGCTGCAAAAAATCCAGGATGCAAGGCGTCTATAGCGAAGAATGGGGCGAAGTCTCGGCTACGCCTCATGACGAACGGCTAAGACAACTCTCTGAATGGGCTTTTTCAGCATCCTCCCAAAGGAGGTCTTAAGTGACCAAGACGATACAGATAACAGAGGCGGCGGTCCTCGATGCTTTAAGAACCGTAATGGACCCGGAACTCGGCAAAGACCTCGTTACCCTCAACATGATAAGGGATATCAGGGTCGAGGGCGCGAACGTCAAGTTCAATCTCATGCTCACGACAATGGCTTGCCCGTTAAAGAAAGAGCTTGAGACCAATTCCATAAACGCTGTCAAGGCGATACCCGGCGTAAACGAGGTTATAATAACGACAGGGGCCGAAGTGCCGCAGTCAAAGAAGCTCCCGGACAAGGCGCCTATTCCGGGGGTCAAGAAC
This sequence comes from Deltaproteobacteria bacterium, assembly GCA_016218105.1. Taxonomy (GTDB): domain Bacteria; phylum Desulfobacterota; class GWC2-55-46; order GWC2-55-46; family GWC2-55-46; genus GWB2-55-19. The sequence goes on from JACRET010000034.1 coordinate 18,848, forward strand.
ACGATAGCCGTCGCGAGCGGCAAGGGCGGGGTCGGCAAATCAACGGTCGCGGTAAACCTTGCGCTGGCGCTGGCCAGGAGCGGGGCGAAGGTAGGGCTGCTCGATACGGATATCTACGGCCCAAGCCTGCCGACGATGCTCGGCCTGCACGAGCCGCTTCAGGCAACGCAGGAGGAGAAGCTGGTTCCGCTGGAAAAATTCGGCATGAAACTCGTATCCGTCGGCTTCATGCTCGATGAGGAGACGCCTCTCATATGGAGGGGGCCCCTTATAATGCAGCTCGTCAAGCAGTTCCTCATGGGGGTTGAATGGGGTGAGCTCGATTACCTCGTGATCGACCTTCCTCCGGGAACCGGTGACGTCCAGCTTACGCTTGTGCAAACGATCCCGCTTACCGGGGCAGTGATAGTGACGACGCCGCAGGACGTCGCGTTGATAGACGCGAGGCGCGCGATAAAGATGTTCCATGAGGTCAAGGTGCCCGTGCTCGGCATAATCGAGAACATGAGCTTCTTCATATGCCCGCACTGCAATGAGAAGTCGGAGATATTCAGCCACGGAGGCGGGGAAAAGACCAGTGACAGGTATCAGGTACCGTTCCTTGGGAAGATCCCTATCGACATGGAAATAAGGGCGGGCGGAGATTCCGGCAACCCTATCGTCGAATCAGCTCCGGAATCGACCCACTCTCAGGCGTTCGTTACGATAGCCCAGTCAGTTGCGAGCAGGATAAGCATATTGGATCTGGCGTAAAGACTCTTATTATGGAAAAACAAAAGCCCCGGCCTGCAAAGGC